>JAZJYH010000018.1:0-209732 GCA_040390485.1 Pseudomonadota bacterium
TGAAGGCGCCGTCTTCATAGCCGAATAATTCGGATTCGATCAGGGTTTCCGGTATCGAGGCGCAATTCACGGCAATGAAAGGCGCCTGCGATCTCGGCGAATCCTGGTGGATCGCCTGCGCCAGCAACTCCTTGCCCGAGCCGGTTTCGCCGGCAATCAGGATAGGGATATCCCGTCCCAGCACCTTGCTGACTTTATCCACCAGGATGGCCAGGCTGGCGTCGCCGGTCTTCAGCTTAGCCAGACTCGACGCTGCGGTAGCCTTGCGCGACAAGGGGGCCGGCCTGGCCGGCGTCCCTGCTTGCTCGGCCGGGGCGTACGAAGAAAAGCTATGGCTCAGCTTGAGCTCTGCACGCGCAGAAACTCTTACACCGCCCGGCACGGCCAGGCTCAGGAACTGCGGCGCCGCCGCCCGGTAATGCTCAAACAGCGCCGACACCGGCAAGCCGAACAGCGAACTGAACGTATGCGATTGCAAGGCCGCCAGCGGCAAACCCAGCTGGAACAGCGCGCTGCGATTGGCCGACAGGAAGCGCCCGCCGGGCGTGAACGAGGCAATCCCTTCCATCAGGGTGCCGATGAATTCCGGCCGGCTATGGAAGTGCAAGGTAATCGCATCCTCGAATGCCGCCGAGAACAACTGGTTCTCTATCATCTGGGCCGACATCCGCACCAGCGCCATCGTGTGCTTATGGTAGCTGCGGTAGTCGCCGGTGACATCGAGTACGCCCAGCACGTTGCCCTGGTGATCAAAGATGGGGGCGGCGGAGCAAGTCAGGAAATGGTTCGCGCTCAGGTAGTGATCGCCGGCGTGTATCAGGGCAGGTGCCTGCTCTGCCAGGGCCGTGCCTATGGCATTGGTACCCTTGCTGCTTTCGGCCCAGTTGACGCCGGGCTGGATGGCGACTTTCTCGGCTTTTTGCAGGAAATCGTCATCGCCAAAGGCGTGCAGGATATGCCCCTTGGCATCGGTCAGCACCACCATGCTGTGCGTGTCGCAGATCTGTTCATACAGGGTTTCCATGACCGGCAATGCATAGGCGTGCAGCGAACGATTTTGTTCTATCGCCATGCTCAGTTCCTGGTGGCTGAGGGCACTGAAATCCGGTGCGGCGTGCGCATCCAGCCCAAAGGCGGCCGAGCGCTGGTGCGATTCATGGAGCAGGTCGGGATGGGTACTGGCAGAAATGATGCCTGCTGATTTGCTGGGTGATTGCGGCGTGGCTGGCAAGCCGCTTTTGCCTGGCTCTGTTGCTTGGCGCATTTCTGGACTCCGCAGAAAGGATGGTCATGGATGCTAATGCGATGACAGGCCCCTCATTAATAAGCCCGCATAAGCGCGCATAGACACGCACA
Source organism: Pseudomonadota bacterium (assembly GCA_040390485.1). Classification (GTDB taxonomy): domain Bacteria; phylum Pseudomonadota; class Gammaproteobacteria; order Burkholderiales; family Burkholderiaceae_D; genus Undibacterium. Next base: position 1,357 of record JAZJYH010000018.1, read on the forward strand.
AGCACGCATGAATACGAGTTGATATTAATGAAATGAGTTACCGCTTAATGTAACACCTGTTCAAGTTTGACGCACGCAGACTATCAAGCCATGCGGACGGCATCGCAGGCACTGTCTCCGCCGGGCCTGGCACAGCAATTGCAATTTACTTATTGATGTAGCGTTAAGTCAGTAAAAGTGTTTCAAATTGGCACAATAAAAAAGCTGTTCTAACAACATGGAGACAAAAATGGCGATAGGTTTCAATCTCAATGGCAAGCCCGTATCGGTCACCTCGGAAGCGGATACGCCGCTGCTGTGGGTAATCCGCGATGAAATCGGCTTGACCGGCACCAAATTTGGTTGCGGCGCAGCATTATGCGGTGCCTGCACGGTCCATGTAGACGGCGCTCCTGTCCGTTCTTGCCAGACTCCCGTATCGGCGGTCGCTGGTAAAAAAGTCGCAACGATAGAATCCCTGTCCAAGGACAATTCCCACGTCCTGCAAAAAGCCTGGATAGCCTTTGACGTACCGCAATGCGGCTATTGCCAGTCAGGACAGCTGATGAGCGCGGCTGCACTATTGTCGGCCAACAAAAATCCCTCGGACGCCGATATCGACAATGCGATGAGCGGCAATATCTGCCGTTGCGGCACCTATAACCGTATTCGCGCTGCGATCAAGTTTGCCGCCGCCGAAATGAAAAAATCCACCAAAGCAGCCTGAGGAGAATGCGATGACCACAACAAGACGCGATTTCCTGAAAGTTTCCGGCATTGCAGGCGGCCTGATACTCGGCGTTTCCTTGCCCGGCAGCGTAGGCGAGGCGATGGCGGCCGGCACCTTGTATACGCCCAATGCCTGGGTGCATATTGCCGACGACAATACAATTACCTTGATTTCGGCCCGTTCCGAAATGGGGCAGGGCGTGTACACGTCGATGCCGATGCTGATTGCCGAGGAATTAAATGTTGACGTCAGGAAAATCAAGGTGGCGATTGCACCGCCCGGGGCAGTCTATGTGAATGCCCTGCTGGGCGCGCAAATCACCGGCGGCTCCACCTCGGTCAGGGACGGCTGGGAAAAACTGCGCATAGGCGGCGCCCAGGTCAGGATGATGCTGATCTCTGCCGCCGCCGAAAAATGGGGCGTCGACGCCTCCAAATTGCACGCCGACGACGGCGTGGTCAAGGGGCCGGGCGGCAAGCATGCCACCTATGGCGAACTGGCAGCCGCGGCGTCCAAACTGCCTATCCCCAAGGACGTGGTGCTGAAAGACCCGAAGGACTTCAGGCTGGTCGGCAAACCGATCAAGCGGCTGGATACGCCTGGCAAGGTCAATGGCACGGCCGAGTTCGGCATCGATGTGAAGCTGCCCGGCATGGTCTACGCATCGCTGGAGCAATGCCCGGTCATCGGCGGCACGGTCAAGAGCTTTGATGCCTCCAAGGCGCGCAGCATGCCCGGCGTGATCGACGTGGTGCAGATTCCAGATGGCGTCGCGGTGGTCGCCAACAGCTACTGGCGGGCGAAAAAAGCCCGTGAAGCCCTGACTGTTCAATGGGATGAGGGAAGTGTTGCAAAATTGAACAATGCGAACATGCTGGCCGGTATGCGCGCTGCCGCCGCCACCGAAAAGAAAATCAATATCAAACAATCCGGCGGCAATGTCGACGCTGCCATCAAGGGATCGGCCAAGACCCTGCAGGCGGAGTATGTCTCACCGCTGCTGGCCCACGCCACGCTGGAGCCGATGAATTTCACCGCCGATTTCCGCGACGGCAAGATATTGCTGATCGGACCTACCCAGTTCCAGCAAGGCGCGCAAGGCGCCGTTGCCGCGGCGCTGGGCATCAAGCCTGAAGACATCACCTTGAAAACCACCTTCCTGGGCGGCGGTTTCGGGCGTCGGCTGGAACTGGATTTCATCGTGCAAGCCGCGCAAATTTCCAAGGCGGTCGGCAAACCGGTCAAGCTTTTGTGGACCCGCGAAGACGACACCACGCATGACTTTTACCGGCCGATGGCCTTGAACCGCCTCGCGGCAGGGCTGGATGCCGGCGGCAAGCCGGTGGCGCTGAAGTTCGAGCTGACTTCGCAATCCATCACCCAGCGCGCCTTCGGCTTGCCCAAGGATACGCTGGATGCCTTCATGGCCGAGGCTTCGGTAGTGCCCTACGACATACCGAATATGACGCAGGACATGTTCATCCATGACTCCGGACTGCGGGTGGGTTACTGGCGCTCGGTCAGCCATGCGCTGAATGCCTTTGCCAATGAAAGTTTCATCGACGAACTGGCCAACGCCGCCGGCAAGGATCCCTATACCTATCGCATGGAAATGCTGAGCAAGCAGCCGCGTTTTGCCAATGTGCTCAAGCTGGCGGCTGACAAGGCCGGCTGGGGCAAGCCGCTGCCGGCGGGCCACAAGCAAGGCATCGCCCTGATGGAGGGTTACGATACCTATATGGCGCAGGTGGCCGAGATCTCGGTCAGCAAGGACAGGGAGATCCGGGTGCACAAGGTGACTGTGGTGGCGGACCTGGGGCGCATGGTCAATCCCGATACGGTCGACGCGCAAATCCATTCCAGCATCGTGTTCGGGCTGTCCGCCGCGCTGTATGGCGATATCACGCTGGAAAACGGCAGAGTGCAGCAGACCAATTTCCATAACTATCCTGTGTTGCGCATGAATGAAACGCCCAAGATAGACGTCACCCTGGTCAAGAGCACCGAAAAACCTGGCGGCATAGGCGAACCGGCCACGGCGCTGATAGGCCCGGCGGTGGCCAATGCCCTGTTTGCCGCCACCGGCAAACGGCTACGCAGCCTGCCGCTGACGCCGGAAAAAATTGCTGCTGCCTGACGTTACCTGACGTTGCCTGCCGCTGGCTGATGTTCGCTGAGCCAGGGCAGATCCAAGCAGCAAGTCCGGTCACAAGGTAAGATACACACACTGCATGTTTCTGCATGCAGTGTGCTGTGCTTATTTGGGTTTATTTATATTTGGGTGCGTATGGATAGTATCGATCTGGAAGTGCTGAAAACCTGCGACCAGTGGCTGCAGGCTGGCCGCAAATGCGAGCTGGTGACCGTGATCAAGACCTGGGGTTCCAGTCCCAGGCCGGAGGGCGCCACCCTGGCCATCTGCGAGGATGGACGGGTAGTCGGCTCGGTCTCCGGTGGCTGCATCGAGGATGACTTGATAGAACGGGTACGCCAGCACGGCATACAGCGCAGCAAGCCCGAGATCGTCACCTATGGCATCACCGCCGATGAGGCGCATCGTTTCGGCTTGCCTTGCGGCGGCACCATACAGCTGGCGATAGAGCCTCTGAGCGCCGCTAGCCGCATCCAGGAGCTATTGCAAAAACTGGCGCAGCATGAACTGGTGGCGCGCCGCCTGGATTTACAGAGTGGGGAAGTGCGGCTGGACCAAGCCGGGCCGGGCATGGGACTGCAGGCCTCGGATGTTGCTCTGACCACGATACACGGGCCGCGCTGGCGCCTGCTGATCATAGGAGCGGGGCAGTTGTCGCGTTTCCTGGCAAGCATAGCGCTGGGCATGGATTACCATGTGACCGTGTGCGACCCCAGGGAAGAGTACCGCGACGGCTGGCAGGTAGAAGGCGTCAGGCTGGTGCATGCAATGCCGGATGACCTGGTGCTGGAGATGAAACTGGACAGCCGTAGCGCCGTGGTCGCACTGACCCATGATCCCAAGCTGGACGACCTGGCGCTGATGGAGGCGTTGAAGTCGGAGGCTTTTTATGTAGGCGCGATAGGTTCCCGTGTCAACAATGCCAAGCGGCGCGAAAGGCTGAAGGAATTCGATGTCAGCGAAGCGGAGCTGGCCAAATTGCACGGCCCCATAGGCCTGTATATAGGCAGCAAAACCCCGGCCGAAATCGCTATTTCCATCCTGGCCGAGCTGACAGCGGTCAAGAACAACATCCAATTGCCCGAGGAAATCAGGGTGGAGAATGCCAAGGCGGCAGCGGCGCAAAAACCTTCCGACTCCCATTGCATATTGTCCAGATAGCCCAGAGCACACAAATTACGGCCGGATTTGCTCAAATCCGGTCGCGTAAACATAAAAACGACGCAAAATTACGGCTTTTTTCGCGTAAAATCACAGCCAAAATCAGATTTCCCAGCATAAACACCTCTGCCGGGACTGACACCCCTCTGTGCAATACAATATCGAGCAAATACTATGAGCATCAAATCAGACAAGTGGATACGCCGCATGGCAGAGTCAACCGGCATGATAGAGCCGTTTGAACCGGGCCAGGTGCGCGAGCAAAATGGGCATAAAATAGTCAGCTATGGCACTTCTTCGTACGGTTACGATATCCGCTGCGCCGATGAATTCAAGATCTTCACCAACATCAACAGCACTATTGTCGACCCCAAGAACTTCGATGAAAAGTCATTCGTCGATTTCAAGGGCGATGTCTGCATCATCCCGCCCAATTCATTCGCGCTGGCGCGCACCATGGAATATTTCCGCATCCCGCGCAGCGTACTGACCATCTGCCTGGGCAAATCCACCTATGCGCGTTGCGGCATCATCGTCAACGTGACGCCGTTCGAGCCGGAGTGGGAAGGCTATGTCACGCTGGAGTTTTCCAATACCACCCCCTTGCCGGCAAAAATTTACGCCGGTGAAGGCTGCGCCCAGGTCTTGTTCTTCGAGAGTGACGAGATGTGCGAAACTTCATACAAGGACAGAGGCGGCAAGTATCAGGGACAGCATGGCGTGACCTTGCCCAAGGCCTGATTAAAAGCTTCCGCCGATGTAAAGAACCGGGCTCCCGGTTCTTTTCATGCTTCCAGATATCCCGCCTGGCTGCCTAAGCGTAGGCGTAGGGTTGTGAATTGATCGAGGTCGGCCGGCCCGCAATCAATTCCGCCAATAGCGCGGCGCTGCCGCAAGCCAGGGTCCAGCCCAGCGCACCATGGCCTACATTCAAGAACAGGTTGCTGAGTGGTGACTTGCCGATGACAGGCAAGCCGGTAGGAGTCGCCGGCCGGAAACCTGCCCAGGGCGACAATTGGGACGCATCGGACAAATCCCCGCAGTCGGGAAATAAGTCTTTGGTGCCGCTGACCAGTTCCTGCACCGCGCTTGGCGGGATGCTACGGTCCATGCCGACGATCTCGACCCGGCCGGCGACCCGCAGACGCTCACCCAGCCGGGCATACACTATCTTGCGCGACAAGTCGGTGATAGACACTTGCGGGGCAGAGCTGGCCCAGGGGCCTGTCACCGGTACCGTAATGCTGTAACCCTTCAGGGGATACACCGGCAGCGTAAAACCAAGTTTGCGGGCAAACTCTGCGCTGTCCACTCCCATGGCCAGCACAAAGCTGTCGGCCGCTATGTCCTGCCCGCCCGCGCTGACTGCATGCAGGCGATCATTCCCGGCACGGACATTGTCTATCGCTAGGTTGGGCAGGAAGTGAAACTGCGCCGAGATTTTCATCGCCTCCAGCAACTGCGCGCAAAACTGAGCGCAATCGCCGGCGTCTTCGCTGGCGGTATACACGCCGCCCGCCCATTGCCGGCTGGATGCCGCCAGTGCCGGTTCTATCTCCATGCAGCGTTGTGCGCCTATGACTTCTTGCTGGCAGCCGTATTGGGCCTGGAAATCCACCTGCGCGCGGGCTGACTCCAGCGCCGCCTGCTCAGTGAACATGACCAGCTTGCCGGCAGTGCGATAAGAAAAATCCAGCGGCTGGGCGGCCAGCAACTGCGCAAGCTTGTCGCGGCTGAAAAATGCCAGTTGCAGCAAGTCTATCGTGGTGCGCTTGACTTGCTGTGCTGTGCTGGCTGCCAGGAATTTGAGCAGCCAACGCCATTGCGCCGGGTCGAACTGCGGCTTCAGGGTCAGCGGCGAATCGGCGCTGAACAGGTAGTGGGGCCATTTGCTCCAGACCGAGGGGTCGGCCAGCGGGGCGACATAGGAATAGCTGAGCTGGGCGCCATTGCCGTAGCTGGTCATCTGCCCGGGTTGGGCTTGTGCTTCGACCAGGGTGACCTGGTGGCCGGCTTGCAGTAATTGATGGGCGGTCGTGACACCTATCACTCCTGCACCGAGGACACAGATATGCATAGTATTTTTGGGGTTGGAGGGACTGGCCTCCATATTACGCAACTGCGGAAAAAATGTCCTATGCCAAATTGGCATATGGCAAGCAAGATAAGTCATGGCTGTGCTTTCCAATTGCGCGCTTCTGGGCTAAGCTGGCATTCCCGTTTTTAGTCCATTCCCTTGCATCAACAAACCATGCCGAATCTCGCTACCTCCGGAACCTCGCCCGACTATGCGGCAATACTGGACACCATACACGCCGAAGTGCAGCCGCTATTATCGCAAGGAACCGTGGCCAGCTATATCCCGCAGCTATCCAAGGTATCCCGCGACCATTTCGGCATGGCCGTATATGGCCTGGATGGCAGCACCTTTGCCGTAGGCGATGCCCGGCAAAAATTCTCGCTGCAAAGCGTCACCAAATTATTTGCGCTGGCACTGGCATTTTCGCGCGAGGGCGACAGTATCTGGAGCAGGGTGGGCAGGGAGCCTTCCGGCAATCCCTTTAACTCGCTGGTGCAACTGGAATACGAAAAGGGTAAGCCGCGCAATCCCTTCATCAATGCCGGCGCGCTGGTCATGACCGATATACTGTCATCTCGCTTCGTACAGTCGGATATTGCAGTACTGCAATTTGCACGCACGATAGCCGATGAAAACAGTGTAGATTTTGACCTCGCCGTGGCGCAATCGGAACGCGAAACTGCGCACCGCAACTATGCCATCGCCCATTTGATGAAGGATTTCGGCAACCTGCATAACCCGGTCAAGACGGTCATCGACAGCTATTGCCGGCAGTGTTCGATCACCATGACTTGCGCCGAACTGGCCAAGGCCGGCGCTTTTCTGGCCCAGCACGGCACCATCCCCTGGAACGGCCAGCAGATACTGGACGCCAGCTCGGCCAAGCGCCTGAATGCCTTGATGCTGACCTGCGGCACCTATGACGCCGCCGGAGATTTTGCCTACCGGGTCGGCTTGCCGGCCAAGAGCGGGGTGGGCGGCGGCATCCTGGCCCTGGTGCCGGGCGAGTTAGCGGTGGCCGTCTGGTCGCCCGGCCTGGATCATACCGGCAATTCGCTGGCCGGCACTTATGCGCTGGAACGCTTTACAACACTGACTTCGCGCTCCATCTTCTAACAAACTGTTTCCATTTCGTCATTGCCGTCCTGATATGGGCGTGGCAAGATACGCATGCATTATTTGCAATGCCGAGCATCTCATTGCATTCCATCCCAAGAGGTCGTCACGCCCATCACCAAGGAGAGAATATGAGCAGCATAGACAAGCATGAGCAATTCGCAGAATTGAAACGCCGGCATTTCCTGGTGTCGGCACTGTCCATGGCAAGCGCGGGCCTGGTCATGACAGCCGGGGGCTTCCCCACCATCGCTTCCGCGGCCACGACCCATGTGCTGCCGGCTCTTCCTTATGCAGAAGATGCATTGGCGCCGATTATTTCCTCGAACACGATAGGCTTCCATTACGGCAAACACCATAAAGGCTATATCGACAACCTGAACAAGCTGATCGTCGGCACCGAGTATGCCGACATGTCGCTGGAAAAAGTGGTGCTGGCTACTGCTGGGCAAGCCGACAAGGCCGCCATCTTCAATAATTCGGCGCAGATCTGGAACCACACTTTTTACTGGCGCAGCCTGCGGCCCAGCGGCGGTGGCGAACCGCCGGCGGCCCTGAAGCAAAAAATCGAAGCCTCATTCGGCAGTGTCGATGCCTGTAAAAAAGAATTGGCTGCAGCCGCCCTCGGTCAGTTCGGCAGCGGCTGGGCCTGGCTGGTGCAGGACGGCGACAAATTGAAAGTGGTGCGGACGCCGAATGCGGAACTACCCTTGACCAAGGGCATGAAACCCCTATTGACGATAGACGTCTGGGAGCATGCCTATTACCTGGATTATCAGAACCGCCGCGCCGATTATGTGAATGCCCTGCTGGACAAACTGATCAACTGGGGCTTTGCGGCAGAAAACCTCGGGGCCTGATCGCTGCTCTGGCCGGGAAGGTAAATGAGAGAAAGGCGGACTGCAAAGTTCGCCTTTGCTGTTTTCGAGAGGCTCGGTGCGCTAGCCCAGGAAGCCTAAATTGCGGGTAGTGAAGTTGCCGATATTCGGGAACACGTCATTGATCTGGCTCGCGCTCAAGCCAAACCAGTTGGCCAGCGTTGCGCCGTACTGGTCGACCGAAAATTGCGGCAGCAGGCTGCCTGAGCCTACATCCTGGCTATGCTTCAAACCCGTGACCGGGAAATCACCATAGATATTGCCGCCCTTGACTGCGCCGCCGACGACAAAATGGTGCGATCCCCAGCCATGGTCGGTGCCGTCGCCGTTGCTGGTAAAGGTGCGGCCAAAGTCGGATGCGGTGAACAGGGTGACCTGGTTGCGCAAGTCTGTACCTTGCAAATTGCCCACCACGCCGTCGAAATAGGCGATCGCATGCGACAGGCGGGCGAGCAAATCGGCCTGTGCCGTCTTCTGCACGTCATGCGTATCAAATCCGCCCATGCTGACAAAGAACACTTGCCGCTTCGCTCCCAAAGCGCTGCGCCCGGCAATGATCCTGGCCACCGTCTGCAATTGGGTGGCCAGCGAATTATTCGCCAGCACGCCGGTATTGGGGTTGGTGTATTGCGTTGGGTTGGGCACGCCGGCAGCGCCGGCTGGCGCCATCGCCGGGCTCAGCAAGCCTTGTGCATTGATGGAGCGATTGGTCACCGCCGCATACTCTTTCTGGAACAGGTTGGACGTGTCGGAAGTGATGATGGACTTGAACGAGTTCGCAGCCGTGCTGGAGCCGAACAGGCTGCCGCTCAGGCCGCCTATCGCCACCGCGCCCGAGGAACTCACCTGGTACTGGTTGATGGTCTTCCCGGCCAGGAATACTGCATTACCCGAGGCAGATATCGAAGTAAAGATGGCATTGCTGTTACTGGCAGCCATCAAATCGCCCATGCGCCCGCCCCAGCCATACGCGGCGCCTTCCGGTGCATAGGCTTGCCACAACGATTGCTGGTCGTTATGGGAAAACAGCTTGGGCGGCAGCGCAACGCTGGCCGCCTTGTATTGGACCAGCGTGGTCGGCATGATCAGCGGACCAACATTGCTGACGATGGCCGCCCTGCCGTTGTCAAACAGGGATTTCAATTCCACCAGGTTAGGGTGCAAGGCAAAGCTGCGGCCGGGCTGGGTGGTGGAGGGCGCAATCGGGATGACGCCGCCTTGCGCACCGACTGCCGGCAAGGCTATCGAGCCGGCATCGGTCGTGGTGCGTACGCTCAGGTACTGGCTCCACGAAGTGCTGTCGGTGGCCAGTACCGTATTGGCATGATCATTCGCGCCGAACATGAACAGGCACACCAGCGCCTTGTAGTCGCTGGGGGCAGTCTGGGCGGCGGCAGAGCCCATCGTCGCCAGGTTCAGCGCAAACGGCGCCCCTGCGGTGCCGACCACGGACAGGGCCGACGCCATGCGCAGGAATTCCCGGCGTGAAGCATTGGGTTTTGTTGGCATATTGTTCTCCACCTATTTTTGAGCCAGATATTCGGGTGACGCCATGGTCAGGAACACCGCCAGGTTGACCCGGTTCTTGCGCGCCGTATCGACGTTGGCGCCGGTGCCTGCGGGGATAGCGACCGAATTGATGGCATCCAGTATCTGGCTGCGCAAGCCGGACGACATCTGGCTCGCCATCAGCAGCAGGTTCACCCTGTCCAGCAACTGCTCCGGCGTCGCGGTCAGCGCCAGCTCGGCGGTATAGTCGGGTTTGACGTCACGTGAGGAACCGGTTCCGTTCGGTATCACGTCCCGCATGAAATTCAGGTAACCGACTACCGTGGTTTCACCGGTGATCTGCATCTCCGGCGCCACCAGGCCTGCCGCCGCAATACTGGTATTCGGCGGTACATAGCCGGGCCGGTAGAAATTGAATACCGAAGGCGAGCGCATCGGCGTTTGCCCGAGCGCGCTGAGCGGATCGTCCAGGTTCCCCATCAGGAAACGCGCCGAGGTGGATTTCGCCTTAAACGCGCGCATCCAGTTCGCCAGGCGGATGACCGGTTCGCGCAGCTTGCCGGCATTCGGGCTGGCCAGGTTAAGCTCGGCCCTGGCCTCGCTGTCGAGCAGGATGGCCCTGGTCACGGCCTTCATATCGCCGCGCACTCCCTGGCCATTGTTGGCAAAGGCAGCCGCCACCCGGGCCACATACTGCGGACTGGGATTGCTGGTCACCATTCTTTGTATTAGTTGCTTGCCGATGAAGGGGCCGACATTCGGATGATTGAACAGGGTATCCATCGCGACCTTCAAGCTACCCTCGGGGTCGGCCGTACCCTGGGCCGGTATGGTCACGCCCAGAAAGCTCTTGGCCGAGGTGGAGTGGAACTTGGGGTAGCTCTGCATCGGCGTCCAGTCCCGGTCGGGATCGGCATTGCCGCCGAAAAAACGGGTATCGCTCTTGTCCGGCCCGGCCCAGCTCCAGCCGGTGAATACCTTGGACAAGCCGCTGATATCGTCATTGGTATAGGTTTCTATCGGTTTGCCGCCGGCCAGTTTGAGGCTGCCGTCCTGGTTCAGCTGGTACAGGCCTATCGAGCATAATTGCATGACTTCGCGCGCATAGTTCTGGTCGGGGACGCGCGAACCGGATTCTTTTTGGTTGCGCAGCGAGGTCAGGTAAATGCCCATCATGGGATGTAGCGAGACGGCCTGCAGCAAATCACGAAAATTGCCAAAGGCGTTTGCGCCCAGCATATCGTAATAGGCGGCGACGCCGCGCGGGTAATTGCTGACGGTGCTGTCCTGGAAAGAGACCACGAAGATCTGCGACAGCGCAAAAGTGAGCCGCTGGCGCAACTGGTCGTCGCCTGTTATGGCCTGCTGCCAGAAGGATTCAAAGAAATTGTTTTGGCTAAAGGCTAGCCCGCTGCTGGCACTGATGCTGTCCATATAAGTGCGATGCAATTTTTGCGGCTTGGCGAATTGGGCCTCCACCCAGGCCGCATAACCGCTGGCGCTCAGGGTGGCGATATCGGCGTCGGTCGCCCCGAAAGTCGCCTGGGTCAGCATGCGCGACGCTTGTGCCGCTGTCGGCGGCGGAGTGGTGCCGCCGCCTCCGGTGCCGCCATCACCACCACTTGAAGGAGGGGTGGTAGGACTGCCGGAACCGCCGCCACCGCCGCATGAGGCCAGTACTACTGCAAGCATTGCCGCCGACAATGTCCGTGTCGCTAAACTCAACATGAAGCGTCCCCAGTTTTTAATGGAATCCTGTTACGCAAAGTAACATGCGTAAATTATTTGAGCCAAGCAATAAGTGTTACTTTGCGTAACTATATTGAGCAAATGTAATTAGATATTGGACAATAATAAGGCATGGCTGCGGGTCGCCGCTCCACATGCCTGGGCTCCAAGGGTGAAAATGGAAGAGATATGTTGTGCGGATAGGACAGCTAACCCCCATCCGCGCCAATGGCAAGGCCTCTAGTCTGCCTCTACCAGGGTTTGATGCACAAAGGCCGACAGGATCAGCTTGGACTGTGTGTCGAGGTCGACAAACTGGAAGCCATAGCGATAACCGTCTTCGTTCTCTATGGATTCGACTGAACGCAAGATGACATTCAGGTTCAGGATTTCAACGTTCCCGGCCGCTCTCACCTTGAACTTGATGAGGCCCGCATCGCCTTTTTCACCAATGTTTTTCTTGATGACGCCGGAGGCGCCGCCCGTGCTCAAATCGTTCAGGACTGCCGCGGCGGTTTGCTCGGGATTGCCTATGCTGACGGAAGCGATGATCTTGACCGTGGCGCGCGAACCCTGCCGTATCACGGTGCTGCGAACCTGGGTCGGATAGGATAAATGTAGATAGGGGTAGGGAAAGAACACCGACTTCATTGCGGACGCCGTAAAAGCATAGGCAGTCTTGCCAGTGAAGGCGCGCACGATGAAAACCTGACCATCCCTGATCCTGGGGGCGCCGCCGTCTATCGTCGGAGCCGACACGATAATCGACTTGTTTTTCAGGAAGCCTATCATCTTGACGGTAAACCTGGTCGCGGCACTATCCTGCATCTGCAAGAATAGCTTCTCGCCCACCGCCCAGCGCACGCTGTCCAGGTCTATCATCTGGTCCCGGGCGTCTTCTTCCTTTTGTTCCGCCACCGGTGCGGCCATCTCTGGAATTTCCCGCGTCGGGACAGTATTCCAAAGCGAATCCATGCAATAGGCGTTGATGACCAGCCGTTCCAGTTGATGCTGGGTCTCTATCATCATGCCCGACTCGAACAGCAGGTTGCCGTTTATATCATAGACCGGCCATGGCAAGGGCTTGCCGACACTGATGTCGGTTGGCCTGATTGCCGTTAATGCTGGAAAATCGCCCATCTAAGACCCTTATCAAATCGCTCAATATTCGCAGAGCTCGCCGAGGCTGGAGAACGGAAAGACCAAGCCGGAGAGCGCTAAAGAATGGAAATATATTTCCAGCATATAGTATATGGAAATATGGTATTAAGAGGGTATTGTATTGCTGGCGAACATAAAAAAGGCACTTGAATATCTCAAGCGCCTTTTATCGTTTCAGCGGCATTGCCGCATACCGCTTGCGCCTTATTCCGTCGCTTCTGCACCCAGTTTCACGCAGTCGACATAGTAGCCGCGCTTGCCGTCGACTTCTTTCCTGACCAGGCCGTGGCAATCGGTCTCGAAGCCGGGGAATTTCTCATTGAAATCGCGCACGAATTTCAGATAATCCACGATGGTCTTGTTGAAGCGCTCGCCGGGGATCAGCAGCGGGATGCCCGGCGGGTAGGGCGTCAGCAGGATGGACGTGACGCGCCCCTCCAGTTCGTCGATAGACACGCGTTCTATCTCCTTGTGCGCCATCTTGGAAAAGGCATCGGAAGGCTTCATCGCCGGCTGCATGTCGGACAGATACATTTCCGTGGTCAAGCGGGCGACGTCGTAGGCCTTGTATGCTGCATGGATGCCCTGGCACAGGTCTTTCAGGCCCACGCCTTCGTAGCGGGGGTTGGCCGCCGCAAATTCCGGCAGGATGCGCCACATGGGCTGGTTCTTGTCATAGTCGTCCTTGAACTGCTGCAAGGCAGTCAACAAGGTATTCCAGCGGCCCTTGGTAATGCCGATGGTGAACATGATGAAGAACGAGTACAGGCCGGCTTTTTCAACGATAACACCGTGCTCGGCCAGATACTTGGTGACGATGGACGCCGGGATGCCGGTTTCACTGAACTGGCCTTCCAGCGACAGGCCCGGAGTGATGATGGTGGCCTTGATCGGATCCAGCATGTTGAAATTGGGCGCCAGCTTGCCGAAACCGTGCCAGTCGTCCTCGGCCCGTATTACCCAGTCTTCACGCGTACCTATGCCGTCTTCGGCAAAAGTATCCGGCCCCCATACCTGGAACCACCAGTCCTTGCCCCATTCCTGATCGATCTTGCGCATCGCGCGGCGGAAATCCAGCGCTTCCAGGATGGATTCCTCCACCAGCGCAGTGCCGCCCGGCGCTTCCATCATGGCGGCCGCGATATCGCAAGATGCAATGATGGCGTATTGCGGCGAGGTCGAGGTATGCATCAGGTAGGCTTCATTGAAGCTGTCCTTGTCCAGTTGCACTGTCTCCGATTCGCGCACCAGGATTTGCGAAGCCTGCGAAATGCCGGCCAGCAGCTTATGCGTGGACTGGGTCGAGAATATCATCGACTTCTTGGCGCGTGGCCTGTCCTTGCCGATCGCGTGCATGTCCTTGTAGAAGCTATGGAAAGTCGCGTGCGGCAGCCAGGCTTCGTCAAAATGCAGGGTATCGATTTCACCGTCCAGCATATCCTTCAGGGTTTCGACGTTGTACACCACGCCGTCGTAAGTCGACTGGGTAATGGTCAGGATACGCGGCTTCTTGTTCTTGGCCTGGCGCGCAAAGGGATTCGCCTCTATCTTCTTCTGTATGCTCTCCATCGTGAACTCTTCCAGCGGGATCGGTCCTATGATGCCGAGGTGGTTCCGCGTAGGCATCAGGAATACCGGGATCGCGCCGCACATGATGATGGAGTGCAGTATCGACTTGTGGCAGTTGCGGTCCACGACCACGATGTCGCCCGGCGCCACGGTGGAGTGCCAGACCATCTTGTTTGAGGTCGAGGTGCCGTTGGTGACGAAGTAGCAGTGGTCGGCATTGAAGATGCGCGCGGCATTGCGCTCGGACGCCGCTACCGGTCCGGTATGGTCCAGCAATTGGCCCAGCTCTTCCACCGCGTTGCAGACGTCGGCGCGCAGCATGTTTTCGCCGAAAAACTGGTGGAACATCTGGCCGATAGGCGACTTCAGGAAGGCAACGCCGCCGGAGTGCCCCGGGCAATGCCAGGAGTAGGAGCCGTCATTCGCATAATGCACCAGCGCGCGGAAAAACGGCGGCGCCAGGCCGTCCAGGTAGGACTTCGCTTCGCGGATGATGTGGCGCGCGACAAATTCCGGCGTGTCTTCAAACATGTGGATGAAGCCGTGCAACTCGCGCAGAATGTCGTTCGGGATATGGCGCGAAGTGCGCGTCTCGCCGTACAGGTAAATCGGAATATCGGAATTCTTGTAGCGTATCTCTTCGACGAAGGCACGCAGCGACTTCAGTGCATAGTCGGTTTCTTCGAAGGTGCCATCGCCGAACTCTTCGTCGTCGATCGACAGGATGAAGGCCGAGGCGCGCGACTGCTGTTGCGCAAATTGGGACAAATCGCCGTAGCTGGTTACGCCCAGCACTTCCATGCCTTCTTTTTCCATTGCGTCGGCAAGCGCGCGGATACCGAGGCCGGAGGTGTTTTCAGAGCGGAAGTCTTCGTCAATAATGACGATAGGGAAGCGGAATTTCATGGAGGTCTCCAGGGAACAGGTAAGGGAGACGCCTGGGCAAGTTAACCGGGGAAGGCCGGGTTATAGCAACCGCTTGCGCGCCGAAAAATTCAAAGACCGAATTTTCTCAGATATGGGGGCTCAGATGTGAAAAAAAATCCCAAATCCGGCTGTTAAGCGAAAATTTCACGTATTCGTCATATTGCGACCGGTTTTACTGTGCAATTGACAACAAGGATGGCTACGCTACGCGCGCAGGCTCAGGGCGGGGAGGGCCCGCCCTGAGGCGCTAGAAATTGTAAGTCGCGGCGGAAAATACCGTGACCGGGTTTCTCTGGGTCACAAAAGGGCTCTTGGCCGAGTCGCCCATCAAATGCTTGACCGAGGCGCCCGTGGTCAGCGACCAGTTGGCGGCGATATTCCAGTTCCAGGTAGCGCCCATCCTGATATCGGTCACGCCGGCAGACGGCGTAAATTGCGAGTAGCCGCTGGCGGCTGACTGGGCGGCATTCACGCCAAAATACGATTGCTGGTAATTGGTATTGGCCCAGTTGGCGCCCAGGCTGGCAGACAGCCTATGCTGCTGACCCAGCGATGCGCTGAGGCGGCCGCCGACGGTGACCTGCAGTCCATTATGGTCTACACCAGAGCCGTAGCGTATCGACGACACCAGCGCATAGTTAGGCGTCGGCACGTAATTGAAAAAAACCCCGGGTTCCAGCATGGTGTCCACATCGCCCAGGCCGCGCAACTTGCTGGAACGAGACTCCTCACGGGCCGGTTCGGCAGTCATGCGCAAACCATACTGAACAGTCGGCTCTTTGGAGAAGTTGTATCCCAGGCCGGAAACGGCGCTAAAAAACGCGCCATTCTTCCATTGGGCGTCAAATAATGGATAAGCCGCCATCCTGTGCTCATCCGAGCCGGTATAACGCGGCAGATACAGCGCAGCGGTTCCCAAGGAAAAATTCGCATCCTTGGACATATAGCGCGACGGGGTCAACTGGGCGAATTCCGAGGTTTGCGCATAAGCTGAAAAAGCGCTGCATAGCAGCGCGGAGCAGAGTATTTTTTTCATTTTATTATGCCTCTAGTTAAGCTTATCAAATATGCAGCCATGCCAGGGCGGCCAGGATTACTCCAAAGCCCGCTACACCATATGAACCATATTGCAGCCACTTCTTTTTTGTCAGCAAGGTAATCGCTGCCAATGAAATCGCGATTTGCACCGCCGTCATTGCCTGCGCCCAGCGATGGTGCTGGTGCAGGGCAGCTTCCGATTTATGCTCAAATTCGGCCGACTCGGCTTCCAGCGATTCAGCTTTTTTCTTGATTTCTTCTTTTTCGGCTTTATATCGCTGAACTTCAGTTTTATATCGGTCCGCATCGACGCCCGGCAAGGAAATCGCCAGTTCGGCCAGGTTTTGCTTGTTGGATTTCGCCTGGTAGTAATTCCACTGATTGGATGCTTCGGTCTTTCTGATGGCGGAATCATTTTTAAACATGGCGGCGTCGTTTTGCGTTGCCCCGCCCTGATAGCCGAACAATGCGCCTACCGTCGCCATAATCGCCGTCATTACCGCAATCCGGCTGGCAAAGTCATCGCTGCCGTGGGCTGCGTGCTCCAGTTCATGGTCGTGTGGGCCGTGTACATGGAAACCTGATCCTGACATATATTCCTCTATTTCTTGTTATAAGTGACAAATGCGTAAGTAAAATCGTTTTGCTCGGAGCGGTGTGCTTCCCTGCCGGTCTCGGTCCAGGCATCTTTCGAGATCTCCGGAAAGAAGGCATCGCAGTCGAATCGCCGGTGAATTTCGGTCACGATCAGCTTGTCGGCAAACGGCAAGGCCTGTTGGTAAATCTGCGTGCCGCCAATCACAAAGGCGTCGCTTCCTGCCACCAGTCCTAGTGCTTGTTCCAGGGTGTGTGCGCATTCCACGCCTTCGTGCCGCCACTCCGGGTTGCGGGAGATGACGATATTGCGCCTGTTGGGCAATGCCTTGCCGATAGAGTCAAAGGTTTTCCTGCCCATAATGACGGCATGGCCGGACGTGGTGCGTTTGAAGTGCGCCATATCTTCAGGCAGTTTCCATGGGAGGGTATTATTGATACCGATTCCCATATTGCTGTCAGTTGCGACAATAATAATAAGTGATGACATAGTAATGACGGATGGGGTAATGCCAGGGCCTGATGATGCTAAAAGCCATCAGGTTTACTCAGCTTTACAGTATTACGACAGGCAATTACACAAATACAGCCATAGGCCGCTTAAACGGCAACCGGGGCCTTGATATGCGGGTGAAATTGATAATCCGTGATTTCAAAGTCTTCAAATTTGTAATCGAAAATCGAATCCGGCTTGCGCTTGATGAGCAACTTGGGCAGCGCGAACGTGCTGCGTGACAGTTGCTCCTGAACTTGCTCCATATGATTGGAGTATAGATGGCAATCACCGCCCGTCCAGATAAAATCACCGACATCGAGACCGGTTTGCTGGGCCACCATATGGGTCAGCAAGGCATAGGAAGCAATGTTGAACGGTACCCCAAGGAAAATATCGGCGCTTCTCTGATATAACTGGCATGACAATTTGCCATCTGCGACATAAAACTGGAATAGCGCGTGGCAGGGCGGCAGCTTCATTTGCGGGATATCTGCCACATTCCACGCCGAAACGATCAATCGACGCGAATCGGGATTGCTCTTGATCTGCTCAATGACCTGGCTGATCTGGTCGATATGCTGGCCGTTCGGAGCGGGCCAGCTACGCCATTGCGAGCCGTACACCGGGCCCAGGTTGCCGTTTTCATCCGCCCATTCATCCCAGATGGAAACACCATTATCTTTTAGATACTTGATATTGGTGGAGCCGGCCAGGAACCAGATCAGCTCATGGATAATCGATTTCAGGTGCAGCTTCTTGGTGGTCAGGACAGGAAAACCCTGGCCCAGATCAAAGCGCATCTGGTAACCGAATACAGAGACCGTGCCGGTGCCGGTGCGGTCGGTTTTTTTGCTGCCATGCTGTTGAACATGACGCATGAAATCGAGGTATTGTTGCATGACGAAAATGAAATTGGTTTACCGCGATTGTACCCCAGACAGGGGGTGCGGAGGGTGTCGGTGATGCAATATTGAAGAGGGGAATGTCGGCAATCAGCCTATCGCCCCTGTACGCTTGAGGGGTCGAAAAAAAACCCGTGTGCGACCTGTCTCAATTTTGACACGCAAGGCCGGAGTCCGGTCTCGCACATTGTCGTGGACTTAATGACTGAGCAGCGGATTCCCGGATTCCTGGCTGCCGGGGGCCGTCAACGGGATGCTGATCTCGAAGCGCGATCCCTGGCCGATGACGCTGGAGACGCGTATCTCGCCGCCCAGCACGTTGCTAATGATATTAAACGTGATGCTCAGGCCCAGGCCGCTGCCGCCCTGGCCAAACTTGGTGGTAAAGAAGGGCTCGAAAATCCTGTTGATGATCTCCGGCGGGATGCCCTTGCCGTTGTCTTCAAACACGATCAGCACATGGTCTCCCTGCTGCTGGGCAAAGCAACGCATATGGCCTTCGCTGCGTCCATCCAGGCCATGCGCCACCGCATTATTGACCAGGTTGGTGAACACCTGCCCCAAGGGGCCGGGATAGCTATCGAGCTCTATGTTGGCGGGAATATCCAGTTCCAGCGTAAATGGGGTTTTACGCAAGCTGGAGTGGAGCAGGGCGGCCAATTCCTGCAGCATGACCAGCAAGGTGAATTGCCGGCGTTGCGCGCTGGATTGGTCCACCGCGACTTGCTTGAAATCGCCCACCAGGCGCGCAGACTGCTGCAATCCGCGCAGCAGTAGCTTGGTCGATTCGGCCGCCGTGGCCGCATAGCGGCTCAAATCTGAACGGCGCATCGCGCCCTGTTCCAGCAGCGACAACAGGTTCTTGGTTTCTTCTTCCAGTGTGCTGGCGACCAGCAGGCAATTGCCCAGCGGGGTATTCAATTCATGGGCCACGCCGGCCACCATGGAACCCAGCGCAGCCATGCGCTCCACCCTGGCCAATTCATTTTGCGCGCTATTCACATTGGCCAGCGCGGACTCCAGGTTCAGGTTGGCATTCTCCAGTTCCTGGGTGCGCTGCCTGACCTTGGATTCCAGGGTCCCGGAATATTCCAGCAGTTGCTGGTTCTTTACTTCCAGATCGGAGAATGAGCGCTGCAAGGCTTGCCTGGTCGCTTCCAGGCTGAGCGCCAGGTGCCCCAGTTCATCCTCGCGATTCAGGGCTATCGGCTCGCTTAGTTCGCCATTGGCCAGCCGGTCCGATTCGCTCATCAGCACCCGGATGGGCTGGACTAGTCGCCATTGCAAAACCAGCAGGATAAAGACGATCGCCATGATCAGCGACAATGCCGCGGTAATCGCGTAGCGATTGCGGTCGGAGCGCAAGCTTTCCAGCAGCAAATCTTCCGCCATGGTCAGCTTGACTTCGCCGATGACTTGCTCGCCATGCTTGATTTCATGCGACAGCGTCTTGAACGGCCCGGTCTGGGTGGCCATGCGCTTTTCATTGGAAATAAAATTCTTGTGGTCAGGCAGCGTGATCACCTCGATTTTTGCCACCCGCTCGTCCGAATACACGACTTCGCTCGAGACATTGGCGATTTCAGGCGTGATTTGCCACAGCGGCTCGCTCAAGATGACGGCGAGAATATCGGCCAGGCGCTTGTGGTCCTCGGCCATGCGCAAGCGGGCTGCGTCTTCTATGGTGCGAAGGTGGAAGGGGATCAGGATTGCAGAGGGGAAAATCAAGCCTACACAAACCGCCGAAATAATCGCCGACCTGAGGGTGATTCGACTGCGGATCGCAGATAAGATATTTCGAAACTGCATTGCAAGATCCTTGTGCATCACTTTCTGATGAGCGAATTTAGAAGGCCAGTCCATTCAGAACACGCTCCACTTATCTTGTTGAGATGAGTTCCTGGCACTGAAAACCATTTCGAAAGAATGCCGCATGCGATCCGCAAGGCCTGCCGCAATATGCACTCCGTGCTATATCATTTGATAGGCCAGCTTATTAATATTATCTTCTCTGCACCACGGGCAAGCTTGCCAATAGTAGAAGATTTTTTGCGTTTCGGCAAGTTGTGCTTGACCTAAAACGAAAAACCCGCCTCAAAAGAGACGGGTTTTCTTGTTTATTATTGATGGCTTATTTTGCTTCGTCTATCCAGGCCATCTGTATCGCTTCCAGGATTTTTTCACCTGAGCGCTGCGGATCATCATTGAAACCTTCCAGCTCGCATACCCATTGGTGCAGGTCGGTGAAGCGTATGGTCAATGGATCGATATCGGGAAACTTGTCATACAGCGCTTCGGCAATCTGCAGGGTGTCGGTCCATTTCATGATGTCATCCTTTCAATCTCTTTTGATCAGTTTAATGATTTTCGCGTGCGTGATTGATAGTGTACTTGGGTATTTCTATCGTGATGTCTTCATCGCCCAGCACTACCTGGCAAGACAAGCGCGAGGTCGCCTCCAGGCCCCAGGCCGCATCCAGTAGATCTTCCTCGTCGTCACTGGACTCATTCAGGGATTTGAACCCTTCCCTGACCACGACGTGGCAAGTGGTGCAGGCGCAGGACATTTCACAGGCATGCTCAATTTCCACATCGCTCTCTATCAATGCTTCGCACAGGGATTTGCCCTTGGGCGCATCAATCACCGTGCCTTCAGGACACAGTACGGGGTGGGGCAGTACAATAATTTGGGGCATCTTTGTTCTCGATTCAAATTGCAGGACGATTTACCGTTTCAGACGATGTCGTCCAGTTTTTTACCAGCCAGCGCAGTGCGCACGCTTTGATCCATGCGGCGCGCGGCAAATTCTTCCGTGCCATTGGCCAAAGCCTCTATCGCCAGCTTTAGCACCTGGTGATCGGCTCCGCTTTTTTGCGTCTGCACTTGCTGCATCAATTCCTGGATGGCATTGCGCTCGGACTCGGACAGCAGTTGGCTGTCGGCATCCAGGGCGGATTGGGTCGCCAGCAGGATGCGCTCAGCCTCGACTTGCTCCTCCTTCAGCGCACGTTGCTGCATGTCGCCTTCGGCGAAACTAAACGAATCCTGCAGCATGCGCGCCACCTCATCGTCACCCAGGCCGTACGAAGGCTTGACGGCAATCGAGGCCTCGACGCCAGAGCGCAATTCCCTGGCTGACACCGACAGCAGGCCATCGGCATCGACCTGGTAGGTAATCCGTATGCGCGCGGCGCCTGCCGCCATCGGCGGGATGCCGCGCAATTCAAATTTGGCCAATGAACGGCAATCGCTGACCAGTTCGCGCTCGCCTTGTACTATATGAATAGCCAGCGCGGTCTGGCCATCCTTGAAGGTGGTGAATTCCTGCGCGCGCGCGCAAGGGATGGTCGAATTGCGCGGGATGACTTTTTCCGCCAGGCCGCCCATGGTTTCCACTCCGAGCGACAAGGGAATCACATCCAGCAATAACCAGTCATCGCCCGGCGCACGGTTACCCGCCAGCAAATTGGCTTGTATCGCAGCGCCGAGCGCCACCACTTTGTCGGGATCGATATTGGCCAGCGGGGTAGTCTGGAAAAAATCGGCCACCGCCTTGCGTACGTGCGGCATGCGGGTCGCGCCGCCGACCAGCACTACGCCGTCCACGTCGTCCACGCTCAAGCCGGCGTCGCGCAAGGCCTTTTTGGCTGGGGCGATGGTCTTGGCGACCAGGTGTTGCGTAATTTCGGTGAATGTTGCCGCATCTATCGCCAGGTGAACCTCTTCGCCTGTGCTCAGGATGGCGTCGAAATAGGTGGAAGCCTTGCTCGACAGGATTTCCTTGGTCTCGCGCGCCTTGACCATCAGCAGGCTGGTATCCTCGTCCGACAGCGGCGGCAATTGCGCCTGCTGCAGCACCCAGCAAAACAAGCGATGATCAAAATCGTCGCCGCCCAGTGCGGAATCGCCGCCGGTGGCCTGGACCTCAAACACGCCCTTGCTCATTCTCAGGATGGAAATATCGAAAGTGCCGCCGCCGAGATCGTATACCGCATAGATGCCTTCGGACGCATTGTCCAGGCCATAGGCGATGGCCGCCGCGGTGGGTTCATTCAACAGGCGCAGCACGTTCAGGCCGGCCAGTTTGGCCGCATCCTTGGTCGCCTGCCTTTGCGCATCGTCAAAATAGGCCGGCACCGTGATCACGGCGCCGACCAGGTCGTCGCCCAGGGCGTCTTCCGCCTGCTGGCGCAGGGTCGCCAATATCTGCGCCGAAATTTCTACCGGGCTCTTCAGGCCGGCAATGGTCTTCAATTGCACCATGCCCGGCGCATCGTGAAAATCGTAGGGCAGGTTTTCTGCGTAGGCAATATCCTTCAAGCCGCGCCCCATGAAGCGTTTGGCCGAAACGACGGTATTCTTGGGGTCGGTAGTCTGCGCCGCCTGCGCCTTGTAGCCTATATGGGCATGGCCGTTAGCCAGGTAGCGCACCACGGAAGGCAGCAGGGGGCGGCCTTCCTCGTCGTTCAAGACTTCGGGAATGCTATTGCGAACGGTGGCCACCAGCGAATTGGTGGTGCCCAGGTCTATGCCTACCGCCAACCTGTGCTGGTGCGGTGCCGTGGACATGCCGGGTTCTGAAATCTGGAGGAGTGCCATGGTGTCTTTTATGAATATCGCAAACGATGTCTATAGTATAAAGCCGGCGGCTTTTTCATTCTTGCCGCATCAGTGCTTAATCGGCGTGCACGGCAATATCGGCGATGAATTTTTCCAGGAACATGCAAGTGCGAATGATTTGTGCCGCGTGGACAAAATCCCCGCCATCCAGGGCCTGGCCTGCTGCCGCGAGCTGGGTCTTTAAAGCCGCGCGCACCTGTGCTTCCAGCGCCTCCAGCGCAGCTGCATCATCGGCCTGCCTGGCCTCGTCAAATGCTTCGCGCCACTCCATCTGCTGCATCAGGAAGGCGGCGGGCATGGAGGTATTCGATTCCGACTGCAGGTCCACGCCATTCAACTCGCACAGATAGGTGGCGCGCTTCAGGGGCTTTTTCAGCGTCTGGTAAGCCTCATTGGCGCGGGTGGCCCATTGCATCGCGACGCGTTTTTCCGCATCGCCGGCCTGGACGAACTTATCCGGGTGCACGGTCCCCTGGACCTCCCTGTAGGCGGCATCCAGCTGGGCAAGGTCCAGCGTATAACGCTGGGGCAGGTGAAACAGGTCGAAGTGGTTTTGCATCGGGCAGTAATGAATGGTGGCGTGGAGTAGTCCAGGCAATCTGGCGCAAAACCCCGGACAGGCGCCGAAGTTTTGCCGCTCGCGTTCCTTTTGAACGCCTTAAATCCTGAAGCTTTCGCCGCAACCGCACTCGTCCTTGACGTTGGGGTTGTAAAACTTGAAGCCTTCGTTCAAGCCTTCGCGGGCAAAATCCAGCTCGGTGCCGTCGATATAGGGCAGGCTTTTAGGATCGACGAATACCTTGACGCCGTGGGATTCAAACACGCTGTCGTCGCCGGTCATTTCATCCACGTATTCCAGCTTGTACGCCATCCCGGAGCAGCCGGTGGTGCGCACGCCAAAGCGCAGGCCTATGCCTTTGCCCCGACGCTCCATATACCGCGTAACATGCTTCGCGGCTTTTTCTGTCAATGTAATTGCCATGTGCAGAAGCCTAAATAAGTGAAATCAAAATCAGGCAGCCTGATCAACGCCAACGCCATGCTTGGTCTTGTAATCCAGGACCGCCGCTTTGATTGCATCTTCCGCCAGGATGGAGCAGTGGATTTTCACCGGCGGCAAAGCCAGTTCTTCCGCGATCTGCGTATTCTTGATGGACAACGCCTGGTCCAGCGTCTTGCCCTTGACCCATTCTGTCACCAGCGAAGAAGAGGCAATCGCGGAACCGCAGCCATAGGTCTTGAATTTTGCATCCTCGATCAAGCCATCTGCACCGACCTTGATCTGTAATTTCATGACGTCGCCGCACGCCGGCGCGCCGACCATGCCGGTGCCTATCGTGTCGTCACCCTTGTCGAAAGCGCCGACATTGCGTGGATTTTCATAGTGGTCCAACACTTTTGCTGAGTAAGACATTTTGATGCTCCTTGCCTAATTGAATTGAGTAGGATTAAAACCAGGTCCGGATTAGTGCGCGGCCCATTGTATCGAGCTGATGTCGATACCGTCCTTGTACATATCCCATAACGGCGACAATTCGCGCAGCTTGGTGACTTTGGCTTTAAGTAAATTAATGGCGAAATCTATATCTTCCTCGGTCGTAAAACGGCCTATCGTGAAGCGTATCGAGCTATGCGCCAACTCATCGCTACGACCCAGTGCGCGCAGTACATACGACGGCTCCAGGCTGGCCGACGTGCAGGCAGAACCGGAGGAGACCGCGATCTCCTTGATCGCCATGATCAGCGATTCGCCCTCGACGTAATTGAAACTGACGTTCAGGTTATGCGGCACACGGTGCTCCATGTCGCCGTTGACATAGGTTTCTTCGATTTCCTGCAGGCCCTTGGCCAGACGGTCGCGCATCGCCTTCACATGGGCGATCTCGCTGTCCATTTCTTCCTTGGCGATACGGAAGGCTTCGCCCATGCCGACAATCTGGTGGGTGGGCAGGGTGCCGGAGCGCAGGCCGCGCTCATGGCCACCGCCGTGCATTTGCGCTTCTATGCGCACGCGCGGCTTGCGGCAGATATACAGGGCGCCGACGCCTTTCGGGCCATAGGTCTTGTGGGCGGTGAAGGTCATCAGGTCGACCTTGGTTTTTTGCAGGTCTATCACCATCTTGCCGGTCGCCTGTGCGGCGTCGCAATGGAAAATGATGCCTTTTTCGCGGCACAATTCGCCGATCTGGTCGATAGGCTGGATTACGCCGATTTCGTTATTCACCAGCATTACGGAAACCAGGATGGTGTCGGGGCGTATCGCCGCCTTCAATTGCTCCACCGTGATCAGTCCATTGTCTTGCGGTTGCAGATATGTTGCCTCAAAACCCTGGCGCTCCAGTTCGCGCACGGTGTCCAGCACAGCCTTGTGCTCGGTCTTTACCGTGATGATGTGCTTGCCCTTGGTTTTGTAAAACTGAGCCGCACCCTTGATCGCCAGGTTATTACCCTCAGTCGCGCCCGAAGTCCAGATGATCTCGCGCGGGTCGGCATTCACCAAGGCAGCCACATGGCCGCGCGCCTCTTCAACGGCAGCTTCCGCATCCCAGCCGTACATATGGCTGCGCGAGGCTGGATTGCCGAATTGCGCCCGCAGATAGGGGATCATCTTGTCTGCAACGCGGGGATCAACCGGCGTCGTCGCCGAATAATCCATATAGATTGGAAAGTGCGGAGCCTTGATGGCATCAATCAAGCTTTTTTCCAGAGGGGCGTTCATGTATTGCTCCAGTAAAATAATATGAGGTACTTTAAGGCAGTATTTTAAGTCGTTAGGTGGTTATGATGGATCACGACCACGTTTTTTTCAGCATTCTTTTGTCTTTGCTGGTTGACCAGGTCCTGCAAGGACACCGAGTCCAGGTAATCGACCATTTTCGCATTCAGCGTCGCCCATAGTTCATGGGTCATGCAACGAGCGCCGGTGGCCTGGTCGGCGCCATGGCAGTTTTCCTTGCCGCCACACTGGGTGGCATCCAATGGCTCGTCCACTGCAATAATGATATCCGCAACCGTTACCTGTTGCGCCTTGCGCGCCAGGCTATAACCGCCACCCGGGCCGCGTACCGACTCAACAATTTCATGCCTGCGCAACTTGCCAAACAACTGTTCCAGATAGGACAAGGAGATATCCTGCCGCTGGCTAATGCCCGCAAGCGTCACTGGCCCCTTGTCCTGGCGTAATGCCAGGTCTATCATTGCCGTTACTGCAAACCGGCCTTTGGTGGTAAGGCGCATGAGTTATTACTCCAAGCTTTGCAATTTTGCTATTAATGAATTCTTACTTTTGATAAATTAGTTACTTTTGCCCTGAGATGTTGAGCAATTTGATCAAGTATAACAAACTTGACTGATTCTGTCAGGAATAGCCCTAGAGCTCCTATGGTAAAGCTGTCTTTGTTATGCAATATATGGCTGCGGACATACAGATAATCAATATGAAAAAACTCCTAGCACACCTTATAATTATTTTTTTGACAACATCAGCCTTTGCCGCCCATGCACAGACATCGCGGCTGGATGAGGTATTAAAGTCCGGCAAATTGCGCATCTGCATGACCGGCGACTATAAACCGTTCACCTACCAGCGCGCCGACGGGAATTTTGAAGGCATGGACGTCGATTTGGGCTTGTCGCTGGCCAAGGCGCTAGGCGTGGAAGCGCAGTTCATCAAAACCACCTGGCCCAGGCTGATGAGCGATTTTCTTGAAAAATGCGATATCGCCATGGGCGGCGTATCCATTACGCTGGACCGCCTGAAGACAGCCGGCTTTGCAGAGTCGCATATGCTGGACGGCAAATCAGCCATTGCACGGTGTAGTGATGCGTCCAAATTCCAGAGCCTGGCGGCGATAGACCAGCCGACTACCCGCGCCATCGTTAATCCCGGCGGCACCAACGAGCGTTTTGCGCGGGCCAATTTCAAGCAGGCAAAATTGATTGTGCACAATGACAACGTGACGATTTTTGAGCAGATAGTGCAGGGCAAGGCCGACATCATGGTGACCGACAGCAGTGAAACGCTATGGCAGAGCAAGCAGCACCCTGAACTATGCGCAGTCAACCCCGACAAGCCCCTGCAATTCGCGGAGAAGGCCTACATGCTGCCGCGCGCCGACCCCGCTTTCAAGGCCTGGGTGGATGCCTGGCTGCACATGCAAAAAGAAACCGGCAGCTACCAGCAGGTGTTCAACAAGTGGCTGAAGTAATAGAGCCTACCCCTGCTGGCTAAGGAAGCAGGCCGATCCGGCTCACCTCGGGCGGGGAAACATCGTTGGGCAGCCATTTTTGATGGTCACGGCAGAAATCAACCCTGGCCCGGGCGCCGGGATTGCAAATACATTTCTTCCACTTTCTCGCGGGCCCAAGGCGTCTTCCTGAGGAACTTCAAACTGGATTTAACGCTGGGATCATGCGTGAAGCACCTGATATTGACCCTCTTGGCCATTTCTACCCAGCCATAGACGGCAACCAACTCCGTGAGTATTGCCTCCAGCGTCACGCCATGCAGTGACGGCGGCGAGTTGTCCTGCTTCATTCCTTCGCCTTCGCATCGTCCATCGACAAATAAGCCTGCTGCTGCCGCACCCTGTCCAGCCAGGCGCGGATGGCCGGGTAGGACGCCAGATCGAAGCCGCCCTCATGCGCCACATGGGTGTAAGCATACAAGCCGATATCCGCAATCGTATATTCATCCGCCACGAAATAGGAGTGCTTGGCCAGGTGTCTTTCCATCACGTCCAGCGCGCGATACCCGGGCGCCATTTTTTGTTGCAGCTGCTCTTCCTTGTCCGCCGGCCGGCCCAGGTAACGGACGATATAACGCGCGGTCGCGATATTCGGTTCGTGGCTGTATTGTTCAAAAAACAGCCATTGCAAGACCTGTGCGTGCTGCAGCTTATCCTGCGGCAGCAGGGCGCTGCCCTCAGCCAGGTAATGCATGATCGCGTTCGACTCAGGCAGGCAAGCGCCATCGTCCAGCTCCAGCAAGGGTATGCGCCCGTTCGGGTTCTTTTTCAGAAAAGCTTCCGTATGGGTTTCCCGGCGCAGGATGTCGATCGGAATCCAAGCGTGCGGAATGGCCAATTGAGTCGCCAGCAATTTGATCTTGTAGCAATTGCCCGAGTAGATGTCGCCGTATATTTTTAACATGATGCGAAATGAATTATTTCTTTGGGTTGAGTTGTGCCAGCAGCGCCTTGCGCTCGGCAGTATATGCCCACCACGGCAAGGCAGAGGCGCCTTCCATGAAACGAACTGCAGACATGAAGGTATCAATGACGCAGGGATCATGCCTGGCCTGGATCAGCTCGCACAAGGCTTGATATAGCTGCATGGGGTCCTTGCCCACCAACTGCTGGGGCTGCAGGATGCCGAGCAGGCGGAGGTCAGCCGCAGATGCCTTGCCTATATTCGGCAAGTCTTCCAGCTTAAGGACATTTTCTCTTGCGATGTGAGGCATGGCTACCAGGCTTTCAGGACTAGGACTTATTCAATGCCGGGATGCGGGCCCGGCTATGTTCGGGCTTTTGCTGGCCGCTGACAAGTGCTTCCGCAACAATTTTTCAAAGCTGTCGGCAGCGGCGGTTTGCGCCAGTCCGGCAACAATTGAACACCCGGGGAGTGGGGCGGGGAAGGGCATCATCATGGCTGGTACCATAGTTCCGGGCGATGCAATGGTGGCAGCTTACCATGCCACGGCGCATGATGTGGCTGCTGAATGACCTGGTTTAGGAATCCCGGATTGGCGGAAGAGTGAATTTTCGGCAAACCTGCTGGCTAAGCCGATCAAAGCGGTCAGCCGTCAGGTCAGCAGGGTACCGTGCCGCAGCGAAAACAGCAGGCAGAGGGTCTCTTCATTGCTGCACCATCTGCCATGCCGTATGCGACAGCAGTCGCCTTTAAGATTGATTAGACCCGGTCAGCGCTCCTTGACCACGCCACGGTAAATCAGGAAAGTCGCCAGCAAACCAAAGCTGCCAGCCATCGCCATCCAGTAACCGGGCGAAGCCTTGTCACCCGTGGTTTCTATCAGCCAGGTGGAAACCAGCGGTGTCAGTCCGCCAAACAAGGCGGTTGCCAGACTATAGGCCAGAGAAAAGCCGGTAGTACGAATACGCACAGGGATAATTTCTGTCAGCGCAACGATAGTCGCACCGTTATAGCTGCCGTACAGGAAAGACAGCCACAGTTCCACTATCAGCATATGCTCAAAGCTGGGATTGGCGATCAGCCATGACAGCAAAGGATAGGCCGTCACCGCAGTCAAGCCCGAAAACACCGCCATGATGGGCCATCTGCCTATGCGGTCAGACAATGCGCCCATGACAGGCAGCCAGATGAAGTTCGATACACCAACGCACAGGGTCACCAGCAGACTCTCCACCGTCGACAGTTTCAACACGGTCTTGCCAAAGGTGGGTGTGTACACGGTGATCAGGTAGAAAGATACCGTAGTCATCACGATCAACATGGTGCCGGTGATGACCAGCGGCCAGTTGAGGGAAATGGTTTTCAGCATTTCCCTGAAGCTGGGATGCGTTTTTTGCGCCAAGTATTCTTCCGTCTCTTGCAGCGAACGACGGATGTAAAATACCACAGGGATGATGGAGCAACCGATAAAGAAAGGAATGCGCCAGCCCCAGTCAGCGATGAATTCCTTGCTCAGGGTTTCATTCAGAAAATAACCCAGGCCCGCCGAAAAGATGATAGCCACTTGCTGACTGGCCGACTGCCAGCTTACATAAAAACCCTTGTGACCCGGCGTCGCCATTTCGGACAGATACACCGAGACCCCACCCAGTTCCACCCCGGCAGAAAAGCCCTGCAACAGGCGACCGATCAATACCAGGAAAGGTGCCAGTAAGCCTATGGTGGCATAACCGGGAATGAAGGCAATCATGGCAGTACCAGATGCCATGATACCCAGCGTCAGCACCAAGCCCTTGCGGCGACCGATGCGGTCAATATAGCTACCTAGAATGATGGCGCCCAGCGGTCGCATGAAAAACCCGGCGCCAAAGGTTGCAAAAGTCATCATCAGGGCCGCATATTCACTGCTGGCCGGAAAAAATGCCTTGGAGATATAGGTGGCATAAAATCCGAACAGGAAAAAATCATACATTTCAATGAAATTGCCGCTCGTGACACGGATCACGGTAGCGAATTTCGATTGGCGTGGTGCAGGTGTGCTGCTTACCTGATCAACACTGCCGGGGGCTAGGGTGCTTGCGCTAGACATACTATTCGACCTTTGTACTCGGGTTGCTGCTTTTACATGACAGCCGGATCTGTGAAAATAAAACGAGATGAAACGGGATAACACTAAACTCAGTGCGAATTACTTTTTACCGGCGACCGGCGACCGGCTCCAGGCCAGTCTCTGCAATCGCGCCGGCATTTTTTTCTGAGGACAAGAAGTTCAACAAAGCCTGCGCCTGAGCCGGCACCTTGCTGCCGGCGACAATGGCGGCAGAGAAGGCGGTTGTCAGCTGCACTTCTTGTGGCAGCAAGCCAACGATTTCTATGCCCTGTACCGGCAATAATTCACTGCGCTGCTGGCAGCCAAAATCGGCTTCGCCATGGGCGATGATTTCCCCTACTGGCGTGGCCGGGATTTGTGCTGCCTTGCCTTGCATCTGGTCGGCGATTTCGAGTTTCTTCATCAACTGGTGTTTGATGTATTCGCCACTGGCGCTGTCAGAGTACGCTACTTTGCGAGCCTGCAAAAAGGCACGCTTCAAACCGTCAACGGTACTGATGTCGGGTTTGGCGCTACCTTTTTTAACCGCACAGGCTATCGGCGAATTGGCCAGCACCACCTTGCTGCCAGCGACCAGTTTGCCTTCTTTCATTAGCGTATCGAGCGAATCGCCAACCATGATGACGACATCAATTTCTTCGCCACGTGCCATGCGCACGGGAATGGCATTGGTCGTCGTGCCCATGGATGGGCCCCAGCCGGATATCAACTTGTCGCCGCTGGCCTGTTCATACGCAGGTGCCAGGTTTTTGTATGCCTGGGCAAAGCCGCCCGAGCTGACAACCTTGATATCAGCCGCCAAAGCCATGCTGCCTGCACACAGCATGGCAATGGTAAGCGCGGCGCCTGCGCTGGATCGGGATGTAAATCTAGACATGGTGATTCCTTTCCTTGGTCAAAACTTGTGCATCAAGCCCAGCGTCAACCCCAAGCCGTTGCTGTTATTGGCCTGGCCGCCAGTGACGCCGGCGGCATTGCCTTTCCAGTTGGTGTAGTCGGTCTCTACATACACGGTGCTGCGTTTTGACAGGGCTTTTTCCAGATATGCAAAGCTGCGATCAAAGCCGTCATCGACAAAGCCGCTGGCTTCACGGCGGACGCGGTAATACGCCGCAGTCAGGATCAGATCGGGACTTAAAGTAAATGCCGCGCCGGCTGAAGCTATGCGCTGCCTGGTCTGTTTGGTAGTGCTGGTATCGGCACGGTTATGACCAAAATTGGCTTTCAATTGCACACTACCCAAGCGGTAAGCGGCGCCCAGGGTATAGGCTTGCAGGCTCAAGTCAGCACTGTTTTTGAACTTCATATAGGCGCCAGAAATGTTCAAGCCGTCCTGCTGATAAGCCAGGCCCGCACCCATGGTAGACAGAGCACTGCTATTGCCAGCCACCTCCCCAAAAGAATAAGAAACACGCGCCACCAGCGGGCCAAACTCACTGGTGTACTTCAGCATATTATCCAGGCGATAATAATTATCGGCATAGCCACTGGTGCCATATTGCACACCAAAAGCATGGGTACCAAAGGCCGTATTGCTGAGTGCCGTGATATTGATGTTGGGGTTGAAACTGGCATAGCGCATGCCCAGCGGGTCTACCGGCGAAATAGCGTCGGACAGAATAGTCGCCTGGCGGCCGGCAGTCAGGCTGCCATGGCTGGATTTGATGCCGACAAAAGCCAGGCGATCAAACAGCTTGTCCGATTTTGCAGATGCACCAGTATCGATATTCAAGCCGCCTTCCAGCTGGAATACGGCGTCCATACCATCACCCAGATCCTCTTGCCCTTTGATGCCCCAACGACTGGTGTTATTGATGCCGCTGCTCAGCGCCATGGTGGAGCCGGATGGAACCGGGGTATTACCGGCATTGATGCCCGTGCTGTAACGCACGCCCAGATCGGCGATGCCATACAGGGTAACGGCGGATTGAGCGAAGGCGCTGCCGCTGACACAAAGCAGGGTGCCAAGGTAAGTGCGTTTGAACATACTGTCTCCAAAGTTTTTTTTGCCTTCTTGATGAGACATATTGATTGCAATAATGCTATGTAATGAACCAGTCGATGCAAATGCTAGCGCCAGTTCTTTCTTTGGACTGCATCATCCGCCATGTGGCATAATTTGTGAATTGCAATATTTATCAAGATTAATGCATGGGACGCATCAATTTCGACTTACAGGAACTTCAGGCCTTTGTCGCTGTAGCCGACCGCAACAGCTTTAAACAGGCTGCAGAAGACCTGTACTTATCGCAGCCGGCACTCAGTCGCCGGATAGAAAAACTGGAAGGCACGCTGGGCGTCAAATTATTTGAACGCACGACCCGGCACGTGCAGTTGACCAACGTAGGCCGGACGTTTCTGGCCAACGTGCGTACCGCGCTGGATGAACTGGAAGGCGCGATACTGGGCGTGTCCGACCTGGCGGCGCACCGCACCGGCATCGTCACCCTGGCTTGCGTGCCGTCGGCCGTGCATTATTTTTTACCGGCGGTACTGAAAAATTTTACCGAACGCTTTCCCAAGATACGCGTACGCATCCATGACGAAAGCGCACAAGACGTGCTGAACCTGATACTGGCCGGCGAAGCCGATTTCGGCATCAATTTTGCCGGTGCCGAAGATCCGGAAATCGACTTCAAGCCCATCTACAAGGAAAGCTATGTCCTGGCCATGCGTCCTGATCACCCGCTGGCAAAGCGCAAGAAACTGTCGTGGAAGGAAACCGCCAACGAACGTTATATTGCCGTCTCCAAATCCAGCGGCAACCGCAGCTTGGTCGACAATGCACTGGCTGGTGTGGAAAAACACCCGACCATCTTTTACGAAGTCAATCACGTGTCCGGCATCCTGGCGCTGGTGGAAGCCGGCATGGGCGTGGCCGCCGTACCCAGGCTGTCCCTGCCCCTGCACACCCAGGCGACACTGGTCGGGGTGCCTTTGGTCAGCCCGCCCATACACAGGACCTTGGGCCTGATCTGCAAGCGCGGGCGCATCATGTCGCCCGCGGCGCAAACCCTGTTTGACATGCTGGACCAGCGCATCAAAACTGACAAAAAATCCCTGCCCTGATGAAATTGTCCTTCCCCTTTACTTTCCCCTTTATAAAGCAGCGTCTATATGCACAGGTCATCTGCGCCGTCATCCTTGGCATAGGCTTTGGCCACGTCTGGCCAGCACTGGGCACAGAAATGAAGCCCTTGGGTGACGCCTTCATCAAGCTGGTAAAAATGATGTTGGCACCGCTGGTGTTTTGCACCATCGCCGGCGGCATTGCCGGCCTGAATGAGCGTCGCGGCGTTGCCAAGACCCTGCTTAAGGCGATGGCGATATTTTATCTGTTGACCTTGCTGGCCCTGCTGCTAGGCTGGCTGGCCGCCGCCATTATGCAACCCGGCGCCGGTTGGCATTTTCATCCGGCAGCGGCAGACCAGAATGTCATGTCCGCCCTGTCCAGCGTCATGGAAAACCAGGGCTTGGCGCGCTTCGTCCTGCACATCATCCCGACTACTTATGCCGGTGCCTTTGCCGAACCGGAAGTCTTGCCAGTACTGTTGCTGGCCCTGCTGACCGGTTTTGCCATGGCAAGTACCAGGCGGGCCGGCGACCGCATGCTGACCGTCGTTGATGAAGTAAGCCGTCTGTGTTTCGGCATCTTCGGTTACGTCATGAAGCTGGCGCCGCTGGCCGCCTTTGCCTCTATGGCATATACCGTGGGGCGCTATGGCATACTGTCCATCGCCGGATTCGGTTACCTGATTTTGAATTTTTACCTGGCCTGCGCGGTGTTTGTGGTCGTCATACTTGGCGGTCTGGCCAGGCTGCATGGTTTCAGCCTGTGGAAGCTGCTGCGTTACGTACGGGAAGAACTATTCGTGGTGCTGGGCACTTCATCATCCGAACCGGTGCTGCCACCGCTGATGCAAAAACTGCAGGCCCTGGGCTGCAAGAAGGATGTGGCCGGGCTGGTGCTGCCTATGGCCTATTCCTTCAACCTGGACGGTACCGCGATTTACCTGACTCTGGCTTCACTGTTTATTGCCCAGGCCTGCGATATACAGCTCAGCAATGGGCAAATCCTGAGCCTGATCGCCACCATGCTGCTGACCTCCAAAGGCGCCGCCGGCGTCAGCGGCAGTGGCTTCGTGGCCCTGGTAGCAACGCTGACCGTCATCCCCGATTTGCCGCTGGCAGGTGCCACCCTGTTGCTGGGCATAGACCGCTTCATGTCAGAAGCCCGCGCCCTGACCAGCACCATCAGCAATGTCGTAGTGTGTCTGCTGGTAGCGATATGGGAAGGTGCGTGTGACAGAAAAACACTGAACCAGCAACTGAATCAGGCCTGACGTGCCAACACTAGGTCAATGGGGCCGAGTGACAGACAGCATGGGGAAACCATATCCGTATCATGCCCGCCTGCAGCATTTTTGC
Organism: Pseudomonadota bacterium; assembly: GCA_040390485.1. Lineage (GTDB taxonomy): Bacteria > Pseudomonadota > Gammaproteobacteria > Burkholderiales > Burkholderiaceae_D > Undibacterium. The sequence goes on from JAZJYH010000018.1 coordinate 35,687, forward strand.
CGAGGCCGGATGAACTGGCATGTCTCCTTAAACCTTCTTGCTTGAGAAAACAGGCATCCTTAAAATCACCATGATGACGATATGTCACCTGTTTGAAAAAAATAAAACCGGCCCGCTTGCGCAGCGCCGGTTTTTTGAGCTGTTTAGCTACCGGCTCAGATGTCGAAGCTGATACCCTGCGCCAGCGGCAGTGAGTGGCTGTAGTTGATGGTATTGGTGGAGCGGCGCATATATGCCTTCCACGCATCCGAACCGGATTCACGCCCGCCGCCAGTTTCTTTTTCACCGCCGAAAGCGCCGCCGATTTCCGCGCCGCTAGGGCCGATATTGACGTTGGCGATGCCGCAGTCGCTGCCGACATCGGACATGAAACTTTCAGCTTCGCGTACATCGGTGGTGAAGATGCTGGAAGACAGACCCTGCGGCACGCCGTTATTCATGGCGATCGCCTGTTCCAGGTCCGTATAGCGGACGATGTACAGGATAGGTGCAAAGGTCTCATGCTGCATCACCTTGGTCTGCGCCGGCATCTCAACCAGCGCCGGCTGCACATAGTAGCCATCCTCGCAGCCGTCGACTTGCACGCGCTCGCCGCCGAATACCTGGCCTTGCTCATCACGCGCCGCCGCCAGCGCTGTCTGCATGCCGTCGAACGCCGCGCGATCTATCAAGGGGCCGATCAGCGTATTTTTTTGCAAGGGATTGCCGATAGGCAGTCCGGCATACACCTTCTTCAGGCGCGGGACCACGGTGTCATACACGCTATCGTGCACAAACAGGCGGCGCAGCGTAGTGCAGCGCTGGCCGGCGGTACCGACGGCGGAAAAGGTGATCGCGCGTACCGCCATTTCCAGGTCGGCGCTAGGCGCGACTATCATGGCATTATTGCCGCCCAACTCCAGGATGGTGCGGGCCAGGCGAGTGGCGCAATGCTCTGCCACCTGGCGGCCCATACGGGTGCTGCCGGTGGCGCTGACCAAGGGAACCCGTTTGTCGTTGACCATTTGCGCGCCGGCTTCGCGGTCGCCTATGATCAATTCCGCCAGGCCGGCCGGTGCGTCATTGCCGAAACGGGCAACCGCCTTCTGGAACAGCGCATGCACGGCCACTGCTGTCAGCGGCGTCTTTTCAGACGGTTTCCAGGTCACGCTATTGCCGCACACGAAGGCCAGCGCCGCATTCCAGGCCCATACCGCGACCGGGAAGTTAAATGCGGAGATGACGCCCACCACGCCCAGCGGATGCCAGACTTCCATCATCCTGTGGCCAGGACGCTCGGACGCGATGGTCAGGCCGTACAGTTGGCGCGACAGGCCTACGGCGAAATCGCAGATGTCTATCATTTCCTGCACTTCGCCCAGGCCTTCTTGCAAAATCTTGCCGGCTTCCAGCGTCACCAGCTTGCCCAGTGCCTCCTTGTGAATACGCAGTTCGTCACCGAACAAGCGCACCAGTTCGCCGCGACGTGGCGCCGGCACCTTGCGCCATTGCAGGAAGGCTGCATGGGCGCGGTCTATTTTCGCCGTCACCTGTGCGGCATTGTCGGCGCGCAAAGTTGCCAGGACCTGGCCGCTGATCGGCGACACGCTGGCAATATCCTTGCCTTCGTAATCTGCCAGGTGTACCCCCATTTCGGACAGCAAAGCCGCCAGGGTGACTTGATTTGTTTCCATGTATGTCTCCGAACATGGCCGTATAGGCCACTTTAAACTCGATTCCTGTATTAATTGCTGGAGATAGCCAACAATTAAACAGCGTAATAACGTCCGAAGCGGTTCGCCAGGAAGTCAGGCAAACTGGCTTGTTCCTGGCGCACCAATCCGTGTTGCGGTAGTTTACCCTGAACTACCAGATCTACCATAGTGCAAATTCCGGACGCAGTCGTTAATTGGATCGCCGACAGCAACTGCCCATTGACTACCTGACTGTATATTTTCTTCGCATAGGTTTCTTGCTCCAGACGGCCTTCGCGGGTGCCGGCCACGCTGACGAAGACCAGCACCACGTCCTGCTTGGTCATCGGGATCGATGCCTCCATCACTTCCTTCAGGATGTGGCGGCGGTCAGGCTGGCCCAGTTGCAGGTCGCGTATCAGCATTTTGACGATATCGCGGTGACCTGGATAGCGCACGGTCTTGTAATTCAGGTTTTGTACCTTGCCGGCCAGGCTCTCGCACAAGGTGCCCAGGCCGCCGGAAGTATTGAAGGCTTCGTAATCGATGCCGTCCAGCGAGAAGTGCTCGATTTCTTCCAGCGCGGAAGTTTCGCGCAAGTCGCCGTCCACGATCGCCTCGCAAGGGTTGCAGTACTCGTTGATCAAACCGTCGGTGCTCCACGTCAGGTTGTATTTCAAGGCATTGCTAGGGTAGGTGGGCAGGGCGCCGACGCGCATATTGACATCGCGCAGGCGGTCAAAACGTTTGGCGACGTCGTTCGCCACGATGGAGATAAAGCCTGGCGCCAAGCCGCATTGCGGGACAAAGGCGCAATCTGCGTTTTCCGCCAACTGCTTGACGATACGCGTGCTTTCCACGTCTTCGGTCAAGTCAAAATAGTGCGAGTTGGCGGCCTTGGCGGCGCCGGCGATGATGGGCGTCAGGAAATAGGGACAGGCCGACAAGGTCACCTGATGGCCGCGGATCAGCTCGGTAACCGCGTTTTTGTCGGACAAATCCGCCTGGACTATCCGCACATTAGGGAAGCCCGCTTGCTCCACGTATTTGAGGCGCTGGGGATCGCGATCAGCAACGGTAATGCTGTAATCGCCTGTGTGCGATAGCAGGTTCAGGATGGCATCGCCGATTTTGCCGGCGCCGAGCAGGATGAGTTTGGTAGTCATGGAGGTCTCCAGTATATAGTGATTAATTGCTGCAACTGGAGTAAGTGTATTGGCAAGTTTTGTCAGATAATAGAGTGTAAAATATCGTCAAGATGACCCATTTCGCATCAATTCGACAACAATTTAAGACAAAATGACCAAATGAAGCCTAGCCTGGACGATATTGATAACAAAATACTCGCGCTGCTGATGGACAATGCGCGCTTGCCGGTCACCACCATCGCCAAACAGGTGGCGATCGCCAGGACCACGGTGATTGCCCGTATCAATGCGCTGGAAAAGAGGGGGGTGATTGCGGGCTATGGTTTAAAACTGAACCAGGAAATGTTCCAGCCTGCGGTGCGCGCCTATGTAGGCCTATCAGTAGAGGCGCGCTATGCGCCGAATTTAATGAAGTATTTGCAACAACTGCCGGAGGTGGAAACCTTGTGCGCGGTGAGCGGGGCCATCGACTATATGCTGACGCTGCGTTGCGCCACGACGGAAATGCTGGACCGCCTGTTAGACCAGATCGGGGCCCTGGACGGAGTACGCCAAACCTCGACCTCCATCATACTCAGCAAGCGCATCGATAGAAGTGCGCTGTAAATCTGGCCTTGCCTGCACCTGCACGGAAAACGGGTTCAGGACTGGCTGGCAGGCTTCATCAATACCCGGCCGCCGTTGACGGGGTCAGCGGAGTTTTTTTTATCAGGGCAAATTTCAGCAAAGTGAGTAGTCGTCTGCTGCAGTATTTGCAGATGGATGGAGGCACGGTCGACGCCGGTCCTGTCCAGCAATACCGGCTGTGCAACCATGCTGGCAGCCGAAGCAGAGGCGGAGCTGAGGGCTTTGCGGCTATCCATTTGCGTGGTTTTTTCCGGCATGGTCAGCGCCAGCAAGTTGGCGCAAAATGCGCTGCTGACCATCAGGGTGGACAAGGCTGTGCCCAATAAAGCGGATTTTTTAAACATGATTATTTTGTCTTCCAGTGTCTCTATGGTAATAATATGCAAATCTTAGCTAGATTGTGTTGCTATTTTGACTCTTCCTGTCGAAACTAGGGAAAGTAAATGCGTAGCAAGCAGCTTTTGCTGACGCTCTTCATGCAAACTTGCCAGTTTTTCTGCCGTCGACAAGCGCTTTGCAGTAAGAACTACAGTCTGGACGTTAGGCTCGGCGTCTGGTGCCGCCGCTGTCAGCTTCTCTTCTGCCGACAAACGTTTTGCTGAGATAATTACTGTGTGAACCGTATTATCTACCATGATAGCAGGTGTTGGAGCCGAATTACGATCAACCAATACTGCTGCGAGTATTCCCGCAATGAACAAGACGCCAATCGCCAATGTGATTGGGAACGATGCATGCAGTTTGTTGCTGGTTTTCATTTTCTTCTCCGGACTATCGTGTTGTGTCGATGTCAGCACTTTAGGCAAGTCCCTGCATGGGCGCCACCGCGGTGCGACGAAATGCAGGAATCAGGGGATAAACCCGGCCTAAGTCAGCCTGGAATGCAAATAAACTTGCAAAAAGTTTCATGATTTCCCCGGCAATCAGGGCAAAACTGGCTATGGGAAGGGTGATTCCGCATGCCCCGCCTGCTCTGTCAGCATCTTTCCTCCAGCCGTACTGCCGGCGTCCGCCTGGGCAGTCCACCGTCACGGGTTCGGCAGCCCGCCCAGACCGCGAGCCGCCCCAGCACGAAAACTGAATTCTGTTTTTACCCGCACGCTATGTCAGACGCTCGAAATACCGCCGGGTAACTTTCGTCGATGCAGTACAATGAGGCCTGCCTGCCGCCAGCGGAATATCATCAACGATGCGTCAATGACGCCTCTGTGCTGCACGTTCCCTGATCCGTTTATTTTGCACTGAGCCCTCATGGTACGCCCCCGTTTTTTACCCGATAACCTGACCCTGTTGCTGCTTTCTGTGATCGCGGCAGCCAGCATTTTTCCCTGCACCGGCCAAGTTGCCGTGGCCTTCGACTGGCTGACCACGCTGATGATAGGCCTGCTGTTTTTCATGCACGGCGCCAAATTGTCGCGCGAGGCGGTAATCGCCGGCGCATCCCACTGGCGGCTGCACCTGACCGTGCTGCTGTTTACTTTTGCGGTATTTCCCCTGCTGGGATTGCTGCTAAAGCCTGCATTGCTGCTATTGATTACTCCCGACCTCTACCTGGGCATACTGTTCCTGTGCGTGCTGCCTTCCACCGTGCAGTCTTCCATCGCGTTTACCGCAGTGGCCAGGGGCAACGTGCCGGCTGCGATCTGCAGCGCCTCGGCGTCCAACCTGCTCGGCATTTTCCTGACGCCCTTATTGGTCGGCATGATCGTGGTAGCGCATGGCAGCAGCCATTCCTCGCTGGATGCCATCCTGAAGATCGTTTATCAATTACTGGTACCCTTCGTGGCGGGACAAATCGCCCGCCCCTGGATAGCGCCGTGGATAGAAAAGCACAGGGACGTGCTGAAGATGGTGGACCAGAGCTCGATTTTGCTGGTGGTCTACGTCGCCTTTAGCGAAGCGGTGGGGCAGGGCTTATGGAAGCAACTGCCCTTATATATGCTGCTCAGCCTGATCGGCATCAGCGCCGTGCTCCTGGCCATCATCATGTCGCTGGCGACCTATGCCAGCCGCCGCTTGGGCTTCAGCAAGGAAGATGAGATCACCACCGTTTTTTGCGGCTCCAAGAAGAGTCTCGCCAGCGGCGTGCCCATGGCGAAAGTGCTGTTTGCCAGCCATACGGTAGGCATGGTGTTGCTGCCGTTGATGTTATTCCATCAGTTGCAATTGATGGTATGCGCGGTGATGGCGCAGAGATACGCGGCCCGCGCGATGAAATAAAAAAGGGCGCACTGGAAAATATCCAGTGCGCCCTTTTTAAGCTGGAAGCCTATTCCTGGCCGACCTGCAAGATCAGTTTGCCGAAATTTTTTCCTTCAAACAGCATCATCAGCGCATCGGGGAAGGTTTCTATGCCTTGCACGATATCTTCACGCGTCTGGAATTTTCCTTGCGCCATCCATTTGCCCATCTCCGCCACCGCTTCGGCATAACGCGCTGCATAGTCAAACACCACGATGCCTTCCATGCGGGCGCGATTCACCAGCAGCGACAGGTAGTTGGCCGGGCCTTTGACCGGGGTCGTATTATTGTACTGGGAGATCGCACCGCAAATGATGATGCGGGCCTTCAGGTTGATACGCGTCAGCACGGTATCCAGGATTTCGCCGCCGACATTGTCGAAGTAGATGTCCACGCCGTTCGGGCAGTGCTGTTTCAAGCCATCCTTGACCGAGCCGCCCTTGTAATCGATGCAGGCATCGAAGCCGAGTTCATTGACCACGAAATCGCATTTATCCTTGCCGCCGGCAATCCCGACCACGCGGCAGCCTTTTTGCTTGGCGACCTGGCCTACCGTCTGGCCGACGGCGCCCGCGGCGCCCGACACCACCACGGTTTCGCCGGCCTTGGGCATGCCGACGTCGAGCAAGCCGAAATAGGCCGTCATGCCGGGCATGCCCAGCGCATTCATGTATTTAGGCAAAGGCGCCAGTTTCGGGTCGACCTTGTAAAAGCCGGCAGTCTTGTCATCGGCAGCTCCTACCCAGTAGCTTTGCACGCCGGTGCCGCCGGACACATAATCGCCGACCGCGAATTTTGGGGACTTGGATGCGATCACCTTGCCTATGCCGCCGGCGCGCATCACTTCGTCGATGGCCACCGGGCGGATATACGACTTGCCCTCATTCATCCAGCCGCGCATCGCCGGATCCAGCGACAGGTAGATGCTTTGCACGACGATCTCGCCGTCGGCGATGTCGCGCACAGGCTCGGTGATGAAAGACCAGTCGCTAGGCTTCGGATTACCGACAGGGCGTGCGGCGAGGCGGAACTGTTTGTTGGCGAGGGCGGTAGTCATAGTGTCTCCTGGATGGTTTTAATGGTTGCGGCTGATTTTTGTCGATGCTTACTATTGCTATCGGTGCTCTGCTGCCAAGGAAAAGGCACGAGGTGTTTAACTATACATTATTTAGAACGGTCGTGCTTTTTAATTCTCGTGCTTACTACCTGCAAACTTGATATTTGCATGGCAACAATGCGCTTTGCACTAGGAATATCCCGTGCCGGCGTGAGACAATAGCAAGTTAAGTATTTCCCCATTCCGCAAAATAATATTCGCTTCAGTATCGAATCAGATCATGATTTGAATATAAAAACATCATTATGCATCCAGAATACATACTCACCCTGTCTTGCCCCGATCAGCGCGGTATCGTCCACAGGGTTTCGGGCTTTTTAGCCCATCACGGCTGTAACATCATAGACTCCGCCCAGTTCGGCGACGCGCAATCCCAACTGTTTTTCATGCGCGTGCATTTTTCTGCCGAAGACGCCCAGATAGGCGACGAGGCCTTGCGCAAGGAATTCGCCGAGCTGGGCGCCGACCTGCAAATGCAGTGGCAATTGCACGACGCCCACCACAAGCCGCGCGTGATGCTGATGGTCTCCAAGATAGGCCATTGCCTGAACGATTTGCTGTTCCGCTACAAGAGCGGCTTGCTGCCGGTCGAGATCAGGGCCATCGTCTCCAACCACACCGACTTCTACCAGCTGGCGGCCAGTTATAACATTCCTTTCCACCACCTGCCTTTGGCGGCCGGCGCCTCGGCCGAAGCCAAGCGCGTACAGGAGCAGAAGGTGCTGGAGATCGCCGCCAACAACGAGATCGAACTGGTGGTGCTGGCGCGTTACATGCAGATACTGTCGCCGGAAATGTGCAATGCGCTGGCTGGCAAGGCGATCAATATCCACCATTCCTTCCTGCCCAGCTTCAAGGGCGCCAAGCCTTACTACCAGGCCCATGAGCGCGGCGTGAAGCTGATCGGGGCCACCGCCCACTTCGTCACCGGCGACCTGGACGAAGGCCCTATCATCGAGCAGGACGTGGAGCGGGTCGACCATGCGATGGAGCCCGATACCCTGACCGCCATAGGCCGCGACGTCGAATGCGTGGTGCTGGCGCGCGCAGTGAAATGGTTTGTCGAACACAGGATACTGCTGAACGGCCACAAGACCGTCGTATTCAAATAGGCCGGCACTGACCTGGACTGTCATCCACCAATCAAAGAAATCAATACAAGAAGCATGGCATTAAAATCTATCATTTATAAAGCCGACCTGAGCATCGCCGACATGGATCGCGGCTATTACGCGGAGCACAGCCTGACCATTGCCCGCCACCCGTCCGAGACCGATGAGCGGATGATGGTCAGGGTGCTGGCGTTTGCGATACACGCGAGCGAATCCCTGAGTTTCGCCAAGGGCCTGTCCGACGTTGAAGAGCCTGACCTGTGGCAAAAAGACTATACCGAGGCGATACAGCTGTGGGTGGAAGCCGGCCAGCCGGACGACCGGCGTTTGCTGAAAGCCTGCGGCAGGTCGGAGAAAGTCGTGGTGTATAGCTATTCCAGCACCAGCGACATCTGGTGGAAGCAGATGAATAGCCGCCTGGACCGCGCCAAGAACCTGAAGGTAATGAATGTGCCGGCCGCCACCAGCCAGGCGCTGACGCGGCTGGCGCAACGCAATATGCAATTGCAGTGCACGATACAGGATGGGCAGATCTGGCTGACTGCCGGCGAAGAGTCGGTGCAGGTGGATCTGGAAACCTTCAAGGCAGAAGGCTAGGGCAAGTCCCTAGTCGGATGCAGCCATCGCATCTATCCGTTCCAGCAGTAGATCGGCGACATGCCAGCTGGACGGCTGCCAGGCGTGCACGACAGGTACGTGCACGACTTCATCGGCCCAATCCACCTGCGCTTCAGAAAATGCAACGATGCAGTCATTTTCTTCATCGCCGAAGGGGCTGAACCGGCCCTTGATGCCCTTACTCCCTATCATCGCCGTGGTCGGCACCGAAATTGCGGGAATCGCCAGCATGCGCTCGTCCGACGCCAGCAACTGGCCGCAGTCGCCTGTAAACAGCCGGTAGGGCCAGAAATATTGCAGCTTCCTGGCCAGCCGCGAGGGGCTGGTCGGCGAGCCCAGCAGGAAGAGGCGGCGCGGCATGCGCGTGCCAGCCGGGAGGCTGGCGATGGTCGCCCTCAGCAACACCCCGCCCAGCGAATGGCCAAGCACCACATAGTCGCCGTCGTCCGCCAGTTCCACCAGCTTGCCGAGCAGGCGCTGGCGTATCGTATCGAAACTTTCCAGGGCAACCGAATAGTGGAAGCTGTCGAATACGTGGCCGTGCTGCCGCAGACGCAGCCGGATGGGGAAGCCGGAGATAGGGGAACGCCCCATGCCATGGACATACAGGACGCGCATTTTTCAACCCTCTTCTTTAACACTCCGCCCAGATCATGGGTGAGGCCAGTGATGCTGAACTAAGCTCCAGATGCACTACCCGCCGGTTTGAGGGATTAACAGCCTTGGCTGACGAGTGCACCAGCAGCGGCCTCATTAATAGCAAATCGCCGGCTTGGACCGAGCAACTGACCGGCATTCGCTTTTCTTTCAGGTCTTGAATGCCTTCTGAATTCAGTTTTCCTAGCAAATGGCTACCTGGAAGAATTTTTAGCGCGCCGTTATCTTCGTCCGCACTATCCAGGGCAAACCTTAGTGTAAGTATAGACTCAAGAATTTCAACCGGAGGTTCTACATAATGGGTATCGTCTTTATGAGTCCATTTTGCGTAGCCGCCAGCATCCGTTTTCTGATTTACGGCTATCGATAAATCCTGGTGCCAGGGGACCAGCCAATTGTTTGCATGATTCTTGTTGAAGAACAGGCTTCTGACCGGAAGCGCATCGGCGCACTCGAGCGCATCCAGTAGAGTATGCAATTTTGGTGCAAACAAAATATCTTGTATGCGCGGCAGCCGCTTCAGCAAGTTCCGCACGCCATATTGGTCCGATACCGATTCACAGCATTGCAATAGCGAGTTCAGCTCATCTTTATCGAGGAAATTTCTCGCGATTGCATAGCCATCTGTCTCAAGGCTGGAACGCAGATTCATCATTGATGACGACATGGCCTCGCAGGTTACGGTGCATCAAGCCGTCAGCACGCGCCTCAACCAGGCGCCGATGTCGTCGATCTCTTCCTGGCTGACCGAGTGCTGCATCATGTATTCATGCCATTCCACCTGGTAGCCCAGCGATTGCAGCAAGTCGCGCGACTGCTCTGCGCGCTGGATCTGGATCACCGGATCGCCGCGGCCATGCGCCAGGAAGATGGGGGTATCCTGGTTGGCGGCATGGCGCTCGTTGGCGACCACGTCGCGCAGGGGCACGTAGCCGGACAGGCACAGCAGGCCGGCCAGTTTTTCCGGATAGCGCAGGCCGGTCTGGATAGTCATCGCGCAGCCTTGCGAAAAGCCGGCCAGGATGATGCGGCCCGCCTGTATGCCGCGGGATTTTTCGCGTTCTATCAGTTGTTCTATGTGTGCCTGTGAAGCGCGCAGGCCGGCCTCGTCCTCGCGCCGGGCGATATCGGTTCCCAGGATATCATACCAGGCGCGCATCACATAGCCGCCGTTGATGGTGACCGGCATGGTCGGCGCATTCGGGAACACGAAGCGTATGCCGGGGCAGCCGCGCAAGTCCAGTTCGTTGACGATGGGCACAAAATCATTGCCGTCCGCACCGAGGCCATGCATCCAGATGATGGAGACGCTAGGATTGGGGCTGCTTTCCAGTTCTATGGTATCGAGAGTGTTATTCATGGCTTTTTTGGATAATCGGGATACTAATCTTGTTTGTCCATCTGCACGCAATCCGGGCAGGGCGCCCATAGCCAGCAACGCCAGCACGAATGCGCGGCGTTTATTGCTTGGCGCCTGGGGCACGGATGGCCGACTTTGGCCGGAACACCTTGCAGACAGCCTCATGGGTTTCCACATAGGGCCCGCCTATCAGATCTATGCAGTAAGGCACCGCGGCAAAAATGCCTGACACCAATTGCTTGCCGTCGGCATCCTTCAAGCCTTCCAGGGTTTCCTTGATGGATTTGGGCTGGCCGGGCAGGTTCAGGATCAATGCCGCGTGCTCGGCCGTTTCGCGGATCACGGCGACCTGCCTGGAGAGAATGGCGGTAGGAACGAATTGCAGGCTGATCTGGCGCATTTGTTCGCCAAAACCCGGCATTTCCTTGGTCGCGACCGCCAGCGTCGCCTCCGGCGTGACATCGCGCCGCGACGGCCCGGTGCCGCCGGTGGTGATGACCAGGTCGCAATGGCAATTATCGACCAGGTCTATCAAGGCCAGTTCTATGGCAGCGCGTTCGTCGGGAATCAGCCGGGTTTCCATACTCCAGGGGCTGCTGAGCGCCTGGCCGAACCACTCTTGCAGCGCAGGCAGGCCCTGGTCCTGGTATACGCCGCTGGAGGCCCGGTCCGAGATCGACACCAGGCCTATCTTCAAGCTTTCGACCAGAGTGTCAGGCCCGGGATTGAGCTCACTCGTCATCTTGCTCTACATCCTCGTCGTCTTCGTCCTCGCCATTACCGGCCTTCTTGGCCGCCGAGATTTGCTTCAGGATCTGGAAGATTTCGCGATAAGCCTTGGGCGGTTTGTTTTCCGCCTGTTCCTTGCGGGCATTGCGGATCAGGGTGCGCAGGTGCTGTACATCGAGCTCCGGATTTTGTTCCAGCAATTCGGTCAAGGCATTGCTGTCCGTCAACAATTTCTCGCGACGGCGCTCCAAGGCATGCATGGCCGCGGTGTCGGACTTGGACAAGCCTTTCCAGCTATCCAGGGTCTTCTGGATGGCGGCGATCTCCTCTTCGTCCAGCGTGCGCATCTTCTTGCCTACATATTGCATCTGGCGGCGACGGCCCTCATGGTCCTTGATTTGCTGGCATTCCAGGATGGCGTCGCGCACATCTTCCGGCATCGGTACCCGCTTGACCCGGTCGCGCGGTTGCTCGACCAGTTCCTGGCCCAGCTTTTGCAGCGCTGTCATTTCGCGTTTTAGTTGCGATTTGGAAGGACGATCGTATTCTTGCTCGAACTCATTGGATTGGAAGCCCACTGAGCCTCTATTTGGATTTGGCATATTTCTGGCGCCTTTATTCTATAAACTTATTGAAACGACTGCTATGATACCCTCTTTATCCGTACACCCCAAATTACACAGCCTATGAGCCAACCAGTTTTCACCCATACCCAGGATCAATTGCAGCAAATTGCGCAGGATGTACTGCGGTTTGCACGCGAAAAGGGAGCCTCCGACGCCGCCGTGGAAATCAGCGAGGGCGGCGGCCTGTCGGTCAGCGTGCGCAAGGGTAAGGTCGAGACCATAGAGCAAAACAAGGACAAGGGCATAGGCGTGACCGTGTATATCGGCCAGAAGCGCGGCAATGCCAGCACTTCCGATTTTTCGCAAACGGCGCTGCAAGCGACGGTGGACGCTGCCTACAACATCGCCCGCTTTACCGCGGAAGACGACTGCGCCGGCCTGCCGGAAGCAGAATTGCTGGAAATACATCCCCGCGACTTGAAACTATGCTACCCATGGCTGATTTCGGCAGAGGAGGCGATACAAATTGCCACCCGCACCGAGGCAGCCGCATTTTCAGTAGACAAACGCATAACAAATAGCGAAGGCGCCGGCGTCCATGTGCAGCAGTCGCACTTCGTGTCGGCCAATTCACGCGGCTTCATGGGGGGCTACCCGTTTTCCCGCCACACCGTCTCGGTGGCGCCGATCGCCGGCAAGGGTTCGCGCATGCAGCGCGACGACTGGTATTCCTCGGTGCGCAATGCCAAGAACCTGGCCAAGCCGGAAGCGATAGGCATGTATGCGGCGCAGCGGGCCCTGGCCAGGCTGAACGCGCGCAAGCTGGATACCCGCAAATGTCCCGTACTGTTCGAGGCGCCTTTGGCGGCCGGCCTGCTGGGCGCATTCGTGCAAGCAGTATCGGGCGGCGCGCTGTACCGCAAGTCGACCTTCCTGCTCGATACCCTGGGCAGCCAGATATTCCCTGCGCACTTGCAGGTGCTCGAAGACCCGCACGTCATCGGCGCGGTCGGTTCTTCGCCTTTCGACGACGAGGGCGTCAAGACCCAGCGCCGCGAGGTGGTCGCCAACGGCGTGCTGCAAGGCTATTTCCTGTCTTGCTATTCGGCCCGCAAGCTGGGCATGCAAACCACGGGCAACGCCGGCGGCTCGCACAACCTGTCCATGATTTCATCGTTGACCAAGCCCGGCGACAACTTCAAGGCGATGCTGAAAAAACTCGATACCGGCTTGCTGGTGACCGAATTGATGGGGCAGGGCGTGAACTACGTGACCGGCGACTATTCCCGCGGCGCGTCCGGCTTCTGGGTGGAAAAGGGTGAAATCCAGTATCCGGTGGAAGAAATCACGATTGCCGGCAATATGAAGGACATGTTCCAGCAAATCGCTGCCATTGGCGCCGATACCCTGATACGCGGCACCAAGCAAACCGGTTCCATCCTGATAGAAAACATGACCGTGGCCGGCAGTTGATAGGGCGATAGATTAACGGCCAATATCCCGTCCGGACCCCAGGTCCGGAACTGCTGGATTTCTCAGCGGCATGCGCTTGCCCTTGGCCTGAATTGTCTAGACAAATCACGATTATGTACAATAATGAAATGGCATATCGGCTTGCCAATGGCATGGTAATAATGTAGAGAAACTGCATTGCGGGCAGTCGGACATGCCTTCCCAAAGAGGTGCCGCAATGCCTACTATCCATACAGCATCATTGCTGACCGGGCTTGTCTTAAGCCTATGCGTGCTCACAGCAGCGCCAGCGGCCAACGCTGCGGGGCGCTCAGCCATCGCCGACACTGCTCAGGTTGCCGAAGCCATGCAGCGCCATGCAATCATCTGGGATACGCGCAGCGCGGCCGACTACAAACTGGGCCATATACCGGATGCCGTCAATATCGACGACATCGGCGTAGTGTTACGTGATGAAAACACGGAAGACTACATCGCACTGGAAAAAATTGAAAAACTATTAGGCGCCGCAGGAATAGATCCGAGCAAGGAAATTATCGTTTACGGCGATAAAGCGAGTCCCTACGTTTACTTCGGCCTGGTGACTCTGCAATACCTGAACGCTGCAAATGCCCGGATTTATCACGGCGGCATCGACGACTGGAAATCTGCCGGCCAACCGCTAAGCAGCACCGCGAACCGGCCCCCGCCTGTTGCATTAAAACTCACGGTCAATCCCGCGCTACTCGTCGATACGGCCGCGGTGGTGAAGAAACTGCATGACCCCAAGGTGCAAATCGTCGATGCCCGGACCCCCAAGGAATATAGAGGCGAGGATATCCGGGCAATTCGCGGCGGCCATATCCCTGGCGCCATCCCGGTGCACTATATGGAAAACTGGGTAGACCCGGAGACACCGGGCAAGCTGGAGAAAAAATTGGCCAGCAACAAGGACGGGATGAACCTGAAGCCGCGCGAACAACTCCAGTCCCTGTACGCCAAATTGGATCCGGACAAGGAAACCATCGTCTATTGCCAGAGCGGCATACGCGCTTCAGAAACAGCCACGATACTGAAGGATTTGGGCTTTAAAGACGTCAAGGTTTATGACTCCTCGTGGCTGGGCTATGGGAATACGCTGGATGCGCCTGCCGAGAACGTGACATTTTTCAATGTCGGTCTCATGCAAGGCAAACTTAATGCGATGCAAAAGCGGATCGATAAGCTTGAAAAAGAACTGTCCAAGGAAAGCCCTGCCAAGTAGGCGGCAATCCAGTTAAATCCCGGGCTTTTCGTTGGCCTGCGCTCCCGCATACCGAGGTTTTCACGTCATGCCGCTTGTGTCTGCAGCAAGGGCAGCCTGGACAGGCGCAGTGAAACAAGCAAGCCTAATCCTAGCAGGGCGGCGAGTACCGCCACCACGCCGTTCCATCCCTCGCGCCCCCACAGGGCGCCGGAACACGAGCCTATGATGCTGGAGCCCAGATAGTAAAAGAACAGGTACAGGGCCGCAGCCAGGGCCTGCGGCGGCCGGGCGCGGCGGCCTACCCAGCTGCTGGTAATCGAGTGCCCGCCAAAAAAACCGAAAGTAAACAGCGCAATGCCGGCGACTATGGCTACCAGGCCGTGTGCCAGCGTCAGCAACAGACCGCACAACATGGTTGCGATCAGCATCCACAACACCCGGCGGCGGCCGAATTTATCGGCCTGCTTGCCGGACCAGACCGAGCTGAAGATACCAATCAGGTACAAGGCGGAAATCGCGCCGACTTCGCTTTGCCGCAAACCGAATTCGGGGGCCAGCAGGCGATAGCTGATGTAGTTATACAGGCTGACGAAACAGCCCATCAATAGAAAACCCACCAGGAAAAACCAAGGCAGGCCCTCATCCTTGAAATGCTTACGGATGGCCGCTGGCATCGCCGTGAAGCTCAGCCGGCGCTTGCTGAAGTTCTTCGACGCTGGCAGGCTGCGTAAGAACTCTGCGGCGGCGGCCAAGCCCGCGACACCGACGATCAGTAGCGCCACCCGCCAGGACAGGTAATCGCTGAGCAACGAAGTGACAACGCGGCCGCTCATGCCGCCAAAGGCGCTGCCGCCTATATACAGGCCCATTGCGTAGCCGAGCGACTTCGGCTCTATCTCCTCACTCAGGTAAGCCATCGCCACCGCGGGCAGTCCCGCCAGCACCACACCGAGCAAGGCCCTGCAGACCAGCAATTGCGCATAGCTGTGCGCAAAAGCGCACAAGACCGTCATCGCGGCGGACGAGAACAAGGCAAAACACATCAGCGGCTTGCGCCCGAGAGCATCCGATATCGCGCTGGCGAACAGCAGGCTGAGCGCCAGCGCCGCGGTGGAGATCGACAGCGACCAGCTGCTCTGGGATGGTGTCAGCTGGAATTCCTGCGAGAACAGCGGCATCAGCGGCTGCACGCAGTACAACAGCGCAAAGGTGGAAAAGCCGCCGAAAAACAAGGCCCGTTTGACACGCAGGAATTCAGCCGTGCCGGTTTGTATCTGCGGCGGCGCAATGGCAGGCCGGGTAGGCAGGGCAGCGGATGGGACGGGCGCTTGATTGTTCACGATGAAATTTTCGGCTGTTGGAAGGGCAGGGGGCGGAGCATGTTCTTGCAACCAGAGCCGAGTGTAGATTTGCACTTTACTACAGTCCAATATATATTTATTCCATTTTTAATACTTTAAACAGATAACAGATAATGGAATTGCGCCATTTACGCTACTTTGTGACGGTCGCCGAGGAATTGCATTTCACCCGCGCGGCAGAACGCCTGCATATAGGCCAGCCGCCGCTGAGCCAGCAAATCCAGGCATTGGAACAAGAGCTGGGGGTGCAGTTGCTGGAAAGGAGCAAGCGCTGGGTCAGGCTGACGCCGGCCGGCAAATCCTTCCTGGACGATGCCAGGAAGATATTGGTGCTAGCGGAGCAGGCAAGCCAGAGCGCGCGCCGGGCCAGTCGCGGCGAGATAGGGGAGTTGCGCATAGGGTTTACGCCGTCCACGCCGTTTACCGAGATTTTCCCGGCCGTCATCAACCAGTTCAGGACCCGATTCCCGCAAGTGACACTCAGCTTGCGCGAATTGCCGACGATGCGCCAACTGGAGGCGCTGGAAGAGCGCCAGCTGGACCTGGGATTTATCCGGCCGACGGAAGTAGAGGTTGGCAAGTCGATCTCGCTGAACATACTCAGCGACGACCCCTTGTTATTGGTCATGCCTGTCCACCACAGGCTGGCCAAGCGCAAGAGCATACCGTTCAGTGAGTTGGCGGCGGAATCGTTTGTCATGTATCCGCATCATGCCGGCACCGGCCTGTCGCGCCAGGTGCAGCGCCTGTGCCGGGAGGCCGGGTTTGAACCGAAGATAGTCCAGGAAGCGCAGGAGGCCTCCACCATCATAGGCCTGGTCGCCGCCGGCTGCGGAATCTCCATCCTGCCGGAATCGTTCAGGAACGTGCAGCTAAGCGGCGTGACTTACCGGCCGCTGGCCGGCACCACGTCCAGGACCACCCTGATGCTGGCCAATCTCGCCAGTGACAACAATCCGCTGATAGCGGCGTTTTTAGGATTGGCAAGCGCCGCAGCACAGCTCAAGCCCCCAGGTAAGCCTCGATGACCCTGGGGTTGTGCAGCAGGTTCTGGCCACTGTCGGACAATACTATCTTGCCGTTTTCCAGCACGTAGCCGCGCTGCGCTATCTTCAGTGCCTGACGTACATTCTGCTCCACCAGCAAGATGGTCAGGCCGGTCTGGTTGATTTCTTTCAGCACGCGGAAGATCTCCTGCACCATCAACGGCGCCAGGCCCATAGACGGTTCGTCCAGCAACAGGACGCGAGGCTTGGCCATCAAGGCCCGGGCGATAGCCAGCATCTGCTGCTCGCCGCCCGACAGGTTGCCGGCCAGGCCGCTTTCCCGCGTTTTCAGCACCGGGAACAAGGCAAACACCCAGGCCAGGTCTTTCAGCACCTGCAGCCTGTCCTTGCGGGTATACGCGCCCAACTCCAGGTTCTCGCGCACGGTCAGGGTGGTCAGGATGGCCCTACCTTCGGCAACCTGCACCACGCCGCTCTGGACGATCTGGTGCGGCGGCAGCCTGGTCAAGTCCTTGCCGTCGAACAGCACCTGGCCGCTGGTTGGTTTCAGCAAGCCTGAGACCGCCAGCAGGGAAGTGCTCTTGCCGGCACCATTGGCGCCGACCAGGGCGGTAATTTCGCCTTCATGCAAGTCCAGGCTGATGCCCTTGACCGCCTCTATGTGGCCATAGGAAATGGCCAGGTCGCGGATGCTCAGGATGGCACTCATGCTGCATCCTCCTTGCCAAGATAGGCTTCGATCACGGCCGGGTTGCTGCGGATTTCCGCCGGGCTACCTTCGGCTATGATCTTGCCGAAATTGAGCACCGCAATTTTTTCGCATAGCTCCATCACGAAACGCATGTCGTGCTCAATCATGAAAATGGTGAAACCCCTTTGCTTGATATTGACGATCTCTGCCATCAGCTCGGTTTTTTCCGCCGGATTCATGCCGGCCACCGGCTCATCCAGCAACAGCAGCTTAGGTTCAGTGGCGAGGGCGCGCGCAAACTCCAGCTTCCTTTGCTCGCCATACGAGAGGTTGTCCGCCAGCATGTCGGCCTTGTGTTCGAGCCTGACCCAGGACAGCAGCTCCATGGCCCTTTCCCTGGCCCTGGCTTCTGCTTGCTTGAAGGAACCCAGGTTGAACAGCATGCCGGCAACGCCGTAATTGAGGTGGTCGTGCATGCCGACCACGACGTTTTCCAGCAGCGTCATTTCCTTGAAGATGCGGATATTCTGGAAGGTACGGGCAATCCCCAGCTTGGTGATCTGGTGCGGCTGCACCGTGGTCAGGTCCTGGCCGTTGAAACGGATGCCGCCGTTGGAAGGGCGCAGCAAACCGGTAATCAGGTTGATGATGGTGGTCTTGCCGGCGCCGTTCGGCCCTATCAGGCCAAAGATGCTGCCTTGCGCGACATTGAAGTTCACGTCCTGCAAGACATGCAGGCCGCCGAAATTTTTACTGATGGCATTAAGTTGCAGCATTAGCCAGCCTCTCCCGTATTGCCTGCATTATTCTTGGCGATGTTCTTTTGCTTGTTCAGCGCCCGCCGGTGCCAGAAAGCGCGGATGCGGGCAGGGTCCCAGATCCCTTTCGGCAGGTAGAGCACGACCAGGATCAGGATCAGGCCGTTGGCCGCCAAGCGGAAGTCCTTCAGGTAGCGCATCAACTCCGGCAACAGGGTCAGCGTAGTACTGCCTATGATGGGGCCGATCAGGTTGCTGGTGCCGCCGAAAACCGCCATGGTCAGGATATCGACCGCATTCTCGAACGCATAATTACCCGGGCCTATGGTGAAGGTGTAGTGCGCATTCAGGCCGCCGGCAACCCCGGCGATCACGGCGCCGAGCACGAAAGCCAGCAGCTTGTACGCCGCGACATTGACGCCCATCAGCCGGGCCGCGGTCTCGTCCTGCTTGATCGCTTCAAAGGCGCGCCCGGTCTTGGAGCGGCGCAGCCTGGCCAGCGCATACAAGGTCACGCCCAGCAGCAATACGATGTGCCACCACTCGGTTTTCAACGGGATGCCGTTCAGGCCCATGGGGCCGCCGGTAATGTCGAGATTGAGCACGACCACCCTGACCACTTCGCCAAAGCCCAGCGTCGCCATCGCCAGGTAGACGCCGGACAGGCGCAGCGTAGGGATGCCGATGACCAGCGCCACCAGTGCCGGCAAGATGGCCGCAGCCAGCAGTGCAAGCGGGAACGGCAGGCCGGTCTGCATGCTGATCATGGAAGCGGCGTAGGCGCCCAGACCCATGAAGGCTGCATTGGCCAGCGACAGCAAGCCGCAAGACAAGGTTAAATAAATTGACAGCGCCAGCATCGCATTGATGCCGATACTGAAAATGACGGTGCTATAAATAGCCCAGAAACCATCCCACCATTCGAGCATGATCTTAAGCCTTTCTTTCCAAAATCTTGCCAAACATGCCGGAAGGACGGACCAACAAGATCAAAAACAGTAAACCGAATGCCACCGCGTCGCGGAAATCGCTGGACAGGTAAGCCACGCTCATCACTTCGGCAAAGCCCAGGAACAGGCCGCCTATCATCGCGCCGCGGATATCCCCCATGCCGCCCAGGATGATCACGGCGATGCCCTTGTGCAGCATGGGCTGCCCCATGAACGGTGAAATCGCATTGAAGGACAGGCCCACCAGCACGCCGGCGGCGCCGCCCAGCGCGGCAGCGGCAAACGAGGTCAGGAAGAACAGGCCTTCGACATTGATGCCCAACAGATAGGCCGCCTTCGGTGATTCCGCAATCGCGCGCAGGGCGCGGCCCAGCTGCGTGCGGCGCATCACCACCAGCAAGACCATCATCAGCACGAAAGAGATCAGCACTATCGCCAGTTGCACCGCAGTCAGGTGCAGGTTGCCTACCGTGAAGCTGTCTTCGGGGATGGTGCCGAAGGGGAAGCGTTTGTTTTCTGCACCGAACACGCCCTGGGCGATATTGGTCAGCATGATGGCCACGCCTATGGTCGCTATCATCGGTGTCAAATGCGGCGCGTTGCGGCGGCGTAGCGGGCGCAGCACCAGGAAATCGACCAGCAAACCGATCAGGCCGGTCACCAGCATCGCCAGCAGCATGGCCATCCACAAGGACATCGCGAACTTGTTCACCAGCAGCAGCGCGACATAACTGCCCAGCATGAAGATGGCCCCATGCGATAAATTAATGACGCCCAGCACGCCGAATACCAGCGTAAAGCCGAGTGCAAACAAGGCATACACGCTGCCTAGCGAAAGGGCATTGATCAGTTGTTGTTCTAACATGGCACCTGCTGGTAAGAAAATGCGAAGACTAAGTCCAGATAAAGGGCAGGGGAGGTGCGCTGTTTCCGTGGCGGGAATGGCTCACCCCCTAAACTCGTTGCTAGGAGTGAGGATGGCCACCGCGCCCGAAAAACGCGGTGGCCGGGCTGCTTATTTCAACAGGATGAACTTGCCGCCTTTGGCGATATTCACGATCGCATCTTGCTGGGCATCATAGCCAACTTCCTTGCTGGCGACAGGCGCCGCACGGCGGAAGGAAAACTTGCCGGTCGCGCCGTCAAACTTGACTGCCGGCAGCGCATCGCGCAAGGCCAGCCTGTCCTTTTCCAAATGGCCGCTCAAGGTGACTTTTTTCAGCGCCTCTGCAACGATCTGCATCGCATCGAAAGCCTGGGCTGCGAACTGGTCGGGATCGGCGCCAAACTTGGCCTTGTAGTCCATCATGAATTTCTTGTTGGCCGAGGCGGGATTTTCTGCCGACCATGGGCTGCCCATCAGGGTATTGTCGGCGCCGTCCTTGGCGATCTCAAACAACTTCGGTGAATTGAAGCCGTTACCGCCGATAAACGGCTGCTTCATGCCCAGCGAGCGGGTCTGCAGGATAATGTTTGCCGCTTCTTCCGCCAGGCAGGAACAGACGATGGCGTCCGGGTTGGAGGCTTTGATCTTGGTCAGTTGCGCCTTGAAGTCGACGTCGCCCTTGGCATAGGTTTCGGTATCGGTCACGGCGATTTTTTGCGCTTCCAGGGCCGCCTTGAACACATCGTAGCCGCTCTTGGTGAATGCATCGTCATTGCCGTACAGGACCGCAACCTTCTTGATGCCGAACTGCTTGACGGCTGCGCGCGTGGTCACCGGCAGTACGTCTGCTTCCATCACGGAATTACGGAAAGTGAAGGATCCCATATTGGTAATGCCGTCTGCGGTATTGCTAGTGCCGAATACAACGGTTTTAGACGCGTTGGCAATAGGGTCGGCCGCAAAAGCCGAGTTGGACAGCGTAGGGCCGAACACCATCAGCACCTTGTCCTGAAAAATCAGTTTCTTGAAGACGTTGATGGCTTCTTCTTTCTTGCCTTGTTCATCTTCGACGACCAGCACGATCTTGTTGCCATTGATGCCGCCCTTGGCATTCATCTCATCGGCAGCCAGCGTAAAACCGTTCTTGATTGCGACACCGTATTTGGCGGCAGGGCCGGTCAGCGCTTCCGCCACGCCTATCTTGATGTCGGCGGCGATACTGGCGGCCGACCAGGCAACTAAGGCGCTTGCAACCACGGCTTTGAGCTGATATGACATTCTTTTCTCCTGTTTATAGGTTTTAGTATTCAGTTTTACTACTCTGTCGAGTA
This sequence comes from Pseudomonadota bacterium, assembly GCA_040390485.1. GTDB lineage: Bacteria > Pseudomonadota > Gammaproteobacteria > Burkholderiales > Burkholderiaceae_D > Undibacterium. The sequence goes on from JAZJYH010000018.1 coordinate 57,217, forward strand.
GCTTGCTACTTTGATTATCGCCGGAAATTGTATGTTTGGTCAGGCAATGCGGCAATAAAACATCATGCGGCAATGCAACATAGACTACTTAAGTAATACTACCGAGCAAGCGCAGGCGTAAAAAAAGGCAGGCTGGAAGCCTGCCCTTGATCAGGCAATATTACTTTGGCCCGCGCTCAATAATCCAATCAGGCCAGCTTGCTGCGGGCGCGTGCAATGGCCGCCTTGACCTGCCGGGGCGCGGTGCCGCCGATGTGGTCGCGCGCAGCGACCGAGCCTTCCAGCGTCAATACCGCAAATACATCCTCGCCTATCAGCGCGGAAAATTGCTGCAAATCCGCCAGGCTCATGTCGCTCAGGTCGCAACCCTTGTCGACGCAGGTGCGCACTGCCAGGGCCACCGCCTCATGCGCATCGCGGAAGGGCAGGCCCTTCTTGACCAGGTAATCGGCCAGGTCGGTGGCCGTTGCATAACCCTGCAAGGCGGCGGCACGCATCGCATCGGCCTTGACCGTGATGCCGGTCGCCATATCGGCGAAGATGCGCAGGGTGTCGACCACGGTATCGACGGTGTCAAACAGTGGCTCCTTGTCTTCCTGGTTGTCCTTGTTATAGGCCAGCGGCTGGCCCTTCATCAGGGTCAGCAAGGCGATCAGATGGCCGTTCACGCGGCCGGTCTTGCCGCGCGCCAGCTCGGGCACATCCGGGTTTTTCTTTTGCGGCATGATGGACGAGCCGGTGCAGAAACGGTCAGCGATATCGATAAAGCCGACACGCGGGCTCATCCAGATCACCAGCTCTTCCGACATGCGTGAGACGTGGGTCATGACCAGTGCGGCGGCGGCGCAAAATTCAATCGCAAAATCCCGGTCCGACACCGCATCCAGCGAATTATGGCAAACGTCGTCAAAGCCCAGGGTGCGGGCGACGCGCTCGCGGTCGATGGGGAAGGTGGTGCCGGCCAGCGCCGCGGCGCCCAAAGGCAGGCGGTTCACGCGTTTGCGGCAATCCAGCATGCGTTCGGCGTCGCGGCTGAACATTTCCACATAGGCCAGCATGTGGTGGCCGAAAGTAATCGGCTGGGCCACCTGCATATGGGTAAAGCCCGGCAGTATGGTTTCCGCATGCTGTTCGGCCAGGTTCAGCAGTGCCAGGCGCAAATCGCCGAGCAAGCCGACGATAAGGTCGATTGATGAACGCACATACAGGCGGATATCGGTCGCCACTTGGTCATTCCGGGAACGGCCGGTATGCAGGCGCTTGCCGGCATCGCCAACCAGTTCGGTCAGGCGTTTTTCTATATTCAGGTGCACGTCTTCCAGGTCCAGCAGCCACTCGAATTTACCGGAATCGATTTCAGACTTGATCTGCGCCATGCCGCGCTGGATATCGGCATAGTCTTGCGCATTGATGATATTTTGTGCTGCCAGCATCTCCGCGTGCGCCAGAGATCCCTGGATATCAAAGGCAGCCATGCGATTGTCAAAAAACACCGAAGCGGTATAGCGTTTGACCAGATCGGAGACAGGTTCGGAGAAACGGGCAGACCATGCCTCGCTTTTTTTAGAGAATTGTGATGTCATAGTGGTTTCCAGTGTTATCCCTTAATTATAAGACACCGGGACCCGATTTTTCATTTGATGCGCACGCAAACAAGGCCAAACCATCGGTTTTCATGACTAAACCCCTACAGAAAACACCCGCAACCGCCAGGCGCGCCGATCCGCTGATCCCGGACTGCTGCAATATTGGCATCGTTTTCCGGATTTTGATTGCCGTCAACGTCCTGGTTTTACTGGTCTTGCTATCACGCGGACAAGGTTGGTCGAATGCCCTGGATGATTTTGTAGAGACTGCAATGCTGGTGGAAACCATCAGCCTGCTGTCCCTGTTCCTGCTCTGCGGCGCGAGGACGCTGTCATTGCGCCATTTCGTGCCGGATTGGGTGCAAAGGACGGTATGCGGCGTGATACCGGCGGCCGTTTGCGGTGTGTTGCTGGCCTATTTCTCCCGCTTTGACTGGTTCGCGAATAGCTACCCGCGTCTGCACGCAAGCTATGCCATATTGATTTGTTTTGTCACCGGGCTCTCGCTGCAGCACTATTTCGAATTGCGCACCAGGGCGTATTCGCCGGCACTGGGCGAGGCCAGGCTACAGGCTTTGCAGGCCAGAATACGACCTCATTTTCTGTTCAATAGCCTAAATGCGGTGCTGTCCCTGATACGCACAGAACCGCGCCGCGCCGAAACGACACTGGAAGACCTGGCCGACCTGTTTCGCGTCTTGATGCGCGACACCCGCGACATGAGCACTTTGCAGGACGAGATACACCTGTGCGAACAATACCTGGCGATAGAAAAAATCCGGCTCGGCGATCGCTTGCAGGTAGCCTGGAATATCTCTAATCTCAGTGAACAGGAACTGCAAAACGGCCAGATCGCCACCTTATTACTGCAACCCCTGCTGGAAAACGCCGTGCATTACGGGGTGGAGCCATCGGCCCAGCCGGCAACGATCGTGGTAGACATACAACGCATTCTGGATAAGATTGATATTCGCATCGTGAATCCTTACCATGACAACGCTAACATGCCGGGAGGGAATCACATGGCGCTGGATAATATTCGCGAAAGACTGGGCCTGCTCTACGACATAGAGGCAAAACTCAGCTACCGCGTCGTAACCGACAAATCGGTGGGCCAGTTCGAAGTGAAATTACACTTCCCCTATAAGAAATAATAAAAGTGATGAAATCCAGAATTTTCATCGTTGACGACGAGCTTCCTGCCAGGCAGAGACTGGGCACGCTGCTGTCCGATATCCGGCAAACTTGTGCTTGCGAGCTGGTAGGCGAGGCCGGCAATGCGCAAGAGGCGCTGGACGCCATCGTGTCCAGCAAACCCGACATCGTCCTGCTGGACGTGCAAATGCCCGGCATGACGGGCATGGAGCTGGCGCGGCATTTGAACCACAGCATGGGCGCATCGGCGCCGGCAATTATCTTTATCACGGCCTATGACGAATACGCGGTGAAGGCGTTTGATGTCCATGCCCTGGATTATTTATTGAAGCCGGTGCGCGCCTCTCGCCTGGAAGAGGCGATTGCGCGCGCCAGCCGGATACGGGCAACTGCCCAGCAACAGCCAGTGGCGGCAGTCGTGGCCGCTGTTGCGGCGGCGACCGCCAGGCGGCGCCATTTTTCAGTCCTGGAACGCGGCAGGGTTCTGCTGGTGCCGGTCTCGGACGTACTGTTCCTGAAGGCGGAACAAAAATACGTGACCCTGCATACCCGCGAGCGCAGCTATTTGCTGGAAGAGCCCCTGGTTTCCATAGAAGAAGAAATGGCTGATGTCCTGGTGCGCGTGCACAGGAACGCGCTGATAGCCCGCAATGCAATCCGAGGAGTGGAGCGGGCCAGCCAGGCCGCAGCGAAAAGCGACCCGGCATTGAGCGACGCCGACGGCGAACAAGAAAAAATCAGCGAGTCCTGGCAAGTGATCTTGCGCGACACCGATGAGCGGCTGCCCATTTCACGCCGCCAATGGCCATTGATCAAATCACTGGTGCGCTAGCCAGTTCATGGCAGCAGCAGGCCAGATGGCCGGCACCAGATACTTACCCGACACCTACATGAATAATATCAAGGCGCAACGCCAGCAACTCCGCAAGCAGTGCAAGTTTATCTTCCCCGGCTTCCACAGCCTCAGCCCGGCCCAGGAATTCCAGGCCCTGGCAGCCTGGTGCGAGGCCAACCAGATCGAGCACGATGTCTACGGTGAGGGCGAGCTACTGAGCAATTTTGAAAGCAAGCTCGCCAACTTATTAGGCAAGCCGGCCGCCGTGTTCATGCCCAGTGGCGTCATGGCGCAATTGATAGCGGTGCAAATATGGTCAGAGCAGGGCGGTCTGCCGCGCTTTGGCCTGCATCCGACCTCGCACCTGATAGGCCATGAAGAGCAGGCGTACCAAGCCTTGCTGAAGTTGCACGGGGTTCCGGTAGGCGATCGCCTGAAGCCTATGCTGGCGGCGGACCTGGAGGCGGTCAAGCAAGACCTGGCCTGTTTGCTGGTGGAACTGCCGATACGCTGCGCAGGAGGGCAGTTGCCAGGCTGGGAAGAACTGCAAGCGCTGAAAGACAAGGCCAGGGAACGCGGCATTCCCCTGCATATGGACGGCGCGCGACTATGGGAAAGCCGCGCCTTTTACGGCAAGACCCACGCCGAGATAGCCGAAGGTTTTGATTCGGTCTACGTGTCGATGTACAAGGGCATAGGCGGCCTGGCCGGCGCGGTCTTGCTCGGTGACGAGGAATTTATCGCCACGGCCCGCATCTGGCAGCGCCGCCTGGGCGGCACCCTGGTGCATCAAAGCCCGATGGTGGCCTCGGCCGCAATGCGTTTCGATGAGCGCCTGTCCCTGATGGACACCTGCCTGCAGCGGACCCTGGCCCTGGCGGAAGGCTTGAAAGCCTTGCCCGGAGTACGAATTAATCCGGCCACACCGCAGACCAACATGCTGCATCTGTATTTTGATACGCATGAAGACCGGGTCATGGCGGCCAGGGACAAAATCGCGGCCGACGATAGCCATTGGGTGGTGGGGCCGGTGCGCCCGGCGGAAGTGCCGGGCTGGAGCTATACCGAACTATATGTCGGGGACAACCTGCTGGCTCTAAACAATGAACAAGTCCTGCCTTATTTCCGGCGCTTGCTGGAACTAAGCCGCCACCAGTAAGGGCGGGCCTGATCTACCCCGGCTTGCCACGAAATCAGAGTGCCGCGTCGACCAGGAGTTCGGAAGACAGCAAGCGAATTCTGCGATCGAGAAAATAACCTCCTGCCTCGGTGTAGCGCAAGAAATAGCGGCCGCAAGCTGTGCATCGGGCGACTATGCACCGGTTGTAGGGAAAATAACGCGGTGCAATTGGCGCGTTTGGAGAGGCGTAGCGCGTGCCCGAGGGATGAAACTCGGCAAACGTCGGTTCAATAAAAGGATCGTCAAGCAAAGTGCCCATCTCTTGCAAATTTTCCTCAATTAAGGATAAGGGCACACTCTCCCAACCGGCCAGGCTGGCGGAACGGCATGTGCATTCGCCCGTAATCCGGCTTGAGTCTTCGGCCAAAGCGGCCAGAGTTGAAAAACCCAGCTTTGGAAGCTCATTCATGGATGAAGCCTGTCTCCAACAAATATCGAGTCATAAAAACGGCGCCGAGGGCAGCACCTGGCACACCTGGGCAACGCCAGAAACGATGCACTGATTGTGCAGCAACATCATATCAACGCCGCCAGCAGGTCCCCGAATTCTGGCGGCGAACTCTTTTGCAGGCATATATCCATCGCGCCGTGCCATTGTGCAAAGCTTTTCACGGCAGCAGCGACGTCCGCCGCCAGCGCCTGGCTGACGCGCACGTCCGGCTCCAGGTGCAGGCTCTTGATTTCAAATACGCCGTCCTTGCGATGGGCCTTGGCGTCCAGCCGGCCGACCAGGACGCCGCGGCGCAGGATAGGCAGGGTGAAATAGCCGTAACGCCGTTTGGGCCCCGGCGTATAGCACTCCAGCTTGTAGTCGAAATCGAACAATTCTATCGCGCGCTTCCTGTCCCACACCACAGGGTCGAAGGGCGACAATATGCGAGTGGCCGTGGCTTTCAAGTTTCCTTGTGCGGCCTGTTCCAACAGGTCGGCGTGATCGGGATGCACATACACGGGCTGGTCCCAGTCCTTGACCTCGGCCGTCAACAGCAAGCCCTGTTTGGCCAGCGCCGCGGGCTGGATGTCAGCATCCAGTTTGCCCATACGGAAATAGTCTGCCACCCAGCCGGCCTTGGCGATGCCCAGCGCGCGCACCGCCTTTAACACTTGCTGGCGCTGCCCCTCGATTTGCGGGCGCAAGTCGCGCTTGTCCTTCCAGGCGGCGTGCACCCGTTCGCGCAGGTCATAGATGCGCTGGAAATTATGCCGGCGTGCCACCATCAATTCACCGGTGGTGAACAAGACTTCCAGCGAACGTTTTTCCGGCTTCCATTCCCACCAGCCGCCGGCTTTACCATCCTTGCGCTCGAAATCAGACGAGCGCGCCGCGCCGTTGAGTTTGATGTGCCTGCGTATCTGCTCCACCGCGTCCGCATTGTCGGCCAGCCATTTGTGGTTGTATTTCCAGCCCAGTCCCTGCGGCGTAATCATCTGGTGACGGTACAGGCCGTAGTCTTCTATCGGCAGGAAGCAGGCTTCATGCGCCCAGTATTCAAACAGCTTGCCCTCCGCCAGCAGCTCGTCTAGCCACTCCGGCGGGTAAGCGCCGAGGCGGCTCCACAGCACCAGATAAGGGCTACGGGCCACTACGTTGATGGTATCTATTTGCAGTGCCGACATGCTGCGTATGCTGGCCAGCACCTGCTCTTTGCTGGCTTTGCCGCGCAGGGGGGCCAACAAACCTTGCGCCGCCAGATGCAGCGCACGTGCTGAAGAAAGGGAGAGTAGGGCCATTCGTGTGATCTGGGTGTAATTTACCCCATCATACACGGAGGCAAGTTTTTCGGCTAAGCAGGGGGCCGCGGCGGCCAGGCTGACCGCAACAAGCCCATGAGCACTGAATCGCAGATTTCGCCTTCCACCAGCCAGCGCTCTTTCAATAAACCCTCACGCTGAAAACCCAGCTTCTCCAGCACGGCTATCGACGCCGCATTGCGCGGATCAATATCGGCCTCTATGCGGCGCAAGTTCATCACCTCGAAAGTGTAATCCAGTGCTGCCGTTAGCGCTTCCCGCATAAAGCCGCGGCCCCAGGCATCCCGGCTGAGAATATAACCTACGTCCGCACGCAGGTTGCCGGCGTCGATGTCATACAGGCTGCATGTGCCTATCGCTTTGCCGTCTTCGCGCCTGGAGAGGCACCACCTGAGCTGAGGGCGGTCGGCACTTGCCTGCTCCGTCTTTTCAAAATGCGCCTGCAATTCCTCGGCCGAGGTATACGGCCCGCGCGATCCATAACGCATGGTCTGCGGATCACGGTGGATAGCAAACAGTGCATCGATATCGCCGGCAGCAATGGCGCGCAATTCCAGCCGCGCCGTTTGCAATACGGGAAGCACCAACGGAAATGTCCGCATAAATATTCTTTCAGTCAAAAAGGGCTATACCGGCTATCAAGGCTACACCAGCGCCCCGACTGGCCTCCGGTCAGAAATGTTTCAGGCCGATGGCAGCCTTTACTTCATCGGTGGTCTTGGCGGCGATCTCGCGGGCTTTTTCCGTCCCTTGCTTCAGCATCTGCAGGACCTGGCCGCGGTCTTTTTCATATTCCTGGCGGCGTTCGCGTATCGGCGCCAGCATGTCTTGCAGTATGCCTTCCAGCCGCTTCTTGACCATGCCATCGCCCAGGCCGCCGCGCACATAGTGCTCCTTCATCTCTTGCAAGCCGGCCTGGTCGGTATCGAAAGCATCCAGGTAAATGAAGGCCACATTGCCTTCCAGGTGGCCGGGGTCTTCCACCCGCAGGTGCAAGGGGTCGGTGTAGATCATCTTGACTGCCGCCTTGATCTCGGCTGCGGTGGCGCCCAGGTTGATGGTGTTGCCGAGCGACTTGCTCATCTTGGCCTTGCCGTCTATGCCGGGCAGGCGGCCGATCTCAGGCACCAGCGCCTGCGCCTCGACCAGGATGTCGCGCTTGGCCAGGCGGTTGAAACGGCGCACGATTTCATTGGTCTGTTCTATCATCGGGATCTGGTCTTCGCCGACCGGCACCAGGCTGGCTTTGAAAGCAGTAATGTCGGCAGCCTGGCTGACTGGGTAAGTCAGGAAGCCGGCCGGGATATCCCGCTCGAAATTACGCAGCAGGATTTCCTGCTTGATCGTTGGATTGCGCTCCAGGCGCGCCACAGTCACCAGGTTCAGGTAGTAAAAGGTCAGTTCGGTCAGCTCGGGAATCTGTGACTGGATGAAGATCGTGGACTGGGCGGGGTCGATGCCGACGGCCAGGTAGTCGAGCGCGACTTCCAGCACATTATTGTGCACCTTGGCGGGATCATCCATATTGTCGGTCAATGCCTGCGCATCGGCCAGCATGATGAATTGCTGGTATTGATGCTGGTACTTGATACGATTGCGCAGGCTGCCCACGTAGTGGCCCAGATGCAGCGGGCCGGTCGGTCGGTCGCCGGTCAGGATCAGGTGGTTTTTGTCGCTGGGGACGGTATTGGATGTCTTGCCGGCTTCAGTGCTGGATTGCGTATTCTGGTCACTCATGTCTTTTCCTCTAGTACTGCAAATGCTGCTGTATTCATTGCTGCTGATGGTTGGTCGCGCATAAAAAATGCCGCTCAGGGCAGGCGGCATTGATATGGAGTGAAATCTGGAGAAATCGCGATTTGTCTGCCGCCCCGGTTCATCCCAGGCGCCAATAACTGGTCAGTGAGATAAAAAATTTGGCCATAGTCGCGGAATTCATGCCGTCATGATGCCTTTTTGCTTGCTGCGTTGTCAAGTTGATCGGGATTTTAGGTAAATTGCCGTCAATATCCAAGCCAGGCCCGCGAATCCCGGGTTGCGGGCCTGGCATGGCTTCATCGCAAGCACAGCCGCATGCTAAAATCTTACGTTGACCGGCCAGCCACGCCCGACAGGCGGCCAAGCCATTTTATTTTGCAGAGAGAAAGTTTTGAAAGCATCCGCCCCACTTAAATTAGTTATTGCATCCCGTGAAAGCCGCCTGGCCATGTGGCAAGCCGAGCACGTCAGGGACAGGCTGGCCGCGCTCTATCCCGATTGCAGCATAGAAATCCTGGGCATGACCACGCGCGGCGACCAGATCCTGGACAAGGCCTTGTCCAAAATCGGCGGCAAGGGCCTGTTTGTCAAGGAACTGGAAGTGGCGATGGCAGAGGGGCGTGCCGACCTGGCGGTGCATTCGCTGAAGGACGTGCCCATGGACTTGCCCGAGGGCTTTGCGCTGGCCGCCATCCTGGAGCGCGAAGATCCGCGCGATGCCTTTGTCTCCAACGACTTTGCCGGGCTCGACCAATTGCCTGACGGCGCTGTGGTGGGCACCAGCAGCCTGCGCAGGCAGGCGCTGATTGCAGCGCGCTACCCCAAGCTGGTCATCCGTCCCTTGCGCGGGAACCTGGATACCCGGCTCAGGAAGCTGGACCAGGGCGATTATGCGGCCATCATCCTGGCAGCCGCCGGCCTGAAGCGCCTCGGCCTGCCGCAACGGATACGCGCCTATCTGGAGCCCGAGCAAAGCCTGCCGGCTGCCGGGCAGGGCGCCATGGCCATCGAGATTCCTGCCGGCAGGCCGGAATTGCTGGATTGGCTGGCGCCGCTCAATCATGAAGCAACGGCACAGGCGGTCACCGCTGAACGTACGGTGTCCAAGGCCTTTGGCGGCAGTTGCCAGATCCCGCTGGCGGCATTTGCGTCGATACAGGACGGCCGCATGCATTTGCGCGCGATGGTGGCGACACCTGACGGCACGCGCATCGCCACGGCTGAAGTCAGCGGCGCCGCCAACATGCCGCAAGAACTGGGCGTGCAAGTGGCCGCCGCCTTGTCTGCCCAGGATGCCGAAGCTATTTTAGCCGCCTGCAAAGCAGAGGCTGCCCAAGCCGGTGACTAAGACTCAACGTGAAAATCCACCGATAGAAACCAGCATGCGCAATCAAGCAGTCGTGATAACGCGTCCCGCCGCCCAGGCAGAGCCACTGGCACAGCGGGTGGCCGCGCTTGGACGCCGGCCCGAGCTGTTCCCCTTGCTGGAAATCCTGCCGCTGACCGAGACCGCCGAACTGGATGCCGCGCTGGGCAATTTGGGCACATACGCCCTGGTGGCCTTTGTCAGCCCGAATGCGATAGACGCCACCTTTGCCCGTATCAAGGCCTGGCCGGCCGAAGTCAGCATAGGCGTGATGGGCGCCGGCAGCCGTGCCGCATTGGCGGCACATGGGGTAAGCGATGCCAACGCCACGATATTAAGCCCGACAGACAGCGAGCGCACCGATTCCGAGACCCTGCTGGCAGTACTGGACTTGCAAGGCTTAAAGACCGGGCAAGTGCTGATCATACGCGGCGAAACAGGGCGCGAACTGCTGGCCGATGCCTTGAAGGCGCAAGGCATCGCGGTACGCCAGGTAGCCGCCTACCGTCGGGTCGCGCCGCAACTGACAGCAGAGCGCGTGCAAAAATTATCGTCTATGCTGGAAGTGGAGAATGACTGGATAGTGACCAGCTCGGAAGCCTTGCGTACGCTGCTGGCCTGGGCCGAGCAACTTGCTACCGGGTACGGCATCTCCGATGCCGTGGCAAAAATGCAACAGCAACACTTGATCGTACCGCATGTCCGTATTGCAGAAACCGCCAAATCTTTAGGCTTTCAATCAATTACATTGACAGGTTCAGGCGACGAACACCTGCTTGTCGCGTTACAATCTTGCCTATGAGTGAACAGCAATCATCCCCCGGCACCGTATCGACGGTTAATTCGACAGAAATTCCTGTCAATCAGGCTATCCCCCCGGTGTATCCTGACCCCGCCAAAAAGACTTCGTCGCTCCTGCCCGCCTACGGGCTGTCAGGATTGCTGGCGCTATTACTGGCGGCGAACTGGTGGTATTCGCATACCCAGATCAGCAGTTTGCGCGAAGAAGTTGCACGCCGGCTGCAAAGCGCCGATACGACCAGCAGCGAAACCAAGGTGCTCGCCAAGACCGTGCAGGAGTCCAGCAAGGAACTCCAGGCCAAGGTGATCCTGCTGGAAGGCAAGCAGCAGGAAGCGTCCAGCCAGCAATTGGCGCTGGAACAGCTATACCAGGAATTGTCGCGCAATCGCGATGACTGGGCGCTGGCAGAGATAGAGCAAGTGCTGTCCACCGCCAGCCAGCAATTGCAACTGGCCGGGAATGTGCAAGGCGCGCTGATCGCCCTGCAAAATGCCGACAGCCGGCTGGCCAAATCGGACAAGCCGCAGTTCATCACGATACGTCGCGCGATTGCCAAGGACATCGAGAGGCTGAAGGCCTTGCCGGCCCTGGATTTGATCGGTATCGCCCTGCGCCTGGATAGCGTGATCACGCAAGTGGATCACATCCCGCTGTGGTCGGATGAAAAATCGGTGCTTAGCGCGACGCCGCCCAAGGCGCCTTTGCGCGTTTTGCCCAAGTCCAGCCCTAGCGCCAAAAGCGGGAAGAAGGCCAACCCCGAAGAGATTCCTGAAAATACCTGGTCCATGCGCCTGCAAGACGCCTGGCAAAGCTTCTCCAGCGAAATGTGGGGCGAGGTAAGGCAACTGGTGCGTGTCCGCAATGTAGAGACGCCGGATGCCTTGCTGCTGACGCCCACCCAGGGCTATTTCGCCCGAGAGAACCTGAAACTGCGTTTGCTGAATGCCCGTCTGGCCTTATTGTCGCGCAATGAGAGCACTTTCCGCAGCGACATGATCGCGGCCCAGGATGCGATTGCCAAGTATTTTGATACGCGCGCCAAGCAAACCCAGACTGTGCAAGCCTTGCTGAGGCAGGTACAAGGCAGCAATCTGTCGATAGAAATGCCGACCCTGTCCGACAGCCTGAATGCGGTCCGCAACTACAAAGTGAAGCCATAAGCATGCGCGTCTTTATCCGGCTTCTCATCATATTCGCGCTGGCAGCAGGCCTAGCCATGGGCGCCCGCTATAATCCCGGCAATGTAGTGTTGTTCTACCCGCCTTACCGGCTGGACCTGTCGCTGAACTTCTTCCTGTTCCTGACCCTGGCGCTGTTCATACTGGTCTACGTGCTAATCAGGGCCATCGCCACCACGCAAAAAATGCCGCGCAAAGTAGCGGCCTATAGGCAGAACAAACGCGAACGCGACGGCAACAAGGCCCTGCGCGAAGCCTTGAAATCCCTGTTCGAGGGCCGTTTCGGCCATGCGGAAAAAGCCGCGTTGCGGGCTGTGGAACTGCCGGAGAATGTCGGTATCGCTTCGCTGATAGGCGCCCGCGCAGCCCATCATATGAGCCAGTTCGAACGCCGCGATTCCTGGTTCGCCAGCATAGAACCCGACCCGCTGCACAAGACCGCGCGCCTGGTCAGCATGACCGAGCTCCTGGTGGATGAACACAAATCGGACCAGGCGCTGGAGGCGGTCAGGGAACTGAACGCCAGCGGCACCCGCCACATACAGGTATTGCGCTGGGCCCTGAAAGCCAATCAGCAAGCCAAGAAATGGCCGGAAGTATTGAAACTGGTGCGTACGCTGGACAAGCACAAGGCCTTGCATCCTGCCTTGTCGAATCGCTTGCGCGAGCTGGCTTACGAAGACCTGCTGAAAGAGCACGGCCACGATGCCGAGTCGATACGCCGGGTATGGTATGAAATACCGGCCGCGGACCGCAAGGGCGCCTTTGTCGCCAATTGCGCCGCCACGGCATTCAATAGCCGCGGCCTGCATGATGACGCGCGCAATGTCGTCGAGAAAGCCTTGGGCGAAGAATGGGATAACCGTTTGCTGCGCGCCTACCGCGATGCCGCCGCATCGGAAGGTTCGGCAGCCCTGCTGGCGCAGATAGAAAATTGCGAGCAATGGACGCAGCAGAGGCCGACTGACCCTGAGTTGGCCCTGACCCTGGGCGTCTTGTGTTTCAGGCAAAAGCTGTGGGGCAAGGCGCAAAGACATATGGAGCAAGCCCTGTCCGATGCGATGGAACCCAGGACCGTGCGCGAAGCCAACCTGAAACTGGCGCAAATGCACGAGGCGCTGGGGCAAACCGAGGAAGCCGCCTTTCATTATCGCCAGTGCGCGATCGCGACCACGCTGTAAATCGACTCATTTCACTTGTGCTGCCAGCAATTACCCAGGTGAAATGGGCGGCGTCCAGCTATTGCGGCGCACAATACCCCCCTGAAAACGGCTATAATTTAGCCCACCGAAATCCTGATTTTCATTTTGAAAGAGCAACATGAGCTTGAATAACGTTCCTGCCGGCCGCGACCTGCCTAATGATTTCAATGTCATCATTGAGATCCCTATGAATGCTGACCCGATCAAATACGAAGTTGACAAGGATACCGGCGCCATCTTTGTTGACCGTTTCATGGGTACCGCGATGCATTACCCCTGCAACTATGGCTACGTGCCGCAAACCATCGCCGGCGACGGCGACCCGGTCGACGTCCTGGTGATTACACCGTTCCCGCTGATTCCCGGCGTAGTCGTGCGCTGCCGTCCTATCGGCGTATTGCAAATGACAGACGAAGCCGGTAATGACGCCAAAGTGCTGGCCGTACCGGTCGACAAAATTTTGCCTATCTATACCCACTGGCAAAAACCGGAAGACATGAATGAGCTGCGCTTAAGGCAAATCCAGCATTTCTTTGAGCACTACAAAGATCTGGAAAAGGGCAAATGGGTCAAGGTTGAAGGCTGGGGCGGCCCAGATGAAGCCAAGGCAGAGATCCTGGCCGGCGTTGAAAACTACAAAAAAACCCTGGCCTAAGCCAAGAACTTGGCAGGCAAGCAAAAAGGCACAAGAAATTGTGCCTTTTTTATTTCCCGCATCCCATACGCCGACTCAGGGCGGCACCGATTTCAGCCATACATTCGCCACCACCGCCAATAAAGCGACGGCGACGGCGACACAACTCAACCAAAACAGCGAACTCCTTTCGGCAGACGGCTCCGGCTTTCCTCGCGTTTCATCCGCGCTGCGGCCACGCTTTCTTTTCAGGCGCTTGTCGCGTTCCAGGAATTTTTCCAATGCCTGCTCCATCTCGGCAGCGCTGGCGTAGCGGTCTGTCGGATTTTTTTGCATCGCCTTCATCACGATATTGGACAAGGTGACGGGAACATTGGGGCTCAGCTCGGACGGGGCCTTGGGAGTTTTGTGAGCGATCTGCTGCAACAGCTTGTCGATGTTCTGGCCCTGAAACGGTTTTTGCTGGGTCAGCATCTCATACATCACCGCCCCCAGCGAATACACGTCGGTGGTCGCCGTTACCTGTTGTCCCGTCGCCTGTTCCGGCGACATGTAGTTGGGAGTGCCCAGGATATTATTATTGAACAGGGTGTGTTCGGGATTGGCCTGGTCGGCCAGTATCCGGTTGGGCGCCCGCGCAATGCCGAAATCCACGACTTTGGGCTGCTTGTTCGGCAAGATAAAGATATTGGCCGGCTTGATGTCGCGGTGGATCACGCCGTTTTCATGCGCATAGGACAAAGCCGATGCCACCTTGACTACGATGTTGACGGTTTCTATGCTGTCGAAGCGCTTGCCGGCGGCCAGCGCCTCGCGCAAGTCCTGCCCCTGCAGGAACTCCATCGCAATGAAGGTGGTGCCGCCTTCGCTGGAAGCGTCATAGATGGTGACGATATTCGGATGCGACAGGCGTCCCGCTGCGCGCGCTTCATTGATGAACTGCTGCTCGCGCTGTTTTTTATCGGCAATTCCGGGTGTACTGGCCAGGGTCTTGATCGCCACATCGCGATCAATCACCGGGTCATGCCCGAGAAACACCGTGCCGTTCGATCCTTTGCCAAGTTCACTAGTCAGGTAAAACCTGCCGACCCGGCGTTTGGACAATCCGGGCGAAGTAGGGAGATTAGGCGGTGTGGTATTTTGCATATCGTGACAGGATGCCTTGCCTTGATGATAATTTCAAGTTTTTCCTAGCATTCGCGTGAAGGCTGGCCGCATAAAAATGTAAGCAGATATGACCAGGCAATTTTCGGCAAATTTTCTATGGCCATTCTTGATTATTTTTGATTATCTCCTGTAGGGCGCGCGCTCATTGAGCTCGCTGATATAGTCTTCCATTCCCCCAGTCTCCCGCTGCAGGAACAAGGCCACCGCATTGGAGAACTCCGCTTGCGCCAGCCAGTGTGCGGACCAGGTTTTTTGCGGCAGGAAACCGCGTGCCATCTTGTGTTCCCCTTGGGCGCCGCCTTCAAATACCTGGATGCCCTCACTGATGCAAAATTCTATCGCCTGGTAATACGCGGTCTCAAAATGCAGGCAGGGAATATGTTCCAGCGCGCCCCAATACCTGCCGTACACGGTATGCCCGGAATATATCAACAAGGAGGAGGCGACCGGCTTGCCGTTTTTTTCCGCAAAAATCAGGTGTATGTTGCCCGGCATGGTCGCCCCGATACCAAGGAAGAAATCGAGGTTCAGGTAGGGCGTGGAATGGTGGTCGGCATAGGTATGGTCATAGCAGCGCTTGAAAAAATGCCAGTCGCCTTCGCTCAGCGCATGCCCGGGCACATGACGGAAACTGACGCCGGCCTCGGCCACCTTGCGACGCTCGGCGCGTATATTCTTGCGCTTTTTTTGTTCCAGTGTGGACAGGAATTGCTCGAAGTCCTGGTAGTCCTGGTTCAGCCAATGGAATTGCACACCCGTGCGCAACAGGAAGCCTGCCGCCCTTAATTGTTCAGCCTCCGCCTCGGTGGGAAACAGAATATGCGTCGATGAAATTCCACTAGAATCCTGCAGTTCGCACAAAGCCTGCAACAGGCTTGCCCTGGCGATTTGGTCGGCCGCCAGCAAACGCACGCCGCTCACCGGGGTGAAGGGGATCGCCGACAGCAATTTGGGATAATAATGCAAGCCGTGGCGTTGATAGGCATCGGCCCAGGCCCAGTCGAACACATACTCACCATAAGAGTGCGATTTTTCGTACAAGGGCATGGCTGCTGCGAGTTGCTCCTGATTCCACAGGGTCAGGTAAACTGGACGCCAGCCCGTTTTTGCGCTGGCCGAACCTGATTCATGCAAGGCATCCAAAAAAGCGTAGGACAAGAAAGGATTGGCTTCCTGCTGCGTCGCCAGCAGGCCATCCCACTGCTTTTGCCCGATTTCCGACATGGAGGACAGGATACGCATGCGATAATGGGGCCGAGCAGGATGAAGATTCGCAGTAAGATTCATTATAATTTACGTGATATTGCCGTTAGAACCAAAAAGAACCGATCGCCATGACAGTTAAAGTTGCAATTGCCCAGATGAACAGCGTAGTCGGCGATCTCGCCGGCAACGCCGCCCAGATCCTCGACTACGCACGACGCGCGGCAGCGCAGGGCTGCGATATTCTCGTTACCCCCGAACTCGCCCTGGTAGGGTATCCGCCAGAAGATTTGCTGCTACGTAGCGCATTTTACGCAAAAACCGAAGAAAGCCTATTGGAGCTCACCGCCCAACTGGCCCAGTTCAAGGATATGCATGTGCTGGTAGGGCATCCCGCCGTCAAGGGCGAGCAAAGGCTGAATGCGGTTACTGTGCTGGTCAATGGAGTAGTGGCCGGAGCTTACTACAAACACGACTTGCCCAATGATATGGTGTTTGACGAGAAAAGATATTTCTCATCCTCCGCCACCCCGCTGGTATTCGAAGTCAAGGGCACCAAGTTTGGCGTCAATATCTGCGAGGATACCTGGTTCCCGGATGCGCCGCGCATGGCCAGGCAGGCCGGCGCGCAAGTATTGCTGGTGCCGAACGGCTCCCCCTTCCATATGAGCAAGCTGCATCAGCGCTATGACGTGATGCGCGCCAATGTCACCGCCCAGGGCTTGTCGCTGGTGTATGCCAACCTGGTCGGCGGCCAGGACGAGCTGATTTTTGACGGCAATTCCTTCGTCATGGACCAGCACGGCAATGTCTGCCTGCAGATGCCGCATTGCCAGCCCGACTTGCAGGTATCAGAGTTTGCCGGGGCGACCCCAAAACAAACCCCTATCGCCATCCCCCTCACCATAGAGGCCCAGGTTTATCAAGCCCTGGTCCTCGGCGTGCACGATTATGTCGGCAAAAACGGCTTCCCCAGCGTGGTGATCGGCTTGTCTGGCGGGGTAGACTCTGCACTGACTCTGGCCATTGCGGTGGACGCCCTGGGCGCCGACAAGGTGAGGGCGGTGATGATGCCTTCGCCGTACACCGCCGACATCTCCTGGCTGGATTCGCGCGACATGGTGGAGCGCATCAAGGTGCGCTACGACGAAATCCCCATCAGCGATTGCTTCAGCGCCTTCCGCACCACCTTGAGGGAGGAGTTCGGCGGCCGGGCCGAAGATACGACAGAAGAGAACATCCAGGCCAGGATACGCGGCACCATACTGATGGCGCTCTCCAACAAATACGGCTCTATTGTCCTCACCACCGGCAACAAGAGCGAGATGGCGGTTGGCTACTGCACGCTGTACGGCGACATGGCCGGCGGCTTCGCCGTCATCAAGGACATTGCTAAGACCTTGGTCTACCGCCTGTGCGCCTATCGCAACAGCCTGTCGCCGGTAATACCGGAGCGTATCCTGACTCGTGCGCCATCGGCCGAACTGCGGCCCGATCAAACCGACCAGGACTCGCTGCCGCCGTATGAAATCCTGGACGGCATCATGCAGTTGTATATGGAAGAAAACCAGGGGCGGGCCGAAATCATTGCGGCCGGCTATGCCGAGGCGGATGTAGAGCGCATTACCCGGCTGATCAAGATCAACGAATATAAACGCAGGCAGGCTCCGGTGGGGATACGCGTCACGCACAGGGCATTCGGCCGCGACTGGCGTTATCCGATCACATCAAAATTCCGTGATTGATGCATTTTCAAATTCACAACATGAATAAACTTGAATAACGTAAATTTTTATCAAGATAAAATGATGAATGAACGTTAGAATATAAAAAAGGAGTTACCATGAAGCAAATTACTGCCGTTATCAAACCATTTAAACTGGATGAAGTACGTGAAGCCCTGGCCGACGTTGGCGTTACCGGCTTGACGGTGACTGAAGTGAAGGGCTTCGGCCGTCAAAAAGGCCATACCGAGCTGTACCGGGGCGCCGAATATGTGGTCGATTTCCTGCCCAAGATCAGGGTAGAGGTTGTAGTGGGCGACAATATCTGCGAGCACGTCGTCGACGCCATCATCAAGGCGGCACATACCGGCAAGATCGGTGACGGCAAGATTTTTGTGCAGAACGTAGAGCAAGTCATACGTATCCGCACCGGCGAGACTGGCCCGGACGCTGTCTGACAAAATGATCCTGTCGCTGCATGAGGCCCATGCAGCGTAGCGATGATTCAACCCGAATACCGCGCCTCATACCCAGTTGCGACCGGCCTTGAACAGCTTCCAAGCTTGAATAATCCCTACTTATCAGGTAAATCCATGCAGAATCGTCGACTGTGTTTATCTTCAATATTGGCGGCGGTCCTGTCTATCGCATCGATCTCACCCGCATGGTCCGAGTCCGGCATCACGGACCAGAAAATTATCCTGGGGCAGTCAGCGGCCTTTTCCGGTCCGGCAGCGCAACTGGGCATACAACTGCATGCCGGCGCCAAGGCCTATTTCGATCAAGTGAATGCGCAGGGCGGGGTGTTTGGCCGCAAGATAGAAATCCTGAAGTTGGACGACAAATACGAGGCCGACCTGGCCGCGGCAAATACTAAAAAACTGATAGAGAACGATGAGGTATTTGCCTTGTTTGGTTATGTAGGCACACCGACCAGCAATGCCGCCTTGCCAATTTTTACGCAAGCCAAAGTCCCTTTCTTTGCGCCGTTTACCGGAGCGCAGTCGCTCAGGGAACCGTTCAATCGCCAGATCTTCAACATCCGCGGCAGCTATTTCGACGAGACCGAGCACCTGGTGGAGCGTCTGGTGCGCACCGGCATGAAAAACATCGCCGTGTTTTACCAGAATGACGCCTATGGCAAAGCCGGCTTGGCGGGGGTGGAGCGGGCACTGAAGAAGATGAGTGTGCAAATGGTGGACACCGCCACCGTCGAACGCAATAGCGTGGACGTCGCCAAGGCGGTAAGCAAACTCCTGCCCAAGCGGCCTGACGCCATCATACAGATCAGCGCCTATGCCTCTTGCGCGGCCTATATCAAGGAAATGCGCAAGGCCGGCTACACCGGCCAATTCTATAATGTGTCCTTTGTCGGCAGCCAGGCGCTGGCCGATACGCTGGGCAAGGACGGCCCGGGTGTGGTGATTTCCCAGGTAGTTCCCTTTCCCTGGCACGGTGCGGTACCGGTGGTCAGCGAATATACCAAGGTGATGCAAAAGGCCGGCATCCAGGATCTGAATTTTTCGAGCCTGGAAGGCTTTATGGCGGCCAAGGTCTTTGTCGAAGGCTTGAAACGCTCGGGGCGCAACCTGACGCGCGACAGGCTGATTACTGCCCTGGAATCCATCAATTCATCCAACTACGATGTGGGCGGCTTCGACGTGAATTTTTCGCCCAGCAGCCATAATGGGTCAAAGTATGTCGACATGACGATGATCACCAAGGACGCAAAATTCCGCAACTAGGGTCCGTGAACATTCAAATTGGGGCGATTGCGGCGCAAGATCCGGCTCGCTGTCGCCGCTATTCCCGGACATAGGTCCCGGGTGCGTCACAAAGCCTTGGATAATCCGCACTCCCTTCCGCTGCCGAGGCTTGCATCGGTCCGCAATGCCGATGCAGCCAGACTCCCCAATCCGACCACCATGAGCCGGCCAACCTGGCCTGCTCGGCTCGCCACGCCTTGGCATTGGTAGCGCCGCTGGCATCCCCTGCCCAATATTCACTCTGCGAACGGGCGTCGGGCGGATTGACTATGCCGAGAATATGGCCCGAAGTCGATAGCGCATAACGTACGGGACCCCGCACCAGCGCAGCGGTCGCGAAGGTGCTGCGCCAAGGAGTGATATGGTCGACGCTCGCGCCCACCGCGTACAGCGGTTGGCGAACCCGCGCCAGGTCGATCGGATATCCGCGCAGTACGATCGCATCTTTTTGAGCCAGCTTGTTTTCCAGGTACAGTTCGTGCAGCAAAAAACTGTGCGTCGCTCTCGGCTGACGGATACTGTCCTCATTCCAGGCCAGCACCGCAAGCGCAGGCGGCGTTTCACCATACAGGAACTTATGTACGACATAGCGCCAAATCTGGCTGTTCGGGCGCAGCATACGAAAACTCCAGCCGATCTGATTCCCATCCAGATAACCCTGCCTGGCCATCAGTGCATCCAGCGTGGCGACGCTTTCTTCATTGATGAAGCTGGCAACTTCGCCCGGACGCGAGAAATCGGTCAGTGTCGCCAGCAGCGTCCAGTGCGCGACCGGTATTTGCGCCTGATTCCGATATTTCCTGTTCAGCCAAGCCATCAGTGTGGCGAGCGCGGTGCCACCTATGCAATAGCCGACCGCATGCACCTGTGGGGCATTGCATATGGCGCGTGCCGCTTCGATCGCCGCTAGTGCGCCGTCCAGCACATGCGCTTCATAACTGCTGTCGGCCATCTCGGCGCCAGGATTTTTCCAGCTGATGATGAACACGTTGAAGCCTTCCGCCAACAGATGGCGCACCATGCTTTGCTTTTCGGTGAGATCGAGGATGTAATACTTATTGATCCAGGGGGGAACGATCACGATCGGGATCGCATGCACCTGCTCGCGCAAAGGATGATACTGGATCACCTCTATCAATTCGTTGCAAAATACGACCGCACCCGGCGTGTTGGCGACATTCTTGCCCAACTTGAACGGCGTGCTATCGACCATCTTCAGGTCGCCAGCCTCGAGGTCTTCAAGGAAGTTTTCAATGCCGCGACGCACGCTTGCACCGCCGCTGTGCCAGGCCTTGTGGATCGCTTCGGGATTGCTAAAGAAGAAATTGCTGGGAGCCATGGCATTGAAGTATTGCCGAATCCAGAACGCTGCGCGTCGCCCGTCCGCCTTGGATGCGCCGTGAGTGTCGTAGATGGTTCTTTCCAGCGCGCGGGTATACGCCAGATAATTTTGCATCATCATGCAGTAGGCGGGATTTTGACGCCAGACCGCGTCGGAAAAACGCTCGTCGCCTTCTGCCGCTACGGCAAGCGGCGCCGGAGCGCCGCCCATCAAATAGCTGGCCGCATTGTAGTTCAAGGTCCAGGTGATGGCAGCAAGCTCTTGTTGCGCGCGCGTCCACTCCAGCGGATGGAGCAGCCACGCTTGCCCAAGCCTGATAAAGGTGCCGCCAATTCCGAAAGGGTCGCCAGTCATGATGAAACTCTCGCTATGCCCGGAGCAACAATGGATCGCCCGCAAAAAATGCAAGGCGTCAGTGCTAGCAAGCGCTATGATTCGCCGGCGCGGTTACCAGCAGCATGACTGATATTACACCAATTAATTGCTGAAAAATTTCGCAAAGACCGCGCAATTCAAGAGCCCTTAGACCTTCTTTTGCCTATCGGAAAATCTATTCATGGAGTAAGCGTATGATGCGCGACGGATAGGCTAGAGCACACCCTAGGTCAAATTGCTCTTTAACAAAACTATCAGCGCGCCTGAGCCGCCATCGGCAGCGGTGGCCTGGCTAAAAGCCAGCACCTCGTCTTTTTGTATCAACCAGTTTTTTACTTTTTGCTTCAACACCGGTTCCTTGTTGACGGAACCCAGGCCCTTGCCATGGATGATGCGCACGCAGCGCACACCGTTGCGGTTGCACCTGCGCAGGAATTCGCCCAGACTATCCCTGGCCTCGTCACGCCGCAGGCCATGCAAATCGAGCTGGGCCTGTATCACCCAATGTCCCTTGCGCAGCTTTTTCACGACGTCGGCGCCCACCCCGGGACGGGTATAACTGAGGTTTTCATCGGTATCCAGCAGAGATTCGGCATCGAATTCGTCGGACAGGGATTCCTGCAAGGCGGCGCGTTCGTCGGCCAGGTGCTGGTAGGCGATAGGCTGGGGGCGGGGGATCGCGGCGATATGCTTGTGCGCGACCTTCAGGGGCTCTACCTGGCCGACGCTTTGCCTGAAAATGTCGGCCTCGATTTTAGCTTGCTTGTCGCGTTTGATCTGCTCAGCCAGCTCCCGCAGCCGAGCCTCTTCCTGCCGTTTGAGTTGCTGACCCAATTGCTTGAGGTCGGCAAAATTTTTCAATGAAGACATGGCGGTCTAACGGAGAATAGTCACGCTCCAGTTTACTCTTCCAGGAAGCGTTGCGCATCCAGCGCGGCCATGCAGCCGGTACCTGCGCTGGTCACAGCCTGGCGGTAGATATGGTCTTGCACGTCGCCGGCGGCAAATACGCCGGGGATATTGGTGGCGGTCGCCATGCCTTCCAGGCCGCCCTTGGTCTTGATATAGCCGTTGTGCATCTCCAGCTGGCCTTCAAAGATGCTGGTGTTGGGCTTGTGGCCGATCGCGATGAATACGCCGTGCAGGGCGATGTCGGTGGTGCTGTTGTCCTTGCCGGACTTGACCCGGATGCCGGTGACGCCGGAATCGTCGCCGGTGACTTCTTCCAGCGTATGGCTCAGTTTCAGCTCTATCTTGCCTTCTGCAACCTTGGCCATCAGGCGGTCGATCAGGATGGCTTCGGCGCGGAACTTGTCGCGCCTGTGGATGACAGTTACCTTGCTGGCAATATTAGACAAATACAAGGCCTCTTCCACGGCAGTGTTGCCGCCGCCGACGACGGCCACTTCCTTGCCGCGGTAGAAGAAGCCGTCGCAGGTGGCGCAGGCCGACACGCCCTTGCCCATGAAAGCCGATTCAGAGTCCAGGCCCAGGTATTGGGCTGAGGCGCCGGTGGCGATAATTAATGAATCGCAGGTGTATTCGGCCTGGTCGCCGATCAGGCGGATAGGCTTTTCATTCAATTTGGCGGTGTGGATGTAATCGAAGATGATTTCGGTATTAAAGCGCTCCGCATGCTGCAGGAAGCGCTGCATCAACTCCGGTCCTTGCACGCCCATAGGATCAGCCGGCCAGTTTTCCACGTCCGTGGTGGTCATCAGTTGTCCACCTTGCTCAACACCGGTGATCAGCACTGGTTTCAGGTTGGCACGGGCAGCATATACCGCAGCGGAATAACCTGCAGGGCCGGAACCAAGGATCAAGACATGGGCGTGTTTAGGAGTGGACATAGGAAACCTGAATAAATTATTGAAACAGCATGATTTAAGACTGCGTGATAATAATCTGGAACATGGTCATAGAAATAGTGCCTGAACACAAAATTTCAAGTAAACAGATAAATCTATTGGCGCGCAGCGTAGCAGGGTGAGATTATAGACGAATACGCCCATCCAGACTTGCCGGGACGTATTCCCAGGACCAAATCAAGGCAGCAAGCAGCCCGAATATTTGCCGTAGGACTAGTCCGATTGGCGAGTGGAGCCCTTACATGCTATCTTGTCACCGTTTTTAATATCTTTGTGTGGCTCTTCCTTCCAAGATTTATGACTACTACTAACGAAGCCTACACACGCAAGCGTAATACGACTCCTGCGCAACCCCTGCCTAGCCGTCTCGTCATCCTGCTGACCGAGGCGCGCTGGATCGTGGTGGCCGCGCTCAGTGTCTACCTGATACTTATCCTGGTCAGCTATGCCAAGGTCGACCCCGGCTGGTCGCATGCCAGCGTGGTCGGCACTATTCATAATATAGGCGGCAGGGTCGGCGCCTGGATTGCCGATTTGCTATTGTTCATTTTCGGCGCATCGGCCTGGTGGCTGTGCGTCGCCTTATTGCGCATGGTGTGGAAAGATTACCGCCAGTTATCCAGGCGCCTTGTCGTCGATGCAACAGCTGGACCCGAACACCAGTATGAAAAATTCATCCAGGCCGGCGGCTTCGTCTTATTGATGATGGGTAGCATGGGCCTGGAATTCCTGCGCATGCGCAGCTGGAAAATGCAATTGCCTGGTGAACCGGGCGGCGTCTTGGGTAAAGAGATGGGCGGATTCTTATTTTCTGCCTTTGGCTTTACTGGCTCCACCTTATTATTATTGCTGCTGCTGGCGCTCGGTATCAGCCTATATTTCCATATCTCCTGGCTGGTCGTCGCCGAAAACCTGGGCAAGGCCATCGAATCCGGGTTCGTCTTCATCCGGAGCAAGTATGCCGCCCGCGAAGACCGCAGGGTAGGGCAGACGGCAGCCGTCAAGCGCGAAGAAGTCGTCGTGCATGAAAGGGCGAAGATCGTCGAAGCACCGCCTATCCGCATAGAACCGCAGGTAGTGGCGGTGCAAAGGTCAGAGCGCGTCGAAAAAGAACGCCAGGTGTCGTTGTTCAACGACATGCCGGATACCAAGCTGCCGCCGCTGTCGCTGCTGGATGAACCGCCGGTAGCGCAAGAGACCGTCAGCATAGAGACGCTGGAATTCACCAGCCGCCTGATAGAGAAAAAACTCTCGGATTTCGGGGTCGACGCCAAGGTGATCGCCGCCTATCCGGGGCCGGTGATTACCCGTTATGAGATAGAACCGGCGACCGGCGTCAAGGGCAGCCAGATCGTCGGCCTGGCGCGCGATATTGCGCGCTCGCTGTCGCTGACCTCGATACGGGTGGTGGAAACCATCCCCGGCAAGAACTACATGGGCCTGGAATTGCCCAATCCCAAGCGCCAGATCGTGCGCCTGACCGAAATCCTGGGCTCCAAGGTATATAACGACAGCCACTCCAGCCTGACCGTGGCGCTGGGCAAGGATATCGCCGGGCACCCGGTAGTCGCCGACTTGGCCAAGATGCCGCACTTGCTGGTGGCCGGCACCACCGGCTCGGGTAAATCGGTGGGTATCAACGCCACCATCCTGTCGTTGCTCTACAAATCCGATCCTAACGACGTGCGAATGATACTGATCGACCCGAAAATGCTGGAAATGTCGGTGTATGAAGGCATCCCGCACTTGCTGGCGCCGGTGGTGACCGACATGCGCCAGGCCGGGCATGCGCTGAACTGGGCCGTGGCCGAGATGGAGAAGCGCTATAAGCTGATGTCCAAGCTGGGCGTGCGCAACCTGGCCGGCTACAACGCCAAGATCGCCGAAGCGCAAAAGCGCGAAGAGCTGATCCCGAATCCGTTCAGCCTGACGCCGGATGCCCCGGAGCCGCTGGAAAAGCTGCCTACCATCGTCATCATCATCGACGAATTGGCGGACTTGATGATGGTGGTCGGCAAGAAAGTAGAAGAGCTGATCGCGCGTATTGCGCAAAAAGCCCGTGCCGCGGGCTTGCATTTGATCCTTGCGACCCAACGTCCTTCGGTAGACGTGATCACCGGCCTGATCAAGGCCAATATCCCGACCCGGATCGCCTTCCAGGTCAGCAGCAAAATAGATTCGCGCACCATCCTTGACCAGATGGGGGCGGAAGCCTTGCTGGGCATGGGCGACATGCTGTACATGCCGCCCGGCACCGGCTTGCCGATACGGGTGCATGGCGCCTTCGTGTCGGATGAAGAGGTGCACCGGGTAGTAGAGCACCTGAAGGCCCAGGGCGAACCGAATTATATCGAGGGCATCCTGGAGGGCGGCGTGCTGGAAGAGGGCATGGAGGGCGGCGCCGCTGGCGAGGGTGCGGCCGGCGGCGAAGCCGACGCCTTGTACGATCAGGCGGTCGCGGTCGTGCTCAAAAACCGGCGCGCCTCTATCTCGCTGGTGCAACGCCACCTGCGCATAGGATACAATCGCGCCGCGCGCCTGCTGGAGCAGATGGAGCAAAGCGGCCTGGTATCGACCATGCAGTCGAACGGCAACCGGGAAATCCTGGCGCCGGCAGGGAATACAGCAGAATAGGAAAATCGTGTGAAAAAAAATAGCTTGTTGACAAAAATGATACTCAGCTGCGCGCTGGCCTGGCCCGCGCTGCTATCCCTGCCCGCGTACGCCTCCGGCATGGAGCAGTTCAAGTCCTTTGTCGCCAACACCAAGAGCGCCAGGGGCGAGTTTTCGCAGCAAATAGTCAAGATGGTGGATGGCCAGCCCAAGGTCTCCAAGACCTCGACCGGCACCTTCCAGTTTGCCCGTCCCGGCAAGTTCATCTGGACCTATGTCAAGCCCTATGAACAAGTCCTGCAGGCCGACGGCGACAAGCTGTTCATCTACGACAAGGACCTGAACCAGGTCACCATCAAGAAGCTCGGCGATGCGCTGGGTTCCAGCCCGGCGGCCATCCTGTTCGGCAGCAGCGACCTGGAAAAAAATTTCAGCCTGAAGGAAGTCGGCCCCAAACAGGGCCTGGAATGGTTTGAGGCGATACCCAAAACCAAGGACACCAGCTTCGACCATATAGGCATAGGCATGAAAGACGGGGCGCCGGTGGCGCTGGAATTGCGCGACAGCTTTGGCCAGGTCTCGCTGATCACGCTGAAGAATGTAGAAAAAAACCCGGCGATGAAGGCCGACCAGTTCAAGTTTGTGGTGCCGGCCGGCGCGGATATATTCCAGCAATGAAGTTAAGCGTCAATGCTGGCCAGGTAGCGGCTCTTTTCCGTTCGTGCATTTCATTGGGGTCAGGGCATGTCTGACCTGTTCAAGATTGAACCGACACCGCCGCTGGCGGAGGCGCTACGCCCCAAGACCCTGGATGAGGTAATAGGGCAAAGCCACCTGCTGGGGCAGGGCAAGCCTTTGCGGCTGGCCTTTGAATCCGGCAAGCCGCACTCCATGATATTGTGGGGGCCGCCCGGGGTGGGCAAGACGACGCTGGCACGCCTGACCGCCAATGCGTTTGAATGTGAATTTATTGCGCTGTCCGCGGTCTTTTCCGGCGTCAAGGACATCCGCGCCGCGATGGAGCAGGCCGAGCAGAATCTGGCGATGGGCAAGCACACCATCCTGTTCGTCGATGAAATTCACAGGTTCAACAAATCCCAGCAAGACGCCTTGCTGCCGTATGCCGAATCGGGCCTGGTGACCTTCATCGGCGCCACGACTGAAAACCCCTCGTTTGAAGTCAATTCGGCGCTGCTGTCGCGCGCCCAGGTGTATGTGCTCAAGTCGCTCAGCGAAGAGGAACTGAAGCTGCTGGTCAGCCGGGCGCAGGCCAAGGTATTGGCCCATCTGCAGTTTGACGATGCCGCCATCGATACCCTGGTTGGTTATGCCGACGGCGATGCGCGCCGGCTGCTGAACCTGCTGGAGCAGACCAGTACCGCCTCCGGCGCTGCCCGCACCAACCGTATCACGGCGGAATTCATCCAGAATGCGCTGACGCTGAATGCGCGCCGCTTCGACAAGGGCGGTGACAATTTTTACGACCAGATATCAGCGCTGCACAAATCGGTGCGCGGCTCCCACCCCGACGCCGCGCTGTACTGGCTATGCCGCATGCTGGATGGCGGCGCCGATGCCCGCTACCTGTCGCGCCGTATCGTCCGCATGGCCTGGGAAGACATAGGCATAGCCGACCCCAGGGCGATCCAGATCGCCAACGACGCCGCCAGCACCTATGAGCGCCTGGGCTCGCCGGAAGGCGAATTGGCCCTGGGCCAGGCGGTGATCTACCTAGCCATCGCCGCCAAGAGCAATGCCGGCTATAACGCCTTTAACCGGGCCATGGCATTCGTGAAGCAAGACAAGTCGCGGGAAGTGCCGGTGCATTTGCGCAATGCGCCGACCAAGTTGATGAAGGAACTGGGCTACGGCCATGAATACCGTTACGCCCATGATGAACCGCATGCCTATGCCGCCGGCGAAACCTATTTGCCGGACGGCATCGCCGAACCGCACTGGTATGAACCGGTACCCAGGGGCCTGGAAAGCAAGATCAGCGAGAAGATGGCATTCCTGAAAAAACTGGATGAAGATGCCGGCAAGCTCTAAAAACTAGTCTCTTTGCTGGGCTCCCCGCCCTTGCGGAAATCTGCCGGAATCGGACCGTCTGGTGCTAGAGGAACAGACATCTCAGCTTGAATCCGCGGTGGCCTTGGTCTATTTTGCTAGTTGCAGGCGCATACCGAATTGTTTCCGATGCAACACAGAAACAAATGCCCCTGCCAATTCAGCAAGCACCCCAAAATAGGAGACGCACTATGCCTAGCCTACAAAAGATTACCCCATGTCTATGGTTCGACGACCAGGCGGAAGAAGCGGCGAAGTTTTACACCGGCATCTTTCCAAATTCAAAGATAGGAAGAATTTCCCGCTATAGCGAAGTAGGGCACGAACTTCATGGCAGGCCTGCCGGTTCGGTGATGGTCGTGGCATTCGAGCTTGACGGACAGAGCTTCACAGCGCTGAACGGCGGGCCCGTGTTCAAGTTCAACGAAGCGATTTCCTTCCAGGTCAACTGCGAGACGCAGGAAGAAGTGGATTTTTTCTGGCAGAAACTGTCCGCAGGCGGCGATGAAAAAGCGCAGCAATGCGGCTGGCTCAAGGATAAATACGGAGCCTCATGGCAGATTGTCCCTAGCATCCTGCCGGAACTGCTGGCCGATGGCGCCTCGGAACAATCGAAACGGGCCATGCAAGCCTTGCTGCAGATGAAAAAACTTGATATCGCGCAATTGAAACGGGCCTATGCCGGATAGATGAGCCAGGCAACGGCAGCCGGCGCGCTGGTGGCCCAAGGCAGGTTTGTTTCATTTCCTGGCAAGTTTCGCAAGTTTATCTAAAACCTGCCGTCTATTGGTACAATACGCGGTTCAGATAACAACATCGCATATTGCCAAATTCGTCATGATCGACATCCAACTCCTCCGCAAAGACATAGACACCGTTGCAGCACGTCTGGCGGCACGCAAGTTCCAGCTTGATGTCGCTACTTTCAATGCCCTGGAAGCAGAACGCAAGCACATCCAGACCCGTACCGAAGAGCTGCAAGGCAAGCGCAATAGCCTGTCCAAGCAGATCGGCATGCTCAAGGGCAAGGGTGAAGACGCTTCCGCGGTGATGGCCGAGGTGGGCGGCATAGGCGACGAGTTGAAGGCCTCCGAAGTCCGCCTGGGCGAATTGCAGACGGAAATCAGCAATTTCATGCTGGCTATCCCCAACCTGCCGGATGAATCGGTACCCGTAGGCGCGGACGAAAGCGGCAACGTGGAAGTACGCAAGGTCGGCACGCCGGCGGTGTTCGATTTTGAAGTCAAGGACCACGTCGACGTCGGCGCCACCCTGGGCCTGGAATTTGACGTAGCCGTCAAGCTGACCGGATCCCGCTTCGCGGTATTGAAAGGCGGCATGGCCCGCCTGCACCGCGCCCTGGCGCAATTCATGCTGGATACGCAAACGCTGGAGCACGGCTATACCGAATGCTATACGCCGTATATGGTCAACGCCGATTCCATGCGCGGCACAGGCCAGCTGCCCAAGTTTGAAGCGGACCTGTTCGCGGTCAAGAAAGGCGGCCAGGAAGGCGAGGGCGAAACCCTGTACCTGATTCCTACCGCCGAGGTATCGCTGACCAACACCGTGCGCGACGAGATCCTGGCGGCGGAAGAACTGCCGCTGAAATTAACCGCCCACACGCCTTGCTTCCGTTCCGAAGCGGGCAGCTATGGCCGCGATACGCGCGGCATGATACGCCAGCACCAGTTTGACAAGGTGGAATTGGTGCAGATCGTGCACCCTGAAAAATCCTTTGAGGCGCTGGAAGAAATGGTCGGCCACGCAGAAACCATCTTGAAAAAACTCGGCCTGCCTTACCGCGTGGTGAGCCTGTGCACCGGCGACATGGGTTTTGGCGCGACCAAGACCTATGACCTGGAAGTATGGCTGCCGGCACAAAACACCTATCGCGAAATTTCTTCGGTATCGAATATGGGCGCCTTCCAGGCGCGCCGCATGCAAGCCCGCTTCCGTAACGCACAAGGCAAGCCGGAACTGGTGCATACGCTGAACGGTTCGGCCCTGGCGGTCGGCCGCACCTTGGTCGCCGTGCTGGAGAACTACCAGCAGGCGGACGGCAGCGTGCTCATCCCTGAAGCCCTGCGCCCCTACATGGCGGGTATAGAGAAGCTGCTGCCCGCGGCCAAGTAAGGCAAAGTAAGGCCAAGTAAGCTACACGAAAAAAATGGCCCGGGTGAAAACGCATCCGGGCCATTTTTTTGCCTGCATTTAATTGCTGAGAATTAGTTGCTGCGAATTAATTGCTGAGAATTAAATGCTGAAAATCAGGCGGCCCGCATCAGGCAACCCTTAATTCATCTTCGATCCGCCGGTCCACAAACAGGCTGTTGCCATGGATTTTCTTGGCCTGCTTCTTCGCATCCGATGCCGCGATGGAAATCTGGTGGTGCGAATAATGCTGGCCGAGGCGCGATTTCACCACCCCCAGTGACAGGCTGATCAAGGGATAAAACACCTTTTTTCCTTGTCTGTCCTCGCTGATGTAGCCGCCGCGCTCGCGGTCCTCATTGCTGTAAAACTCCTGGATCTCTACCGCAAAGCTATGCAGTATGCCCTGGCAGCGTGCTTCCCAGTCCGCGCTCTGGAACAGGATGATGAAATCGTCGCCGCCTATATGGCCGATGAAATCGCACTGCGGGTCGCAGTGCTTTTTCAGCACTTCGCTGGTCATTTGTATGATGTCGTCGCCGCGCCGGTAACCGTACACATCGTTAAACGGCTTGAAATGATCGAGGTCGCAGTAACAGGCGCTAAACGGCGTATGCCTCTGCAGCAACTGGTCTATGTGCTCGTTGATGGGCACATTGCCCGGCAGTTGCGTCAGCGGGTTGGCATAACGCGCGGCATTGATCTGCATCTGCGTGATCTCGCGCATCAGGTCAGGGCCGGTGCCCAGGCCAAGGTAGCGGCCCTGGTCGGTGATGATGATGCCGTTGATCAGGTGGTCGGGATTGGCTTCGACGATGATGTGGCTGACATCCTGCATGCTGGTGTTCTTGTCCACGATGATGGGATGCGGGTCCATGAACACCTTGCAAGGCTTCTTGCCGTACAGTTCGCGCTGATAGGGGCGGGCGAAGCGGTCTATCATGTGGTAGCGGTTGATCAGGCCGACCGGTATGCCATTGTCGACCACTGGTATGATTTGCAGCCGGGGATCGCGCAGGAACAGGTCGTCCACCTGGTTGTTCAGCATCGACGAAGTGATCGTGGTCGGCGTCTTCAGGATTTTTTCCACAGTGACGGCTTGCTCAAAATTACCGGCAGGGCGGCGGTTGATGCTATTGGCGCTGAGTATCTTGGCCACTTCCGCCGACACCGCGCGGCCCGGGTTGGGATGCGGCTTGGCGATGTGGTAGCCCTGGCCGCAAGCCACGCCCAGATCGCGGATGGCGATCAGCTCGGCCTGGGTCTCTATGCCCTCGGCCACCACCTTGGTGCCGGATTTTTCCGCAATGCTTTGTATCGAGCGCACGAATTGCATCTTGACCGGGTCATGGTCTATGCCCTGGATAAAATGCATGTCTATCTTGACGTAGTCGGGCTTCAGCTCCGACCACAGGCGCAGGCTGGAAAAGCCTTCGCCCAGGTCATCGATCGCAATTTCAAAACCCATCTTGCGGTAATGCACTACCGCTTCGCATAGCAGTGCATAGTCGTGCGTGGGCTGGTATTCGGTCAGCTCTATGATGACGCGCGCCGGGTTAATGCCTATGTCGTGGATGTAATCCAGGGTTTCGCCGTGCTTGACGTCACGCTGTAGCAGGCTCTCCGGACTGACGTTCAGGAACAGCTTGCCTGGTAGTTCCAACGCGGCAAATTGCTCCAGCACGATGCGCCGGCACAGGTGCTCTACCGTCACGGTCAAGTTATTCTCGGATGCCGCCTTGAACAGATTGATAGGGGAGTGCAGCGGGCTGTCCGAAGGGCCGCGTATCAAGCCCTCGTAACCGAGTATCTCGCCGGTATGCATCTGGATGATGGGCTGAAAGCGCGCCGTCAATAACCTGTGGCTGATGATCCTGTGCAGCTGTGCCAGCATCTTCTTGTCCTCATCCTGCGGCGGCTCGGCTGCGACCTCCAAGGGGCCGGATGGAAGCGCCGCTTCGTAAGAAGTAAAATCTTCGGGATGGCTAGTCAACGCTGCGCCCATGGGTATCAACCTTTAAAAGGACGCGGGTTAAAACGGAATCCGTTATCAGCGCCATATTTGAATGAATTGCGCTTTTTGCCCCTGAGCACGAACGATGCAGACGATGGGCGGTATTTGCGCATATTGCCGAATAGTAATGTCGATTTATGACCGCAGTGTGTCGTGATGAAAAGATGTTATCCCTGCCATCGGAACTAATTAAATTGAAAATTACTTCCGGGCTATGAAATAAAATATTTTTTTGCTATAATCTTTGGCTTCGCCGGGCGTTACAAAAATAACTCGGGCGAAAGTCGACTTTAGCAGGAGAGGTGGCAGAGTGGTCGAATGCACCGGACTCGAAATCCGGCATACGTGAATAACGTATCGTGGGTTCAAATCCCACCCTCTCCGCCAAAAATCAATGGGTTATACGACATTCTTCAACCTGTTTCGATGACATTTAGTTCCGCAAGAAATAGGCGCTAGTTGCGCAAAATCATTTTGCGCCGCCATTATCGTGGCGGAGTGCCCGAGTTGGTCCTGCGCCGCACTCATACCGCCTGATTCTTCTTGTTCGTCCCGACCTTCGCCCGCAAATCCCTGAACTGAAATTTCTTGATGTCTTCTGCAAGCTTTGGATATTTTATTGCGGCAGCAATTCTTGCTTGATTGAATGTCCCTTGCAGTATTTGCAATGTGATCGGCTGCCGCGCCTGGAGCCGATCAGCTTCAAGCTGCTTACTTTGCGTGATATAAGGCGTTACACCAAGTCTGCATTTATCTCTGTACAGTCGCCCAGAGGTCTCGCTAATGGAGCAAATAAGCTCTTGAGCAATCCGTTCCATCCCTCAACGCACAATGTGTGCCTACTTAACAAGCCTTTTAGCATCAATGCCATTTCGGACAATCTCAAATTGTCGATGGAATATAATATTGCCAACAATCTTTAACTACTTCGGATTTTTTCATTCCGCCTGCCACAATTCCTGCATTAACAAACGTAAGCTAGAACCGGTATCAAAGGGCCAATAATGAACAAAAATATGCTGGCGTTGACCTTTTAACAAATTCGTAGGTCGGAAGAAAAATCAATTTTATGCGCCGAGAGCTGTCCATTTATTTAGATTTATTGAGGTTGATATCAGCATTGGCCGTTTTCTTGAGTCATCTTTCCTGGGCTAGGCTGAGTGGAGGTTTTTTGTGGTGGCTTCAGCCGTATGGACATAGCGCCGTAACAGTGTTCTTTGTGCTTTCCGGCTTCGTGATCCAATTTACTGTTTCAGAAAAAGAGAAAACGTTTTACGACTACTCGCTAGCTCGCTT
Organism: Pseudomonadota bacterium; assembly: GCA_040390485.1. Classification (GTDB taxonomy): domain Bacteria; phylum Pseudomonadota; class Gammaproteobacteria; order Burkholderiales; family Burkholderiaceae_D; genus Undibacterium. The sequence continues at coordinate 90,254 of JAZJYH010000018.1, forward strand.
CGCGCGACTATATTCGGTAGTAGTGCCGGCACTGATTCTCACGCTCGTCTGCGACAGCATCGGAACCCATCAGGATCCTTCCGTATATTTGATGGAGCGTGAAACAAATCCTCTATTGCGATTATTCGCCGCCTTCCTTTTCCTTGGTCAAAGTTGGTGGTGGAATCTTTCTGTGCTGTCCAATGATCCATTTTGGTCTCTGCCATATGAATTTTGGTACTACCAAATTTTTGGCGCCGCAATCTTCTTCAAAGGAGTAACGCGGATTTTACTCATCGGGTTAGCGGTCGTTATTGCAGGGCCAACGATATTGCTTCTTTTTCCGATATGGCTTTTGGGCGTTGTCGTCTACAGGGCAAGCAAGAAGATCTCGCTTGATTGGAGAGTCGCTACGGGCCTATTCATCGTCAGTGCGGTTGCAATCATTGGCCTGTTGGCGATGGATGGGCGAGAAATGATTCACCGGTCGACATCAGCTTATCTTCCGCCGGGCTTCTCACTCCTTGATTTTGTGATGGGGGCAATGGTTGGCCTCAATATATTCGCCGCTTCGTTTTTACGAATACCCGTTCTGCGGGCAGAGACGCCAATTAGATTTATGGCGAGCTTTACATTCGCACTGTATTTGTTCCACCTTCCTTTACTGCATTTGGGAGCGGCATTTTTGCCTAAGGCTTGGTCAGTGAATAACCGCGGCTTATGCCTTGCAGCATTTACATTTTTGATGGTCTTTGTTATCGGGCTTATTACCGAACGAAAGAAAAAAGCGGTAAGGGCCAGTATTTCATGGATATTCAATCTGGTTATTTCGAAAAGACTATCTAGCGCATGAATTTTCTAAGCCAGGCTTATCCGCGGCTATATGATGTTTTGTCCACTTCGAAGATCGATTCGGCCTGGCGTCTTAGGGCTTTGGCTTTGAGCGAGATGCATCTTATTTTCAGTGGCAGCCCCATTTCATCCAGGCTTTTTTTATTGCATAAAAATCTAGCCGAATGCGGCCAGCCGCATCAGCCGTCATACTCTGCACCCGATAGCGACTCACGGGCCACTTGGCCCCAGATGAATATCACTCGCACGCCGTCTATGTAGTTGGGCGCCTTCGTGATTTACCCTCCCGTATTGCCTGCGGTTCCAGCCCGAGGCTTCAGGGACAAAAAGCGCCAGCTCGATCTTGCCGAGGTCGATCTTGATAGCGTAATCGGCGTCATTGATCGTCTGCATGGAGATCATTTCTTCTGCCGGGAAGGCTTGCATCAGGCGGGCGACGGTTTCCAGCGCCAGTTCGGGCTTGTGCCGCCAAGTGCTGGCGGCAAAATTAAGGACTTGATACAGCAGGGTTCCCAGTGCGTGCTGGTTGACGGCATAGGAAGTCTCGTGTCCGCTCGTATCCTTCAAGGCCATCGTCGATATATCGGCCCGCCCCGAGGGGCTGAATTGTATTTCCGCCAGGACGCTGGTAATGCTATCTGCATTCTTCATGCTATACCTTGAGATGGTTGCCAAATGGCATTAAACATCATGCCAGAAACAGTAACGCGGGCGAGCGAAAAGCCGTTACTGGAAAAGAACAATTTAATTTCTACATCATAGTATTTATTTCTAATAATGCTATGATTTTTGTCAACTATATGGATAGCAACTTAACAGCGTCAAGCGTTTCAGTCTCGGTGAGAGCGCGATGCTGCCTTGCAGCACATCTTCCTGAGGGAAGCCGAATCAGGAGAGCCGAGTTCATGCTAGGATAGTCCCAACCTCGGAGATTTGCCCATGTCCAAGCTGACGAAATTTGAGGATACCTACACCCGCAGAGTCAGTGGTGAAATTTTCGACTACACTGCAGAATTCACTTCCGGTGAAAACGTTCGCTGGAGCGCCCGCGTCTTCCTTGACGGCGAGCTGAAGGGAGAGCCCGGCGGCACATTTGTCGACAATATCGCTGCCGGCGACGACCTCAGGATGTATGTCATCGCCTATATTGAAACCATCATAGAAAAAGGCCTGGGCATGGAAGAGTAGTGCCGCATTTCGGACCGCACTATTAAAACAGGGAAACACCAGATCGGCTGGTCCGAACATACTGACTTTTAGGAGCGCGTATGAAAGTAAACAATGTCATCAGCATCATCGAGTACAGGAACAATAGAACCGCCAATACGCTGGAACGACAGCTGGAGCAACTGAAGGTGAGGGGATATACGGAACTTGCCTATACGATAGAGCTTGGAAGAGTTGAGCACGGCGTTGATACAACAATAGATCTTCTTGATGAGCCGGCATCCGGTTTAGCCGCTGTTGGACGGCTGTCGGATAATCCGAAGGATAGCAGCGTAGTTTAAGGCCCGCCATTTAATTTTTTTACACTTGCTTTCATTTTTTGTAAGAACCAAGCATTTTAGTCACGGTCATATTTGGACGAGCGCATGGGCATAGGTATGCATACGTGCCGTACACCCGCTCGATTTTACGTTCAGCAACATACTCACAGGAGGTTTTATGAGTGCACAGCTTGATGACGACAAAGACCTGCAGCTCACCAATCCGGGAAAGAAAGATAGTCTGCGAAAAGACGGCGCAGAGCCCGGCGACAAAATGATCCATGATCACGAACACCCCGAAGGCACAGACAACCCGCCGCTGCAACTCGGCGAGTGGATAGAAGGGATTGTGGATTAGCTGAAGGCCGCGCGCCATTCGCTACCCGACAACCGCTACGGCGGTTTTTTTATTGGAAAACCCGCTCTGCGAGTGCTCGGCCTCGCCTCGGTCTCCCTGCGCCAGGCAAATACCGGATGAAGATCATCTCGCGGCAGCAAACAGCAAGCGCAACCATGCCGGCTATGAATACTCGGCCGCGGCAACCCTGGGCTGGGCTTGGTAAGAGAGGAAAGCTGGCCGTGAACGCAGTATCAGTTCGCTGCCGTCCGTGAACCTGATCACGAATACTTCCTTGATCGGCGTGACCGAGTTCGCGTGCACCGGATTGACATACACGATGCTGCCCTCGTAGTCGGGTTCCCCCGAAGTATTCGGCAAATTTTCCCTGGTCAGACTGGGCAGCAAGCCCGGTATCTCCTGGAATGCCGTATCCACCGCAATCATGTCTGCCGTGCCTATCATGTGGATCAAGCTCTTCCCGATTTGTCGCCTGTGGGAAACTTCGACGTATTTGATATTTTTTTCATTAATGAAAATATCGTGGGTCGACTCCATGGTCGTGACCGCTTTGAAATTTATGTAAGACATTGTTACCTCCAACATGGTCAATTGTAATTTGCATTATCCTTTGACGGCTGCTTGTCTTCTCCTTGTCATCGTTTCATTCCTGGTCTTACCTCAAGTAAACATCGCATGCTGCGATAAATAGTTAGCCTAAGTTAATGCTCTCTTATGCACGCTTATGTACGCTTATTACGGTGATATCCCGCCACCTATTTGTATGCCGCAATAGGCATCCATTCAGCATCCTTAACCCCTTATTCACTATAGGAGAATGCTGAGACCTTGATGAAAAAATATCACATCGCCTATCTTTTCACTGCACTGGCTTTTTGTTGCCTGGACTATCTTTGGCTGACGCAAATCGCGACAAGATTTTACAAATCCCAGCTAGGCGAGCTATTGGGCAAGCCGGATGTGGCCGCTATTGCCGCGTTTTACCTGATCTATATATTCGGGATAGTCATGTTTAGCGTGCGCCCCGCAATGAAAACGGGCAACGTCATCAGGGCCCTGATACTGGGTGCATTGCTGGGGCTGGTCGCTTATGGCACTTATGACCTGAGCAATCTCGCGACGATACGGGGCTGGTCCAGGCAATTGACTGCAGTGGACATGTTGTGGGGCATGTTTGCCACCTCCATGGCGGCAGTGGCCGGTTTTTTGGGCGCGAGCTGGCTTAAGTGAGTTGCAGGCGGCTGACGCTGTCAGCAGAAGTCCCGGCTCCCCGTGACCAAGGGCCCCAGCAAGTGCGACATATCCACCAGGCGTTTTGCCACCAGGTGCCGGACTTCTGCCTCGCATTGCCAGATGCCGTACACCCCAAGCAAGGGCGCATTCAAAACTTCGCGCCGCTGCTTTTCCAGCAACGCAGGCCAGATGATCACGTTCACCGGCCCGGTCTCATCCTCTAGCGTCATAAAGATCACGCCCTTGGCCGTGCCCGGGCGCTGGCGTACCGTGACGATGCCGCAACCGCGGGCAAACTGGCCGTTCTGAAAAGTGTTCAGCATCTCTGCGGGCAGGAAGCGCTTTGCCAGCAGGGCGGGGCGCAGCAAGGCGACCGGATGGCGCTGCAGGCTCAGGCCCGTGCTGCGGTAATCGCTGACAATTTCATGTGCTTCCGAAGGCGCACTCAGGCGCGGCATTTGCTCCGATATCGTGGTGGGACGCAATAAGTCCTTGTCAGGCACCGCGCCGACTGCATTCCACAAGGCCTCGCGCCTGTGGCCGGCTAAAGGCAGCAGGGCGTTGCCGGCGGCCAGCGCCTCCAGCTCCTGCCGGTTCAGTTGCGCCCTGCGCGCCAGGTCGGTGACGTCGGCAAATGCCTGTCTTTTCCGGGCGTCTTGTATGCGTTCCGCAGAGGCTGCCGACATGCCGCGCAGCAGCGACATCCCTAGCCGTACCGCCGGCTGCACGGTGCCGGTGCAAGGGTTGACGGTGTCGTCAGCTTCCAGTGAAGAATCCCAGTTGCTGCACATGATATCTATCGGCAATACCTTGACCTGATGCCGTTTGGCATCCTGCACCAGTTGCGAGGGCGAATAAAAACCCATGGGCTGGGAATTCAATAAAGAACATAAGAAGATCGCCGGCTCATGACACTTGATCCAGCTGCTGATATAGGCGAGTTTTGCAAAGCTGGCGGAATGGCTTTCCGGAAAGCCGTAGTCGCCGAAGCCTTTCATCTGCTCAAAAATGGCTAACGCAAATGCTTCCTCATATCCATTTTTCACCATCGCATTCACGATGCGCTCTTTATAATGCTCCAGGCCGCCTTTCTTTTTCCAGGCGGCCATCGCCCGACGCAGCTCATCGGCTTCCCCGGGAGTAAAATCCGCGGCAAACATCGCAATCTGCATCACCTGTTCCTGGAAAATCGGTATGCCCAGCGTGCGCTCCAGCGCCTCCACCATCGCAGGATTTTTATGGATTTCAACCGGTTCTTTTCCCTGCCGGCGCCTTAAATAGGGATGCACCATGCCGCCCTGGATAGGTCCCGGCCTGACGATCGCTACCTGTATCACCAGGTCATAAAATACCCTGGGCCTTAGCCGCGGCAGCATGCTCATCTGCGCCCTGGATTCAATCTGGAATACGCCTATGGTGTCGGCCTGGCAGATCATGTCGTAAGTGACGGGGTCCTCGCGCGGAATTTCTTCCATTTTCTTAGGCTTGCCCGGGAACTGCGCCATCATGTCCAGTGCCCGCCTCAGCGCCGACAGCATGCCCAGCGCCAGCACATCCACCTTCAACAGCTTCAGTGACTCCAGATCGTCCTTGTCCCATTCGATGACATAGCGGTCCTTCATCGCGGCATTTTCTATCGGCACCAGGCGCGACAATTTATGGCGCGAGATCACAAAGCCGCCGCTGTGTTGTGACAAATGACGCGGAAAGCGCAACAGTTGCATGACCAGGTTGGCCCATAGCTGGGCCACGGGGGATTCGGCATCCAGGCCGCTTTCTGCAAAACGTTCCAGCAAGTCGTTTTTACTGTCGAACCAGCGCTGCGATTTGGCTACCGCATCGACTATCGCCAGGTCGACGCCCAGGGCTTTGCCGACTTCGCGCAGGGCGCCGCGCGGCCTATAGGTATGCACGGCCGCCGCCAACGCCGCCCGGTCGCGGCCATATTTTTCATAAATGTATTGGATGACCTCATCACGTCGCTGGTGCTCAAAGTCGACGTCGATATCCGGCGGCTCGCCCCGTTCCTTGGACAGGAAACGGGCAAACAGCAAGGTGCTGCTGTTGGGATCCACCTCGGTGACGCCCAGGCAATAACACACGATCGAATTGGCGGCCGAGCCGCGGCCCTGGCACAGGATATCTTTCGAACGCGCAAATTTGACCAGGTCATAGACCGTCAGGAAAAAGGCCTCATACGCAAGGTCATTAATCAGCGTCAGCTCTTGCTCTATGCGCTCGACGATCTTGGCGCTGACTCCCTCAGGAAAACGCCAGAGCATGCCTTTCTCCACCTCTTGTCGCAAATACCTGGCCGGGGTATAGCCGGGCGGTATCAGCTCTTCCGGATACTCGTAGCGCAGTTCATCCAGTGAAAATTCGCACTTCCCGGCGATTTTTATCGTTTCCGCCAGTGCCTGCTCCGGATAGATATTGGCCAGCCGCACCCGCGCGCGCAAGTGCTGCTCTGCATTCGGCGCCAGTTCATAACCGCATTCGCCGATAGCTTTGCCCAGCCTGATCGCGGTCAGCGTGTCCTGCAAGGGCTTGCGCGAACGCTTGTGCATGCAGACGTGGCCGGTTGCCACCACCGGCAAGTGATAATGGCCCGCGACCGCCTGGATACGCTCGCGATGCAGTCCGTCCATAGTCTGGTACAGCAAGCTCAGGCCTATCCAGGCCCGCGCTGTTCCAAAAGTAGCCGCAGTCCATGCCGCCTGGGCCACCAAGCTGTCCAGCGACACTGCATAGTCCGGCACCAGAATCAGCAGACAATCGGGCAAGCCGCGCAGGTGTTCATATCCGGCCGGCGGCGCCGCCAGATCGTCTGGCGTCAGCAAGTATGCTCCTTTGACGGTGCGCGAGCGCGCTAGTGTGATCAGTTCGCACAGGTTGCCGTAGCCTTCGCGATTTTGGGCAATCGCGATCAAGCTCAAGGCCGGGCTGCCGGCAACAGCATGGGGATCGGTCAGCTTGAAATGACTGCCGATCAATAACTTGAATTTGCTGTCCTTGCCCACTTTTTTTGCCGCCATATGGGCGCGCACCACGCCGGCCAGCGAGCATTCGTCGGTAATCGCCAGCGCGGAATAGCCGAGTTCCACGGCCCGTTCCACCAGTTCCTCTGCATGCGATGCTCCTTGCAGGAAAGTGAAATTCGACAGGCAAAACAGCTCAGCATAGTCAGGCAGGACAGGCGCTGGGAAAGGGATAGCCGATGTCGTCATCCGAACACCCCCTGCACATACCAGACGGTCTGCGCGCCTTCCAGCCTGCCTATGCGTTCCTTGTATATCCAGTAGTGAACATGGTCTTCACCCTCGGCGATATAGTAGTCACGGGTAATCAATTGCCCGTTCCACCAGCCGGCCTCTATCCTTTCGACGGGCGACACCAGCTTCAGCGATGAATGGTAATAGGGACGGTGGTTGCGCAGGATCAGCGCAATCGGCCGGGCCAATAGCCACGCGGGGCGCACCAGTTGCTCCGGCAAGGCGGCTGGCTTGATTTTCTGCAGCACCGATACCCAGTGATTGGCGACTTCGGGCCTATGGTCGGCCTGCGGCGCCGGCTGCAATACATTCTCTGCCCCCAGCCTGGCCACCAGCAGCTCCACCAACCGGTGATGATCTTCCGGCGTCCCGCCCGGCTCGGGAAAGAGCGAGTCGCTGGGAGCTTCCATCGCCTCTACCTGGCTGGCCTCCAGCCGGATTGCGATCACGGGCGCGACCAATTCCAGGTGTGCCAGCCGCTCCTTCAGCAGGCGCAGCAAATGCTCTTCGCGCCAGGTGGCCTCGGCCAGCATAATCAATAATGAGGTGGGCGGGATCGCCTGGCGCCCCCGTTCATGCTCCAGGTGTAAAGTAATCTTGCTGACCGCCAGTTGCCGTGCGGTCAGCCAGCCCGCCAATTGCACCAGCAGGCTGCGGGCAAACATCAGGATGGGCTCGGCATGCTCCATGCGATCCGGCAACTCCATCCTGGCATGAAAGCCGGGCGGCGCCACTATCCAGTTGAATAACTCATTCCCTTCGCCATAGGCGCAATCCAGCGATTGCAGTAGCTCCTTGCCGCAGCGGCGCTGCAAACCCGGGCGCGGCAGTTGCCGCAGCTCCCCCAGGCACCGGCAGGCAACGCCATGCAGCCAGCCCAGCCATGGCGAAGCCGCGGGCAGCAAGGCCAGCGGCAGGCGATCCAGGATAGGCACCAGGCTCTTCATCGACAGGCTGCGCCGGCGGCCGCACTTGCCCAGGGCGGCATTGTGCGCCAGCAGCCACGCCCCCCGGGCCGTGGTGGCGCAGGCCATGTGGGCCGACAGGCCCAGCGCATGCATGGCCTGGCGAATGCGCCGGCATAAGGCCCGCACACCGCCGAACAGCCGCAGGCTGGCGCCGACATCAATCAACATGCTGGCGTCTTCCGCCTCGGTCACCAGCGGTGAGTACTGCAGCAAGGCCATCGCCACGGTATGCAAGGCTGCTTGCTCACGCGCCGGTTCGCGCTGATGGAAAATCGCATCGGGCAGCAGCATTTGCACGCCGCCGCGCCGCATCTCTGTTTGCACGCCCGCCGCGCGCGCCAGCGCCGACATCGCCGATACGCGATTCTGGTCCAGCACTACCGCAGCCTGCTCACTCAGCCAGTGCGGGCGAAACACTTCCAGCTGGAGCAAAGGCAGGTATAAGGCTATCCACAAGCGCATGATCGGAAAACCGGAGAAGGGGAGACAAGGAAAGGAGTAGCGGCACATCGCGCGCGGCCCCGCGTCGTTTGGTAAAGCTGATTTGCAAGCCCTGGTGCACAGGCTGCAGGCCAAGACGCAGTGCCGCCGGCGAGGGCTGTTCGGCACAGGCCAGGGGCCTTACCATAAAAAATAGCGTGTCATTGCTCTGTGCCGCAAGGTGCAGGCGGCGTAATGACTCATTACGTATATGTTTTTGCCATAGCAATAAGGCGCCGCAACTGCCGGTGCGCAAGATCTGCTCGCTGGCCCATAGCGCATCGCCAGGCTTCTTGCTGCGTATCCACATGAATTGCGCAGGGGATAGCCCAAAGCCGGACAGGGCCAGGGTTTGCGGCTGATGCGGCGGCTGTACCAGCGCAATGCGGCGCCCGGCAAGCCCGGCCAGGGCTGGATGCAATAAGCTCAATTCAGCGGCGCCATCTTGCTGTATCAGCAACTCTATCAACACCCCAGTGGGCCAGCCGCCGCCCGGCAACTCCCTGTCCAGCGAGGCATGGCCGCTAGCGACACAGACGCTGGAACTGCGCGCAAGCTGGGAAGCCCGCCACAAGGACGGATGGATAGCTTCGGCAGAGAGTATGGGGTGTGCGTGCATGCGGAGTTGGATTAATACTGTATATATGTACAGTATATGCCCTTATTCGCAGAATTTCCATACTTGCGGTTTTCATCATGGATAGGATGAAAATTGCAGCCGGACGGCTTTACAAAACTTTACCTGACATACATGTTCCAGAAAACCTGGGCGCTTACAGTGACACCATGCAAGCGAATTCCTCGCAAAGCAAGAGTACTGAAAGGATATGGTATGGACGAGCAAAATAATGCAGAGAGCAAGCCTGGCGCATCAAAGCCTGCACGCTCAGGCCGGCGCTGGATAATAGCCGCTGCAATTGCAGGCCTGGCCGGGATACTTTCCGTCACCGGCATCAGCTATGCAAAAGACGCCATGGGTGGCCACTGCCATCACGGCAGGGGCATGCAGCATGACATGACGCCGGAAGCCATGTCCCAGCATGTGGATGCCATGGTCAACCACATGCTGGCTGACGGCACCCCGGAACAGAAAGCCAAGGTGGCGGACATCGCCAAGGCGGCCTTCAAGGACCTGTACCCGTTGCGGCAGCAGCACCAGGCAGCGCGCCAGCAAGCGGTGACATTGCTGACCCAGGCCAGCATAGACCGCGCCGCGCTGGAACAGGTGCGTGCCGACGAATTACGCCTGGCCGACCAGGTTTCCAGGCGCATCACACAGGCCGTGGCCGATGCGGCCGAGGTGCTGACGCCGGCGCAACGCCTCAGACTGGCCGAGCACATGAAGAAAAGGATGGGCTAAAGTTGCCGCTTAAGGTTGCTGCATACAGGCAGGGCAGGCTATCCTAGCCCTGTTTATCACATCTGGCCTCATACTCTATGATTCATCGCCTGTTAATGATAGAAGACGACCAGCGCCTGGCCGGCATGGTCGCGACTTACCTGGGACAAAACGGGTTCGACGTGCAGCATGCCGCCACGGCGCGCGAAGGGCTGGAGCAACTGAAAAATCATCCAGCCTCCGCGCCGTTTGCCCTGATACTGCTGGACCTGATGCTGCCGGACGCAGACGGCCTGGATGTATGCCGGCAGATTCGCGCGCAGACCGGCCCGCTTGCCAATACGCCCGTCATCATGCTGACCGCCCGCGGCGAACCCATGGACAAAGTGGTTGGACTGGAACTGGGAGCCGACGATTACCTGGCCAAGCCGTTCGAGCCGCGGGAATTATTGGCGCGCCTGCGCGCCCTGTTGCGCCGGCAGCAAGCCACCGCGCTGGCCTCCAGCGCTGCCGCGCGGGTCCTGCATTTTGGCCGCCTGGAAATCAACCTGGATGCCCGCCACATCAGGCTGGACGGACAGGAGCGCAGCGTCACCGCCTACCAGTTCAATCTGCTGGCCGCCATGGCGGAACGCGCAGGGCACGTGCTGTCGCGCGAGCAGTTGCTGGATGCGCTCAAGGGAGAAGCGCTGGAAGCCTTTGACCGCTCCATCGACGTACATATAGGGCGCTTGCGCACGGTCATAGAAGACGATCCCAAGCAGCCCAAGCGCATCATCACGGTACGCGGCGCCGGCTATGTTTTTGCCAAGATGCAGGATGTTTAAGGTGAAAATTAAGGCGAAAAAACCGTGGTCGCAACGGCTGTACGTGCGCATCTACCTGGCCATGCTGGCCAGCCTGGCGATTACCGCCTTGCTATTCGGTATCGTCACGCATAGTCGCTCGGACCCGGAGCAATTTGCCTCCGGCCTGGAGACCTTCGCAGAAATCACTTCGGAAATCCTGCCGCCGGCCGCCGCGCCGCAAGAAGTGCAGCAAGCCGCGCTGAATCGCTGGCGCGCCAGGGTGCGCGCCGACCTGGCCCTATACTCCGCCGATGGTCAGAAGATTGCTGCGGTGGGCCACCCCTTGCCAGCGTGGCAGGCAGGGCAAAGCGCCAGCGGCTGGATGCCCGGCTATCCCACCGTATTCGCATTGAAACTGCCCGATCAGCGCTGGCTGCTAGCCCAGCGCATCAAGCAGCCCCATCGGCCGCCGCTGGGCATGCTGGCGATTCTGGCGCTGATCGCGCTGGTCATGGCCATAGGCTCTTATCCCATCGTACGCCGTTTGACGCGACGGCTGGAACGCCTGCAGGATAGCGTCGACGCCTGGGGTAGCGGCCAATTGTCGACCCGGGTGGCGGTCGAGGGCAAGGATGAAGTGGCGCGTCTGGCCGTCAGCTTCAACCGGTCGGCGGCCCGCATCGAAAGCTTGCTGCATGCACAGAAATCCCTGCTGGCCAATGCCTCCCACGAATTGCGTTCGCCGCTGGCGCGCATCAAGCTGGCGGTGGAATTGATGCAAACCCAGCAGCATGCGGAAACGCGGCAGGAGCTGAAGCAAGAGCTGGCCTGCAATATCCAGGAACTGGACCAGTTAATCGACGAAATCCTGCTGACCAGCCGGCTGGACGCCATGCAAGGCGTCCAGGATACCCGGGAAGAGGTGGATTTGACCGCGATGCTGGCGGAAGAGTGCGCCAGGGTCAACGCCCGGCTGGAAACCCAGCTATTTACGATCAGCGCCGACGCCCGGCTGATCAGGCGCATGCTGCGCAACCTGCTGGAAAATGCCAGGCGGCATGGGGGCGATAGCGCAATAGAAGTGAGCTTGACTATATCGGCAGAGGGGCTGGTGCAACTGGACGTCTGCGATCGCGGCCCAGGGGTACCGGCGGCAGAAAGGGAGTCTATCTTTGAGCCCTTCTATCGCCTGCCCGGGACCCGCGAGAGCGACGGCGGGGTAGGGCTGGGATTGAGCCTGGTACGCCAGATCGCAACCAGGCACGGCGGCCGGGTGCAATGCCTGGCGCGCGACGGCGGCGGCAGCTGTTTCCGGGTGGAGCTGCCGGTACAGCCTGAGCGCGCCAGCAGCGCTTAAGAATGTTTCACATCCATTTGCCTGTTTCATTTTTACTTGGATTGCCGGCGGCCTAAAATGAAGTTTACAAGGCATATTTTTACCAGTGAAGCGCAAATGGATACCCTGGACTGCATTATTGCCGTACTCAGCGTTCTTGCCCTCATCGCGTCGCTGATCTCCCCGATAGGGGGAGGGCGCGATGACAAGAAATAGATGACAAGAAATAGGACTGAGGCACAGACTTCCTGTATCCCGTTAAGAGAGAGATAGGTGGGCCGAAAAGCGACAAATACAAAATACTGATTGCATATACAGTGTTTTGTGTTAAAGTACGATTCATGGACTGAGGTCCTTGAATTTCTTCACAGATATTTGTACTTGTTTCGCTTTTCATTACGGTACTCACTAGTGTATTTCCACAGATACGGAGATTTCCCATGGCACAACTCAATAGTTCTTTCGAATCAGGATTCAGCTTGCAATGCGCACCGACCTCATTCCTGATGCGCCTTGGCCGTCGCGAATTATTCGTTTGCCGGGATTTCCGCCAGCGCTACTACCAGGTCAATCCGCTGATCGATTGCTCTACCGGCATACAGGCCGGACATCTGGAAGTATTGCTGTTCCGCAAATGGCTGGTCATCCTGTCCAGGGCGCGCTAAGCGCTGCATTTGAACAATGCTGAACCTGGATTTTACGGACTCCCCTGTCCTAAGCACCGAGCGCTTGATCCTGAGGCCGCTCACGCCTCAGGATGCCGGGCAAATACATAAGCTGCGCTCCGACCCGGCCGTGAATGCGTATATCGGCAGGGCTGTTTCGACAGGCGTGCCAGAGGCCGCGGCCTTCATCGAAAAAATCAGGGCGCTGATCAGTGAGCACCAAGGCATGTACTGGGGCATCAGCCTGCGACAGTATCCCGATTTAATCGGGACCATTTGCTACTGGAATTTTGATCTGGAAAACGCCGCGATAGAAATAGGCTATGAACTACTGCCTGAGTTTCAAGGCAGAGGCTTAATGTCAGAAGCGGTAAAACGAGTCATTGCATACGGTTTTGAAGAAATGCAGGCCAAAATCATTACCGCCTTCCTGTCGACAGACAATAAGAGTTCGGTCGCGCTATTAGAAAATGCCCAATTCAAGCTTGACGACAACTACTATGCCAATATGCACGACAATGTGAAAGGCGCGGTGACCTACACACTAAGGCGCCCGGGCACCGCCGCCGAATAGTTTTCATTCAAGCTACCCGCTTCTATTTGAGCGGTCCGCCCGAGTGCCTAATCGGTCGCATAATCGCTTGCCTAGTGGTGGTGCCTGCGGGATGCGCCGGGGTCACGCAAAGGATCGGGACCATTCTCCAGCTTGCGTACGATGCCGGACTTGTCGAAATACACCGCCATCAGGGAATCCCAGACGCCGCTTTCCTTAAAGCCGTAAGACCAGGCTTCCAGTTGAACGCGCTCGTAATAGTCTTTTTCATCCGGCCTGCCGACGATACGCAGTACCGCCTCCTTATCGGATACACCGACTTTGATCTCGGCAAATTTTTGCAGGCTTAGCACCTGCTCGTAAGAAATCAATTTGCCATCGGCCCCTATCCGGGCCATATGGGTGGCTTGCGCCATGCGTCCACGCGTGTATTCCAGCAAATGCTGGTCCCCGTCCTGGTACACATGGCTGGGCGGCCCTAACTGGGCCAGCACTTCCGCCTCGCTCTGTCCAGGATGTATGCTGCCGACGCCCCAGCTGACGCAGGAAGACAGGCTGGCTATCAGCGCCGCCGACAACAGGGCCGAGGCGGCGGTACGGAACATACGCAACATGCGATTCATGACTTCCTCCTACCAGAAGATGCTGGAATTCGTTTCATTATCTTCCTTTTGCAATTACAACGCAGGGGACAGAGCTTCATCCAAAACAGCCACGGAACCGGCAAAACCCGCCGGCACCTCCAGCGCCTGCACCCGGCACTGCGCCAGTGTGCCGGCCAGCGCCGGACTCCATTCACTGATGGCGAGGCCGCAGCATTTCAAACTGGCTTCCCACGCGGTCCAGACTTGCGCAAAAAAATATGCCTGCAGGGACCTGGACTTACGCCCAATTTCTGCGCTGACGCTAGCCCCAAGGTACAGCCGCGCGACCGGCTCCCAGTCCAGGTCCTGGTCGATGCGCATCAGGTCTACCCCGACCGCTCCGCCAACTCGGATAGCCGCCAGCGACAAGCCCGTTTCATGGCTCAGCGACACCGCCAGCCTGTACCCGGGAAGAGTGACACGCACAGGCTGCGCCGGTTCCGAGCGCAGCTGCACCTGCGCCAGCGGGCAATGGCAAGCCAGGGCCAGGGTGTCCGCCAGTGCATGCCGTATACTGTGCCTGGCGACATCACGCGTGGCCGCTACATCCAGCGCGACGCCAATCACCGCCAGGCCTTGCTCCGTCAACGCCAGGGCGGCGGCCTGCTGCGCCGCGGGCCATGGGTGGACGGCTACCGCCGCTGCGCCGGACATGGAATAACTACTCGGTGGCCACTGCGGGGCAGCCGCGCCAGCTGGATCCGGCCGGGATATATTCGCCCTTCATCACCAGCGTCAACGGCCCCAGCCGGGCATTGTCGGCCACTACGGCGCTATATAGCACCGAGCTGCGCGGCCCCATATACACCCGCTCGCCTATGCTGACGTGGTCGATCTTCATGACCCGGTCTTCAAACAAATGCGTCTGCGGGCAAGCCAGGGCATTGATTTCGCTATAGGCGCCGATAGTGACGCAATCAAACTCGGTAATGTCGGTGGTATCCATATATACGCCGCGTCCTATCCTGGCCCCGAGCAAATTGAAAGCCAGCGGCAGCCACGGCGTGCCGCGCAGGTAGCGCATAAAATTGGGCACAGCCATCCCTTCATACAGGTTGGTGATGCCTTCGGATAACCAGACGAAGGGCGTCCACATCGGCACGCTGCTCTTTTTGTAGCGGCCGATCAGTGCCCATTTCAAGGCCATCACAAAACCAAAACTGCCTATGCCGTACAACAAGCCGGCTACCACCAGGTAATAGATCACCTCAGCCCAGCGATCCTCGCCGGCGATCGGCATCAGGTTCAGCACGATGGTGTAGCCGACCGCGATCACCATCGCATGCGGGGCCACGATGCGGAAGGCTTCGATCAGCCCGCGGCCAAGGCGACGGAACAGGGAAGGGTGGAAGGTCAGGTTCTCCGGAAAACCGGTGACCTCTTCGCGGGCCGGCAAATGGATGGGCGGAGAGCCCAGCCAAGTGTCGCCTGGATGCATCTGCCGGTTATCCGGGGCGCTGGAATGCACGCCTATCAAGACGTTTTCAGGAACCGTCGTGCCGTCAGGTATGTAGGCTCCATTGCCGATGAAGCTGCGACGGGAAATCACGGTGGGCTGCATCGTCATCCAACCGCCGTCTATCTGCTCGTCGCCGAGCAATACCGCATCAGCGATAAAGGTGTCATCGCCCAGGGTCAGCATGTCCGGCACGACGCCCAGCGCGGTCGATATTTCGGCGCCGCGCCCGACTTTGGCGCCCAGCAGCCTATACCAGAACGGCGCATACACGGTCGCATACACCCCGTGCAAAACATTCAGGCTGGACTCCTGGATCTGGTTGACCAGCCACTTGCCGCAATAGGTATTGCTATGCACCTTGTAGCTGCCCGCCTTCAGCTTGGGCAGGATGCTCCAGCGTATGCCTGCCGACAGCAAGGCCGTGCAAACGATCAGTACCGCCGTGGCGGGGAAGGCCAGGATAAAGTATTTGAACAGCTGGAACGAGATATTGCTGCTTGCCATCCATGGGAAGCGGTCGATATTGTCGAACCAGTCTATCAGTATGAAGCTGGGGAAGACCGGCATGAAAAACAATGCCGTGATCAACAGGGCGCCGAAGACGAAAAATACCGCCTCGCAGGCATAACGCAAGCGGCTGGCGACAGGCCGCGGCGGATTGAGCGCAGGATCATAGGCGCCGACATCCAGCGCCGGCGAGCCGCGCCATACGCGGCCGGCAGGCAAGGTCTGGCCCTGGCTCAAGGCAGACTGGCCTTCCAGGTGGCCGGCATCGCCTATCGCTACATCGCCTTCCAGCACTGAGTAGGAGCCGACATAGGCGTCCCGTCCCAGCGTGATCCGACCCAGCACCAGTTCGCCGCGCTCGACCCGCGCATTTTCAAAATTGCTGGCATTGCCTATGCTGACCCCGTCTCCTATCGTCAGCAAGTCGGCGGCGCGCAAGGTCATGGAACCGACGATCACGTCCTTGCCGACCTTGGCCCCCAGGGCCCGCAGCCACCAGGCATACAGGGAAGAACCACTCAACATATAAGTAGGAGCGGCCTCGATCAGCCTGTCCGCGAACCACCAGCGGAAATAGGTAAGCCCCCACAGCGGGTAGCGCCCCGGTTTGAGTCGACCGACGATCAGCCACTTGCACAGGACCGCAATGCCGAACTCCAGCAAGGTGAGTAGCAGGAATACGCCTACCGACAGCAATGAGGCCCTGACGATGGAATCGCCGGGATCGCCGGTAAAGAAGTGATAGGCAAAGAAGGGCGCCAGCCATTGCACCATGCGCATCGCCACCAGCCAGGGAATGACGACAGCCTGGGCCGCGCCGCAGATCCAGCGCCTGGCGCCGGGCGGTGGCGTCCAGTCCACGCTGGCGACAGTGGCAACGGTTTGCGTCTCCGTCAGCACTTCGGCAATCCGGCCTATGCTGCGGCTTTGATAAATATCGCTGATCTTGAAGTAGGCAAAGCGCGCATCCGTCCTCAGGGTGGAGACCAGGCGCGCAGCAAACAGGGAGTGCCCGCCCAGGTCGGCAAAAAAATCGGCGTCCCTGCGTATCGCCTGCCCGGGAAACAGCTTGCCCAGTGCCGCAAATAAAACTTCCTCGGCCGGCGTCTCCGCCACATCCGACTCCACCGCCTCCGCAGACACCGCCAGTGGCTTTTCCTTCAGCTGCTTGCGGTCTATCTTGCCGGAAGTCAGGCGCGGCATCTCGCCCAGGCTCTCAAAGCGGGCTGGCACCATATACGGCGGCAGGGTGACTGCCAGCTCCGCCCGCAAGTTTGCGGCGGAGATGCCGGTCTCATTTTCCGGCACGATAAAGGCGATCAGCTGGTCTATGCCTTGTTCCTGGCGCAGGATGACCGCGACGGTGCCCACGCCGGGCTGCCTGGCCAGTACCGCCTCTATCTCTCCCAGCTCCACCCGGAAACCGCGAATTTTTACCTGGTCATCGGCGCGCCCCAGGCACAGAACCTGGCCATCTTCGTCTATGCGCGCCAGGTCGCCGGTACGGTACAGGCGCTGGTCAGTCCCGTGCATGGCCCAGGGGTTGGGCAAAAATTTCTCTGCTGTCAGTTCAGCGCGCCCCAGGTAGCCGGCGGCGATACCCGGGCCGATGATGCACAGCTCGCCGATTTCACCGCGCGCCAGTAGGCGCACGCCATTGGCCGTCGCCGCGTTGTCCACCACATCGTCCACCGCGGCGGCGATCACCAATAGGCCGTAATTGGGCAAAGGGCGGCCTATCGTGACCGGCTGGTTGGCCTGCAGCTCCGCCAGGCTGGCCGACACGGTCGCCTCGGTCGGCCCATAGGTATTGAATATCTGGCGCCCCGGGCGCACCCAGCGGGCGACCAGCGCCTCCGGGCACATTTCGCCGCCGAGGTTAATGATGCGCAAGCTGGCAACGTCCTGGTTAAACAACGCCAGCAGCGTGGGCACGGCGTGCAAGACGCTAATCTTGTGCTGCTCCAGCGCGCGGGGCAGGGCGTCGGGATCCACCGCGACTTCCTTCGGCGCTATCCATAAAGCGGCGCCGACCAGGTAGCTGATCCAGATTTCCTCGAAAGACATGTCAAAGGCGACAGAAAAACCCTGGTAGACCCGGTCGGAAGCACGCACCTCAAGCACTGCATTTTCGCTGCGCAGGAAGTGGCAGATACTGCCCTGCGTGATCGCTATGCCTTTGGGTTTTCCGGTTGAGCCTGAGGTATAGATCACATAGGCCGGATGGCTGGGCAAGACATCTTGGCGCCGCCTCAGCGCTTGCGACGGCTGCGCAAGCGCCGCCATGGCTTCGGCAGTCCACACGGTGGTGGCCACTTGCACCAGCAGTGGAGCGAACATTTCGCAGCTCAGTATGCCGTAGGCTTGCGCATCTTCCAGGCAGACCGCGATCCGCTCTGCCGGGGTATCGGCGTCGAAGGGCAGCCAGGCAGCCCCGGCCTTGGCAATGCCGGCCTGCATGACCAGCAAGTCTATCCCGCGTGGCAACCATAGGCCCAGGATATGCCCTGGACGGACGCCGGCCTCGATCAGGTGCGAGGCAACCTGGTCGGCGCGTGCATTAAGTTGTTGATAACTAAGCCTGTCTTCCCCAAAGGCCAGCGCAATACTGTCGGGGGCCCGGATGGCGGTAGCTTCCAGCAGATCTGCGAGGACTTCCTCTTTGATGAGATCGGGCCGGCGCGGCCCGTACAAGATATTGGAGTGAATACTGGTATTGCTCTGATCGTCAGGGGACCAAGTGTAGGGCATAAAACAGGAGCCGCCAAAAATCAGTAATGGTAGCACCCTGAGCCAGGATAGGCAGCAATTCTTTGCTAATTTATGTCGCGTCTAATGCTACGGAAGAGCCACGGAAGACGAGTGCGGGCATCAGCATTTTTTTTTGCTGATGCCCGCTACCAAATATATTTAGCGGTGTATTGAGCGCTTAAAACACGCTTTCGGCGATATTTTGCTGCTCTATCACGGCACGCGCTGTATTGTGCGCCGGATGCTGGTCCTGTTTGCCCGCAAACGTGCATTCGCCGTCCGCCAGGAATTCTGCATCGCGCCCGCTCAGCAAAGGACAGCGCGGGAACAGCTCGGCCACCCAGTCCACGAAGGCCCTGACCTTGGGCGACAGATGCCGGTTATGCAGGTACATGACGGAAATCGGCATAGGGGCGGGCGTCCATTGCGGCAAGACTTCGCGTAGCGCGCCCGATTGCAGGTGCGGCATCAGCATGAAACGGGGCGCCTGGATCAGGCCAAACCCCTTCAGGGCACAGCCGATATACGCCTCGGCGTCATTGACCGAGATTTTACCGTTGAGTTTGACCTCCATAATTTCCCCATCCACAACAAAATCCCAATCCAGGTTGCGACCGGTGCGGCTGGAAAAATAGTGTACGACCTTATGGTTTTGTAAATCGTCGATGGTCTGCGGCTCGCCATGCTGGTCCAGATACAAGGGTGCGGCACAGGTAATGCTCTGGAAGGTGCCGATGCGCCTCGCCACCATGCTCGAATCCTGCAACTCGCCCACCCGGATGACGCAGTCCACCGCCTCCTGCACCATATCCACCATGCGGTCGCCCATGCCGATGACCAGCTCTATGTCCGGGTAGCGCTCATAAAATTCGCATATTTGCGGCAGCAGTATCAGGCGGCCTATGGGAGCGGGCACGTCTATGCGCAAGCGCCCCTTGGGCCCGCGCGCGACATTCTGGAAAGATGACTCGGTCTCGTCGACGTCAGCCAGGATACGTACGCAACGCTCGTAATAGGCGGCGCCGTCAGGCGTCAGACTCAGCCTGCGCGTGGTGCGGTTCAGCAAGCGCACCTGCAGCAGGCTTTCCAGACCCTGGATGGTGGTGGTCACGGTCGTGCGCGGCAAACCCAGGCTGTCGGCAGCCCGGGTAAAACTATTGGAATCCACGACACGGGTGAATACCTGCATTGCTTGAAAACGGTCCATTGCAACTCCCCATAGAACAGAGCTACGCAGCGCGCATAGCTTTTTACTTGCCCAAAGTATAAATCGAATCCGAGGCCGGATTATTCGCTGTGGCCGAATAGTCTTGTTCAATTATAGATGTTTATCCGAAAACGTGTCCGACCTACCATTCGTTCCATTCTCAAATCAATGGAGCGGTGTTTCCGCGACGACATGATAGATGCAACAACATCCATTGCTCGACAGGCAAGAAAAAAATCAGCGAAAACTACTGAGCAGTCCTTGCTGATCGATAATTTCCTGGTGCCGGGCCCGATAGGCTCGATACCGGTGCGGCTCTACAGGCCGCAGGGCGATGCAGTCTTGCCTGTGGTTTTATATTTTCACGGCGGCGGGTTCATCAGTGGCTCGCTGGACGATGCCGATATACCGGCGCAGTTTATCGCAAGAAACAGCAATGCACTGGTTGTGTCGGTCGCTTATGCACTGGCGCCGGCAAAACCTTTTCCGGCAGCGCCGGAAGATGCGTATGCCGTCATGGCCTGGGTCAGCAAAAATGCAAAAGCGATCAATGCCGACGCCAGCCGGCTGGCGGTCGCCGGCGATGATGCCGGCGGCAACCTGGCCACTTGCCTGACGCTGATAGCGCGCGACCGCAACGCCACACCTATCCTGGCCCAGGCCCTGATCGGCCCGATGCTGGATCCTAGCATGACCCGCCTGGGGGATGCGAAGCGCCTCGATTCCGACCTGACGCCGCAGGAATGCGCCAATTGCTACCGCCAGTACCTGCCAATGTCTTTGCAACGACTACATCCCTATGCCGCGCCCCTGGAATCGCGCCGCCTCGGCGGACTGCCGCCCGCCTTTATTGCGACTGCAGAACACGATGTGCTGCATATAGAAGCTGAAAAATATGCGGCAGCACTGATCACTGTCGGCGTGCCGACCCAGGTTGCGCGTTTTGCCGGGGTAAAGCATGCATCGCTGCGCGAACACGGTCCCGCCCTGAATGAAATCGCCGAATTCCTGCGCCGTCGCCTGAGCTCAGGATCAGATATGAAACCAGCCGTTTCTGATGCCGACGCCGACGCCGACGCCGAAGAACAGCATGAGCAGCCTGCAATGAAATTCAAAAGCAAAAATCGAAGTTTATCGAAACCAGGGAGTAACTAATATGAGCCCAGCCACAGATCAAACGCCATCAGGAATGCCGATCATCACCGGCGCCGCCGCCCGGCGACGAAACAAGATTCAAGAAACACAATTAAAACAAGCACTTTTGAACCCTTTTGCCATCATTAATGAGGACCATCATGTCTAATTCTCCAATTACACGCAGCCGTCTATCCATCGTCGTCAGTGCCGCCATTGTTCTGTTGATCGCAGGGGCAGGCATTATAGGAGCAATTCGCGTCCACGCAGGCACACCCGAAGCGAAAGGCGCGCCGCCGGCAACTACGGTAGACGTGGCCGAAGTAGTCAGCCGCAAGATCGTCGACTGGCAAAGTTATTCCGGCAAGCTGGAAGCGGTTGACCGGGTCGAGATCCGCCCGCTGGTAGGCGGCACCCTGACAGCCGTGCACTTCAAGGATGGCAGCCTGGTCAAGAAGGGCGATTTACTGTTTACGATAGACCCGCGCCCCTATGCAGCCGAAGTCGCCCGGGTACAGGCGCAACTGGCTGCTGCGGAAGCCCGTGCAGCGTATACCGCCTCCGATGTCGCCCGTGGCGAACGCCTGTTGTCAGACAATGCGATCGCGCGCCGCGACTATGAAGAGAAACAAAACGCCTCGCGCGAAGCGGCTGCCAATGTGCTGGCGGCGCAGGCAGCCTTGAAAGCTGCCAGGCTGAACCTGGAATATACCCAGATCACGGCCCCGGTCGCCGGTCGCATCTCACGCGCCGAAGTCACGGTGGGCAATGTGATTGCGGTCGGCGCCAGCTCGCCGCCTTTGAGCACCTTGGTCTCGGTATCGCAGGTGTATGCCTCTTTCGACGTCGACGAACAAAGCTTCCTGAAATACGTCAATCCGGCCCAGGCTAAAAATACCCAGGTGCCGGTATTCCTGGGCCTGGCGAATGAAGACGGTTATTCGCGCCAGGGTAGGGTGACTTCCATCGACAATCGCGTCGACACTTCGTCGGGGACCATCCGCGTGCGCGCTGTATTTGACAACCAGGATGGCTTGCTGCTGCCGGGTTTGTACGCCCGCGTCCGCCTGGGCGGCGGCGCTCCGCATGAGGCCCTGCTGATTGATGAAAAAGCCATAGGCACCGACCAAAGCAAGCGCTTTGTACTGACCGTGGACAAGGAAAACCACACCGCCTACCGCGAAGTGCGCCTGGGTGCGAAACAGGAAGACCTGCTGGTGGTGGAGGGCGGCTTGAAGGCCGGTGAGCGCATCGTCGTCAACGGCCTGCAGCGCACCCGTCCCGGCGACACCATCACGCCCAATATGGTGCCGATGGCCAAGCTGGCCGCCAACACCGCCGCCCTTACAGCCACAAAGGCCGCTGCGGCCGGCAAGTCTTAATAAAAACAATAGACAACGAGGTCTATCATGAATATATCAAAGTTCTTTATCGATCGCCCCATTTTTGCCGGGGTGCTATCGGTACTTATCCTGCTGGCGGGCGCATTGGCCATGTTCCAGCTGCCTATCTCGGAGTATCCCGAAGTGGTTCCACCATCGGTTGTGGTGCGCGCCCAGTATCCGGGCGCCAACCCGAAAGTGATCGCAGAAACGGTCGCCTCGCCGCTGGAGGAATCCATTAACGGCGTGGAAAACATGCTGTACATGCAATCCCAGGCCAATAGCGACGGCAACCTGACGGTGACCGTCAACTTCAAGCTGGGCGTCGATCCCGACAAGGCGCAGCAACTGGTGCAAAACCGCGTGTCGCAAGCCTTGCCACGCCTGCCGCCCGATGTGCAGCGTCTGGGCGTGACGACCATCAAGAGCTCGCCGGCGCTGACCATGGTGGTGCATCTGATCTCGCCGGACAACCGCTATGACATGACCTATCTGCGCAACTACGCGGTGCTGAACGTAAAAGACCGGCTGGCGCGCATCAAGGGCGTGGGCGAGGTCGGCCTGTTCGGCTCCGGCAATTACGCCATGCGCGTCTGGCTGGACCCGCAAAAAGTGGCGCAGCGCGGCCTGACCGCGTCGGACGTCGTGAATGCCATCCGCGAGCAAAACGTGCAAGTCGCCGCCGGTGTGATCGGCGCATCCCCCAGCCTGCCGGACACGCCTTTGCAATTCAACGTGAATGCGCAAGGCCGCCTGAAGACCGAAGCCGAATTCGCCGCAATCATCCTGAAAACCTCGGCCGACGGCGCCGTGACCCGTTTGTCCGATGTGGCGCGCATAGAATTGGCCGCCGCCGAATACGGCCTGCGTTCGCTGCTGGACAACAAGCCTGCGGTGGCCATCCCTATTTTCCAGGCCCCTGGCGCCAATGCGCTGGAGGTGTCGGACCAGGTGCGCGCCGCGATGAAGGAATTGTCGGCCGACTTCCCCAGTTCGGTGGAATACAAGATCGTATATGACCCTACCCAGTTTGTCCGCTCCAGCATCCACGCGGTGGTGGTAACCCTGCTGGAAGCGATTGCGCTGGTAGTGCTGGTGGTGATCGTGTTCCTGCAAACCTGGCGCGCGTCGCTGATCCCCTTGCTGGCGGTACCGGTTTCCATCGTCGGCACCTTTGCGCTGATGCTGGGCTTTGGCTACTCGATCAATGCGCTGTCGCTGTTCGGCATGGTGCTGGCGATAGGCATCGTGGTCGATGACGCGATCGTGGTGGTGGAGAACGTGGAAAGGAATATTGCCGCAGGCCTGACCCCACGCGACGCGACTTATCGTGCGATGCGCGAAGTCAGCGGACCGATTATCGCGATCGCGCTGACCCTGGTGGCCGTATTTGTGCCGCTGGCCTTCATGACCGGCCTGACCGGCCAGTTCTACAAGCAGTTCGCGATGACCATTGCGATCTCGACCGTGATTTCGGCCTTCAACTCCCTGACGCTGTCGCCGGCCCTGGCCGCCATCCTGCTGAAAGGCCATGACGAAAAACCGGACTGGCTGACCAAGCTGATGAACCGTGTATTCGGCGGCTTCTTCGACCGCTTCAACCGCATGTTCAACCGCGGCTCCGACCAGTACTCGGTAGGCGTGGCCGGCGTTATCTCGCGCAAGGCTTCGATGATGGGCGTCTATGCCGTGCTGCTGGCGCTGACCGTGGGTATCTCGTATATCGTCCCCGGCGGCTTCGTGCCGGCGCAGGACAAGCAATACCTGATCAGCTTCACCCAGTTGCCGAACGGCGCGACCCTGGACCGCACTGAAACCGTGATCCGCTCCATGACCGATATCGCCTTGAAAGAACCGGGCGTGGAAAGCGCAGTGGCGTTTCCCGGCCTGTCCATCAATGGCTTCACCAACAGTTCCAGCGCCGGTATCGTGTTCGTGACCTTGAAACCTTTCAATGAACGCCACAACAAGGAATTGTCGGCCGATGCCATCGCCGGCAAGCTGAACCAGAAGTATTCCAGCATCAAGGATGCTTTCATCGCCGTATTCCCGCCGCCGCCGGTGATGGGTCTGGGCACAGTGGGCGGCTTCAAGTTGCAGATCGAGGACAGGGGCGCGCTGGGTTATGCCGAACTGGACGCTGCCGCCCAAGCCTTCATCGCCGCCGCCAAAACCGCGCCGGAACTTGGCCCCATGTTTTCCAGCTACCAGATCAACGTGCCGCAACTGGACGTCGACCTGGACCGCGTGAAAGCCAAGCAGCTGGGCGTGCCTGTGACCGACGTCTTCGATACCATGCAAATCTATCTCGGTTCGCTGTACGTAAATGACTTCAACCGTTTTGGCCGTGTGTACCAGGTACGGGCCCAGGCCGATGCGCCTTACCGCGCCAAGCCTGACGACATCCTGCAATTGAAGACCCGCAACAGCTCCGGCGAAATGGTGCCGCTGTCGTCGCTGGTCAAGGTTACCCCTAGCTTCGGCCCTGAAATGGTGGTGCGCTACAACGGCTATACCGCGGCCGACATCAACGGCGGCCCGGCGCCCGGCTATTCGTCCAACCAGGCCCAGGCCGCGGCCGAGCGTATCGCTGCCAAGACTTTGCCGGCCGGCGTGAAATTTGAATGGACCGACCTGACCTATCAGCAAATCCTGGCGGGCAATGCCGGCATGTGGGTATTCCCGATCAGCGTATTGCTGGTGTTCCTGGTGTTGGCGGCCCAGTATGAAAGCCTGACCTTGCCGCTGGCCGTGATCCTGATCGTGCCAATGAGCTTGCTGGCCGCACTGACCGGGGTCTGGCTGACCGGCGGCGACAATAACATCTTTACCCAGATAGGCTTGATGGTACTGGTGGGGCTGGCGTCGAAGAATGCGATCCTGATCGTCGAGTTCGCCCGCGAACTGGAACTGCAGGGCAGCACCCCGCTGCAAGCCGCGATCGACGCCAGCCGCCTGCGCCTGCGTCCTATCCTGATGACCTCGATCGCCTTCATCATGGGCGTGGTGCCCCTGGTGACATCCAGCGGCCCCGGTTCTGAAATGCGTCATGCGATGGGGATAGCGGTGTTCTTCGGCATGCTGGGCGTGACCTTGTTCGGCCTGTTCCTGACCCCGGTGTTCTATGTCTTGCTGCGCTCCATCAAGGGCAGCCGCAAGCTGCACTCGGCGGTGGTGCACGAGGCCCCGGCGCTGGCGCACCCAACAGCGCACCCAGCAGGGCACACGACAGGACACACAACAGCACATCCGGCAGCACCGCTGTAACCTTGAAAAAGTTTGGGAGCAAAAAATGATGAATACAAGTAAATCCCTGAAGTCGGCTTCGTCGCTGCTGGCCTTATTGCTGGTGCTGGCGGGCTGTTCCGTGGCGCCGACCTACCAACGCCCCGAGGTTGCCACGCCGGCAGCGTATAAGGAAGCGGCGCAGGAAAGCGCGGCGGCAGCCAGCTGGAAGGAGGCGCAGCCTGCGGAAGACCTCGCTCGCGGCGAATGGTGGAAGATCTTCGCCGACGACAGCCTGAACCAGCTGGAAACCCAGGCCCTGGCAGCCAACCAGAGCCTGAAAGCCGCGGCAGCAAGGCTGAAGCAGTCACGCGCCTTGCGGCAGGACGCGCGCTCCGGCTTGTTTCCGCAGATAGATGCGGGCCTGGGCGCCAGCAGGGGGCGACCGTCCCCGGTATCGCAAGGCTTGGCGCCGGACGCCAATGTGCCGACCAGCACCAGCTACCGGGCACAACTGGGCGCCTCGTATGAGCTGGACCTGTTTGGTCGGGTCGCCTCCACGGTAGACGCAGCCAATGCCGATACGCAAAAAAATGAAGCACTGTTCCAGTCGGTGCAACTGGCCCTGCAGGCCGATGTTGCGCAAGCCTACTTCCTGCTGCGGGAACTGGATGCCGAACAGGCGCTGTACTCCGGCACCGTGGAATTGCGCTCGCAAACCCTGAAACTGGTGCAAAGGCGTTTTGACGAGGGCGACATCAGCGAACTGGACCTGGCGCGCGCCAAAGCCGAGCTGGCTTCGGCACAGTCGGAGTCGCTAGGGGTAGCCCGTACCCGCGCCGTGGCGGAACACTCGCTGGCCGTATTGCTGGGCAAGACGCCGGCCGAGTTCAGCTTTCAGCCGCGTCCCCTGGCGCGGATTGCCGTCAATATCCCGGCAGGCCTGCCTTCATCGCTGCTGGAGCGCCGTCCGGATATCGCGGCAGCGGAGCGCAGCATGGCCGCGGCCAATGCCCGCATAGGCGTGGCGCGCTCGGCGTTTTTCCCTAGGCTGGACATCACCGGGGCCTTCGGCTATGAATCCGCCGGCCTGGGAGACTTGTTCAACTGGAGCAGCCGCACCTTCCTGCTGGGCCCCTTGTTGTCCATGCCCCTGTTTGACGGCGGGCGCCGCCAGGCAGGCGTAGATAAAGCGCGCGCGGTCTACGAGGAAGACGTCGCCAATTATCGCCAGACCGTGCTGAACGCTTTCAAGGAAGTGGAGGACAATCTGGCCGACATCCGCATCCTCGGCGACCAGACCAAGGCGCAGGACACTGCGGTGCAGGCGGCGGAACGGGCGGCAAAGCTGTCGCACGTCCAGTATCGCGAAGGCTCGGTCAGCTACCTGAATGTGATCGACGCCGATCGTACGGTACTGCAACAGCAACGCGTCGCAGCCCAACTGGATGGGGCACGGGCAAAATCTGCCGTCAGCCTGATCCGCGCGATTGGTGGGGGCTGGGGGGGCTGGACTGCCCCAACTGCCGCAGCGGCCCAAACCGCCAGCAACGCCGTAGTAGCGCAGGCGGCTCACTAAATATTGATTTCCCTTGTCCAGGGCCTATCCTGGCTTTAGCAGCGCGCTTCTTCCTGGGGTGCGCTGTTTTTTTTCCAGATAGCTGGCGAACTAGGCGGAAGAGGGGAGCAATCCGCCCGCAAGGCGATGATGAGAAATGTTGCTTGAAAGCTCAAAAGATCAGGTCTCCAGCCAAGATCCGAAAAAAGATGTATTGTTATAACAACGAAGTCGTTTATTTGATTTTCCAGGAACTTTTTTCGTATCACCAAAGCAGCACTCCGGGAATATCTGCCGAACCCGCTTCCATATCCAGTGCCTGGCACCCGATCAGGCTCGTCCTAGCAAGCTGGATCTTGCCCATCTTGCTTTTTTCTGGAGGGTAAAAGTGTTTTTGGAACATAAACTAGAACAATGGGTCAGCAGTGTCTCCAAGCAGATAGCACTGCCGTTAAGAGTCGAGCTGTGGAACGGAAAGCATTTCGACCTCAGCCAGGCGCCGCCAAAAGTCATCATCAGGATCCCCCAGGCATCCGCGCTGAGCTATTTGCTGACGCCGTCCCTGTCCAACCTGGGCTCTGCCTATGTCGACGGTAAAATCGACATTGTCGGCAAACCCAGCGAAATCATTTCCATCGGCGGCGAACTCGCTTCGAACACCCTGAAGCAAGAAGGCAAGTTTGCCCGTATCAAGCGCTCGCTGTGGCACAGCAAGGCCAAGGATGCAGAAGCCATACGCTACCATTACGACGTGTCGAATGATTTTTACAAGCTATGGCTGGATGAAAACATGCTGTATTCCTGCGCCTATTTCGAAAACGGCGATGAAGACCTGGCGACGGCGCAGCTCAAGAAAATCGACCATATCCTGACCAAGATACGCGTACGTCCGGGCGACAGGCTGCTGGACATAGGCTGCGGCTGGGGTGCGCTAGTCATACGGGCGGCGCAAAAATACGGCGCCCGCTGCGTAGGCGTCACCTTGTCGGAGAACCAGGCAGCACTGGCAAAACAAAGGGTGCTGGAGGCCGGCCTGGGCGACCAGGTAGAAATCCGCTTGCAGGATTACCGCGACGTCACCGGCACCTTCGACAGGATTACCAGCGTAGGCATGTTTGAGCACGTGGGTTTGCTCAATCTGCGCGGGTATTTCGACAAGATACAAAGCTTGCTGACAGAAGACGGCCTGGCGATGAACCACGGGATTACGTCTACCGACGCCGACAGCGGTGAAGCGCCTTACGGTGGCGGGGAATTCATCGAGCGCTACGTGTTCCCGCACGGCGAACTGCCGCATATCAGCCTGGTGCTGAAGAGCATGCAGGAAGGGGGCCTGGAAGCGCTGGACGTGGAAAACCTGAGGCGGCACTACGCCAAAACCTGCGCGATCTGGGCCGACAATTTTGAGCAGCACGCACAGCAAATACAGGACATTGCCGGCGACAAGCGCTACCGTATCTGGCGCGTCTACCTGGCCGGTTGCGCCTATGCCTTCGAGTCCGACTGGATCTCGCTGTACCAGGTGGTGTGCACCAAATCCGGCCGCACCCTGGCCGATCAGCCGTGGTCGCGCAGCTATATGTATCGCAAGGAAGTGTAAATAAGGAAGTGTAGGCAAGAACGCTTGGGCAGCGCTTTTTGCGCTGCCTAAGCCTTACAGCATATTCGGATCGAAATCCGGCAAAGCCTGCTCCAGTTGGGCCCGCGAACCCGGCCCCTTGGCGCTGGCGTTCACCAGCGCCTCGCTGGCACGCCGTATCATTTCCTCTGCTGTATCCCCCTGGGCATTGGTGGTAAGCCCGGTAGAAAAGGTCACCGCTAGCGTGGGCGCGATGCTCAGCCAGTCGACCGCCGTGACCGCATTCGTCAGCCCTATAATCGCCTTTTCGCTCTGGTCCAGCCAGGTCGTGGGCAGGATAATCGCAAATTCGTTATCGCTGATGCGGCCGAAAGAATCCAGGGACCGCAGCCGCCTGAGAGCCGCCTGGGTCAGGCTCTTCAGTATTTGATCGCCAACTGAGCTGCCATATTGCCCGTTCAGGGCATGGAATTGATCGACGGCGATCACCGCAAATGAAAAAGGGTGGCCGGTGCGCTTGGCGCGATCCAGTTCGGCATCCAGTTTTTGCACCAGTCCGCGCCGGTTCAAGGCGCCGGTCAGGTCGTCGTGCGTCGCCGCGGCGCTCAGGGTTTCCAGCGCCGCCTGCAAATCCTGAATGATGGTGCTGGTGTCGACGCCCGTTTTAATCTTTTCCACCAGGTGGCTCAGGTGCGTCGTCAGGTCGTGGACATCCAGGGTGGGATTGCTAGGCACATCGGTCTCCAGTTGGATTACAGTCATCAGAGTGGTAGGGCAAGTTGAAGATTATCGCATCTTGTTCACTTATGGCAATTATCTTCTTCGCCTGCAACATTCGCCCGCATTCTGCCAAGCAAGGCAACCAGTGTCGCGCGTTCCTTCGCATCAAAATCAACCATCATTTTTTCTGCAACCCGCTGCTTGTGCTTGTGCAAGATTGCCTGCATCGCCTTGCCGTCTGCCGTCAGTTGTATCCTGTGCGAGCGCTTGTCTTCCTCCGCCACTTCCCGGGTGATCAGGCCACGCTCTTCCAGCTGCTTCAGCAAACGCGTGACCTGCGCCTTGTCCCGTCCGAAATAGCGAATCAGGTCTCTTTGCGTACCTTTGGGGTTGGACTCAAAAAAACCTAGGGCCTGTGCGCCTATAGGGCCTAGTTCGAAGTCGTCGGTGCTTAACGCCTGGTGCATCTGCGATTTGAATTGATGCATCAAACCGAAAAATTGCTCAAGGACGGCATCGTTTAAATTTTTCATATTTTTAGTTGACATTGTCAACGTTAATTCATAAACTAGTTGATACTATCAACTAAAAGCTTAGCACTAATTGTCGAGACCTGGTATTCGCCACAGGGGCTATTATGACCAAATTACCCGCTTTGCTTCCAATATTCTTGATGACGCCGCTGATTAATTAGGGAGCATACAGATCATGAACATGCAAAACGACACCGACGCCGTCCTGCTAAGCCCGGCTGAATATCAATCTGCTGCGGATGAACTGGACAGGCTTTGGGGTAGGCCGACTACGCCTGGGGATCGGCTGGAGATAGAGCGCCTGTTACGGCTGATAGAGCCTTGCGACGCAATTTCCCTGAAGTATCTGATGAAAAAATAAGCGCTGAACAAGAAAATGAAAAAATGGCCCCGAAAGCAGGGCCATTCAGTATTCCAATTTCCAAGTGGCTTTTTGTTCCACTTCAAGTATCAATACCGAGCGATGAGCTGATCGGCACGTAAAATTTCCGGCTAGACCAGCAAGGCAGCCGTCAGCGACTCTATTTCTTCTTCAGAGTCTGCCAATACGCTGTGCAGGGTGCCGCCTTCGATTTCAAAGTTAATGGCGGCCGCGGTTTCCTTGATGGTCACGCCTTCTTTTTGATGCAGTGGCGATACCACGCGCGCCAGGTCGTTGGCCAGTAGCAGGGTGTCGCCCAGGGTTTCCGGCGGCATGGCGCGCACACCCAGCCACAGCGCCTCGACCGCCGTCATCACGGGCTCCGGCACGCCCAGTTTTTTCAGCACGCCGCGGCCGATCAGTTTTTCGCCGTATTCAACCCAGTCTTCCGGATCGCCGTCGAGCAGGCCGGGGAATTCCTCGGCGCGCGAGATCAGGTAAAAACCGCCCACTTCATGCACGATGCCGGCGAACATGGCCGTATCCGGGTCCACCTTGGTAATGCGCTTGGCGATCACTTGCGCCAAGGCGGCCACATGGGCCGAATGCGCCCACAACTGGGCGGCCTTGGCCTTCAGGGCAGGGTCGGTGACCTTGCTGTTCAGTTGGCGCACAATGACCGATGCTACCAGCGACTTCAGGGTACGAAAACCCAGGCGGCTGACCGCATTCTTGACATTGGTAATCTCGTTGCCGGAGCGGTTATAGGCCGCCGAATTGGCGATGGCGACCGTGCGGGCGGACAACAGCGGCTCTGCCATCACCATCTTGGCGGCCGCATCAATATGGCAATCGGGGTCTTCCAGAGCTTGCTGCAGCTTGAGAGAGGCGCTGACATTGGTCGGGAAAGTCAGGTCGCCCCGGCTCGCCTGGGTCGCAATACTCCTGAAGATTTCAAGCCTGTCCATAATACTGTCTCCTCATTGTGGTTGTTTTGCTATCTGGCGTTCGTATTATGTGCTGATCGCAAGCCTATTGTGGTCAAAATTATGCGTACCTTGGTATTTGTTTACCCAGGGACGAAAAACGCTGGACCTTGATCACCGCAGCCCATTTTTTAAAAGATGGCAATAAATGCCGTCCAGCAACAGTTATGAATATTATATACCCCTAATCCGGGATTGGAAGCGCAGATCTCGACTTGATCTGGCACGCTGGGTGCGCGCGGCCACCGTAGTGGCGGGCAGAGGATGGAATCGCACAGGCGTTTGACTTGGTTGTCCACCTGGTTTCACGCATATAGACATGAATCGAGGCGAGGATCGCCTCGATTCATGATTGCTGGAGCAGGGCAAGTCGGCGCTCAATCAAGGCTGATCCGCAGCACCTGTCCTCCATCCGGGAATGACAGCGGGATAGGCCCGGGCACGATCCCGAAATTCGTGACATAGGCAGCGCCATCTGGGCCGATCGCCAAACCGCCCGGAAAGAACAGCCCCTCGTAGATAATGGTTTGCGAACCGTTGGCGTTGACCCGGATCAGCCGGCCTGGCGGCAACAGCGGTGCGGCACCAGGGCCGGCAAAGCCGTTACCGATCTGCAGCACGTAGAGTGTGCCGCGGGCGTCGAAAGCCAGGCCGATGATATTAGTGAAGCCACTGGCGAAGATTTGCGGCGTGCCACCCTGTGGCGGCACGCGATAAACATTGGCAGCCCCCACCGGAAATGGAAATCCGGTGAGTTGCCCTACATACAGCCAGCCGTCAGGGCCTTCGGCTACGGCGGTCGGGACGGCTTGCATCGGGATATTGGTTCCAGCCGGCAAACCCAGGAAAGGAGGAGCAGGAACCAGGCGCGATTCAAATGCCGCTAACGTCCGCATCGTACCGTTCGCCGCAACCTCAAATAAGGCATTGGCGCCCGCATCCGCGACAACATGACGTGAGGGCAGGGCCGCGACTGCATAAGGGTCACTATCAGAACCGCCCGCCACTGGATTATTGGCCGCCTCGAAAGCGGCGACATCGGCGCCCAGCTTCCAGCCTCCGGCAGCGTTGACCTGCAGTACGCGCCCGAACATCGCCGATTTCGCTCCCAGACCTTGGCGCGCCGACGCCACGGTCGCGAGGCCTATGACCATCTGGCCACTGCCGGTGCCAAGAAACGAAATGCTGTGCGGACCTATCGCTCCAAACCCACCGGCCGGCGCCAGCGAAGGCAGGCCACTGATTACCTGGACTGGGGCCTCCTGGCCAGAAGGATCAATGCGCGTGAGTGCACCTGTTTCACCGTAGCATGAGGACACTCCGCTACCGAGCACGGTACAGTTGCCGCTGCCGCCGCGACCGGCCTCGGCAACGAACAGCAGGCCGTTGGGAGTGAATGCAATCCCGCGCGGATTGCTTAATCCACGGGCAAGCACCGTTACCTGCGGCGCGGCATTTGCCGTGGCGACAACGAGCGCGATCAATCCAAGCGTGTGGCGAAGGAGTTTCATGATGGCTTCCTTTCTCAGGGCACCAGTAGAACTGCCGCGAAAGTGGACAGCATTGATGCATCCTTTTTCTTTATGTCTTCTCATGCATAGGTATTGGATGCGGGATTTACCATGCCAGTAGATTGGAGGCAACGGCTACCAGAGATGCCATGCCAAGCTTCGACGCTCTGGGGATTTGGCAACGCAGGACCAATAAGGTATTAAATCTAGTTCAATTTTTCGAAGAGTCAAGCCGGCATTTTTGGTCAGACAACGCGCACCACCACGCGAGGTGGACGGCCAATTTCATACCGACAATACGAGTCAAAAAAGAAACCAGACCGACCCCGGTTTTTCTTTTTCAGCATCTAAGTGCAGTCAGGGAACTAACATCTGCCGAGAGAAAAAAAATTAACGCCACGTCTGTTTATTTCGGCGATGCATCTTGCGATGCCTCCGGTGTTGCGTGGCATCGCACTGAGATGAACAGCGATGAATAACTCATTGTTGCGTGATGGATTTAACGGTGGGGAATAGGGCAGAGCTGCCTGGGCACGGCGAGATTCACTTTGCCGACTTGCGCAATCGTCTCTGGCAAAAGCTGGCCGGCCGCCGAGCAGGCTATCTACCCGGCGGCCGGCATGGAAAAACAGTCGTTAATAGTCGTTAATTAATAGTCACTAATCAAAGCGACTTCAGGAACGCCAGCAAGGCCTCGCGGTCCGTCTTGGACAGGGTTTCAAAGCGCTGGCGGGCGCGATCCGCCTCGCCGCCGTGCCAGAGGATGGCCTCGGTGAGGTTACGGGCGCGGCCATCGTGCAAGTAACCGACTTTGGCGCTGTTGCCCATGACCTTGTCGGTGTAACCGATGCCCCACAACGGCGCCGTACGCCACATGCTGCCTTGGGCCTGGCCTTCGACAAACTTGTCAGCAAGGCCCGCACCCATGTCATGCAGCAGCAAATCAGTGTAGGGCCGGACGGTCTGGTTGCGCAGCTCGGCGAACAGGTGCCCTGGTCCGGTCTTCATCTCCACGGCGTGGCAGGCCGCACACCGCATGCCCTGGAA
The DNA here is from genome assembly GCA_040390485.1 of Pseudomonadota bacterium. Lineage (GTDB taxonomy): Bacteria > Pseudomonadota > Gammaproteobacteria > Burkholderiales > Burkholderiaceae_D > Undibacterium. Next base: position 124,168 of record JAZJYH010000018.1, read on the forward strand.
GATCTTGGCGCCGGCACTCACCTGTAGCGCATCCACACGGTGTTCATCCAGCGGTGCCACGCCCTTGGGGAAGCCGCTGGCAATACTGCGCTGGGCCGGCACGCCCACCAGCGCAAGATAGTTGGAGATCGATTGCAGGTCGGACTCAGAGATGCCCTTCTGGGCGCCGGCGGCGGCACAGCCGGCAGGGTCGGTGCTGCAGACACGGTTAGGGTAGACGGGCGAGGTCACGGCCATGTCCAGCAGCAGCGCGGAAGCGGCCTGTTGGCGTAGCGTCGCCTTGGACGCCTTCCAGCCGAAACGCCCCATGCGGACGGCGCCAGTCTCGGGATCGAAGACGAAGTTGGCCAGACCCTTGACGCCATCCTCGTCCGGTGTCGAGCGCACGCGCGCCAGGATGTCCGCTTCCGGTACGGCTTCGAGCAAGCCCGCGCCTATCATCGGCTGGGCGGCTCGCAGCGAGACGGCATCCGGCACCGGCCCCTCGAACGCCAGCGTCGGCTTGCGCAATTCGACCATCGTGCCGTCTGCCAGCTTCACTGAACGGGTCTCGAAGCCTGCCACATTGACCGTGGCACCCCAATTTTGCGACGTCCCGCTCGCCGACACCGCGTTCATCTGGACTGCAGTGCCATACTGTGGATGCGGCAGCTGCTGCCCGGTAGCGCTGATCATCGCAACCCGGACGGACATGCTGTCAAGCCGCTGGTTCACTGCGCTTGGCGCCGTGCTGCGGCCGTTGTTGACATGGCAGGCGATGCAGGCGGACTGGTTGAAACGCTGCCCCTGCAGCCCAACAGCTGGCGTGTAGCGGTCATTGCCTGGCTCGTTATGGTCGCCGGTCGTGAAGTTGGTATGCACCAGTCGCCGGCCTTCGACGAAACGCTGAACGTTCTGCATGCCAACGTTGTTGTGCGGCTGCTGGAACATGAACAGTCCATTGTCCGAATAGTTGTAGGACACCGAGCCCAAGCCGCCCGACAAAGTCTCGGCCGGAAGCGGCACCGAGTTCAGGCGCGGCTGCACGCCGTACCAGGGCCTGAGACCGGCTCCCACCACGTAAACCCATTCGTACGAGTAGTAGCGGATACCGCCATTGTCACCTTTGGCGGCCATGGAGTCGGTCGTGGAGAACATGGACGGCGAAACTTCGATGACATCGCCGACGACGAGCGGACGCGCCGCGATATTCGTACCGTTCGGGAAGCCATTGGCGTCGAGACCGCTCATGCCAGGATAATTCTTGACCAGAATGGTGCAGCCATTGTTGATGCCGTTGGCATTGGTCAGTTTGCCGTTGGCCGGGTAGGCCATCGGCTTGCAGATGGGAACGTTGTCGTCCACGAGCTGCCCGGGTGCCATCCAGCCATAGCCGGTCACACCCGGCCGGTCGATGGCGCGGAAGAAGGCCACGCCGCCTTTCAGGAAGTCAACGGTGGTGTACTGGTTCACGATCAGCGTCGGCTTGGTCACACCGGCCACGCGACTGTTATCAATCACCTCCACACCCCAGGTGCGGTTCTTGAAGTACTGCGGTACAAAGGTCAGGTAATTGCCCGGCCCTTTGTCCACCGGCAAGCCTGTCACCGGATCGACAGTCTCGTTGGGGCCATAGCCGATCTCATTCCATTCCTCACCGCGCTCGCGGCCGTGACGGGCCAAGCCGCGCGCGCCGAATCGGGTAACCAGCGTGCCGTCTGGCAAGGTGAACTGCAGCGTTTCCAGCGGATCGGCCGATGTGGGCAATGGTACTAATCCGCTACCGCTGGCCGGGAACTTCAGCGCCGACGTGGCGGCGTTGGGCAGCGTGTTGTCACTACCCGGTGTTTTGAACTCCACCTCAAATAGCGAGTAGCCATACTGTGTGGCTCGGGCCACACCTTGCAGGCGGATGTAACGGGCATTGACGCCGAGATTGAAGAATTCCTCAGTGCCTCCCTGCCCATTGCTCACGTAGCGAAGTTGCGACCAGGTCTGACCGTCATCCGACACGCGCAGCGCGTACTGCTTGCCATAGGAGTTCTCCCACTGCAGCTTCATATAGCCGACCTGCGTCTTGGTGCCGAAGTCAAACTGGATCCAGGCCCCGTCCTCGAACGAACTGGACCAGCGGGTAGTCAGTTTGCCGTCGATCGCCATCGCAGCCGACAGGCCGGGGTTCTCCAACGCCGACGAGGTTGCCGCTACCGGCTTGATGGACAGGCCAGGCTTGCTGGTGTCGACCGGTGGCGGCGGTGTGGTCGTCCCGCCCCCGGTATCAGGCGGTGGCGGGGTTGTGACCGGGGTGCCGGAGAAGGCCTGGACCTCGAAGATGGAATAACCGTACTGCGTCGACCGCTTGACACCCTGCATACGCAGATAGCGGCCCTGGCCAGACAGCCCGCCCACGTCCTCGGAGCCGCCCTGGCTATTGTCCACGGACTTGATCGTAGTCCAGTGCAAGTTATCGTCGGAGACCTGTAGGAGATACTGGGTGGCGTGCGCGTTCTCCCAGTCGATGTGCACACGGTTAATGATCTGGGAGGCGCCGAAATCCAGCGTCAGGTACTGGTCGTCGGAGAATCCGCTGCCCCAGCGCGTGCCTTCATTGTGGTCGATGGCTGCTGCGGCAGACAGGTCGCCACGCTCTGCCGAACTGGCGCTGGCACTCACCGGTGTCAGCACGACTTCCGCCGTCCCGCTTACGGCGGCCAGGGATTTGAACGTCCTGGCCTCGGCATCCTGGGCTGCAGGCTCGCCGCTACCACCGCAGGCTGCCAGCAACAAAGTCAGGGCCAGAGGTAGCCCTTGTGTGGAAAGATTGCGTAACTGCTCTAACTTCGATCGACGCTGATATGGCACTTTGTTCATGGCGCATCCCTTTGCTCTTGGTTCGTTACCACTACATACTCATCAAAAAATCGACCGCTTCAATACGCAGTCAAACTCTTCCCAGCCTTGTTTCCTGATGAGATATTTACTTGCTAGGTAAAAGCCGCTTTTTGTGGCGACTACGATAGCGATCAGGAATGCGTGCATGCAAAGCCAGCGCGCGACTTTGCCTGGACTTTAGGTTCATACAAAAAATTTCCACATGGAAATGTTATAAATAACTTATCTTGTGAATTCATGCATGTCAACCTGGCGCCCCAAGTCAATGTCATAACAAGCCAGTGCAGCGAACGAACTGAATTGCAAGCTGAATGTGCCAGACCACATAGACAGATTCGCGACCATCGCGGGTAGGGATGCAGTGTCACGTGGCATTTCGCCTGCTCCACCTTGTCGAATTCGGGTTGATCCGCCGGCCCCGTGGGTTTTGCTACAGGGGTAGCTACAAGGACGGATCAAATGAATGCAGTTTCAATACTTACAAACGGTAACAAAGTAGTAAGAATTTCCGCGGCCGTAGAGCAACAGCTCGCCATCCCCCGATCTGCGGATCGAGTACTTGGATCACATGGTCGAGCGTCTAGGCTGGGAATGCGGCGATTGAGCGAGTAGGGAAGTACTGCGGTTGGAGCTGATTGGCGTGGTCAGGCTTTAGTCGCGATCCGGAGCGCCAAGCGGAAAGAAATGGCGATAGGGACGTGCTTCATCAATCGTCCGTGCGACTGAGGGCCGTGCATTCAGGCGATCACGATAGGCGCGCACCTTGGAAAAAGCATCGGCTATGGGGTGAACCCAATCCGCGTAGAACAAGGCAGGCGCCGCAGAACAGTCGGCAAGGCTGAAACTATCCCCAGCCGCCCATACGCGCTTCTCCATCCGGCGCTCTAGCCAGGCATACGCCGTGTCGAGATTGGCGCGAGCACGAGCCACCGCGTCGGCGTCGCGTTTCACTCCGCGCAGCGCGTCGGCGACGATCGCCTGCATCGGCGTGTGAACATAGTTGTCGAAAAAGCGATCGGCGAACCGCACATCGAGCGCCGCCGCCGCATCAAGCGGGACCAGCCGCGCCGAACCCGGATGATGCAAGTCCAGATATTCAATGATGATCGTGGACTCGATGACCGACTTCTCTCCATCAACCAGGACAGGAAACTTCTTGAACGGCCATAGCCGTTCCAGCTCAGCCGCCGAAGCTGCATCGCCAAGGTCGATCACGTGGAGCGTGAACGGCGTGCCGTTCTCATAAAGCGCGATGATCGCCTTCCAGCAGTATGAGGCGAACGGGTGAGCATAGAGAGTCAAGGTCATTTCAGGGGCCCTAAGCACTGCAAAAGCACGCGATCGTAGCTTACACGCTCCGATCCTGCTTTACAAGTTCGGCCTGTGGCATATATCCGCCAGTTAACTAAGTCACGCTCGCTTTTTCCATCTCACTTGCATGACTTCGTTTTCCGCTCGGCCGGTCGATTGAGCTGCAGTATCGCCAGCTACGGCGATCTCTCGCTGTATTTCACATTGGCGGCATCTTGTCGAATTTTGGCAGGGCTGAATCAAGGTGATCCCAAGCGTAGCCGCGCACGCCGTATGTCACCACTTGTGGCTTGAATCGGCCTGGATCATCGAGGCTTGCTGCGTGCACGGTAAACAGATCAGGCATGGCCGCAAACGTCAGGTACACTGGCGCCCCGCAGGTGGGGCAGAAGGCGTGCGTCTTTACATTGCCGCTATCAGCAACCATGTCCCAACGCTTCGCTTCGCCCGTGAGTTTCACGCTCTTCTTGCTCGGGAAGGTCAGATAGGATCCGTGTCCGGTACCGCTCGTGTGCTGACAGTCGCGACACTGGCAGTTGTTCATAAACACCGGTTCATCGGATATTTCATAACGGATCGCGCCGCAGGCGCATCCGCCAGTGTATGCCTTGCTCATTTCTTTTCTCCTCTTATAAAGTGCTGTTGGACCACGAATACTGCTTCACATCGATTGCCTCACTTTTATTGCGTCAGGCCTGCTCGTCCGCAATGGCACCAATGCTTGGGACAACCTTCTTCCAACCTTCGCCCATGGTCTTGAAAGCAGAGTCGTTCTTCGGCGCGACAAAGCCGGAATGAACAAGACGAAGGCGCGTTCCGTTTTTAACCCTGGTAAGGGTCCAAGTGACTACAGTGTCCAGGCATGAGCCGTATCCGATGTTCCCTTCGTGTCCGCCTTTCCAGACATAGACGAAGCGTTCGTTCGGTATCACCTCCAACACCTGGCAGTGGATGGTTCCGTCCCATTCACCGGCAGGTCTCGTCTGGTACGTGAAGTGCTTGCCCTTCACCGGCTCGAATCCCTGCGGCGCCATAAACCAGCGTGCGATCAGTTCGCCGGTGGTCAGGGTTTTCCAGATTGTCTCCGGCGCATGTGGGAAGACCTCGTCAACCACGATGTCTTGCGTATCGGACTTCAAAGCGGACTTCAAAGCGGCGTCATTCATGGATCGATCTCCTTCAGTAGGGTTCTTAGGTTGGTAAACCGCTCGCGCCAGAAGACACCGTAATGGCTCATCCATTCGACTAGCGGCTCTAGTCCTTCAGGCTGAGCCCGATAATAGACATTCCGGCCCTCGGGTCGCTCTGCGACCAGGCCGGCCTGCCTCAATGACTTAAGGTGCTGGGAAATGGCGCCCTGCGTCACGCCGCTCCCTCGCGTTAATTCGACCACAGTAATCTCATTGGATTCCATGATCCGCTCAAACACTGCTCGCCGAGTGGGATCGGCAAGCGTGCGCATGACAGTGTTGATGGTGGTGGCTTCAATCATAGACAACACATTAGCATGTACTAATTGATTAGTCAACACTAATTTATTGGCAGCTTCAATGCATAAGCCTAGATGCGGTGGCGGAAGTTTAGCTTCGGGGTGGCCTGCTTAGGTTGCTGCGAAGAGGCGGTGTGGGGCCGGTCAACAGCCTTTGCTGTACGGCTGAAACAACGGATAATAGCGGCTATCTCATTTTGAGCACTATTTTGGAATTCTCCCATGGAAATTAAGGTCAACTTTCTCGATAAGCTTCGTCTTGAAGCCAAGTTCGATGATTTCACGGTGGTGGCCGACCAGCCTATTCGCTATAAGGGCGATGGCTCGGCGCCTGGGCCGTTTGATTACTTTCTGGCCTCATCGGCCTTGTGTGCGGCTTACTTTGTGAAGTTGTACTGCAATACCCGCAATATTCCTACCGAGAATATCCGCCTGTCGCAGAATAATATTGTTGATCCGGAAAACCGTTACCAGCAGATTTTCAAGATTCAGGTCGAGTTGCCGGCGGATATCTCTGCCAAAGACCGCCAAGGTATTTTGCGCTCCATCGACCGTTGTACGGTGAAAAAAGTGGTGCAAGCCGGGCCCGAGTTCGTGATTGAAGAGGTAGAAAATCTGGACGCCGATGCCCAGGCCTTGCTGATGTTGAATCCGGCTTCTGAAGCGAATACCTATATTCTGGGCAAGGATCTGCCGCTGGAGCAAACCATCGCCAATATGTCGGGCGTGTTGGCGGGCCTGGGCATCAAGATAGAAATCGCCTCGTGGCGCAATATTATTCCTAATGTATGGTCGCTGCATATTCGCGATGCACACTCGCCGATGTGTTTTACCAATGGCAAGGGAGCCACCAAAGAAAGCGCCTTGGCGTCGGCCTTGGGAGAGTATATCGAGCGGCTCAATTGCAACCATTTCTACGCCGGTACGTTTTGGGGCGAAGACATCGCCAATGCAGAGTTTGTCCATTACCCGAACGAGCGCTGGTTTAAGCCCGGCCGTAAAGATGCGCTGCCGGCTGAAATTCTGGATGAGTACTGTCTGCAAATTTACAATCCCGATGGCGAGTTACGTGGCTCGCATCTGGTCGACACCAATTCCGGCAATGTGCAGCGCGGTATCTGTTCGCTACCGTATGTGCGGCAGTCGGACGGCGAGGTGGTGTATTTTCCATCCAACCTGATTGAAAACCTCTACGTCAGCAATGGCATGAGTGCCGGTAATACGCTGGTCGAAGCGCAGGTGCAATGCCTGTCAGAGATTTTCGAGCGGGCGGTCAAGCGCGAAATTCTGGAATGTGAAATCGCCTTGCCGGATGTGCCGCAGGAGGTGCTGGCGAAATACCCTGGCATTCTGGCCGGCATTCAGGGCTTGGAAGAGCAGGGCTTTCCAGTGCTGGTGAAGGATGCCTCGCTGGGAGGCGTGTACCCAGTGATGTGCGTTACCTTAATGAACCCGCGCACAGGCGGCGTGTTTGCCTCGTTCGGTGCGCACCCAAGCCTGGAGGTGGCGCTGGAACGCAGCCTGACGGAATTGCTACAAGGCCGCAGTTTTGAAGGCCTGAACGATTTACCCCGGCCCACCTTTGTCAGCAACGCCGTGACTGAGCCAAATAACTTCGTTGAACATTTCATCGACTCCAGTGGCATCGTGTCGTGGCGCTTTTTCAGCGCCAAGGCTGACTACAATTTTGTTGAGTGGGATTTTTCTGGCCAGGGTGAAAACTCCAATACCGAGGAAGCCGCGACCTTGTTCGGCATACTCGAAGCCATGGGCAAAGAGGTGTACATGGCGAGGTATGAGCAGTTAGGCGCCACTGCCTGCCGCATTTTGGTGCCAGGTTATTCCGAGATTTATCCGGTAGAAGATTTGATCTGGGATAACACCAACAAAGCGCTGTTGTTCCGCGCCGATATCTTGAACTTGCATCGCCTGGACGATGCCAGCCTGGAAGCCTTGCTTGAGCGTTTGGAGGACAATGAGCTGGATGAGCACAGCGACATCGCCACCTTGATCGGCATAGAATTTGACGAGAATACGGACTGGGGACAGCTAACGGTGCTGGAGTTGAAGCTGCTGATTCATCTCGCCCTGGAGCAATTTGAGGACGCGCATGAGCTGGTGGGGGCCTTCCTACAGTACAACGAGAACACGGTCGAGCGCGGATTGTTTTATCAGGCCTTGAATGTGGTGCTGGAGGTGCTGCTGGATGAGGACCTGGAACTGGACGATTACGCGGTCAATTTCCGCCGGATGTTCGGCAACCCCAGGATGGACGCGGTGATGGGCTCAGTGGACGGCAGCGTGCGCTTCTTCGGCTTGACGCCAACGAGTATGAAACTGGAGGGGCTCGACAGGCACCAGCGCCTGATCGACAGCTACAAAAAATTGCACACGGCACGCGCCAATGTCGCGACTACGGCCAGCTAGGGTTACAAGTTAGAGCTGGATCTGCAATGATGATGTTCAACCCCGGCACAAACGCATGTTCGATACCAGTGCGACCACCTGTGCCGGGGTACATCAAGTAGCGGACTGCCACGAGGGAGCACCCTGATCGCTTTTTATGAATTGAAACAGTTTGCATGCCCGCAGCCTTGATGAAATCCGCACACCCATTCCTTAGCAAATCATCGGCTAAGCCAGCTCCATAGAGCGCTTATATTTCCCTTCATGGGCGAGCCCATTCAATTGGCAACGGATGGCGAGTGCCTTCTGCGCTGCGGCGACGTTGGCTTCTTGCCCTTTCCATGCAAATAATACGGGCGCCTGCAGCGCTCGCCCGTAGGAGAAACTGACCTGCCATGGATGAGGGGCCAGGAGATTGATGGCGTTCAAGTGGTCGGTAGCATCTACATCACTTTGCCCGCCCGACAGGAACACGATGCCGGGAACCGCAGCCGGCACGTAACGACGCAGGCAACGTACAGTGGCTTCGGCTACTTCCTGGATATGGGCCTGACGTGCACACTTCTTACCGGCGATAACCATGTTCGGCTTGAGCAACATGCCTTCGAATGATACGCGGTGGGCATCGAGTTCGGTGAACACTGCTTCAAGCACTTGCGAGGTGACGGTTTCACAGCGTTCAATACTGTGAGCGCCGTCCATCAGTACTTCCGGTTCAACGATGGGTACGATGCCGGCTTCTTGGCACAGCGCGGCGTAACGGGCGAGGCTAACGGCATTGACGTGGATGCCGTAAGTCGAGGGCACATCGCGTTCGTCAATCTCTATGACTGCACGCCATTTGGCGAAGCGAGCGCCGAGCTGCTTGTATTCAGCCAAGCGCTCGCGCAAGCCGTCAAGGCCTTCGGTGACTTTGTCGCCCGGGTACAACGCCAAGGCTTTGGCGCCGGCATCGACCTTGATGCCGGGAGCGATTCCTCTGGACGCCAAAAATTTAGGAAACGGGATTCCGTCTTTTGTGCTTTGGCGTAGCGTTTCATCGTAGAGGATAACGCCACCGAGATAGGATTCGATACCTTCGGCGGTGAAGAGAATCTCGCGGTAGCGGCGACGGATTTCTGCAGTGGACTCCACCTGGATGGCATCGAGTCGCTTTTTGATGGTAGGGCTGCTTTCGTCGGCGGCAAGTATGCCCTTTTTTCCTTCGACAATCGCTTGTGCAATTGCCTTCAGTTCGCCTGATCCCATGACAATTTCCCCCAATGCAAGAAACTTGTTAAGTTGAAATTCCGAATAAATCTGCATTTACTTCAACGGCCACGCATCAGTATTAGTTTAATCGGAAATACGAAAAATTCAGTTGCAGTATTCCACGCACACTTGATTTACTTCTTTCGGGTCACGGTCATCTGCAATTCGTGGCCGACGCTGCTCCCATCTAATTCGTACGCCAACGCACAGACAGTGCCCACTTTGGTATGTATTCTGAACAGACTAAAATGAAGTAATAACAGCGATTCCGAACCATCTCCAGCGGAGGTGGTCAAGTTTGAAAATTGAGGTTCTAATACTTCCGTTGCAATTTTAAGGATTTGATTCCTTCAGGAGGATTATTATGAAATGGGCAGGTATGTATCTCGTTGGTTTTCTTGTCCTGATTGGAGGTCTTCTGGCGGCACTCTGGAAATTGGGCATTCTGACCAGCATCGGCACAACGTGGACAGTGATCGGAGTCGCGATCGCGATCGGCATTGGCATCATGCTTGCAGTCTCCAATAGCGGCAGCAAAGAAAACATCGAGATCGACCGAAAATGAGCGGCTCCTATATGACTCCTACCAGTTACACTGCGACCATTAGCCAACGAACGTACAGCAGAAGCTTCGCGCCCCCTAAACTTCCAAGTCGACACTGCCAGATAGAAGCTACACGCCTGTATTTCTTAGGAGAATGAGATGAATGAAAAGTCTGAGTTGAGTGATTTAGCGGGCGCTTTGTTACGAGGTTTGCAGGGGGAGCCAAAAAAGAATAAAGACTATGCCAGAATCGCTGAGTATGCAGCCACTATTTTCGGAATGTCTGCCCACTCGATATCACAAGAGTTGTTCCATGAAAACGCTAACGACATTATGATTTTTTTCAAAGGATTCGTTAAATTTTGCGGTTTGGCAGTCGGACTTTCTGAAGATGAATGCAATGACGCATTTGAGATATTTTTTGTCGAAATCACAGGTCTGCCTCATCAGGACGGGGCAATGACTTTCAGTGTCTTGGACCGGATGGCGAAAACGCCGGAAGGCATTGCACTAATCAAAGCGGGACAACTGGCTGCCTACGATTGCCAAGAAGGCGATGTTGCCGGTGCGATAGCAGCACTGGGCAAAGCACTCGGTATTTGATTTGAATTTAGTCGATCCAGACGTGTTTACTTCGCTTCCTGGCGGTGGCAAGGGTTAGGCCTCGCTGCTGCGGCGAATGCCTTCTTCGAGCGCGAAGAACTGTGGATTCCGCGATGCCATCGGACCGCAAAGCTTATCGATCTCCGCTTCTGGCGCATGGACCTCGAACCTGACGATCTTTGCGATCTTCAGCGCTTGGCCAAGCAATTCAGCAACGTTCTCACGATGTGCGAGCGGGGCGGCGGCGTCTACGTATCCCTCGCGACAGTGGGCGACGTTGCCGCTGAAAGAGAAGGCGTAGTGCATGCAACCCGGCTCCGTGCGCGTCTTGGCGACGAGCTTCAGCACCAGGGCTTTGAAAGCGTCAAGTTGCCCGTCTTGGACCTCGAAGTACGGTACCAAGGTGCAGCAAGTGTCAAGCGTGAACATTCATGTCTCCTATGGAGCATTTTCCCAAAACAGGCACATCTCGCGGCGCTATTTGGCATTTCACCTCACCCTCATGGCTGCCCGGCGGCGGCCCAGGCACAGTCGGGGCGCTTTCCACGCGCGGTCCGCGGCACCATTGCGCTGCGTGCCCAATTGGCACCAAGTGCTTTTACTATGCAGAGAATCCCAACAGAAGAACGAAATTTTCAATCCAGTCCTTCCAGTTACGCCTCCGTCTGATCGCCCACTAAGCCTTGCCAATAACCGGGAAGAACTCCATCTGCCAATTCGTTTCCCATGTTGCTCCAGCATCCTTTGAAAAGGCTTGCTCCCATCTGGGGTTCTTACCGGGAGAGGCAATCCATGTAAATCGAACTCTAATCATTTCCCCATTCAAAACATCATCAGCAAAAAACAAGCCGATGTTGTTTGAAAAACTTCCGGTAACTGGTTTGTCGAGTTGTGTCGGATTGCGTCCGTCAAGCCACCAAATAGTCCAAGCCCTTTTCTCTGCGCAATATGAACGCAATGCGACGGCTCGAAATGTTCCATCAGGAAATTGCAGAACGTTGTCTTCCAGATTGCCGAATCCGCCAAGTATCTTCGTTGTAGATGATTGACCTACAAACTCGGTCCATTCGGCACAGTTAGAAAGGCGAGCGTTCAAACGTTTGTGTTTAACGAGCCAGTCACCGATTATGAAATCGAAATCTTGAGGGGCCGTTGTATCAAGTTGAAGTGGCATAGTTTAAAAGCATTAATTTGCGGTTGATGGCCAAGCAGCCAGCGCAAGCGCCTATTGCAGCACCGCGTCGATGGCCAGCACGTCGATGTCGCTGGTCATGCCCAGGTAACGTTCATAGTAGGGCTTGTGCGAAGCGCCGACGATCAGCACAGCGCGGTTGGCCTTGGAGCGGCCCACGACCTCGCGAATATTGGCGGCCATGCGCAAATTGCGGGTTTCCCAATAGGCCAGGTAACTCCTGCCGGTGCGCTGCGCGCCGGTGTCGGCGGCTGCGGCCGCAAAGTCGCCGGCCACCACCAACTGCGCGGCCTGGACGGAGTTCAACCAGCGGTACCAACCAATCACGTCGCCGTCCGCCACCACCCGGTCTTGCGCCTGCGCCTGCAGGCTGTGGCGGGTGTCGGCACTGGGGTTCTTCCAAATGCGCGTCATGTCTGTTTGCCAAACGCTTGCATCGATGGGCCCGGTGGCACGGTCCCCGGTGTGGTCGTCCACCGGGTAGAGCCGTTCAAGCCCCATCTTCAGCGCCAGCGGGATGGCAATCAGCGTGTCTTCGGAGCGCTGTGACAACTTCTTGTCGATTTGGGCGCGGAGTTCAGGCGTCAAGTCCACATCCGTGATGTGCTCGCCCTGCGGCAGGCGCAGCCACTGCACAGCGGCCGAAGCCGGCTCCCCCGCGGCGAGAAACAGCGCGCTCAGGCGGCGGCGCTGTGCCGGCGTCAGCTCCCGGTGGATTGAGAGCAGCGCCTCAATCTCGCGCTCTACCGCTGCTCCGTCGAGCTTCAGCTGGGTCCTGGCCACACTGCTGTCGGAACAAAAGGTCTTAGCGGTGTCTTCGTAGGCGAAAGCGTAGGTGCGCAGATAGTCGCATTGAGCGCCTGAAAGGGACTCAACGGCGACCAGATCGGGCTTGAAGGCGGCAAGCCTCGCAACCAGCGGGCCAAACGCCTCGGGCGTAATGGTCTTCGGAGCCTCTCTCAGGTGTGCAGTGCCCAACACCGCGACCTGGACTTTGCCACCCCGTTGGCGCGCGGCCTGGTCCGCAACATCGACAGCCGCCGCCACTTTCCCAGGCCGGGCTGGTGAACCCTCAGCGGCGACATCGCCGGCGCGCTCGGCAATCGGGCGCGCGAGGCTGACCAGCGACACCGGCATCTCCGTTCTCGCAATGCCTTGTTTCGTCAGCCAACTGGCCAGCAAGCCAAAATATTCCACGGACTCCGGCGCTTGCGCCTTGAAGCCTGTGGGGTTCATCTGCGCCTTGGGGCTGACGGACAACTGCATGGCGTGGTCCGCCCCGGCAATCACCGCCACATCCAGATTCCGGTGCTGCGCCGCAACGGCCTTCAGGCGCGCCACCGACGTGGCGACGGGCACCCAGGGGTCGGCCGCGCCGAACAGCAGCAATGCGGGTACCTTGACATCGTCCAGCGTTTTGAGCGGATCGTGTTCGATCTCCTTGTGCCAGCGGGAAGTGGCCGGGTCCTCCAGTGTGTCGCTCATGTAGATCTGCTTGAACCAGGGCTTGCGCTTGGCCACGTCCAGCATGCGCTGCACCGTGTTGCGGTCGCCCGAACCGCGCATGTAGTCGTCCACAGTTTTGCGCGTGGCCACCGCCTGGGCGATGTCCGCCGCCGGGTAGCCGTTGACGCGCAGAATGTTGGCGGACGCAAAGATCATCTGCACGTCCGGCGTTACCACCGGCGCGGAGATCGAGACGGCGAAGGAGATGACCGGGCTGCGCGAGGCCGCCAACAGCGACAGCCACCCGCCTTGGCTGAGCCCCCAGACGCCGATGCGTTTGGGGTCGATGCGGGAGTCGGCCTTGAGCATTTGCGCGGCGGCGATGGCGTCATCCGCCAGTTGCGCGTAGTCGCTGGACTGCAAGTCGCCGCCCGATTTGCCGCTGCCGCGCCGGTCGTAGGTGAATACCGCCACGCCCAGCGGCGGCAGCATTTGCTTCAGGTGCTTGTACAGGGCATGGTCGCGTAGCGGCATGGAGGCCCCGTGCACCACCACCACCAGCCCCAACGCTTTACCGCCCTGTGGCAAGTAGAGCGTGCCGCTGAGCTCGGCCGACGCGCTGTGAAAAGTTTTTTCCTCCTGCACCACCGTGACCGAGGCCGGCGCGCTCCAAGGCGCCCGGTCGGCTGTGGCCACGGCAGTTTGTGCCAGGGCAGGTGCTGCTGCGCCCGCCGCCACCCATGCTGCGAGCATCCATGGTAGCGCCTTGCCGGCCAGGTGCTGTTTGTGAATTGTGGGTAACTGGCGGGGTTTGCGCATTTTTTTAAGATTCAATCGGAGGGGTTGGCACGCAGTGTGCCGGGAGGTACGCCGATCAGGCGCTTGAAGAGAGGCGCCCTCGGCTGCCAAGACCTTCAACATCGCTTCGCCGATGCCCGCACTGGAGCCGGTGACGATGGCACGTTTTCCCTTCAGCTTCAAATCCACGGTCGCATCCTTCTAGAAACAGTTAAATTGCACTTAGCGGAGGGACGGAATTACGCGAATGCGGTCTCGGAGCCCACCTTTTCCCAGGCAGCGAGGTCTTTCAGCAATTGCTCCGCATGGCCACGCACAGCACCCACGGCGTCGGCGCCGAGTTGCAGGCGCAAAGGCGTCGTTTCCGCTTCGAGTGCGATCGCAACTGCCTTTGCTGCCTTCATGGGGTCGCCGGCTTGCGTGCCGTCCATGTTGTGTGCGAACTCGCGAGTTCCACCCACGATGTTCTTGTAGGCGTCAATCTGCGGCATGTGCTTCAGCGCATCAGCTGCAAAACCGGTTCGGAAGGCCCCCGGCTCGACAATGAGCACCTTGATCCCGAAGGGGGCGACCTCCTGAGCAAGGGCCTCTGAGATGCCTTCCAATGCGAATTTGGAGGCAGAGTAGGCACTGAAACCGCCGAAGGATATCTGCCCGCCCATGCTCGAGATGTTGACGATGGCACCGGAGCGCTGCTCACGCAAGGCCGGAAGCACCGCTTGGGTAACAGCAAAGGCTCCAAAGAAATTGGTTTCCATCTGGGCCCGCAGTTCCTCCTCCGGCGTCTCCTCAAGTGCTCCAACGATGCCGTAACCCGCGTTGTTGATGACGTAGTCGATACGTCCGAAACGCTTGAGTGCCGCGTGGACGGCATTCTTGGCCTCGGCTGGCTTCGTCACATCGACCTTGTGAACCAGAACCCGGTCAGGAGCCACCTTCGTCAGGTCGTCAAGCTTGGCCGGGGTGCGGGCCGTTGCCACAACGTTGTCGCCGCGCTGCAAGGCGAACTGGGCGAATGCCATGCCGAAGCCGGAGGATGCGCCGGTGATGAACCAGGTCTTGATAGAAGTGGAAGCAGTCATTTTCGATCTCCAGTTGATAGTGAAACGTTGCTTGTTACAGGCTTTGGCCTGCGGTTGAAAAAACTCGGAAGTGCGCGTCCCAGGCTCATTTTTCAAAGGTTCAATCGGAGGATTTGGCACGTAATGTGCCGGGAGGCACGCCGAACAGACGCTTGAAGGCGCGGCTGAACGACGCTTCGGATTCATAGCCCAGCCGCTGCGCCACGTCAGCAACCGTCAGTTGGCCAGCCCGCAACCAGGTGCCGGCAACGTGCATGCGCCATTGCGCAAGGTAGCGCGCCGGCGACAGGCCAACGGCAGCGGTAAAACGCTCGGTAAACGTGGAACGCGAAAGCGCAGCGATGCGCGCGAGCGACGCCACTGACCATAGATGGCCGGGTTGGCGGTGGATAGCGGCGACAGCGCGCCCTATGCGCGGGTCCCGAACACCTGCCAGCCAGCCCTTTGGATCGGCATCGTGGGCTTCTGCCCAGGCCCGCACCAGATGCGTCACCACCGCGTCGGCCAGGCGCGCCATCACGGTTGCCGAGCCTATGCGCCGGGTGGCCACTTCGGCCGCCATCAGCGCCAGCAAGGTGGGCAGCGCCGGGTCGGCCGGGTCGGTGCCGCGCAGCACGATCAACTCCGGCATCAAGTCGGTCAGCGGGTGTACCGCCGGTTCTTCGAATTCAACGGCACAGCACACGATCAGCGAGCGGGCACCGCCACCGCCGGCGCGCATGTTGTGGGTGGTCGGGCCGATGACATCCTGGTCGAATTCTTGCAGCGGGCGCGCCGGCGTGTTCGGTTGGTCCACGATGGCATGACCGGTACCGCGCGGCAGAAAGGCCAGGTCGCCCTTGGCGATCCAGACCGACTGGTGGGACGGCAGGCGCAACCAGCAACCCCCTTCGACGACAAAATGCAGGCACACGCCGTCTTGCCGCGGAATCGCCACGCCCCAAGGTGCGGTCATGTCGGTGCGGCAGTACGCTGCGCGGGTCAATCTCAAGTCCTGCAACAGCGGGCTCAGATGGTCCGATATGGCATGGGCGGCGACAGGTGGGGACAGGCTGGTCATGAGGTGATGCGGCTAGATGAGAGAGCGGCGTGTGCGGCAGGAGCCTCGGCACCCAATTGTGCGCCCGTGGCCGCCCACCATGTGCGCGATGGCCGCATGGCCGGCGCCAGGGAGCCCGCGGCGTACCCAGTCCGGCAGCTCTGCCGGCGCCGACTGCACACCCGCCGCCGGCGGACTCTTGTCTTGCGCCTGAGCAAAGGGTGCTGTAGCGCTGAGGGCAGTGAAGATCAGCGCGACCGCGCGCCAGGGTTTCCAATGAATCGTCATGCAAGTCCTTCGGTTTGAATGGGGGATGCGCGCCGGTGGCCGCGCCAAGCAGTCTGCCATTAACAGCGGCGCCGCTCCATGGCTGTTTGACTGATTTACTTCGCCGTTTGTCCGGCGTGTCGCGCGGCGGCACGTGTCGGCCGGTTTCACTGCACGACGTAGCCACCGTCGATGACCAGGCCCTGTCCGCTGTAGTAGCTGGCCCGTTGCGAGGCCAGGAACAAAACGGTGTCCGCCACTTCCTGCGCGCTGCCCAGTCGTCCCGCAGGCGACTGGCTGGCAAAATCGATCTTACTGGCCGGGTCGCCCCACAGCCGGTCTTGCAAGGCCGTGTCGATCAGCCCAGGGTTTACCGCGTTCACACGTATGCCCAGACGAAAGTACTCGAGTGCTGCTGTTTTCGTGAGCCCCATCACGGCGTGCTTGCTGGCGATGTACGCAGCCAGGTTGGCGAAGCCGATCTCGCTCCCCATGGAGGCGTTGTTGATGATGGCGCCGCTGCCGCCCAGCAGCATTGCGCGAATCTCGTGCTTCATGGACCAGAAAACACCACGAACATTGGTGTTCATCACATGGTCGAAGTTGTCATTCGTCTGATCCACGAACGGCGCGGGCAGGCCTTCGGTGCCGGCGTTGTTGAACGCCACGTCCAGCCGTTCATAGCGCGCCAGCGCCAGCTGCACGAGGGCGGCAATGTCTTGTTCCTGCGTCACGTCGGTCTGCAGGAATACCGCTTCGCCGCCGTCGCGGCGGATGGCCGCGGCCAGCGCCTCTCCTGGTTCGGACCTGCGCGCCCCGAGAACCAGCCTCGCCCCCTCTCTGGCAAACGCCTGTGCTGCGGCGCTGCCCATGCCGGACGACGCACCGGTGACGAGAACCACTTTGCCTTCAAGATTGAATGTGCTTTGGGTCATTGCCTCTCTCCTAAATTGCAACGCGAAAGGCGAGTGTAGGCAGGCCAGAGGTGTTGCGCTTTTCCGCGATTGCGGTCGTTTTTTCTGCGTTGCGACGAAAGGAAAAAATCGGCAGCAGGGGGCGTCCGGGCGGTAACCGTCCACTTGGTGCTGGTTACTGGCGAAGGGCGTGCGCGACGCCAAGAACCGACAAGGATTGAGCAATCAATGCCTGCGTCCTGCTGTGCTCAATACCGGATCTGGTGGCCGCGGCTGGAGCAAAAAGCACAATGGTGATCAAGCTGACCACGCGTTTGGCGCCTGGTCAACCCTTAACCGCGTCGCTCCCCAAACCGGCTTTGTCTTCGTGCTTGAATCTGCTTTGGGTCAGCCCCACCTCTTGGACGCGACGCGAAAGGCGTCGGAGCCGGCGTGCTTAAGCAGGTCAGAGGTACCGCACTTTTACGCGATTGCGATGGTCCTGTGAATTGCGACATCCCGCGGGCTCACAGCTGCTAGAGCCTGCGCCGAAACTCCGTGGGAGTCAGGCCCTGGTGCTTGCGAAAAGCTGTAGCGAAGGCCGATGCCGTCTGGTAGCCGACCGCCAGTGCGATCTGCAGAACCGGGAGCTGCACGTCTGCCAGCAGTTCACGGGCGCGCGCCATACGCAGCGCCGTGAACCATTGATGGGGTGCCTGGCCAGTAGCCAGCCGGAATGCGGTGCAGAAATGGAATCGGCTGAGACCGACTAACTTTGCCAGATCATCCAGGCGAACTTCCTGATCGAGGTGTGCCTTCAAGTAGTCGGTGGCCCGTTGCACCCGCCAATTCGGCAAGCCCCTTGGACCGCGCGGAAGCGCTTTGCCGTTAATGGAGGAATGGGCGCGCAAAAGGTGAAGACTCAGGAGATCGATCGCCTGATCGAAGAACAGCTTGCTGTTGGCGCCAGGGTTTTCTGCCTCCAGGGCCAGTATACCGAGCAGCCGGCCGGCCATGGGGTCTTCAAATGCGATGCGATCCAATAGTTGAACTGCCCCAGTGTGCGCGCCGAGCGCATCGCCGCAAGCCTGCAAGTGAGCGTCCGGGAGGTAGACATGGGATACCTCAAGTGGACCTCCGTTTCTCCAGCGCGCCTCATGGCCGCTGGGAATCAGGGTGATGGCGCCAGGCTTGGTGGCCGTTGTCTCGTGTCGCCTGCCGTCCCGCCACGCCATGGGCTGGCTCGGCCCGTAGAAGGTGACGATGACGTTCTCGTGCATGGGCATCATGCGGTTGTCTAGCGGCCCGTGCCGCCAACGCCGCGTCAACCGGGCATCGCCGCGGAATACAGCTTCGCTCATTCGTGGCCCCACGTCGAGCACGCGTTCCATTTCATCGAAGGCAGCGCGTGCGTCGTTCCCCGCCGTTGAATTCGCTTGGGTACTTGGCCTTGAAAATTGCTCTTGCATGAAAAGTCTTTCAGAGTGTTGCCTACTGTCATGCGGCACCAGGCCGCCGGACAAAAACAATTAAATGCACTAAGAAGATAATGCATTTTTTGCAAAAATGCGAGGAATAACAGCCTATTGGTTAGCATTCCAGTGCGAGCCTATCGGCACTGCGGAAACATGGTGTCGGCGAAGTGCTGCGGGATCCGCCAGCGCTGCCAGCCGATCTCCTTCAACTCCTGACGGTGCCATTGCCTGGTGTTGCGCCAATAACTGACGCTGCTTGGTACCAGCTGCGTGCCGCCTGCGCACACAGGAGCATCCCAGCATCAGCCACGGCGGGGTAGGGGACCTGTTCGCCCGTCCGCAGGCGAGTAACCATTTCGTCGAGATACCGCACAATTTCCGCTTCTTCATCAGGAGATAGAAACACGTCGCCCGCCCGAACTGCCGCGTATTTGTCGACAGCTGGAAGGGGGAGGGTGGTACGAAGGAAGGTGTGGTATTCATGTGACCACCCGTTCCACCGATATGTGCAAAGCAAATGCAGAATGTGTTTTGCTAGAATATACCCACCGGACTCAAGTTCGCGCGCGCGCCATTCAGACCATAATCGTCCAATTTCGAGTGGATTAGCTCGTAGCAGCGCAACGAGATCTTGGTCCGTCAGGTGATGCAATTAAAAACAGCTCTCGCATATCGAGATGGCATCGTCGATTGTCGTGATCAACCGAAGAATGTTCTCATTTTTTGCAGCGCCTCGTCCGTCGAATCACCATGTTGAAGCAATTGGTGTAGACGAACCACAGCACAGGTGTGACGAAGATCATGCGGAGTAACGGTCGTCTTGCCTGTACGCGACTCCAGCTCCTTGACCACATAAACTGGAAGTGCATTCGATATCACGGAAAATGCCTTCGTAAGCGCCTCGGTCGAGAGCGGCACGTTTGATTTTGAATTCAGTAGAAATGAGTGCTGGGGACGGCCTCGATAATTGCACGCATATGACTCAATGAGTCGTGCCATGGTTTCGCTGGTAGGAATTTGCCTATTGGAATCCTTGGTTTTAATGCTTGGTTTGGAGTAGCGAGGATCTTGGGCTGAGCTTTCGTAGCCATTTTCGCGGACGTTGATCCAACACCTTTCACCTGTCAGCTTTGCGTCAAACGCGCTCTTGATTGCGTCAGCGGGAAGTAACAGAACTTCGCCGCGCCTCAAGCCTTGGTGGAGCATCAGAATAAACGCCACGTACACGCGCCAGCGCATCTGAACACGAGGGAACGGATTATCCTAGGATTTGGGATCTAGGATCTGATACAGCACCTCAACGGTAGACGCCGGCAGCGACCGGATCATTTCTGGCGTGTTTCTCTTCTTCACACGAAACTGGCTGTAAAGAACGGACAGTTGATCTTACCAGCAAGGCGTTTGCCGATAAATAGTAACAATTGATGCTATTTAACAGACAAACGCTGATATTGTTATATTTTCGACTATTGCGGGAAGGCCACTTAAGGACTAGACTCACTTAGAATCTGAGGCTTCAAACTTCTTGACAGGCTCGGGGTCAATTGGAGACTTTCATGGAGTACACATTTTCGGTTCACCAAAACAATCCTTATCTATCCGATGATGAAAATCACCGTTTGCAGGAAGATTTTCCGTCATTACTAGCGCATTATATGGATGAGGGAGATCCTGTTACATTTAAGCCGGGAATAGTGCTAACGGTAACCGCACCGAATGTCGCTACAGCAACCGAAGTAGTCGCCAAACTTCTAAGGAAAATTAATGAGTCGGCCCCGGCGAAGGACCTTCGTTTTGTGAAGGTGGTTTAAGAGAAAAAAGCCCCGAATCCCGGGGCTTTTTTCATTTGTAGCGGATTAGTAGGCGGTCGTTGTGTTTCTTGATGTTGGCTGCTGCCGATGTCTGTTCACGCTGGGCGGCGCGGGCTCGCATATCGTGGATATCCGGAAACTCAAGGACTTGGCCGCGAACGAGGCCGATTTTAGCCAGGGCGGGGTTCATGTTCATTTGCTGCATTTGGTGGTATTTCTCGTAGCGCTCCAGGCGCAGCAGTTCGGGAACCCACCAAGTCACCTTGCTTGCACCGGACAACCAGCGGCGTATGGTGCGCTCGTCGCGCCGCAAGTGCTTGGCCAGCGTTTTAAGAGGCCAGCCGGCGGCGTAGTGCTTTAGATGTTCGGGGTTTCCGTAACGGACGTTGGGGAACTTCATTTTTTTTCTTCATTCTCATAGCTAAAAGTAAATTTAAAAAGCCGCTCTAACGGCGGCTGTGGGCATTATTGCCGGAAAGCATTTTTGATGTTTTGAGGGGTGGGTTTTGGAGAGCCGTAATTTCGCATAATTTATATTATGTTAAATGCGATATTAGTTTTGCGATCCGGACTTACGTAAACGCCACTCTGCTGATAGTGCTCTTACGTAAAGTTGCGCCGACAATTTACCTAATTCTGCTCCGCACATATATTTTGATCGGTTTTACACACCCATCCCATTATTAGGTAAAGAAAAATCCCCATCTATGCCAGCCCCATGATTAGGTAAAGCGTCGGTTGGATTTGGTTGTTTTCCTAAGCGTAAGCAACTCGGTTTTGAAGGGCTGACTAGTTCGCCTTTTGAAAATCATAAGAATTAGGATACCTCTGGTTTTTTTGCCCTTCGAGAAGTGCGAATAGGCCTTGGCTCGCCGTCCATTCAACTAAATTTGTAACCATTTTCCAACTAAATTTGTAACCCATAGACTGATACAAGGCACCCACTCTTATTTTTAGCACAACAAAATTAAAAGGTCTAGAGTGCTCTTACGTAAAGTTGCGCCGACAAAGCGCTCGGAACTAATTTTGATACAAACCCGGAAGTAAATTTGATACAAACAGCTTTGCGCACACATGTCTCAAATTTAGTTCACTTCCTAGCACATAATTCTAATCTTTGGCAACAGATGGGGCGCGCGGACCAAGAGCGTTCTGAACTAAACCTCCAGACGAATTGCAATCCTATAATTAGATAAAGCGTCGTCAGGCGTGACCGCAATGTGCCGTGCAGTGAGCCTTGCGTACGCGCGGAATTCGCAGTGGAGCCTTGGCGCTGCAATCGATTACAGAGGATTGGAGAAAATATGGAAATCTTTGAAGTTTCTGACAAGCAGAAAATATTGACGCCGATGTTAGTAAACGCATTGGACCAGATTGGTGGCTTAATTATCGAGTACGATTCTGCCCAGCCAATAAGCCCCCTTCATTTAGATTCCTAGCCCGAACGCGCGCAACGCGACTCTCCAAATCCCCGCGTATACTCTGAGCATAGGTTTGAGCCTTCGCAAGCAACGCCTCATATTCGGCCCCGCGGCCTGCGCTTGAGCCAATTGCCGCCTTGATTACGCGCGTTTTATGGATTTTTCTTGCTTTCATGTTGAAATCCCTGCAATAGAAAGATACGTTACGTGCCTCTTAGAGACTCGATAACTCGATAGACCGCATATGGCTTAAACGGGGTTACCTCGCTTTGTGGTTGAACTCAGGGGCCATGGCTGCAAATTTATACTATTCGCCTCTTGCCTCAGATGGCTCACCCCTCAAATGCTGGTAGGCCGGCGAGATTTTAATGCGTTTGCGGATAGATCACGTTTGGCACTACGTTCATAATCTTCACTCCCAAACTCTCTCCCTACCGGCACAATATCACCCCAGACCTCCCTCCAACCTTCGCCTAAATGAGATGCTTCCGGCATTTCAGCCAACAAATCGTTAAGTTTGTAACGTTTCTTCAGCGGTACACTTCGGAGGTTTAATCTACTTTGGTATCGTTCATAAATCCTCCGTTTGTTGGTTCGATTTTTCATGATTTATTAAACTCCCTGCGATCACTTGGATACTCTACTAAGCCACATTATCGCGCTTTTCGGGCGCATTCATGAACCTTGCGTATCATAACCGCGGCCTTATTGACATTTTGTGCCCTTCCACGCGGGGCTCCTCGAAAGGCGGTGTTGGATACGATTGCGTTTGGCCAGGACGCAAAATAACCGCAAGGTCAGAGCTCGCGGATTTAAAGTTGCTATGCCTGACGATCTAATAGTGCTCTCCTCAAAATTTCTTATCAATTCTAGAAGGTATGCGTATTCATAGGTCATATAGAAAATTAGGCGGCCTCTGGCTTTTTGGCTTTTCTTGAGATCCGATTGGACTTCGACTCCTCAATGGACTGACGTAGTTCGGTCAATTGCAGATATCTATTTACTGCCTCCGACTTGGCAGCAGCCAACAACGCCTGCATTTCTTCCAATTTGGCTCTCTCTGAGCTCAACTCCCGAAAACCAAAATCGCGGCTTTCGGTGACGGCGTGCAAATTACCTTGCAATGCCCCTACTTGCTGGCGATATTCCCCAATTTGCGTTTGTAGTTCGCGTGATTCTCGTTGAAGGCGTTCTATGGTTTCAGAAGTCGATAGCCGTATTTGATCAAGCTCCTTCTGCAATTTGACCGCGTGGACGCGCTCACGATCAACCTCCATCAACGCGCGATTTTCCGCAGATCTAAATCGTTCATCTGCCAGTTGCAATGTCTGGCGCTGCTTTTCTAGCTCAAGCGTGAATTCTTGGCTGACTTCCTTCAAGCGAGCTTGATAGGCACCGATTTCCGCTTTGGCCGACATAAGCTGCGATTGAAGGCTCTCCTGGGTGGCATTGGCTGCCGTCAGTTGATGCTCAAGAGTTTGAATAACAGCCCTAGCATCGACCAATTCCTCAGCCAATTTTTTTTGCTCTTCGCGGATGGTCTGCAACTCTTTTAAGGCCGCTTCCCGCTTCGCTTGCGCAAAATCAACAGCTTCTCGGGACTCAGTTCGATAGCTGGCCAGAGAATCCTGGGCCTGCGCCTGTGCGGTGGACCAAAGCGCCACGGCCAGGTCGGCTGTAGCAACCTTTAACGCTTCTGGCAGATCTGGGTGCTCGATCCTGACCCTACTTTTTTCCCGCAGATCTTCCCAAAATTTGGCCAATGCATCCGCCGGCGCCGACATGCTTCCTTTTCGAACCAACTGATACAGCTTATTCGCGGTTGGAGTCATACCGTACCGAAAGAAAAGTAGAACGCAAACTTCTCGATATAGATCTTGGGTGTCCGTGAACTGTGTTCGCAGATGGTCAATTTCCGCGATTAGTTGCTTTTCATTCAATAAATTTTCCACCGCCGGCCTTTCCAAAGATTTTAATAAATAATACTACGTATTACGTTGTGTATCTTCCTTTTTGCCATCGAAATATGACATTAGCTTTATAATGTCGATTAAAATAAGGCATCCTATCCTTTGCGCGTGACTCCCAAAATGAACGATCAAAACGCCCTACTACCGGCATCCGGCGGGCCCGCTCCGCTGGAAAATGTTACGTTATCCGCCGATCTAGACGGCAGCCACGGGGCCAACCGCGCGTCCGGCAACCGCCCTCAAATCGCCGCCACCAACGACATCGATGCGATCAAAGCCTGGCTCGCGCGCTTCCATGACACCAAGACGACCTTCGACAACTATCGCAAGGAAGCCGAGCGCCTGCTGTTGTGGTCAACGATTCAACTGGGCAAGGCACTGTCGTCGCTGACGCATGAAGACTTGTTGGCGTATCAAGTTTTCCTCGAAAACCCGCAGCCGGCAGTTCGCTGGGTCATGCGCGACGGACGAAAATTCGCGCGCGCGCACCCCGAGTGGCGACCATTCGCTGGACCGCTCTCCCCCGCCAGCCGGCGTCAAGCGTTCATCATTTTGAATACTTTATTCTCATGGCTGGTCAACGCTGGCTATTTGGCAGGCAACCCACTATCGCTCTCACGGCAGAGAAGCAAAAAGAGTAAACGTCGTGTCACCAGGTTTATCGAAGACAGATTGTGGAGTGAGGTG
Organism: Pseudomonadota bacterium; assembly: GCA_040390485.1. Taxonomy (GTDB): domain Bacteria; phylum Pseudomonadota; class Gammaproteobacteria; order Burkholderiales; family Burkholderiaceae_D; genus Undibacterium. The sequence goes on from JAZJYH010000018.1 coordinate 148,724, forward strand.
AAGCTGACCATTGAACAAATGCCCAAAGATACTGATAGACACCGGGAACACTATTTCCGTTTGCGCTGGTTGTTTTCACTGATGTATCTCTGTGGCTTACGTATTAGTGAGATTGTTGAGAATTCGATGGGGAGCTTTTTGCGGCGCCGAGATAAGGATCGGAATGATCAGTGGTGGCTGGAAGTCCTGGGTAAAGGTGACGTGCTCAGGATCGTGCCGGCGACCAGCGAATTAATGGTCGAACTCGCGCGCTATCGACGCGAAAAGGGATTGAGCGCAGCGCCAGTTCCAGGCGAGAACATCCCTCTTCTGCTCCCGATTGGCGACCAGCGGCGCCATCTCACGCGTGGCGGGTTGCATGCGATTATTAAGACAGTATTTGAACAAACTGCGGCAAGACTAAGGATGAAGGGAGAGGATTTTCAGGCGGATGCCGACCTTATTATGACGGCCTCTGCGCATTGGCTCCGACACACCGCGGCGACTGACATGGCAAATGGTAATGTTGATCTTTTGTTCGTTCGCGATAATTTAGGTCATTCATCGATTAGTACCACTGATATTTATTTGCATGCGCTCGACGATGAGCGTCATGCTGCCACGGAAAAAAAACACAAGGTAAATTGGTGACATCATTGACCTTGATTTTTATTGTTGCAATTTCTCGCTAACAAAATCTAAGCAGAAACTTATTAAATATTCGATTGGGAAGCGCCAGTCCCAGCCGGAAAAATCGTAACGGGCACATTTTTTACTTTAGTCTGTACAGCTGTGTTGTCTTCCGCTTGCATCACTACCATGCACTCGTTTGGCACGAATTAAGGTAAGGTTTTTCCGATGGCGTAACGATTTTCTCTGGCAACCACTCCGTGAGTGGCTGTATCTTGACTGCATCCGCGGTCGCCATATACGACCTTGCCATGAACAAGTAGGACTATTGCAAGTTCAGCATTCCATGGCGACGTAAAACATGCCACTTCACTCTAAGTCGCATTTCCGCGCTCTCCGGAGATACGTGGGTGAAAAGACTCCGAAATGATGCCCGGCCCGCCCTAAAGCTCTCTTGGGTGGCACGTTATTGTTCTCCCAGCACGAGAAATGAAGTCGGCACCTCAAGTGAGCCGCTCGAGTGGCGAAACATATCCCGGCGCGAGAAGTGCGTTCTCGACTCCGTGCAGGCAAAGCGAGTCACGCAACCAAAGGGGATATTCGAGTGCTCTCAGACAATGATTTGGAGAGCAGTCCACCCGCCAAAGTTGAAGCAAATAACCTAGGTTCGTCGCTCGCACACGGACCTTTAGCACGCCTTCTGCCATTGTGTAGTCGCGTCTGACGACATCCGGACGAGGATGATCGGGATGCACCACCAAGTCGAGAACAACAACGCGACTCCATTGCGCATCAAATTCAAAAGTCTCAACACGTTCAACGATGGAATCTTCAAGAATCTCTGGTGTCTCCATGCGCGTGAAAACGAAATCTCGAAAATCAGCTGTCTTGCGGTCGTAGGCTCTCACATGCCACCGTACGCCATTGCTGACAAGGCCAAACGGAACAATTTCGCGGCTTCCAGTACCGCTACTAACGGAATGATAAATTAGCCTGATTGCCTTCTTTCGATGAATTGCCTGACTGATTGGCGCCAGCACGGCCATCTTCGGAGTGTTTAAAGCAAATGGGGTTTCCGAACGGACGAGAGCATCACCAACTTCGAGTCCCTCACCAAAACCGCGCGAGAGTGCCGTTAGCACGCGCTCGGGCTCGTGTTCAAACACTGGTTCAAATTGCCGGGTTGCGAAATAGATTTTGCTAGAACCATCGAGCTCCAAGTTATTGGGAGCTATCTGCTTGTACATCGCGATATCTCTTGTGGCTCCCGCAGGCCCTGTCCCAAACCGTTCTATGAGGTCGTTTCGTCGAAGCTCCCCCAAGAAGTAGAGCCGAAAGTCGATGTAGGCCAGACGCTCTAGCTGGGCGCGCGACATCTCGCGCACTTGCTCGTTAAATGACTGCAATTGTTTCTCGTCCATTCCTTTATCATAACACAATCGAGTAGATATGAATTCCATTAATATTAGTTGACATCATCAAATTGATTTAATATTCTATACACACCTTCACTTCCTGTATGAGGATTCTCATGGCTAAGAACAACCCACCAGGCGATGGTCACCGTATCGGAGCAGTAAAGAACCGCAGCCAAACGCAGACCCCTTCGGGTAACTGGGTGAAACGCGACAAGGACACGGGCCAGTTCATGGACGTCAAGACGACGGACAAAACGCCGTTCAAAGGCGTGCGCAAGGAAAAGTAAGCAAAACTTGGCTGGCGCACCGTACCAGTGTGCGCCGCTCCGTTCTTGTTCAAGCGGCGAATCCTTCAAGCATAGGAGTTCGCCAAGTAATCGCTTGGACAACCGCTCTGTCTCCGCGACGTCCACGAGGGCGCCACTAAAAAAGAACGAACCGTGGGCGTACTGACATGTTAAAACGAAGTGCGACGCCGTCGAGCACACGGCAATGAGGCGAGGATGAACGACCACGTCTCCCACCAGCAAATACGACAGCAAGATGCTGCTGTCTCGGCGCCAGCTTCGGGGCTACTCGACCTTTCGCGGCAGCAGCGCAATCTGTTGTTGCTTCGTCCCCTCTTCCAGCTGGAACTCAATAAGCTGCGCGTTGGCGATGAGCCAGGCCTGTTCCAGGGCATCGACACGCACTACCTTGCTTTGAGCGCGCTCGACCAGATGATGGAAGCGACAACGGTTTCGACCGGCAGCACCAGCGATGAAATCCTGGACCACATTGAAACTGTCGCGCTGACCATGAAACCGAATCTCATAAAGGCTGAACTAAGCAAGGTGTCCGACACCGTTCTTGCCGCCTTGGATAACAAGGTCAGCGGATACAAGGAATTCGCATTCGAACACTTCGATGCTCTGCGTCGAACGACTAAGACCATTCGGTTTCGCCTGGTCAGCTACGAGCCGGATATTGAAGACGTATATCGGTACCGGCCAACCTCTGAAGGCTATCTGGTCTACTTGGGAATGCTGGACCTGGCGCCCGAGGAGGCGCAGGAACTCATGGAAAAGATGCTCGACCTTCTTGTACAACGAGGACGCTTCGATGCTGCATTGGAAATCGCGCGCCGTGCAAGAACCTTGTCCATCGAATACCGCCAGTTGATACGGGACCGGCTGCACCAAGCGTATCGTGCACCGGGCAGTGTTAGTTGGGCACGAGACGTCGGACCAAGGCTCGATAGCGCAAGGGACCATGTCAGGCAACGCCAACACGAAGACCAGCGCATGGAGGAAGCCGTCTTTGATGCCTTGCGCCAGGCTGAAGAACAGGCTTCTCGTGAAAACCTCGCCTTGTTGCTGACCACACTGCAAGGCGCCAGCACCATCCGGACGCTCCTTGTTGGCGACATTAGCGGCGCCAACGAGCGCTTTTTGGAATCACAACGTTCAGTCTTTCGTGCACGACGGCCCACCGGTCTGCCTGACTTGGAGTCTCGCATCCTTCCACAGCTCATGGACCTGTCAACGGAGACGCTCGCCAAGGAAGTACACGAAGCGCTCAGTGCCATTTATCCGCCTGTGCCGCCACGGCTGTATGACCTGAATACTCTTTTCGCGATGCTGCTCGAGCACAGGGCCGACAACAACGATGTCGACGACGACCCGGGGCAACTCACGCCGATGGAGCCGCCACCACCGGAGTTCCCGGAACACATAATCCATCAAGTCGCCGCTTGGCTGCGGATGAAGTTCTCCGATGGGGAATCATGGCAACTGGACCAGTTGCTTGCGGAAGCGGAGGACGTCGGCTTCGACTGGTCGATGCGCCGCTGCGTAGTGCTTATCCTCTATCGCGCGTATTCGCATAGTGAATCAGACTTCAAAAACATGCGCGCCAATGCCTTGGGCGAGTTTATTGCGGACGTCGCCCGCGGCACCAATTTGCGTTTTGACCCGAAGGGAGCAAAACATGACTGACATGAAATTGGGCGCTGAGCAGGCTGCTCGCCTGGTCTATAAAGCCTTGCACACCAGCTTGGTCCCGGCCAATGACTCCGAGTACCGGGAATTAATGGCACATTATCGCGCGGACACTCAGTTCGCCTTCGAAGTGCAAAAGGTCGCTGTTGGTTTCGAACTCACCATCCTCGATGCATCGGAACGTGGACTCATAGTCGTACCGGCATCACGCAATAGCCGCTTTGCCATCCGGATGACCGACATCCGCGTCAATCTTGAGGCGGCCCAAAAAGCGTGCCTGCTCCTGGCCCACGTGGCGATTGCTGCTTCGTTTTACCCCACCACCGATGGCCTGGACGATGACAACTACATCGCTCCTCCGATCATGGTCTCATCCTTCAGGGACAATTTGCACGCGTTGGCGCGTCGGCTCAAGGAGTCGTCTAATTTGCCGTCCGACATACCAGTGGAGCTTGCACCTGGTTGGGAGGCCGTTTGCGCGATGCCTCTGGTGTTGCCGGGCGGCCAGCGATCCTCACCGAATTCAATCGTTGGCATCATCAAAATTACGTTAACCAACATGCTTCACCATGGTCTGGTGCGCGGCGACCGCAAGGCTGACGACGAGAACTCGGCAGCCTACACGCCAACCCACAGGCTACGCATCCAGCTACGCGAACTGGCCCTACGGCGCTTGTTTGACATTGCCCAAGACGTAGTCCAACCCAAAACTCCTTCGGAGGCCTGAGATGCAACGCATTGCCCGAATTTATCTCGCAAACTGTGGCTTTCCGATGGCTTGGTACGACGGGGTCATGCTCGAGCTCGTCGACCCTCAAACAGGGCAGCCCACTGACACCATCATCAACCTCGAAAATGGTGGTGGCAAGACGTCTCTTCTGAGCCTCATTTTTTCCTGCTTCGATACTGCTCAAGACCGCTTCCTAAAGCATCTCCAAAGCAAGAACAACCACTTCTCGCAATACTTTTCTTCGGACGGTCTCCTTGGTTACATCCTGGTCGAGTGGGAAATGCCACCGAGGACCGCCGGCGGCAATCCATATCGCCTAGTCGTGGGCCAGGTCGTGTGCGTTCGTGCCGGCGCCGATCAGCATGAATGCGACCGCTTGTTCTTCAGTTTCGAGTCCACGGAGGATTTGACCCTGGAATCCGTTCCGGCGCCAAAACTGAACTCCCAGCCCATCAATTCGTGGACCGAATTCTCTCGCTGGATTCATGAAGCGCAAAAGCAACATGCTGACGTCTTCTATGTTCGCAAGCAAGGCGATTGGCAGCGCCACCTTAAGGAGCGCTTGATTGATTTGGAGCTTCTGCAAATGCAGGTCAACTTTTCCATGCAAGAAGGCGGGTTCGACACGGGTTTTCTGAACTTTGCCAACGAAATCGCTTTCCTGCAAAAATTCTTCCACCTGACACTGGATGGCGAACGCGCGGTAGCCGTCCGTGACGCCGTCGCCAAGGCGTGCGACAAATTGCGACGAAAGCCGTACTTCCAATCCAAGCTGGACGAACTAACCAAGTTCGCTGCCAAGTTGGCGGTCTTCGCCAGCAATGCCCAGTCCTTTCATACCGCTTTGCTCGAGCAGTTCAAGCAATTGATTGAGGGTGGTCGCCTGGTCCTTGCGCTAAAAGTACGAGCTGCGGAACGTCGTGAAAAGCAGAAACTAGAAGAGCAGTATGTCGCCAACCAGCAGGTCATCGCCAGTTCGGCCGCTACGTTAGCGGCCGATTACCTAAGCCAAGCGGTCAGTATCACCGCCCTCATCCACCGACGAACGATAGAAGTGGCACAGGCCCATGAAGTACGCGCCGAACGCGCCCTGAATAGCCTCAAAAACGATATCAATCTGGTGAAAGCGGCGCGTGCGTGGACCGCTGTCAAAACGCAAGAGGAACGTTTGGAAGACCTGGAAGCACAAACTGCGCTCGCCCAGGAGGGACTGAAGCCGTTCCGAACCCAAGTCGATCTGCAAGGAGCGCTACTTCGGGCCGCGCTAACACAAAGCGAACAAACGCTGCGCGACACCATCAAGCTATTTGAAAATGAAGCCTTGGAGCGCCAGAAAGCTGTCAAATCGCACCGAGAAAACCACGCGGACATAGGGCGCCAGGAGACCGAAGCACGTAGCAAACGTGAGCGACTCCAAGCAAACGAGGAGGCATACGGCCGTGAGGTTCAACGTCACGTAAGGGCGACACGCCTACTCAGTGCATCTGAGTCGGGTGAGGCTGCCATCATACGCTGGGAGGTGCAACGTCGACAGTGGCTCACGGAAGAAGCCGGCCATAAGGCTACCCAGCAAAAGCATGAGTTGGCAGCGCAAGAATGGGCAGTCCAGCAAACCAAAGCAGCAACCGACCAGGCCCGCATCGAGAGTGAGATTGGTCAGGCGGACCGGCACATGGCCGAAGGGATGGCATTGCGCGAAGCGCTTTCTGAGCTGGCAATCGCACAGCTAGCCATTGAGTCCGATATTGTCGATCCAGAGTCGCCAGCACTCGTCCCTGCATTGGAACAGTTGGCCCAATCATCAGGCGTAGCCGCATCACTCGCCAACGCACGACTTGCCGAACTTCGCTCTACCGAGCAAGCCATTCTGGAAACAGGTGTCGCAGGCAGGTCACCGGACGTGGTTGCCGTCGTTGTCCGCTTGCGTGCAGCCGGTGTGCGTTCGGCGCGCGCCTACAACGAGTATTTGGCTGATGCGCTTCCTGATGTGAGCATCGCCCGTGCGCTCGTCCTGGCCGACCCGGCCCGCTTCCTCGGCGTTGCCATCGCACCTGCTGAAATGCAAAAAGCTCGTGCCGTGAGTTGGCAGTCCCAGCAGCTTTCGCGGCCAGTTGTCGTCTCGCCTATCGCGCTTGAATCTACCAAAGGATCCGAGCAGGTAGTCGTCCCTGCCGCGAGCGACGCCGCTTATAACAAGGCGGCGGCGACGGCATACTCGGAGTCATTAAAACAGGCCATTGGCCTGGAGCAGAACAATAGCGCAACTTATGCAACGCGCCAGCGCGATGCTCTCAATGCCATTCAACGATTGAATGACTATCGAGAGCGATACGGCGATGGCAAGTTAGCCACCGCTGCGGCCAAACACATCCAACTGTTAGCCGAAAAGGAACTGGCAATGGCCAACCTGGCCGTAGCAAAGACCGAGGCGGAGAACGAAAAAACCGCAGCAACCCAATGCCGCAACTTGGCAAGCGCCCGCGCTCTGGATACACAGGCCGCCGCCAACCAAATCGAGGAGCTGCAACACTTTGTACAGGTGCACGAGCTCGACAGGCAAAGCCGCCTGGAAGAAATTGCTGAGCTCGCCGTACTCCTCGACGAGCTGGCAGAACGCCGCGAGGGCGAGCAGTGCGAAATCGACCGCCTGAATGCACTGGCGCTCGAACAAAGTATTACCGCAACCCGTTCCACAGGAGAAGCCAATAACTTCGCGGCAGAACGCAACGCTATTGAACTATATGATGCATCACTTCCTGCCATCGATATGCTACGTAAAAAACCGAAGGACATTGAATTCCTACGCGGCACCTACGTGGACGCTAAAGCAGCCCATGATGCGAATGCTAGCGACCAGCTTGGCGTGCTTGAGCATCAGCTAAAAGATACCCGCGTCCAACGCAACCAAAGGCAGGCCGAGTTTGAAAGGGAGTTCAACAACGTCGACACCCAGGAATTCTCTTGCTATCTCGGGAAAGACCATGCGCTTCTGCTTGGTGAGCGAGAAGACAAAGTGCAGGCAGCAACCGACGAGAGCATTTCGACCAAAGCATCGAGGCTGGCAGCTGAAGCCACATTTAAAGACTGGCAAAAAAAGAATACGAAAGCCACGCCAGCAACGCCGGATTTTGAGGCGCTGGCGCTAGAAGAGCTCGACAAAAAATGCAATGAAGTCACCGCGCTCAGCGAGACGGCAAGCCAGAAAGCAGTTCTTGCATCCCAAGAAGCTGAACGGGCGGCGCAACAAGTAAGACGCCTGACCGACGCCGCGGCCAATGATACGCGCTGGGCGTCCGCCATTTTGACTGCGATGAAGCTGGATGAGGTGCCTAGCCTGGAGTTGCTCGCCCTCGAGGCCGCCAACCTAGCAGGCCATCAGGCTATCGACATTGACCAGCTCCCCCAACTCGTACTAGAGGAAGACCCGGAAGAACAGGTCACTCGGATGATGCGCACGCAAAAGGGAAAATTGGAGGCATGCGACAAGGCACAGACCAGCGCGCGAAATGCCTTCGAGTCCGTCAAGGCTGCGGCCGCCGAACCCAAGTTGAAGGAAGTCGAGCCGGAACTCGCTTCCGCGATGCTCGCAAACGAGTTCCAGGCAGCCTGTGCCGACGCGACGCGCCTACTGGAAGGGCTTGGCGACCGCATCCAAACGACCCAAGACAGTCTCGACAAAATGCAGGTCGACTTCGATCAGTGCGTTGAAGAGATGCTGGCACTGGTGCGCGTGGCCACCAATCTGCTGAACTCCGCTGTAGAGAAACGGGTCCCCCTGACTGCCCCCTACGTCGGCGGCAAGCCGGTGATCAAAATACGCACCAGCTTCTCGAGCATCAACGTCGATGCGCGTCGGGAAGTCTTGCGCCACTATCTGGACAGCCTCATTCAGAACAATGTGGTACCTGCAAAGGGTTCGGACTTGGTGGCAGAGTCGATACTCCGCATGAGCGGTGGACGCCCGCTGGGCCTACACGTGCTGCGCATGGTTATCGACGAAAGCCAGCAATATGTCCCCGTCGACAAAATCTCGAATTCGGGTGGAGAAGGAGTCGTGATGGCCCTCTTCCTGTATGTGGTGATTGCACAGTTGCGCGCTGAGACCCAAGCCAAATTGCACAAGCTCGCCGGTGGGCCACTCATCCTAGATAACCCCTTCGCCAAGGCGACTTCACCCACCATGTGGAAGGCCCAGCGAATGTTGGCGCAATCCATGGGTGTGCAACTGATTTTCGCGACAGCCATTCAGGACTACAACGCTTTGGCGGAGTTCTCCACCTTCGTGCGTCTACGGCGCGCAGGGCAGAACAGCAAGACAAACCGCTATCACATCGAACGCGTGCAATTCCGCCTGAATGAACCGCCGTTCGAACCCGGCCATGAGGAGGCCGCTGCATGATGTCACCTGCGTTCTTGTCTTGCCTGACGGAGCAACCTAGGAAGCGTGTGAACCTTGTGCTTTTGCGCCAACTGTATTTCGAAGCGCATCCCGAGTTGCAGAATCACCCTGAACGTAGTGCGATGCTGCTCGCGGCTCTTCAGGCGATGGCAACTGATGGGGTCCTAAAGCTGCCGAGCCCCGCCAACTGGGAGCGTATTGGCAGCCCAGTCTTGCCCAAATGGGTGACGGTCATTAGAGTGTCTACGCCTGTTGTCACCCGCGATTATGCTCAAGTTCCGTGGGTGCCCGAACTCGGATTCTGGACCGAGTTGAAACCAGGCCAACTCGAAGACGCATTTGCAATCAACGCCTACATGCTCCGTCATCGTGGAACCTTGGTCAGCGTCCCAATCAAGGAGCGCTCGCTCGACATTTTCGGCGATGAAAAGCGGCTTGATACTTTACGCTCAGGCGATACCTTGTTCGCCGGCAGACTGGCACTGGCCACGATGGGGGCCTTTGTTGTCCCCCTTCCATTGCCCTACCGTTCCGCAGGGGTTCACGGTAGCCCTGTCCTGGTGGTCGAAAACCACAATAGCTACTGGAGTTTTGGCGAGTGGAACCAGACGGCCCGTAGGTATTCCGCCGTCGTTTATGGTGCTGGCGAGGCCTTTAGGAGTAGCGGTGCGGCCTTGGGGGAAGTCTTGCGGGAGGTCGGCGGGACCGGCGCACTCTATTTGGGAGACCTCGACCCCAAGGGCATTTCGATTCCCTTGGAATTCAACGCGGACGCCCGCAATGGCGTCCATGTAGAGCCGGCGATGGAATGGTACCAATGGCTGCTGAGGCACGGCGTGCCGCGAGTATGTTCGTCAAGAGATGACCTGGAGAATATCGCTTCACAGTGGCTAGGCGCTGCTCTGGGACAGGAACTACATAATCTCTGGAGCGGAGGCGAGTGGATGCCACAAGAGGGACTGGGTTTTCGTTATCTGACAAGCATTACTTTAAAGGACAGTGGCGCGACTATTTAGGCAGAATCCGGCATCTCGCAGAGGCGCTGGATAATGCTGGGCTGACTTTTCTCAACGCACTGAATGGCTAAAATGTAGTAGGCTAAACCTGACATTGATTGTCAGATGGTTTAGAGTCTTACAGACTGTAGCTGGAGACTTTGCTGAGGCAAGATGGGGACGGGAAAACTATCGAAGTCGCGGGAAATACAGGCGTGGCCAATTCGCTGACAACTACTGAGTAGTACATCTAGCCCGACCAGCATTCAAGGCGCTAGACGTAGTGACCTGCTCCCCAATTTAGTCCGGACTCAACTTAGAGTCTGCGGTTAAAAACCGTGCTGCAAAGTAATTTGGCGTCTGATAGCCAAGTGCGCTGTGGGGCCGCTCATCATTGTATTCCTGACGCCAGTCTTCAATTTCCTGCCGAGCATGGCGCATGGACAGAAACCAGTGCTCGTTCAGGCATTCATCTCTGAACTTGCCATTGAAGCTTTCGATATAGGCATTCTCCTGCGGCTTGCCTGGTGCGATGAATTTCAGCTGTAACTGCATTCGGTATGCCCATTCATCCAAGACCTTGCCGGCGAACTCTGGTCCGTTATCGACGGTCACTGATCTTGGCAGGCCACGCAAGTCTGCAAGCCGCTCCAGCACTGCTACGACCCGCCTGCCTGGCAATGACGTATCGACTTCAATGGCCAGACACTCCTTCGTAAAATCGTCGACGATGTTCAGGCAGCGCAGTCGCCGTCCATCGACAAATCCATCTGAGACAAAATCCATCGACCAGCTTTGATTCGGACCTGTAGCTGGCACCTTGATCGTGCGCTCGATGCCTGCGATACGTTTGCGCTTCCTCCGTCGAACCATTAGGCCTGCCGCGTGGTACACGCGGTAGGTACGCTTCCAGTTGATTTCCCAGCCCTCCCGACGTAAGAGCACATGCAGACGACGATAGCCATAGCGGCGCTTCTGTTCAGCCAGCGCCCTCAAACGATTTGCCAAGGCATCGTCGCTCGGCCGCTTTGACACATAGCGATACAGCGACCTGGAGATCCCGATCAGCCCACAAGCTCGCGTCACGCCCATCTCGTGGGCTGCCATCAAATGTGTCACTGCGAGTCGCCTTGCCTGTGGGCTCACCACTTTCGGCCAACAATATCCTTCAGGGCAGCGTTATCCAGCATCGAATCCGCCAGTAGGCGCTTTAGCTTCGCATTCTCCGATTCCAGCTCCTTGAGGCGCTGAGCGTCCGAGACGGACATGCCGCCGAACTTCGCTTTCCAGTTGTAGTACGTCGCGTCGGCGATGCCGTATTTGCGGCAAACGTCCGCTACCTTCGCACCGGCCTCGGCTTCCTTGAGAACGCCAATGATTTGTTCTTCCGTAAATCGCTTTTTCATGCCTACCTCCCGTTGGGCAGACTCTAGATTAGCACCGGACTAATTCAGGGGAGCAGGTCAGTAGCACCGCTGACAATGGAGACAGGGCGAAACCCCCATGCCGGCCACTCCTTTCTCGGAGCGTCATTTATTGTCATTGGCGTCAAGAATCCGGTATTCTATGAGATATCAAATCGACAGAGGTATGCCATGAAACTTGCAGCAGTGATCCTTGAGAACTTCCGTGGCTACTGCCAGCCGACCAGGGTCGAGATCGATGAAGACCTGACTGCGTTCATCGGAAAGAACGACGCGGGGAAATCGACCATCCTGGAAGCCCTCGAGATATTTTTCAACGATGGGAAGCCCGAGCAGGGCGACACCAGCGTCCACGGCAACGCGACGGACATCCGCATCGGTTGCGCCTTTACGGAGCTTCCCGCTGCCTTGGTCCTCGATTCGGCCGCCAGCACATCGCTCGAGGCCGAACACTTGCTGAACGAGGCTGGCGAGCTAGAAATCATCAAGGTATGGGACTCCTCGTCAAAGACGCCGAAAGAGGCCGTCTTCGCGGCGGCCTTGCATCCGACCCATGCGGACGCGGACGACCTCCTCTCGCTCAAGAATTCTGACCTCAAGGCCCGCATCAAGAAGCTGGGCATTAGCGATTCCACCGTGAGCCTTTCGGTCAACGGGAGCATGCGGCAGGCCATACGCGACGCTTGCTGCCCGCTGGCGCCGGAGCGCAAGCTCGTCCCGCTCGACAAGGAAGAGGCCAAGAAGGTATGGGAACTGATCAAGCCCCAGTTGCCGATGTACGCCCTGTTCCGGTCCGACCGCGCAAGCCAGGACGGCGACAAGGAAGTCCAGAATCCACTTGGCTTCGCCATAGCACAAGCCTTGAAGGAATTGGAACCCGAACTTCAAAAGATCGAAGATGCCGTACGGGCAAGAGCCGAGGACGTGGCGAACCGGACGCTCGCGAAGCTCAACGAGATGGACAGTCGCCTCGCAAGCGAGCTCAAGCCGTTCTTCAAGACGGACCCGAAATGGGATGTCTTCAAGTTCGGGCTCGCCGGCGACAATGGAATTCCGATCAACAAGCGCGGAAGTGGCGTACGCCGCCTTATCCTGCTCAACTTCTTCCGGGCCGAAGCTGAGCGGCGGCGGACGGAGAAAGGGGCGCTGAGCGTCATATACGCCATCGAAGAGCCCGAGACCTCGCAGCATCCCGACAACCAACGGCTGCTCGTCCGGGCGCTCAAGGAACTCGCCATCGACGAAAATACGCAGGTCCTTGTAACGTCGCACACGCCCGGCCTGGCCGGTCTCCTTCCCAGCGACAGCCTCCGGTGCGTACGCAAGCAGACGGACGGAACGGCATCGGTTTCAGAATGTGACGACGATGAACTGGCCGCCATCGCCAACGAGTTGGGTGTACTGCCGGACCAGCGTGTGAAGGCTCTGGTCTTCGTCGAGGGATCGAACGACATCGAGTTCCTGGAGCGCGTCAGCGCCATGCTCAAGCCAAGCGTTGCGGACGCCGTGGACTTCACCACCGACAACCGGGTGGCCCTCGTACCGCTCGGGGGCGGCTCCCTCAAGCACTGGGTGGCCAAACACTACCTGAGCAAACTTGGCATTCCCGAGGTCCATCTCTACGACCGCGACGACGATGTACCGCCGAAATATCAGCCGGAATGCGACGCGGTAAACGCGCGGACGGATGGGTCGTGGGCTGCAATCACCGCGAAGCGGGAGCTCGAGAACTACCTGCACTCTGACGCTATCACGGAGGGGATGGACGGGATCGCCATCACGTTCACCGACACCTGCGACGTTCCCCTGAAGGTTGCTGAGGCCGTCCACCTCGCGTCCGAAAGTGTGAAACCATGGGCCGAGGTCTTAGCCGACGGGAAGGCGCTTGACAAGAAGGTAGGGCTTGCCAAAAAGCGCCTAAATCGTGAGGCAGCTTCAAGGATGTCCCCGGAACGGCTCGCGCATATCGACCCCGCAGGGGAAGTGTCTGGATGGCTGCGACGGATTCACGGCATGTTAGGGTAACTATCACTTCGTGGCTGCCTTTGCCAGGCAGCGGAAGGTGGATCAAACTGACCGGATCAGTTCGACGAGCAAAAGAACACATAAAGTAAAAAGGCGACGGAGTACTCCCTCATAAGGCGATACTGGACGTGCCATCAAATATCCCTCCGTCTTGAATCTCGCTGGGCGTAATAGATGTGGTCGTAATTTCAAATACGCCTTGGTTTATCCTCGTCTTGGATGGAAGAGTATCCATGGAATAGGCCATCGATAGCACGCGGTAGATTGCGGTGAATTTGACCGTCGGATAAATGACTCAAATTGGCTATACTTACTGCTCCTCAAACAGTTGGAATAACGATGAAAAGCCTTAAAGACCGAGTTGCTGGGTGGGCCGTCGCGTTGTTCATTTTCGCCGTAGCTTTCGGCCCACTGCTCGCGTTGTTGATCTCGTTAGACGAGGACGGACGGAAATCAGCGAGTGCTATTGGATGGGCCCAGGTAGTAGGCACGACCTGGGCACTCCTCGTAGCTGGTGCGGCAACTTTCTACCAGGTGGATCAAGCAAGAAAAATCGCAGCCGAGACTGATCAAGCGAAGCTAAGGCGGCGAGGTTCAGCATTGTGCGCCATTCTCGACGACGGCTATGAACAGTGCAAGCGTCTTGAACCGGTGTTCAAAGATGAAGACGAGCCATTCGGCGTTCTCTCGTTCATACTGATGTTCGATGCCAGAGCTTTCGAAGACGCCATTTCTAACATCGAGAAAATTCCGCTATACGAGATCGAGTCGCACGATGCCGTCCGTGCAATCACGCGCTTTCGCAACAAAATGATCGCAATCAAGGGACAGGTTCTGTACGCGATGGACGAGCAGCGAAACAAGGACGACGCAGACGACTACCAGATCAAACATCATGTCTCGGGCCTGATATCAGAAGCAGAGTCTAGCTATCAAAGTGCGGTCGCAGCGTTGGGAGGCACGGCCCTGATGGCAATTCCTCCGTATTGTGACTGATCCGCCCGATTTAGGGCTACCGGGCCGAGCTTCCCGATTGCACTTATCAAGACCGTAGGCAGCGTATGCAGTTCCGCGAAGCTAGAACTACGTTGCAAACATGATATCCGAACAAGCAGATAAGCGATGAACAAACTGATTTGTGAAGTACTTGTAGGATGCGGACTGTCGGTAGTTATGCAAAAAGTGAGGGCTGGCGCTTTGACGCTTGGCGTCTGCTCAGCAAAACCTGCCGTACGAACCTCGATCCTTTCAGCACGACCGAAGGTGACCGCACTCAGTATATTGAAGGCCAATTCAATTGGTGCCAGTCTCAATAAAATCAAAGAAGTCGATAACGTCAGGCGCCGACGCCTGTTAGGTGCATTGAAAATGCGCCGGATGCAGAATGTGCCGAGTTTCCCCTCCCTGCACTGCCTGGCGAACGCCGCGACCCTGTCGTAAGACCCCTTAAATCCCAAATTGATGAGCTCCTCGTGGAGCTGCTTCAGGCTGCGTCTCTGCTTACGGGATTTGGCCGTCTCGGTCTTGAGCCAGCCTGAAAGCTGGAAGGCCTATGGATCGATGGCGCTGGCGGATTGGCGCTCTGCATAGGCGGGTTCGGTGGTTTCCGAACGCAGGTAGCGCCGGACGGTGTTGCGGGAGATGCCGAGCCTCATGGCGATTTCCCTGAACGGGACCTGGTCGAAGGTGCCAGCGTCTGATTATTCCTAGTAATGCCACGTCAATCACTCCGATCCCCTACTCATTCTAATAAGTAGGATCGTGTGCTAAACGTGGGTCAATTTTCGATGCAAATATGCTGCGAAGTGGATCAGCGCAGGTTCAAGGAGTAATTTTTTCAATGGCATAACCGTTTTCGCATTTAGTCACACCGTGCAAAGCCGCCGCCAGGCTCGTGGCTTTCCCACTGTAGATCGGTCTGCCGTCCACTATAAGCTCAATCATTAGGTGATCAGAACCTTGAGGATCGAAACAAGCAATTTTTTCCGCGAGCCAAATTCGGCCTGCCCTAGTTCTTTTGGCCACAGGCCTATATACGGCAAGCGGAGGCAAAATCTTGTCATAAGAAGCCGATTGAGAAAAGAATCGCACAATTACTTCTGCTGATTTTCCGCTGACGGGCAACCGGCGCGGAATGGTCAGCACCTTTGTAGCGAGTACATGTTCCGCTGGATATAATCCCTGTTCCAGTTGAAAACCCATAGCCCAAAAAAAATTCACTGACGACACTGTCGCACAATGGACCCTCAGTAGGCCATGGCCTTCCTCTACGGCTTTGCTCATTAAATGGTTTAGCATCACGCGTCCGATTCCCTGGTTCCTGTCATTGTGGCGGACCTCAAGAATACTGTCGGTAGAGTGCAAGGATCCCCAAAAGTAGGCAATCGGCTCTTTTGAAGCGGAATTTTCATAAACAAGCATGCCCTCCTCTCGAAATACGCTTAACGTCGTCGCCCAGTTTTCTTTCAAGGATTCCGCCTCGCGCGGCTGAGACCAAAGCCATCCTTCAATCACAGGGATATCACTCTCGATTGCAGATCGTATTGCGTACGCCTGATTCAACATTCCATTGCCTCTACACAGTTCGAACTGCCCTTTTTCGCTCCTACTGAGCTCAAGAATATTATCGCCCATTCTTGTGCCGAAGTCGCCTGAGGCCAATGGGTCGCATGTAATCAGCCATCACGCGATCGGTCTTAAAAACGTACCCCGGGCGCTCGCATCGGGTGGATGGTTTATGCAAGGTAATTGAGCTAGGACTGTTCTTTTGCGCGCCGAATTGACCCTGTCAGTTTGACCTATCTTCAACTACCTAGGAAAGGCAGGAGCCCGGCCATACGACCATTCAAATCTTAATTTCTTTAGGTCTTCGTGTAATTGCTTCAGACAGCGTCGTTGCTTCCAGTCTTAACCTGTTGGCACTGGAATGCCTGGCTGTGAGCACTGGAATGGGTGACGGCGAGCAATGGAATATATATTCGTTAAATCACAAATCGTCAGTGGAGGATAGGAAAGTCGATCCGGTTACAATGAGGAAGAAGATTCTCGCCCGTTGCTTTCCTTGCACTCCGAAAGTTTGGTAAATTCAGGTTTTGCGCACTCTTTGGCTAAGCAACTATTCTTCTCCGAAATGACCAGTTCACTTTCACAATGCTTAGCTGGCGTCTCGTTCATTAATGCTTGTGCCTTCATTTTCGCCAACTCTTCTTCTGTAACATCCCTTTCATTATCTGCAATTGACACTGGTACGCTAGGCTTTGAAAGCATTACTTCAGTACGTACATCACTCACTTGAGGTGAAGGCGACGTCTCTAGGAATACGGGCGGGGTGGTAATGGTAAGGTTGTTATTGGTAAGTACGTTGTCAGATCCGGTCGACGTTTCCGCTGCGGATGCGCTTGCAGGAGACTCGGTTAGATTCGGTGATGGAGGTGGCACATTTTTATTGCCGCTAAAGATAAAAATACCAATGATGCAAAGTATCGCGAGGCCTAACCCTCCGCCCACGTATCCGACATTGGTGCTTCCACATCTAGGGCATTTTAACGAAATATTTTTTCCTCGTGGATACCACGTGTAACCACAACTTTTGCATTTGTTCTGTGTCCGTTTGGTTGAAGCCATGGCGGTAGTCTCCCTGTCCACATTCATTCATTATTTCGTTCTTTTGTTCCACGAATCCTAATGCTAAATATTTCTGAATCTACGCTTAACACCCGTCATTCTTTTTGAAACACCAAAATCGGATTACTTTCCTTCATTACTCCAATCTAAGAATGAGCGCGGAAGTTCTCGTTTAAGACGCGTGGAATTACTCCAGCTAGATGCTGGACTTGCCGAGGAAAAGGGTGAAGTTTGCAATTGAATTCTATATGCCCCGAAAGTGTTCCCGCGAGATGGGAGTCATTCACTTTACGATTTCGGACAATTTGATTTGCAGTGCCGTCTGAAATAGGATTCGAAAACTGAAGCGTCGCCATTTCCCCTGGGGAAATCTTCTGTTTTCTTAGAATGGTAGCCTTCAAGGTGGCGCCAGCGTACGAGAACTCTAGTTCCGCGCGGTCAAGCTCAACCTCGAACGGCGACAAATTTATCACATTAAGCCAAATTGCGAATGATGCGGTCTCGCCGAGATTGACCATCGCGGATTCGTTGCGGGGAGCTAAATCAACGTATTGAAGTGCGGCAAGTCGGTCACGAGGAAAATATTTTCGAAGCGCGAACCCAGGGAGCCACCGAACCGCGGTCCAAATACTTCCAATCGGAATTCCATGAAAATCCATCCTATGAGTCTCCTACGTTAAACTGAATTCGGCAAATCAGGGCATTTAGTAAAATTGCCAATAAAGAGCTAGGTCGATTAGTTATCTTGACGGACTAACCTAGTGTGCGGCCTTTAGTCTCGGTATTAACGCTAAGTTGAGAGTCGCTGACGACTTTCAAAGGTACTGCCCCAACGCCCAAGGCACGCTCTATAGTGAGATTGTTGCCGTTTTCTGCGAGCAGTTCCTGCAGCTTTGAAAACTCCCCACACCAAATGATCTCGACGCCCTTGTCGCGACTTGTATCGCGATCTATTGTTAATGCCACCGACCTCACCTGCAGGCGCCCGGTATGGGCTTGACCTCCTATCTCAACACCGTATCCCGGAAGCGATGGCTTCTTCGCGACGATCTGGCCATCCCGTGCCCAAGCCGTCTCCATCCCGTCATTGACCTCATACCCTAGTTGGGCAAGTCCCTGCAGAATGGCCCTCCGTCGGGCTTCGGCCTCCCTACGCTGCTGTGCTTGTGTGATCAACACCCTACATTCGCTGGAAAATTCGTTAATTACTCTGATCGGCGTAGAAGAAGCGGCAGCGGCAATGCTTTCGAGAAGAGTTGTGGCAGAAAGATCGTATTCACGTAGTTCAGCGGCCAGCATGGTCAGTTCAGCCATGGCGGCACGATGTTCGCGAGCACCCTCGATGACCGTCGCCAGGTCCAAAATGAGACTATCCAATAAGAGATTTTGTTGAACATCTACTTTCGCGGCCTCAATTGTGCGCAAGCGAGCTGCAAAATCAGCCGTTTCGTCTGCCTCTAAAAGCATCTGAAGTTCGACGATTTGACGATCAATACGCTCGATTCTATCGGTAGGTACAGGAGCCACATGAGTTGACTTCCAACCAACAGAATCCTGCGCCTCTATGCCAACCATAAGGCGCTCAGCTAAATCTCGCTGCGCGTCAGTCAAGCCTACTGGCGCTTGAGGCGTAAGCAAGCTAAACCCCTGTGCGAGGATTGCGTCGGCATCCTTCAAAGCGTTGCCCGAGGCTAGCAATCGTAGTTTTTCGTGCAATTCCATTGGAATCGCGATGTCGCCAGATTTCAGCGCTTGCATCAGGCTGTCGGCACTGTCTTGGCCTTGACGCTGACGTTTACGTGCTTGGGTGGCCTTGTCAACTGCTATTTGCTGGCGCCGCGCCAAATCAGCGTTCAAAAAGGCAATCTCATCAGGTGCCATCTTTTGCAGATCCATGAAGGCGTCCTGTGCAAGCAAGGCACCAAGCATTTTTCTACGCTCCAACGTGTTTGCAACTTCTTCGTCAGTCAGCTCACCAATTCGCTTTCCATCCCGCATCCACGTATCAATAGTCTGATCCAGCCGGCGCAAAAAACCTTCACAGATAGAAATGATTTCTTCGCGCGTAACTATACGTACTACCTTAGGACCGCTCATGCTGCTAGTTCCTTTTGGATAGCTGATTCAATTTCGGATTTAAGTCGATTTTTCTCGACGCTATTGTCGTGATACCAAGCTTGCGACGAGATGCGATGCAGACGGGGGATGGCCCGTCGCAGGACAGATGGGCGCCAGATGTCGCGCGCGCGCGCGCGCTGAAGCAGCTCATGACGCGGGGCATCACACTCGATGCCTAGCGCGTAAAGGCCGGTATTAGGGTCGGCAATGGCAAAATCCATCCCAAATGCGTCGCCCTCCTGCGCAACCACAGGATCTAAGCCCAAGGAACGTAGGTATGCGAGCACGTCGTTCGTAAACCCGTCCAGCTTCTGACCTTGCTGCAGTCGCGCGTTCACTCGCTCACTATGCATGCGTCCGAGAAGCGCCCGAGCGGAAGGCAGGTCTCCATTTGACATGGTGCGGGCGTATTCCATGTAGCCTTGTAGGTAATCACGGGGAATAACCGGCTTGCGTAAAGTATTAAGCATATCTGAGATATCTCGGATGGGCATAGAGGTCACGAGGACAACTTTCTGTCGCGCTCGCGTCACTGCCACATTCAAGCGCCGTTCCCCGCCCTTTTGTCCCAGCACACCGAAAGACCTGCGGAAAGTTCCTTGGCTATTGCGGCCAAAAGTCGTGGAAAAGACGATCACGTCACGTTCGTCACCCTGGACGTTTTCTACGTTTTTGACGAAGACTGCCATGTCTTCCCCACCCTCGTTGCGCATAGCCTCCTCTTGATAGGCGGCCCGGAATGCCGCATCTTCTTCTGCGCGTTGCTCCAATTTTTCTTCAATCAATTCCGCTTGCTTGAGGTTGAACGTTACCACGCCTACACATGGACGCTCAGCATACGGACGTTTCCACATTTCAGCCAGGTAGGCGACCACGCGATCAGCTTCGTGGGCGTTTGTTTGCTTCTCATAAAGCCCATTCACTTGAATCAGCTCCAGCGGCTTAATTTCCTGGATAGTGGAATCAGGATGACGTGCCGGGACGCTCAAATTATTCTCGTAGAAAGCAGCATTCGAGTAACCAATGAGCTCACGATAAGCCGAGCGATAATGGATTTGAAGCGTCGTGACAGGAAGAGCGGTCCGTGCCAGTTGTAATAGATCCGGACAGTCCTTGATCTCGCGACGGTTCCAGGTCTCTTCAAACTGCTCTTTTTCCTCTTCGCTTGCATCTTCATCCGGTTGATCGCCATCAAATATCTCAGCCTCGTCACTATCAGTGCGTCCGGAGAAGAAGGCACTCGGTGGCATTTGCTTTTCATCGCCACTGACAATTGCTAAATTTCCTCGGAATAGAGTTGGTAAGGCATATTCCACAGGCATCTGTGAGGCCTCGTCGTAGACGATCGAGTCAAACAAGTTGGTTTTTAAAGGAAGAACTCGACTGGCCACATCTGGATTCATAAGCCAAACGGGGCGCAAGGTCATTAACCCCATGCCTGCGCCTAATTCAATGAACTCCCGCAGCCGACGCGAACGCTGCCCTTTCAGGCGAGTGACATCCTCCCACTGCTTTGCTGTAGCCAAGCTGTTCCGATCAATACTTTCGCGCAGCACGTCACGGTTGAGGCGGCGCATTTCCTCGTCTGCGCTCGCCAATGACAGGGCCTTGGCCGTCGTCTCCGTTTGGTCAAGCAGCAGTTCTGGATTGTCTTGCTCCATTCTGCGTTTCCAGCCCAAACGCGCTTCCCGCCTGATGATCCGCCGTACCTCTTCGCCGAGTTCCTCCGGGCGAATGCCGCCCATTGCCAACTCATAGGAACGCATAACGCCGAATACCTCCAGGGTTTCATTCCCCAAGTTCTGCGAACGTGTTCTGAACTGTTGGTAGGCCGCTAAGGTGGGTAAGGCATCGTGAATGCGGTTGAGAACAGTCCGATCATCGGCGTTGTGCTGAATCGATTGGCGGCATCGTCCGAGTAGATCCGCATCGAACCATTCATCCAAGATCGCCAAGGCATGTAAACTGTGCTGGCGAGCGGCATGACGTATGAAAGCGCGCTCGAAGCCGTCCAGTAGTTGCTCGACCGGAGCACGGTCGCCAGTCATGACGGCCGCGTCAAACTCTTCTCCCCGTGGAGCAACTGCTAGATGTTGAGCCAGTTCCCTTACTTCCTCCAGCTTGCGCAAACGCTCTAAGCATTCACCGACTAACTTCGGACCGCATGTCGAGTCGACGACTTGCAGGTGTAGCGCATCAGCAATCGTATTGAGTCTATTACGCCGAGGGCGCCATTGCTGCTCCAGGTGTGCCGCCCTGAACAATTTTTCAATAGTACCTGCTTCGACAGGAGCGCCCGTGCGTGTGGCAAATTTCAGCAATGTGCTACGTCGAATATATGTGACTGGATTGAGGCGGCTTAGGAAAGTGATAGGTTGGACAGCCAGGCTAGCCTTTTGCGCAATTTTGTCCAGTTCGGCGTCAGACAATTGGGATAGAGCAGGAGAAAGTACCTCATCGTGGTCAACCCCATTGATGGCAAGCAACTCCTGATGCAGGCCTTTGAGTGCGATATAGTGCAAATGACCGGGGGCGTCCACTTTGTCGGATGGGCGGAAGAGCGGCAGCCATTGGGCGAGATACTTGCGTTGAGTCTCATCCAATCCGGCCAGGCGAGCGACGTTGCGATTCAGCCAAGTGCGGTACGGTACCGGGTCATCGACGTCGAATCGGGCCGGGTACGTGTTTAAGACCTCGATGCGGCGGTGCTCAGCATCGAGGAACTCCGCAAAAACGGCATTGAATTCGTTAATAGTGGCCGCATCGCTGGCAAAGGCCCTCAATTGAGTCAACGCACTGCCTTCGAACTTAGCCGGCAACCAGTACCGTGCCAGTGACGCGCACTGTTCCTCGACTAACGTCAGCGCCGAGGGCCCCAGATTCGGCAGCTTTGTACGTAGCTGCGGCATACTGATCGGCGACGTACCTGCTTCCAATTGCATCAGTTCACCTAGAAGAGCACGATAGCTCAGCCCCGTAGCATCGTCGACCTTGTGAAGTGCACGATGCAAACGGTCTAATTCTCCTTCCAAAGCCTCAATCTTAGCCGCGACACGCTCACGCTGCCGAGCCCAGCCGTTATCGAACTGCGATCCTCGGAAAATCCCATCCAACTGCTCGCGGACGGCTCGAATCGTCGGCTCTCGATCCTTGTTGACGTCATTGACCATGACGATACGGTCGCCCAAGCCTTCCGCCACCAATCGTTTGTGAACGACCTCCAGCGCCGCATGCTTCTGACAAACTATCAACAAGCTCTTCTTACGGCCGATGGCGTCCGCCACCATATTGACAATGGTCTGGCTTTTCCCTGTTCCAGGAGGCCCTTCTACCAAGAGCCCAGGTCCTTGGCGTGCTTTCAACACAGCGAGCTCTTGCGAAGGATCGCTTGCCACAGTTAGATAGCGATCAATTTCCGCAACCGGCTCGACCGGCGGCTCAAACAGCTCTCTTTCCTTCAGTCTTAGCATGGACTCTAGGGCGGTTCCGGAAGGAGACAGGACTTTGAGCTGCCTTAGATCCTCACCAATCGCCTGGCCACTGAAGGTAACGTGAAAGAGAACCGCCGTGCAAAGTAATTGGGTGGTACCCGGCGGGATTTCATAGTTCGGCGCCGGCAGGTTTTTCAGTTGGCGTTGCTCCGCTGGTGCCAGCATGCCAAATGCATCTATGACGTCAGCCACTTTCAGTGCCGATCTTCCTAGTACATCATCAGCCGCACTCCGCCATGCTTTGACAACCTCTCGTCCAAGCAGTCCTTCCAGAGCTGGATTAATGCGAACTTCTTCGCGCTCGCCATCAAATGCGAGCGAAACTTGACCACGCGCACCTAATTCCATTAGCAATCGTATGGGCCACAGCAAAATCGGAGTGACTCTTGGGCGCGCCTTGACCCGGTTGTCTTTAATAGCTAGGAAGGGGAAACCTACATAGAGACCGTCGATACCGGTGTCACGTTTATAAATGGAGGTTTGTCGGTACAAGGTATTGAGTCGACTCTCCAGCGCAAGATTGTCGGAAAACACTGCAGGATCAATCTGGACTGATTGGGAATTGCGTTGAAGTAGATGCTCAAGCAAGGCCGTTCCGGTATGGCGCCGACTATCCATTTCCATGATATCGGCACGTCCGGTGGACTTGCCAATCGTCATGCGCACCAATGGACCGCGCATTACCGTCGCAGAAATCTTTTTTTCAAAAAAATCCAGGATTCGAGATACGTACTGCTGCTTTTGCGGTTCAAGCCATTGATCTTGCGGAATGGCAAGCAGTACAATTGTTTCGTGCAGAGGAAGACGACGTTCGAGTCTAAATTTGTCCGCAAGTTCATCGATCACTTTTTTCCCGGTACGCGCGAAACCAGCGATCCTATCATCGACTTTTCGGAAGAGTTCGGTACGCGACAACGTCAAATCTGCACGTGCGGTCGCCCCATCAAAGGACAGAATATCTTCCTTGTTTGCCAGCGCTTGCGCTTGCTCCACTATCGCGTCAACGGAACGGAACTGGGAGATGGCGGCACTCAGCAAGACAATCAGATCCTCTTCACTGATTACTCGCTTTTCTGACAAAGAAAGCAGCCCCGGATGATCGGAGTCCGGCAAAAGCAAGCGCTGTTGCTCCCACATCGCGGTCAAGCGAGCGCGAGATGTGGAGAGTAAATTGAGACGCACACTTTCTTCGTTAAGCTCAATGCTCAAATTGGCGGCACGTTGACGAACGACTTCTGCCCGAGACCTCAATTGAGAAAGCCAAGTTCCTTTTTCCAGGCGGTCCAAAAATAGAGGAACAGCGCCGGTGATAAGGTCGTAGCCTTCCAGCGCATTTTTCAAAAGCCACCCGGGGGTGACGATGTCACCGCGCAGAATCAATGGAATTTCCGGATTGAGCAGCTTTAAAGCGATCATAAGCCGGCAATCGTCATCGATGCCATCGTGCGCTATCACTTGCCGAAGGCCGGCAAGTGCAGTCGGGTCAATACCTGCTTGTTCAGCCCAGGTAATCAAAACACCACGACACAAGTGGATCTTGGCCTCGTCCCAATGTTCGCGCTCTGCAGCCGCCAAAGCGAATACGCTTGGCTTGTGATACCGCCTATTGCTCAGAAGAATACTGCTGCCTTCATTACTATCGACTTCAGTCGTCGCGGCGGATGGCGCGTCGATTGCTTTGCCGTCCAGCCAAGTCTGAACGTGCTTCCACTGCCAACGCTGATGATGGTCGCGTGCCAATAATCCGCGCAGCAACAGATGGAGCTGGGGATCCAGGTTATCGGGCAAGGTGACACCGTTTGCAAGAACATGGATCAGAAATGCGCGGGGATTGGTGCCTTCAAAACAGACCCCACTGGTCAGCTGCTCGAGTAAAATCATACCCAGACTCCACCAGTCCGAGGCTGCGGCGACTCCCCCGGCGATGGCTTCCGGCGCCATATAACGTGTTGTTTCCAGTGGCGAAACGATATCCAAGTCAAATTCAGATAGCCTAGCCGAGCCAAAGCCGCTGATGACGAGGTCAAGCGGGTCGCGGCTGCGCACGAGCAAAGTGCCGGGACGTAGATCACGATGGCGAAGTCCCGCTTCGGAAAAAGAGTGCAATGCTTGGCCTAACTCCGAGACCACATGGCGGATGGTAGCCATATCGCTGAAGGCGATACCCACATCGGCCAAAGTACCTCCGCTCAGCTCCTCGACGACTTCGTACGCGCGACCATCCCAACGACCTGTGATAACTATTTCGGGGACATGCTCTCTCGGAAGCCGACCGACTACGTCATAAACAGAGGGATCTGGCTCTGCGCCAGGCAAGTACAGCGTCAGGACGGCTTGCCGATTGGTGTCACGATGCTGGCAGATGTAACGCTCCCGAACACTGTCAGTGTTGGATATGCGCCGTAACAGATTCCAGCCATCAATCTGCGTCTCTGTAGAAGCCGGTGGCGTCCTTGTTGCGGCAGTCTGCTCATTACTATCGGCTGCCTCATCGATCAAATTCCCTTCCTCGTGTACCATGTCTGCACCACAATCAAGGCACATCAAGTCACCTTCGCTCATGGGATGGCCATTCGTGCATAACAATTCGATTGTTAACGTCGACCGGTTATTCTGCTTTTGTCCCGTGTCTTCTTTGGTAACGACTTCTTGGGGGCGGTCTCCCGCGGCACGGATAAGGAGCGAGGATAGGTCCCATTGACAAGGTTCACTATTGACAATGCCTTCGCAGAACCATTCCTGCACGGACCGTTCGGTTTTGCAATTCGGACAAAAACGCATCATGACTGCCAATCCCCTGTTTGTTCTGTTGCACTTATCGAGCCTTTGTCGGCGGTAATTTGGACTCGATGACCCTGCTCTATCAAGAGCTCTTGAAAACGTTGGAAGTCATTACGTTGGGGTATGCCGGCAAACCAGGCACTGCCATCTTGGTCGAACATAACATCCAATGACTTGTCACTCTCGGCCAATGGGCGCTCATACTGGCTGAAACGCTTCTGTCCCAACGGCGTCAACAGATGTAAACGTTGATTGTCGCTACCACGCAATGGTCGAGAGTGTGCCGTTTGGACTTCAAATGGATCGGAAATCAGCGCATCGATCAACCCGCTGGCCTTACTCAGACTCGGTGTAAGTCGCTCAATGGCGTGACCGCTATAGACAAGGATGTCTACCGCAGTTTGATGTCGTAATGCAACTAAGAGAGAGATCAAGGCTTCGCTCTGATCGAATGGTTCGCCACCGGAAATTGTGATCCCTTCAGCAGAAGACATCCAAGGAGAAAGATGGGCTAGAACTCTCTCAACCGTAGTTTCCCCAGTGTTTGTTGCCCAAGTATCGGCAGAAATGCAGCCAGAACAATGAATGCTGCATCCTTGGAACCAAATACCGATTCGCCGACCAGGGCCTAGGGTCGTCACAGGGAAATGTAGGCGGGAAATTCGTACGTCCATGGGCTACAGCTTTTGCAACTGCAGCAAGTTGGAATCTATACATTTCAGGACAAAGCGATCCCCTGGTTGTGCATTTTGGTCGAAGAGACCCCGAGCCGTGGGGTTTATGAAATGAGCTTCGATCTGGTTGCGGATGCCGCGGCCTCCATTCGATAAGTCGCTGAGGCAGCGCTCTTTTAAGGCAAAAGCAGATGTTTCTTCGAACTCTATAGTGATGCCCTGTGTCGAGATGTCGTCTAGAATAGCACGGACCATTTGTTCGAAGATCTGCTCAGCTATGTCCTGTCGAATGAAGTCAAAGACGATAATATTTTCGCCAATCCGGTTCAAAATCTCTGGGCGATTCAACACAAGCTTGAAGTGGCGATGGATTTCGCTCAGCACTTTTTCTTGGATCTTCTCAAACGGCTCACCGGAGATGATGTTGGGCACACGCTCGCCTGACTCGCCCTGACGGTAGATTCCTAGGTTAGATGTGAAAATGATCAAGGCTTCAGAGAAATAGACGCGATCTCCACGGCCAGAAGTCAATACTCCGTCGTCCAAAATCTGGAGAAATTTGTCGAGAATACGCGGGTGGGCTTTCTCAATTTCATCGAATAACACTACGCTGAATGGTTTTTCGCGAATGGCATTCGTCAGTTCACCTCCAACGTCATAGCCAACATAACCCGGCGGAGCTCCAATCAGGCGTTGATCAGCATGCTCGGCGCTAAATTCGGACATGTCGAAGCGAATATACGCACTTTCATCTCCAAACAGTAGACTGGTGATGGTTTTTGCCAGCTCGGTTTTACCCACGCCAGTCGGGCCAGCAAGAAAGGCCACGCCGCGCGGGCGCCCTCCTTTACGTTGAGATCCCACACCTGTCATGGCCCGCTTGACCAAGTCCAGCATGTGCGTAACGGCGTGTGCTTGTCCTTTGACGCGCTTACTGATCTCACCTTCCGCACTACGAATTTTTTCGCGATCAATCTGCTGCCATGGGTCTTCGGTTACTCCAACCTTATAGCGACGTACTGCATCTGCTATTTTCTCTATAGAAACGTTTTCGACTCGCGCCAGCGTTGCGATCGCATTCATGTCTGATAGGAAGAGTCCTTCTGAACCATCAACAAAGGCACGCTCTGCCTCGGCCCAAACTTCAGGAGAAGCTTTTTGAGAGTCTGGAACGCCACGTAGAAGCGCAGGCAACAACGCTCGGCGGGCAGCGCTATCTGGCTTGGAAACAGGGATGTGACGGATACGTGGATTGTCGATCAAAATCCAGTCGGGGACATCACCTTCCTTATCTACGATCCAGATGATTGTGTTGAAGTATGCACGGCGATGTTCCCCATGAGGGCGCGCCTGAGCAGTGTGGCCTAGCACCAAGGCGCGAGTGAACAGGCTATGTTCGACGGCGCTGAGTGATTCCGTGCGTACTGTCAGGCGCGACGCAAAATCAATAATCAGTGCCATAGGGGGACTAGGGAAACCGACCAGGCGCTCGAGTACCATACTAAGGACATCAATGCCTCCAGATGCAGCCCCATCCACTGGTTTTAAACCGAGGTTGCCAAGAATCGCATCCGAGGAGTCTTTAGGACCAGCGCGGCTAGCATTGACAGTAAATCCAGCTAACGGATTCCAAACCACCAACTGCTCATAACCGGCTTCTCGTAAGCTATCGCACAGAGTGCTTGTCAAGGGTTGGGCGGTTACTACGCCAGGCGCGACCTCACATGCTTGCAGATCGCGTACATTTCCGGATAGTACGAACTGACTTTTCAATGGCAAGAAACGCAGCAGGTCGCGTAGCCAACGCGCTTTGATAAATTCCAATTGCGAGTCATTTTGATTATTGTTCATAGACATACCGGTCCATTGCAGTCCGAGCAGGTGAGCTAGAGTGCGCACTGTCCTCGGGTTGTTTGCTGCCGCGTTCGGCGCCCTATCACGGCGGCTGCCGTCCTGTCGTTAATCAACATTGATCACTGGCATTGTTGATTTAATAGTAATTCTACTTGTAAAGAACCTATTGGGGGTGAAAATGATAGACATTACGAAAAGTGTTTTCTTGTCTGCAGACTATATCTGCAGCCGACTTAGCGTCAGCCGCAGTATCTTTGACAGGCGGCGCAAAATTAATACGGCTTCTGCCGCTGCATTTGAATCCGGTGGTAGCTTTCAGAAGCAAGCGCTGCCTCAGCTTCGATCAACGGCGGATATGGAAAACGACGCAGTGGGGCAAACATCGTTTTCCGAGCCAGCCATGACTGTGGGCGTAAGCCCTCGGTGGAGTGTCGATGACATTAACAAATAGCTGGTGGAGAATAAGGACAAGCGAAACCACCGTGGCTTTCGTTCGTAAACCACTGATCACCAGACAATATACGCATTACTAGTACTTCAAACGGACTTGGGCAACCTGTTGACACTGAGCAGTCAACGTGTAGTGCACGCTAGTTAGGTAGTCTTACCATACTTATGCTCAATATGACATTATCGCCATAATGTCGCTTGGCGCACAATGGCATCACATCGCCGGTGGCGTGAACAGACATCAAAGTGGAGCGCTTACTTGGATGGCGAACCAGGCGCCTTAAATCACGGCGTCCCTCTCGTAAATTTGGCCGGCAGTCGAGGTTCGCGCCGCTCGATCGAACGCCGACCTACGATTTCAAATTAGCCTTGATTTCAAAAGACACCGTTTCTAATCGATCCCTCACAACAGCCTGCTGATGCGTCAAATGGACATTATGAAACCCTGGCTGGCTGGCTAGGGCTGTTAAAAACGTAACTAACGCTTTCTGATTCTTGGCCTCTCCGCCCAAAGTAATCGTGTGGCTACTTTTATCGGGCTGGAACTCCAGCAGTTCAATATCGGCTCTAGTAGCACGCTCTACTGCGCTAAAAATTAGCTCCCAGTCAAAACCTCTCTCAATTCTAAGCTCTGCCCATTTTTTTGCATCAGCCTCTTCCTGTGGAGTAGGCGCCGGAATTATGCTTTTTTGCTGTGCCACGCGCAGTTTGTCGATACGTGCAAAGATGTGGTCAGTGTCCTGACTTTCTTTATATGTTGCGAATCCTATCCATCCAACCAATGCTAAGAGCAGGACAACGATAGTCCAGAGTCGCCAACTATGGCGCGGACGCGGTTGCAAATATCGTAATAAATCGGTATTCATCTAACTCCACACCCCATGCGGCAGGCTCTGCAGTTCTAAGTTGGGCAAGCTCGCCTTTATAATCTCTCTTTCTCCACGATGCTCAAGAGCGAGCGGCGACCACACCGATGCCTGCACCACGTTTTTCTGCGCCGAGACGACCCTACGCAACAAGCGCCTGCCCGACAGCTGCTCGGATGCAATAATCGGTTCGATATCGCAACTTTGCAAACCTAGCACATCAAAACACATTGAGGTCATACGATGTTTTTCGATTAGCATGAGCAGCGAAGTTCCAATTTTCTTGGGTTTCGGTAAACGACAATAGGCGGCCGCAGACACCGGCAGAACAGACGTCAATTGCAGGCCCCTGGCAAGTACAATTTCCTCCAGCTGCTCCACCCATTTTCTCGGCAGTCCGTACGCAATGCCATTCGATCGATACCGTTTGAATTCGGTGCGCAATAACCAGGTGGCATCAAGCGGCCTGCCCTGCTTCTCAAAAAAAATATTGGCATAGCTCTCCAATTCCGCCGGCCGTTGCAATGCCTCTTGCCAAGGCAGCATGGCAAATGCGGCCAGACTGTCAGATACGACCAAGGCCAGGCGCGTTCCCTTGCGTAGTTGCTTCTTTCTTTCGTCCAGCATGATTTTCAGCGCATCCAGCATGGCCTCAGCATCTGCTCCCCTTTCAGGATGCAAGGAGTACGCAACCCTGGCTTGCCGACCCTGTAACCAGCAATGATCGGCAAATAGCCCCGCAAAAACGGTGCCAGGAAACAGATTAGGCAACAAAAGTGACACGATTTACCTCCTGCAATGTGCTCTGGCCATCCCTCACCAGTTGCAAGGCTACATCGCGCAAAAAGCGCGTGCCCTCTTTGCGTGCTTGTTCTTTCAATGCCCGAATCGAAGCTCGGCCGATAATCATCTCCCGGATTTCATCCGTTAGCCTGAGCACTTCAGCGATCGCTTTTCTGCCTTTATACCCGGTATGCCGACATTGCGAGCATCCCCGCCCTGCGTGGAACTGGTAAGTTTCGGGATCTAAAATTCCGGACTCCGCCAGGGTATTGGCATCGACCTGGACAGGCTCATTGCAATGTGGACAGTTCTGGCGAACCAGGCGCTGGGCCACCACACCCGTCAGCGATGAAACAAAGTTATAAGGATCGACCCCCATATGCATGAAACGGCCGATCACATCAAAGGTATTATTCGCATGCACCGAGGTAAATACCATGTGGCCGGTTAAGGCTGATTGCACGGCTATTTGAGCCGTTTCAGGGTCGCGGATCTCGCCTACCAGGATTTTGTCGGGATCGTGACGAAGAATGGAGCGCAGGCCAACCGCAAATGTCAGTCCCTTTTTTTCATTCACGGGAATTTGCAATACGCCAGGTAATTGATATTCGACCGGATCTTCAATCGTAATGAATTTGTCCTGTCCATGGTTGATCTCGGTCAGGGCAGCGTATAGCGTTGTAGTCTTCCCACTACCTGTAGGACCGGTAATCAGCATCATGCCGTAAGGCTCGGTCGCCAGCCTGCGTAACGAGGCGATCGTGAGCGCGTCAAATCCCAGCGAATCCAAAGTCAGGCGCTGCACGCTGTCTATCAGTGCTTTTTTATCCAATATCCTCAGCACAGCATCTTCACCGTGGATACTGGGCATGATGGAGACGCGAATATCAATGTCTCGCCCTTTGGCCGCAATGCGGAAACGGCCATCCTGCGGGATCCGTTTTTCTGCGATATCCAATTCCGCCAGCACTTTGATGCGCGCAATCGCCTGCTCCGCCAGGCCGACATTGTTGACCGCGGCTATCTGGTTCAAAACTCCGTCGATACGAAATTTGACCACTAGCCCTTGCGGTAAAGATTCCAAGTGGATGTCACTGGCCTCGAAGCGCAATGCGTCAAAGATGGTCGAGTTGATCAACCTGACCGCGGGACTGGCCTCTCCCTGGATAGAAGTCAGGCTGAGGTCGGTGCTGGCGTCCCTTTCCAGTTCAACTGCCTGATCTAGTCCTACCGCATCGGCGACGGCACTGAATTCATTTTCATGAAATTCGAGTTTGACTTTGATCGCCAATGGATCGGCCAGATAGATTTCATGCAAAGGCACTGGAAGCCTGGCCAGCCAAGGGCCGATGGAATTATCCAGGGGCATTCCTAACACCGCACAGTGGCGCCCTTCCCCATCTAGCCCGATGATCAAAGTCCGCTCGACCATCTCGGAATAGCCGATACGCGTAAAATCGGGCTGTACTTGCCATCCATCGGCGACATCCAGACTAGCATAGCCGGCCGCCTCCGCCGCACAGATCAACACTGGCAAGCGCGGCTGGTCTAGCTTTGTTGACAAGTGCGTCAGCCAGTCTAGATTGGCATGTTCTGCCTGTCGGGCATCGGCAATATCTTGAAGGGTAAGCATTAAGTGAATATTCAATTAAACGGCATTTGCCAAATCAAAGATAGGCGAATACAACATCAATACGATGACGCCGACAATGAGGCCTATACCCACCATCAGCGCCGGTTCAATAATCCGGCCGGTAGCATCAATCCAGGTGGCCATCTCCTGATCATAAAAATCGGCAATGCGCTCCATCATCTCATCCAGGTTGCCGGATGACTCACCAGCCAACAACAGGCGTTGCGCCACTTCCGTGCTTAGGCCGCACTCCGCCATCACACTAGACATGGCTTTGCCTTCACTCACTGCCTGCGTGGCAGTCTGCAAGTCCGTCCGCATCGACGCCGGTAATGATGCTTCGGTCATCTTCATCGCTGCCAGCACGCTCACCCCGCTACGCAGCAACATACCAAGAGTGCGATACAGGCGCGCCAATTGCAGCATCCAGACCTTATCCCCTATCCAAGGGGTTGCAAGAATTTTTCTGAATAGCCAAGCGCGTACGCCTGGATGGAGTACTAGCGTGGCGAGTGCCGCTGTTACCACGAGCAATCCCGTCCATGCTAGGACCGAATGATGACGGACAAATCCGCCCCATGCTTGCACAAAACCGATGGATGCCTGCTCTTTAGACGACACATCTTCAAATACGATGCTAAACCGAGGAACAACATAAAACAGCAAAAAGGCAATGACGAGGAAACCGACGCCGATCAATATCGCCGGATAAGTTGCGGCAGCTTTTAACTTGCTACGGATCTCATCGACCTGTCCCTGGTATTGCATAAACCGTTTGATGGATGCGCGCACGGTACCGGTGGTCTCGCTAGAGCGCACCATTGCCACATACAACTGAGGAAAGATAGACGGCAGCCCTGCCATTGCGTCGGACAGTTGATTGCCTTGCCGCAGGCTTTGCAACAAGGCGTCATAAATGCCTCTATGCTTGCCGCGCTTGTCGTTCATGCCCAGGACCTGAATCGCGTCCACGACGGGCTGGCCAGCATCCAATAGCGAATACAATTGCTGGTTAAATATCTTCAAATTGAATGTGCCGGTATCCGTTTTTTTGCCCCAGCCGGAGCGGATCGGGCGAAGATCGAGCAGACGAGCCCCGGAGGACGCGACAAAGCGGCGAGCCTCCAGGTCGCTTCCCGCGTCAAACTCAATGAGCTCGACACCAAGCGCCGCAGTCATTACCTTCGCCTGAAAACGCATGCCGTCAAGATCCGCTCAATTCCAGCTAGTCACGTCGGCATCTTCCCCGGCGCCACCAAGCTGCCCATCTCTGCCGTAGGAAATGAGTTCAAACTCGTGCGCGGGATCGGTGCCTGGAGACCTGTAAACATAGACGTTCCCCCAAGGGTCGAGTGGTACGGTCTTTTTCAGGTAAGGGCCCTGCCATAGACCTTCGCCGGCAGGTGATGCCTGTAGCGCGCTCAATCCTTGGGCGGTAGTAGGATAGTGTCCAACGTCAATGCGATAGCTCTCCAGCGCCTTGTCGAAAGAATCGATCTGCGCTTTTGCAGTTTGCGTCTTCGACTTACCGATTTGCCCAAAATATTTGGGGCCGACGTAACTAGCCAGCAGGCCAATAATGACCACCACGACCAGCAGTTCCAGCAGCGTAAAACCTCTCTGTTTTATTTTCATCTTCTTTCCTCCAGGCTATGGCCTTCAAATAGGTTGATACACAAATTTCCAATCCTGATACTTCTTGGCGCCTACGAAACTAAATAACTCGTCAGGGAATCCGTCGACCTTGATGGGTGCTTGAACCGACAACGAGTACACACCCATGATGCCACCATCCGGCGCCGCAATTACGCCCCAGGTCGCGCTGCCGGTGATTGGATCGACATAAGCCTTGCGCAAATGCCGACTAATCCGGCTCGTCCTTGTATCAAGCAATAGCGCATCAATCGTCGGCGGGAACGTCCTGTTCGAGCCTGGCGCATTGACATAGTAATCACGAATCGCATTGCGATACGCCTGGCCGACCAACAGCAGCTCATCCTCTTTGCGTCTGCGCTCATTGGTCGCCATATTGCTTTGCGCCTGGAGCGTCAGCATCGCCACCACGGCCACCATGAAAATGGCGACTAAATAGCTGAATCCCGCCTGCTTCTGTCCAAGGACTCCGCGCATGCGCCAATTTTTAATATGAATGCGCATCTACCAGTCTTTATACGAAGTACCATCGCGTGCCTTATTCGGCGCGCTACTGTGCACATCGAAGACAGCGCCCAGTGTAGGATCGATAGGTGGTGCAATCACCCAACTATGCGAACTCTGCGTAAACGGATCCACCGGAATGCTGCGCAAATACTTTTCAGTCACCAGATCGTCCAACAAATTGGGGTACTTGTTTTTGTCTGAATAAAATTTGTCTATCGCATCCCGCAAAATATACAGATCTTCCCGCAAGACCGCTTCCTTCGTTTTATCGATATTGCTGAAATAACGCGGTGCGGCCAGTGACAAAATAGTCGCCATGATCGCCAGCGCTACCAACAACTCGATCATCGTGAATCCCCTTGTCCTATTCGTGCACGATTTGCTCACGTTACCAGTCCTTATACAGCACACCGTTCAGACCGGTTTGGGTTGACAGCGAATAGACGTCATACACGTCCACACCCTCACGCGGGTTACTGGGCGGCGAAGCAAAGCTGCGCTTGCCCCAGGTGTCAATCGCGGCTAGCGAAGCATCAGTTGCAAACGGGTCACGCGGCACACGGCGTAAAAAGTACAATCGCTTTCCAGGATGGCTAAGGTCGTCCACCCCTGCTGCAAGTTCGATCAAGCTGGGTGGATAGCCGCTGTCATTAGGCTGGGTAGCAATCTTGCCATTGGTTACCGCCTGCTTATAGGCATCGAGACCCTGGCGTATATCGCGTAGTGCTCTCCTCAACTCGGTCTCCTTTTGGCGACGCACCGTTGTTTCAGCGAGCGGCATGGCAATCGTCGCTAACAGCCCGAGGATGACCACGGATACCAGCAACTCAATATAGCTGAAACCAGCATTGGTTTTTCTGGGGAAGACCGATGAAAGCGGCATAGACATTGTCAGGGTGCGACTGCCATCTTGTACACGACCGGCATTTGCGGCCGGCCTATCGCCTGGCCACTACCGACGGGCGTCATGCTCAAGATATTGACCGACGCTTCGGGATTTGCCGCCAACGGTCTTAGCTCTATGCTCAGCAATTGGCCTGGGCCCTTCGCCCCTTCAGCGCTGGAGGCGCCAACGGAGACACGCCCGCTCGGTTTGTCTATGACATGGTTAAAGCTACCCTTGCCGTCTTTGCTGAAATAATTGCCTTCCTTGACCGAGACAATCTCAAATTGCGCCGGATCCACCTGCAATTGCAGCGGCGCCGCGCGCAACAAATTCTGGCTATCCATATTCAGTTCTAGCTTGATAACCTCGCCGACTTTGGCCTGTGCCGGCCCTTTCCATTGAAATGTGATGTTGCTGGTATCCGGCGCGGCTGGGCCATTTGCTGCAGGAGCAGGCCCGTTAGGTGTGGCGGGCGCCGTCGTGTTGTTCGCTGGTGCATTGACTGTCCGGTTGGCCCCTGAGGGCGCGTTCGCGGCGGGATTGTCCAGCGTGCGCAGCTGTAAGGGCTTGGTGCGCAGATTTGCTTCTGTACCGGACCAGAAAGACTCCGACGCTGGGTCTTTGCGGCGGATATTGCGGATTAGGTGAGGCGTGATCGACATCACGATTTCAGTCTTTTGCCGGTTGTCATTTTGACTGGAAAACAGGCGCCCCAGCACCGGCAAGTCACCCAACAGCGGGATGCCGTTGGCTGCCGACCGCGATTCGTCACTGATCAAGCCGGCGAGCACCTGTGTCTCACCGTCTTTCAGGCGCAGTGCACTCGTAAAATTCCGGGTACCAATCTGATAGGCCTGCGAACCGCTGCTCGTCTTGATCGTTGACACCAGCGAGCTGACTTCCAAGCTGATTTTTAAGCCTATCTCATCATGCAAATGGATATTCGGCTCCACTTCCAACTTCAAGCCTACATCGAGGTATTGGATATTTTCTGCGACAAAGCCATTCGGTGTACTGGTGGTCGTTACTACCGGGACCTTGTCACCAATCATTATTTTGGCTTTTTCTTTGTCGCGGACACGCAGGCGGGGATTCGCCAGTAAATTGGCGTCGCCATCGATTTTTTGCAGGTTGATCGTCGCAGTGGGGACGGTGATGCCCAGCAGATCCGAGTTCAAATGCTTCAAGTCACTCAGCCTATAGGTTGGCAACGTGGTAGAGCCCGTTCCACTGCTTCCGGTGCTGCCGGTTCCGGTTCCCGTGCCGGTGCCACTACCGGTTCCGCTTTGAGCGCCAAGCGGAGCAATCGTAAATTGATTGGTGAACTGCACCCCGAGGTTCAGCAGGCGCGAGCGATTGATCTCCAGCACTTCTACCTCGAGCATCACTTCAGGCTCGTCCATGTCTTGCAAGGCAATCAGTTTTTCTGCAAGCTCTATGGTTTCTGGATTTTCACGCAACACCAGCATGTTGACCTTGTCATCCACAAAGATGTCTTTGGTCTTCAACACGGTTTTAAGCATGTTGGCCGCCTGTTTGGCATCCACATTGCTTAAGTAAAAAGCCTTGACCACCAGGTCTTGGTATTCCTTATTTTTGTTGGCATTGTTGGGATAGATCAGGACGCTGCTGGAATTGAGAATTTTTTTGTCGAGCTGGTTGGTCGTCAAGATGACGTCGATCGCATCCTCTAACGTGGTCTGCTTCAGGAAGATCGTGGTGCGTTGGTCGCTCTTTACTTCACGGTCAAAGATGAAATTGATGCCGGTCGTGCGCGACAGGGCTTCGAACACCATCTTTAGGCTGGCGTCACGAAACTCCAGGTTAATCGGTTTCTTGTAGAGCGCGCTAAAGCTGGGGGTGGTCAATAAATTCTTCGCTTGCAGCGCCTCAATCTCTTGTTTCACAGCCAGGGCTTCCGCTTGTTCAGGCTTCCCTTCCAGGGCGCGTGCCACCCACTGGGAAGCTTGAGTGATGTTTCCTTGCTTAAAGGCTTTACGCGCTTCTGCCGCGGCTTCCGCAGCGCGGATATTTCGGGTGATGATGTCCTGGCCTTGCTTGGCGCGCTCGTTCTCGCGGTCAAACTTGAGGATAATCTGAAAGTACTGGCCGGCCTCGCCATCATGCCCTTCGGAGAGTGCCTTGTTAGCTCGCGCCAACAGCTTAGCTGTGGCGGTCTCCCGCTGTTGTAACCAATCCTTGCGGTATTTCACATCCTGGGGAGCCAGCTCAGCAGCCTTACGCAACTCGTTGACGCCTTCAACGTAGTCGTCGCGCTCCATGGCAAGCATGCCAGTGCGGTGATGCGTCTGCGCGGCGCAGCCTGCAAGCAGGAGTGCGATCGAGAAAACAAAGCAGGACCGGGAGCGGCGAAACAAGGAGAAAAACGGCATGTAGTCAGTTATCGGTTGCAGTAAGGGCCAGCTCTTGTTTTTCGCCGGTGGGGAGGTATTCAAATTGGATGCGGCGAGGTTCTATACCAAGCACCTTATAGGTGCCTTCCAAGGTTTCACCATCACGCGCCACAAGGGCTTGGTCGCCGCGGCTCAGATAGACAACCTGCTGCCCTTCGTCGTTCATACGCCCTACGAAGCGAAACGGTAAAGGCGGCGGGCCAGTCGGGATTGGCGGCGCGGAAGGCTGGGTTGCGACTACTGCCTGTTGCGGAGGCGGCGGAGGCGGCGCTTGCCAGCCGCGCGGTGCGAACGGGTCCATATCGACTTCCGGCATGCTGGCGGCGGCCTCGAGTGCTGCCGGCATTGCGCGAGTATTTGGGGCGGCACCAGTTTTTTTCTTGCTGACCGCCGCGACGCCATCATCGGCTTCCACGGGATAGTAGATGGCCGCCACGGTCAGCGCCAAAGCACCCATCAACAATGTCCAACGCAGGCGTGCAGCTTTAACCATGCACTGCCTTTTGGTAAAACGCTGACAGGCCCAGATCACAGCTAAGCGCGGCGGCCGTAACGGCTTCGCGGGCGCAACTGATAGTGTCCAAAGATACATGCGGAGCCTGTCCCTGGAAACGGTCGGCAAATTTGCGGATGACAGGATAGCTGGCTGTGACCGATAGGGTGACTCGGTACCGTAGATAAGCTTGGTTGGAGTTGTCTTCCAACGCATAAGAGATTTCATCCACCGGCAGCTTGACCTCATCAGCGACCTGGTGCAGCACATCGACTAATTGCGCACTATCGAAGCGCGGCAAGTCGGCTTGCGCCTGTGGCGACGCAGTGGGAGGTTTCTTTTTAAGGATTTTGGTCTGCTGGATTGCCAGCTGCAACGCGTCTTCGGAGCTTAACCTTGTGTACCCTACCTGCGCGGCGGCGAGGGCCACGATGAGGAATGCCAATACTGCTATCGCCAAGGACGCGACAAAACGCGGCCGTGTTTGTAACAGGCGACGAAAGTGAAATTGACCGGAACGCAGGAAGGGGAAACCCATGATAGACACAATTCAACGATGCGCTGGCTCCTGCGGGGCTAGCTTATAAGCATTCGTGAATCTCATACTCCTTCATATGTTCTTGATAATTATAAATTATTCAAGATAGTGCATTACGATAACAATTTCGTCAATAGATTAGGAGGCTCCGCTGTCTCATTACTGCGTCAAATACATCGCGCTTGCCAACGCGGATCAGGATTGGTAGAAGACTCGGGCGTGTTTTGCGTTGGAGGGGATAGTTGTGACTGACGGCGATTGGAACGGGCCG
Organism: Pseudomonadota bacterium; assembly: GCA_040390485.1. GTDB lineage: Bacteria > Pseudomonadota > Gammaproteobacteria > Burkholderiales > Burkholderiaceae_D > Undibacterium. The sequence continues at coordinate 187,339 of JAZJYH010000018.1, forward strand.
GGCGGGCGATCGGGTGTGACGAGACGCTGGAACAGGTGCTGCAAGAGGTGCGAACTTCGCACCTTGTTCGGTAGGCGGGTGGCTGCCTGCGCAATAAAAAGCCGACGCGAAATACATCGGCGTCGGTTTTTAGGACTGCTATAAAATGGTGTAATAAATAAAACTCATTACACCCTTGTATTATGATTTTGAAGTTTGAATCTTTCAATTTGTAATTCGATCGTTCGAATTACGAAGACAGTTCTTGGTAGGCATATCAAGATCGAGCGACTGGATGCCGTTTGCACCCTTTGGTTTTAAGCCAGTAACGTAGATTTTTGCAGCAGTCGCTCACCCTCGTTTAAAAATCGAACAGTATCTTTGGCCCGGCTTGCCGGCAGTCCGCATTAACAAGGTAGATTATCAGAGGACGTTGTATGCAAATTTTTATTTTGGGCATTGACGTAGCAAAAGCCAAGCTGGATTGCGCTTTGCGCTTACCAAATGGAAAAATCCGCAGCAAGAGCATAGAAAACAATCCGCAGGGTTTTAAGATGTTGATGGAATGGCTAGCAAAACACGAAGCAATCAATATTCACGTTTGCATGGAAGCCACTGGTGGGGTTGCAGAGTACCTGGCAGCCCAAAGCATGATGGTCAGCGTTATTAATCCCAGTCAAATCAAGGCATTTGGTGCCTCTCGCATGGTGCGCACTAAAACCGACAAGGTGGACGCCCAGCTGATTGCAGAATTCTGTTTCGAACGCAAGCCCGAGCTTTGGCAGGCACCATCCCCTGCTGAACAAGCTTTGCGTGCTATGGTATTGCGTTTAGAAGCGCTTCAAAACATGCGTACGCAGGAGATTAATCGCTTAGAAGTGGCTCGCGAGGCCGTAAAATCAGGTATTGAAAGCCACATCGCCTGGCTAGATCAAGAAATCAAAGCTTTGGGCAAATTGATTCGAGATCACATAGATAACGATCCTGATTTAAACAGCAAGCGAAACTTACTCGATAGCGTTCCTGGTTTGGGAGAGCGTAGCATTGCCGTGCTCTTGTCTTTTTATGCCAATACCGACCGCTTCGGCAATGCCAGAAAGGCGGTGGCGTTTGCAGGGCTAGATCCTCGTCACCACGAGTCTGGCAGCAGCGTGAAGGCAAAGCCACGTATGTCCAAGGTGGGGCATACATTTCTGCGCAAGGCGCTCTATATGCCTGCTATGGTCACCCTCTATAGAACCGCCTGGGGGGAAACATTCCGTGCACGCCTTGCGGCATCAGGCAAACCACCTATGTTGATTATCGGCGCCATGATGCGCAAACTCATTCACGTCGCGTTCGGAGTGCTCAAATCAGGAAAATCCTTCGATTCCTCTTTGCATATCACTTGACGTGAATAACAGTATCTACTGCCCTGTACCTCCAGTTCCTCGGTCTCGTTTGGGCGCCGTGCAATTGCTCATATTCTTTCGGTGAAGGTGCTCCGCAATCCACGCCGTCGCAATTTCATCTGATTGATAAAATACTTGCAAATGTCCGATGACTGAGCAGTCCCCAGATTCAATTATCACTTTTGCCGCCATTAAACCAAGTGGCTCATTTAATGGCTCGCCACCAATTTTAGTTAAAGGGATAAGTGCGGATAAATTTTTAATGTGAAATGACTTGCCGTGACCCTGCAAATCATGCTGCCATGCCTCAAGTATCGCGACCTTCTTGTACGTCGGCACATCGTTTGATTGCAATAAACCATAGACATAGGACTCTTGAGTCTCCGGCGGCAGCACAGAAATCCATCGACTCACCATACTGGAATCATAGAAAGCTACTGGCGAAAAAAACATCCACCCGCCAACCAGACAGAGAGCAAAAATTATCAGTAACTTCTTGCGCATTTTATTTTTGCTCCCAGTGCTGTGCAGCTTTATCTTTAATCGACTGAATCTGCGATTGAGCTCCGGCAAGCTCAGATCGCTTCTGGTTATCCATGTTTCCGTGAGTAAAAATAGTCAGAGATCCGTACAACGCGTTGTAATTGTGATTTCCAAAGCTATTGTTAAGGCGATCAATTAGCACAATCGCAGACTGAACTTGGTTTTCAGAGAGCGGTTTGTTTGAGTAGTCGCCTAGGAAAGCAATACCGACATTTTGCCTGTTGTATCCAAAAACATGTGCGCCCACGTAGTCAAGACTTCGCCCTTCGTAAATGGTGCCGTTCTTATCGATTAAGTAGTTATATGAAATGTCGCCCTGTCCAGGATACGTCTGAGCAAGTTTAAATAGCGCGCCAGCCTTGCGAACCAGGGATTCACCAACTGGCAAATTATCTCGCTGAAGGTTCTCTACGGACTCAGGCGTATCTTCTCTCCCCGTATGATGCAAGGTGATAATCGTGAACTTACCATTACTCTTTACCATTTTTTCGGGATCAGCAGGAATATTAGCCCAAACTTCACGGGGGACCATATTCACACCATTACCAAGTGGGACAACATTTGCCGTTTGTGGACTGTTGTCTCCCCCGCCCTGCTTCGCATTAACGCTGATGGTGAGATTCCCATTAAATTTCACTGCGTTCCCTTGACCGTCTCCTGTGGCTTTGACAGTGAGGTTCCCTTTAGCATTGACCGTGCCCGCAACGCAAGCGGAAGTACATTTTTCAGCCGCCTTTTCGGAGGAATCACACGACCGAGAGATATGGCTACCCGTTTCTGATTCGCCACATGATGCAAACCCAGTCGGATCGGTCAAGTTGGTCGGGTTATTTAGGACGTATGAATAACGGTTATAGCTCTGGCCGTTAATCGGATCCTGCACCAACGGATCTGCACTCAGGAACCTGGCGATCAAAGGGTCATACACCCGCCCATTCATGTGCACCAAATCCAGTTCGTCCAACATTTCATGGCCCGTAAAGCCTTTGTTGTCTGTTATCCCGTCCAGGCTGTCTGGAGTAGACGAGCCATTGATAACTCCAGCGTCAAAGTTACGGCGTTTGCCCCAAGTATCATACGCCAACTTCTCTTTCAGATTGCCGCTGCTATCCGTAATCGCGACTGGGCTGCCCAAGCGATCGGCATGCGTCCAGTTCATTTCTGTCGCTTGGCCCGATTTATCAATTTCTACCCCAATTCCATTCGGCCAGTAAGTTTTAACTGTCGTTAGCCCATTCTTGACTTCGACTTCTTGCGCGCCGGCATAGATGATGTAGCTAAGGTCGCTGCTACCGCACGCACCGCTAGTGGTTTTGCATTGACGTACGCGCTGGTGTTCCGGTCCATACACAAACCCAGAGCTGAAGCCGCCTTTACTGATCTTCAACGGCATATCAAAGCTGGTCCAGCTGACATTGCGCCCGGCGCCGCTGGTCAGGTTTCCGTTCAGGTCATAACTAAAATTACCTGCGCCGATCTTTTGCACGGCATGCGGCCGCACTGCTGATGCCCCTTGTGCCGGATATTCAAATGCCGCGCCATCGCTGACATTACTCTTGGTCAGCAGGCTGCCGGAAGCATTGTAAGTATACGCTTGTGCTTGTCCTGCCACATTGCTGCTGCTGACGCGGTTCAGTTCATCATATCCAAATACTTCTTGGAAGCCAACACCATCCCAGTATTGCGCGCGTTGCAACACGTTGCCAAGGGAGTCATAGTCGTACCCTTCCAGCAAGTGTACCGTGCCACCGGCATTGGTCAGTTGCGCGTTATCGAGCCGACCTGTGTAGTTGTTGTAATGACGGCCCTGGGTGAGACCATTACCCAATTGTGCTTGCTGTACCCGGCTTGCCGCATCTTTTAGACGGATTTCTGATAGCACCAGGTTGCCTCGCAATACCTGAAACGGATAGCCCATCTTGTTGTAGCGGTAGTCGAAGGCTTTCACACCATCACTGTTGCGTTGGTTTTGTTGCGTGCTGAGCCTGTTCCAATCGTCATACACCTGCGTGCTAGTGTAGGTCCCGTCAGTCAGTATCTGCTGGACTTGGTTGTTGCGACCGAGGTTGTCATAGCTGTGCAGGCGTCGGTAGTCTTTCTGGGAACCGGCGAAGGTATAGGCTTCAGCCAGTTGACCAATGCCCTTACCGTTACCAGTCCCATCGAACGCCCAGTGGCTTTCCAAGTCAGTTTCATAACGCGCCGTCATACGATCCAGATTGTCGAAATCCATGGTCGTAGAGGTTTGTGCCTGGCGTTGGTTCGGACTGGTTTGTTTCCAGGTGCGCCCTAGCGGGTCGACGTCGTAATGAATCCAGCCCAGGTCGGGATCTCTTAAATCCGTTTTGCGTCCCAGGGTGTCGTATTGGACTGTGATCACATTGCCGTCCGGATCCGTGGTTTGCACCAGATTGCCGAAAGCCTCATAGCTAAACAAGGTAGTACCAGCTTTGGCGTCGGTCACCTTGATGATTTTGCCAGTCAGGTCGCGATGTTCGGTCCGGGTCTGGTTCTTGGCATTGGTGGTGCTGACGTCAACGCCCATGTACTGGGTGGTCAGGGGAACCTGCGAGCCATTTTCATCACGAGTGGTGAGTGTGGTGACGCGATTGAGGTCGTCATACTCCTGACTGTGATCCAGGAAAGTGCTGTCGCCAGTGAAGTGAGGTCGCTCCACTTCGCTGAGACGGCCGCGCACATCGTAATTCTGGCCTTGAATGACTTGCCTGCCGTCAAAGCCCCAACTGACCGTACGTAATACATGGCCGGCATTGTCCCGATAGACAATTTGGGGCACGGCGATACGATCACTTCCATGGAAGCTGTCGGTGATACTGGCAAGCACCGCCCCTGACGGGCAGCCGCTATCGCATTGCTTTTGGTATTGACGAGTTTCATTGCCATCGGCACGCAATTCTTTGGTGACACGTCCAAAGCCATTGGCAACCCAGGTGGTCGTCAATAGATTGGGACCAGTCAGGCTCAGTTGCGTACCTGTAGCCGGATCATAACTGTGTGATTCGCTGTGGCTCAGGGCATTTTTTACGGTAATGGCGAAGCGGCCGTTGGCGTCGTAGAACATCTCATTCACGGTGCGGGTCTGTGGCCCCGGCGCCGAGTGCGCTGGCGTGCTGATCGGATTGTTCCAGGTCTGCGTTTTTTTATTGATCAGGCCGAAGTTATTACCTGTTCTGTCGTAGCTGGCAGTGACTTCCAACCCAGACACGCCCAGCATCTGGGTTTCCGTTTTGAGCAAGCCCGTGTTCGCATCATAGTCAAAGCTGGCTTGACGTGTGACGCTAGTATTGTTGGCATCGGTTTTCAGGGTCGTGACCGACGTTGGCTTGCCTATGATCCAATTGATGGCGTCATTGCGGTACACGGATGTCGTAGCGCTGGTAAAGGTGTGGCCGTCCAGCTCGGTTTTTTGCAGGTTGAGGTTGCCCCAGTTGTCGCTATAGGTATTGTTGGTCGTCGTCGTACCCAGGTATTGGCCACCGAGGTCGTTACGGCTGGTGATATTTTGGGCGACGTATGGAAAATAGGTTTTTTCGCCACTGGCCTGGGTCAAGATGGTGACACCGAGGGTATTTGCGCTGTTCGATAAGGTGACACCAACGCCGGATGTCACGGTAGTATTCAATGGCATGCCGGTGAACGGCCAGGTTTGGCTATAAGTAGCGGCCGTAACGATACTGCTTAGCTCGTCGGTTGACACGACTTTGGCAAAGCCCAGCGAGCCACGTCCTGCAACGTCGACCGCGGCGTCCTCATAACGATAGTTGGTGGTTCGTGTGACTGGGCCACCGTTGCTGACACCATTGCTGAGCGTCAGGGCACGTACGATCTTTCCAGGTCGTGGGGTGCTGTGTTGTGGATAGCCTAGGGTGCTGCTGCCGGATTGGCTGACAATACCGCTGGTCATGCCATCGACGTATTCCACGCTACCAACCGCGCCCATGCCGTTGGTCACCCGATAGATGCGGTCTAGTGCTTGGCCAGGGACGGCGACGTCGATAGGTGCAAAGACTTCCCAGCGACCATCTTCTTGCCAGTTACCGTTGACCAATTTACCGCTGTGGTATTGCACAAGCTGAGTGCGCCCAGTTCCCATCAAATCCAGGAAGAACAAATTATCCTTCGCCAAGGAGATGTCGCTGGTCGGTATGCCGTTGAAACCAGGCCAAGGATCACACATCATGGCGGTGTCATTGGTGCCCGTGCCACCAGTGGTGTCGTCACCCATCACCCGGCACATTTGCAGGTTGCCGCTTGGCCTAGGTTTTTTCGCTGGCTCATAGGTCAGCGTATCGGCCAGGATCGTCGCCTGCCCGTCACCGACAAAATTCCCGATCGCGCGAATGGCGAGGTATTGATCGCCGCTGTATTTCCTGCGTACGCCGCAATCCAGGGCCCGTCCGGTGGATAGGCACAAGGTCATTTCCGCACGAGAATAGGAATAGTAAGCATTGCTTGCATCCCAGGCTAACTGAAGAAATCCGAACGCCAGTCCGTTATAGCCGGATCCATTAAAGTCAGTTGATATACCGCCCATATCCGTATCTCTATCGAATTGGTAGGGCAAGTAGAAACTGTTCAGTGGAGGCTGCGCATAAGGCTTGTAAGTGTAGCTGGACATAGCGCCCCGGCCGTAGGGGGCACCGGGCGGGTTGAAATGGTTGATCACTACCGCAGGTGTCAGGTTCTCATAATGCGGAGAGTAGATGGGCGCCCCTCCGTCGTAAACATATTTCACATAATTGACCCTGGTCCAGCGCACGTCATACGGCTTGCCTATGCCGGAAAAATCCACGACTTGGGTCAGTCTTGTATATTGGTTTTGAGAATACTCGGTCGAGCCGTCATCCGCTGATACCATGGTTAACCCATTCGGTGGCGAGGTGTCCTGCTGACAGTTGTTCTGGATGCAGACAGTCACGATACCACTATTATTCGTGCTGTAATGGGCTGAACGACCATCACCTTTAATATCCACGACATAAGGTAAGGCGCGAGGACCATTGGCGCCAACAGCGGGACGGGTTGGATCGCAGGTAAAGGTAATCGTCGAACCGGCTGCGCCCAATGCCCCAGGCTTACCCAGCGGAGACAGGCAAATTTTTGCGTAGCCGGACCCGGAGCCAGACGTGGTGACTAGCAAATCGAGTACGCCATCACCATCAAAATCGCCGGTATCGAGCACAATGAAGGGGACATTCAGGTCGATTTTGAATTTATATTCCGTAAAGCCATTGCCGTTGTTATGGAAATAACGGTATTCCGATTGCATTGTCCCTAGTTCTTTTTCATTCGCTTCTACGAGAGGCGAGCTAATCCCCCTCACGCGTTTCTCTAGAATATCCGTACGACCATGGTTTTCGAAATCGCTAAAGGCGAAGTAATCGGGATGATTCGCGGTGATTTGCAAACCGTCGAGATTCATGCGCGTGCTCAGTATCGGCGCGCCGGCCCATATCCCTTTGCTTTCGAATCCAGGGGTCTTGGCAGGGTCGGGTTTACCCCAGGCAAAGGTGGTCGCCGGCATACAATCGGTGGCCGTACTAGTCTCTCCCGCTTGTACATTTCGAGCACAGACCTGCACTGCATTCAACAAACTACGGCCGCTGGTAGGGCTTTGCTCGTAGCTCAGGCGGTGGTCGCGCACAATCGTGCCGCTGCTGGTGACGTCGCCGTCGAGGTTGGTGCCGACATAGGTTTTGATATTCGTAACACGGCTGCGCAAGTCATTGCGCGTCTCATCGATGTATTTCTTCCAGGCGTCGGGCCTTGCCTCATATGTAAATTGGACCGCGGCATGGGCAGGCAAGCCGTTGGCGCCGTAGCGAATGACGCTGGGATGATGCTCCCCTGTCAAGCTGTCTTGCTCATAGCTGACCTTGATAAAATTGCCGACTTTGTCTTTGATGCTATCCAGCGCCCAGGACTGGGCGCCGTTCTTGGGTGTCGGCTGCGGTGCATCTTCGCCACTGTTAACAAGACCAGTGATCGCTTTGACGTAACCGGTGTCTTTGCCATAGGTCATGATCCGACCTTCTTTGGTTTCCACCGTGAAGCTACGCTGGTTAATGCTATTAATCTGGGTCGTGATGCGACTAAAGCTGTCGATCTCGGTACGGTACTCAGCATTCGATGCCCAGTAGTTGTCGTCGGTCAGTAGCAAGTTCGCTAGGACCAGCCGTTTGCCATCCAGGCACAGGCGGTCAGTGTTTTCAAAACTGATGCGATCGTTGAGATCGTCTTGCGCGATGGTTTTACCGCAGCGATGGATGCTGGACAGGCCGCCCATGCTCCAGCCTAGCCCCAGCAGGCCATTGGTGCCACTGCTGGAATAATTGAGGCTGAGATTGGGGACCACGTTGGCCGTGCCTGGCGGCACCACAATCGGAATGCTGTAGCTGGCTGCTCCATCGCTGCCGACCGTCAGCTCGCCACCCAGTGTTCCGGCGTCATTGTTACCCAAATGCGGCGGCGTAATGTCGACGGGAATAGGTGTAGCGGAAGCTGGCACGGCTGGCCCCTGCGCAGTAGAAACGGTGATCCTGGTCGGTAGCGATAGTGCCAATAATTTACCAGTGCCATCAAATGCCCGTGCCGTAATGTCGACGGCGCCGGCCTGTGTTGCCGTCCATTGTCCAGACCAGGTACTGTTGTTATTCGTCGCGGTGACGATTAATTGGCCGTTAGCATAAAATTTAACACTGGCAACCACGTTCAGATTGCCTGGGAATGATGAAGTGGTGGCAGAGAATGTAACAGGACTAGACAAGCCGACAACTGTCGCGGCAGTCGGCGAGGTCACCGTAAGGGTAACCCCAGTGCTAGGATCGACATAAATCTGATTCTGCACTGAATAAATGGTGGAATTGCCCTTCCTGACCTTGGCGTACACCACGTACGGAGTAGAGCTGCTTGGCAAGTCCGCCTTGCTGGCAAAATAGGCATTGGCAGTCGTATCTGCCTGAGCGGTGATCCATTGACCGTTAATATTGAAGGCGACTTCATCGTAGATTCCACTACCATCGGTAATCATCGCACGTGCGAAGACCGTTGCAGGCGCGATATAGCGATCTCCATTGGCAGGTGTAGTCAGTGCGATACGCAAACTACCCGGCATGGTGCAGTTGTTGTCAGCGCATGGCAGGACGATGCTGCCGCCTGTAGCACCTTGGGCCTGCACATAAATGGACTTGCCGGCGTCCGTACCAGTATAGCTGTTCAGGTCCACCACAAAATGGTGACCCGCTCCAGGAGTGCGGCATTGTTCTTGCACTGCCCCATTGTCCAGTTCGGTGGAAATATTGGCGACACCGGAGGTCAGCAGCCTGCCTCCGAACGCAGCGGGGTTTTCAACATAGACGCTGTAGACCAAGCCTTGGGCACTACTAGACTGGCAAGTCCAGCCATACAGTTCCGGCTTACCATTCGCATTGATGCGCACGCCGTAGATTGTGCCAAGCAGGCTGCTGTCGGTAACGTTGACGACCACCGCGCTGGATTCCTTGACAGCGTTTGCATTATCGGTGCTGCGCAACTTGAAGCGATAGGTGCCGGCGGGAGCCGCATACACGTAATTAAAACTCAGGCTGGCTGCGGTACCGGTAGCGGTTTGTAGCGGGGTTGCGTCGTAGCCGCTGCCACTGTCTTTGAAGAGCTCGAGCTTTTGGACTTGCACGTCATCGGTGCTGGTGCCGGTGAAAGTGATATTGCCGGTAGCTCCGGGAGCCACGCGGATGTTGGTCGGCGTCGCACTCAGCGTAACGCTAGGTGCGTTGCCTGTCCCGCCGCTGACAATCAGACTGGCGCCGGTCGATGTGGTGACTGCACCGTCGTTGTCGGAGGCTTTGGCGGTGATCGTGAAGCTCCCTGCGGGAGGATTGTTCCACTGGAAACTATATTGCCCATTGTTGTTAGTTCCCGCTCCCAGCAGATTGCTGTCACTGTAGAACTGGACTGTTTGTATGCCACCATCACTGTCGGCCGCATTCGCAACCAGGGTTACGCCAGCGGCAGAAGTGGCAGTGCCAGGTACGGAAATCGACACCGTAGGCGGGACATTCACCCTCCCCGTCGCTGCCGTGCTGGTCGTCGTACCGGCATCGTTGTCGGTTGCTACCGCGGTAATGCTGTAGCTGCCGGCCGGCGCATTCCAGGCGCAGTTGTATGGGGCGGTAGCTACGCTGCACAAGGGCGTGCTGCCATTGAAGAAATCCACTTTGCTGATCGTTCCGTCGCTATCGCTGGCAGTCGCGCTCAGATTGAGCGTTGCTGGCAGATTCGATACCGTGCCGTTGGCCGGGGCATTCAACGTGATCGTCGGCTTCACATTGATCCGGGTTACGGTGATCGTGAAGGTGGATGAATTGTTTGCGAAGTCTTCCGCAGTTTGGACGCTCAGGTAAAGTTGGTGCGTTCCTATCGGCAAATTCGCGCTTAATGTGCCTATACGTGCGGTATTGACGTAGGTCTCTCCGTTGATATTGATCGGGTAGGTAATACTGCCGAGCACAGTAGTGCCTTCGTGCAATTCCACCGTTTTGACGGCGTCGTTATTCGAGGCCTTTAAAGTGTAGGTGAGCCCTGCGTTCAGCGTTGATCCCGTCGGCACTGCGCCAGTCGTCGTGGTTGGCACCACCGAAATGAAATTCACTCCAGATCCGCTCGGATCGACTACAGTGACATTGACCGCTGCCGATGTTGTACTTGCTCCGCTATTGTCGGTTGCGACAGCCGTGATACTGTAAGTGCCAATAGGAACATTAGACCAGGTATAGGTGTAGGGCGCGGCTGTTGCTGTATACAAGGGCGTCGCCCCGTTGTAAAACACGACCTTGGCGATTGTGCCATCGCTGTCGCTTGCCGTCGCGGACATACCTATGGCGCCTGGCGCGAAGAAATTCGGGCCATTAGTAATTGCTAGCGACACTGTGGGCGCAGAAATTGGGGCATTCACCTGAAATGATTGCGAAGTCGATGCCGCGCTGAAACTGGTATTGCCGCCCTGACTCGCCGCTATGGTACAAGTGCCTCCAGCGACTGGGGTTAAGGCTGAACCTGAAACGGTACAAACCGAAGTTGTGCTGGAGGTGAAGCTTACCGCCAAGCCAGAACTGGCAGATGCACTCAGTCCAAACGGTGCAGCGCCAACCGTTGTAGTACCGGGATTGGTAAAGCTGATGCTCTGTGAAGCGGTAGCGACTGAGAAAGTCTGCTGGGCAGTGGCTGCATAGTAGCTGCCATTGCCGGCTTGTGTTGCATAGACTGTGCAAGTACCACCGGTCACCAGGGTCACTGTCGATCCAGAGACCGTGCATACCCCTGGCGTGTTGGAGCCAAATGTCACAGGCAAACCTGAGCTTGCGCTAGCAGACAAACCGAAGGGTGCAGCGCCAAAAGTTTGATTTGCAACTGTACTGAAGTTAATCGTTTGAGAAACGACTCCCATCGCGATATTGAATGACTGAGTCGCGGTGGGCGCAGGGTTATAACTACTATTACCCCCCTGGTTCGCAGCGATGGTACAGGTTCCTGTCCCGTTAAAAGTCACCGTGGTACCTGACACTGAACAGACGCCGGACGTATTAGAGGAGAAAGTAACCGGCAAACCTGATGTCGCGGACGCAGAAATACCGACTGAGCCAGGATAGGTTTGGTTTGCGATTCCAGCAAAACTGATGGTCTGTGTTGACGTAATCGAAAATGACTGGCTGACCTGTGTTGCAGCGCTATAAGTAGAGTTGCCGGCTTGCGTAGCCGTGATCGTGCAGCCGCCCGACGCAGCTAAGGTGACCGTTGAGCCGGATATCCTGCAAGTGCCCGGGGTATTTGAATAGAAAGAGACCGCTAAGCCTGAAGTCGCGGTCGCGGATATGTTGAATGAGCCAGGATAAGTTTGATTTCCCAATGTGCCAAAATTAATGGTCTGTGGTGTCAGTGCGGGATTGAGTACTTGAAAAATACGCGTTGTCGACGGAGGCGCGTTGAAATCGATATTGCCGGATGCATTGGCGGTGATCGAGCAAGCACCGACGCTCACCAAGCTCACCGTCGCCGAAGTGGAGCTGCCGTCGTAGACGCCATTTGATACGGTACATACTGAGGTCGTATCGCTATTAAATCTCACCGCTGTCTCGGAGTCCGGATAAGCGGAGATGCCGACCGGTCCGGCGTTCACCGCGGTATTTGCTGGTGTCGAGAAATGGATGACGTTGTTTGCTCTTGCGGCGTAGCTGCTGGGAGATGTGCCGGCGGCTATGGCGCCGATTAAGGCTATCGCTAACTTGGCGCTGGCTACTCGCGGTAGCTGGATTTGTATTTTGGGGAATGTGTTTATTAATCGTTGAGGGATAACGGCTGTAAGCTTGATTGCTTTCATGAGTGATTCGCGCATTGCTATCCCTACAATTAAATTGATTTAATTAAATTTTTGAATTTCTACTTACTGTCACAGGAAAATATTTTTCTTGAGTAATTATCGTGACTATCCAGCATTACTCACAAGACAGCGCAGTTTGATCGTTCATGCTATTCACTATTTCTTGCTGCTTGAATTTTTGAAATCTTTTTGATGTTTTGTATCCAACCGTGAGGCATCGCCTGCAAGCCGCTTGAAGCATGTTGCGTAAGACGCAGGGGATCCAAGTGACGAATTGGATGCTTTTTGAGTAAAACGTACAGTTGTCGTCTTACCAAATAGTTCCAAAATGTAAATTGGCACACATACAAGTGTCAATATATTTTTCACAACGTTGTAAATTGGCAATTGATTTGCATTTTTGCTAAATATTGAACTAGAAATAGTGCTAGATAATCAAAAGCCATCGGAGCCTTACTTATATTGTCGAAGGCACTTTTCAGTTAATTTCGCACCGAAAATGATCTATATCGGCTAGGGATTTGCTTCGAAATTTGGACTATACGGTCGCGCCGATCTTCAAAATGCTCGGCACAAATTACGTCAAAATATAGGAACGATTAAGCGACCTGGGCGACGAAACACAAGTAATCGCCCAAATTCCGGCCGAGATAAGATCCTGAGGGAATGGGCGAAGTTTCAGTTTGCGATTGGTTAAGTAAAGTCTTGCAGGAAGATTAGCGGGCACAGGCGTTGGTTAGCTCGTCGAATCGCCTCGCAGCGAATGGACCTTGAGTTGCGTGGTGCAGTTTGTAGCTCGCTCCACCTAGTTAGACCCAGCAGAAGTGCGTGACATTATTGCCATAATGTTAAATTTTCTATGTAGTGCTGCCCAAAACCGATACCTAGTTGTCGCCCGCCCCGGTTCTCTATTTTTGCGGGCACAGGAGTTTGGGCGCTGTATTCGTGGTGATTGGCGCGACAATTTGCACAATATTCAGGATGATGCTCTCTCCAGGCTTTTTGCACGCAGGTCTGGTTGTCGCGATAGTCGGGGTCGTTTTCGTTTTGTTGCCTGCCACTGCCGGCGCTGGGCATGCTGGCACCACTCTGGCAGTGCATGCAATATAACCCGAGGCTAGAGCTGAACTCCTGGCCGCAATGAAGACAGGTCTTGAGGAGCATGGATTCTCCTTGGCAAGCGTAGACCGGTTGCGACGCGACGGTAAGGCACCGATTTTCGCCCAGGAGCGTATCTGGTATAGCCTGACTACCAGGAGCTCTTATCCAATGCCCGCGAACTCGTTGGTCGTGCGAATAGCTGGGGTTGAACTGCAAGCCTCGCTTGATCATTAAGCTACTCATCCAAAGGATCTGAGTATGGCCTCGGACCATTCAGATGCCTCCAACTATGATGATCGCCCACAATCCTTAAAATACTTCCTGCGTATAGGGAATAAGCAATTCCGTTCTTGACACGTACAGTCCCAATTCCGAAAAAATCTGAAAAATTCAGCTCTAGAATTCGAGCGATATCTCCTTGGGTTCGCTATTCCTTGGAAGCATAAAAAAAGTGGCGGCTATTTGGTTCCTGCAAACTTACCGTTTCGGCAGCAAAGGGACAAATAGCCCCTTCGCTACCGACGTACTCACTTGCTAGTTCAATGCTTCATACCAGTCCTGTCCTTCTAGCAGAGGCGGACTGCTAGACATGCCAGTGGCTAGCACGGATATCACCCATGGCCGTGGACCTTTAACCGCGCTGGCTGTCTTTTCAATGACTGTTTTCAAATGGGGGACTCTAGGCTGAGAGGTGGCCACTTCTGACATTTCGACATCTTCAGCAACATCTTCAGCAACATTTGCATTTGCAGTACGAATCCCTCCGAACGCGCCGGCCGCTAGCCCAATGCCGCCGCCTATCATGGCAGAAATTGCCAGGCCGTTAGACAACTTGTGACCGCCGGCTAAATTGAAGAAGAACTGAGAGCTGACTTCGGTTGCGGAGCCTACGACGCCACCGGTCAGCAAATCCGCAATTAAGACTCCGCCTTTCACAAGCAATATTCGACTTGAATTGCTCGCCAGATTTTCCGCTATCCAGCCTGCCGCTGCCGTAATACCCAAATCAGCTCCAAACATCGCCCCTCCGGCAATTGCACCAATTCCGAATGAGATGGCAGCTTGTATAAACATGGTCTTCTCACTAAAGTGTTCCCTCTCTCCAATCGAATACCCTATCGCGCTTCCGCCAGCGGCAGCGAGTCCACTCCCTACACTACTGAAAAGAAGCCCAGACAACACGACACCGCCAACGGGGAAAACCCCTATTGTCCCCACGGCCATCAAAGCAAGACCAATTGCACCTATTCCAATACCAAAAAGCACCCCCGTTACCCAATTTGCTTTATGTCCGCTCGGATCTATGTGGTTGATTGGATTGTTCAGTTCGAACGCAAAACGGTTCCAAGAGTCTGGCTGCAGCGGTTTCGCGCCAAGACGCGTGTCAGGAGTTAGAAAGCGTGCTAGACATGGGTCGTAATAGCGTGCACCGAAATAATACAAACCAAGATCTTGGTCCCATTGCCGATGCTCATACGCTGGCTGCCCCTGCCCTGGCTCTTTTTCTGTTTGCGGGAAGCCGTAGGCATCATAAGAAAATCTGGACTGTATCTCTCCATCTTGATTAAAAGCTAGCGTGACACTACCTTTTTGGTCGCGCCGGAAATATTGTACGTGAGTGTTTTGGTTACAAGAAATGATGGCCGCCGCTATGCCTATTTCATCCGACAAAAACTTGCTGACAGTGACGAAGCCATTTCTCGTTGCCTCCTGATAACCCGCATCGACATAAATGGTCATCCCATGTTCGTCCTTCTGCAGCAGACGGCGTCCAAGATGGTCGGACTGCATTTCTCTAAGTATCGCTCCACCGGCACCAGTAACACGCTGCAGGTGGCCTTGATTGTCGTATGTGAGCAAAGTTCTCTGGCCATCAACGATGCGGATCGATACGCGACCACAAGCATCGGGCTCTGCACAATATATCTGATTTCCATCTCGCTCCACGCTTGTGACGAAATGTGCCTGATATGTATATTGACAGCGATCTCTGCTGATAAGATTGCCGGAAGCGTCATAATCAAAGTGAGCATCGGCATTAGCTGGCAAGATCGCAGTATCAAGTCTACGATTACGATAGACGAAACGTTGAATGTCAGCAATTGACGCTTTGTTGGTAACCGAGAGCAATTGATGCAGCGCGTCGTACTGGAAGGATAGCTGTAGCACCTGCCCAGATTGGTTATTGACAGATTCTTCTAACAGAAGGCCTGTGGGGCTATATTGATAGTTCGTATCTACCCCCTGTCCAGGTATTGCACCAGCACCGTATAGCGTCCTACCGAAGCGGCCGGCAGCGGTGTAGTTTTCCAGCGGATAGTCAATGCGGGCGCCGTCCAGCGACTGGCCAACGAGCATGCCATCCACATACTGGCGACTCCATACCGTATCATCCGGATGAACATGCCTCACTAACCTGTTTTGTGGATCAAATTCCGAGCTACTGACGAAAATTCGTTCTGCCACCTGCAGTTTGCTGCCGCTGCAATTTCCGTAACGGTCGTACGTATACTCCCGCTTTGATTCCAAGTTGCCGTTGCTGTCCAGTAGAGTGACCGCTCCAAGCCGTCCAAGTCCGTTGACCGGGGATATATCATATCCATACACTGCCTTGCTGCCATCGTCCCAGCTTTGGAGAGCAACTCGGCCGAGCATGTCGTAGGTGAAATGCGTAGTATGTTCCCTCGCATCTGCCTGACTGGCCAACCTACCGCTCACTGAATCGTAGCGATAGCGCATGGCCGGAATCCCGATCCTTTGACTTGGATTTTGATCAGGATTGTCGTTACTAGTATGACGATCTAACGAATCATAGGTAAAGGTTGTGTTCACACCGGCAGGATTTGAAGTTGTAGCCGGATCAGTGCTGGAGATCAAGCGCGCTAACGCATCATAAGTGTAGCTGGTGGTGGCCGATGTGGCGTCGACCACGGTAGATTCGACTACTTGATCATGATCGTCGAATAGCCGATGACGTAGACGCTGCACCCACGCTTCCGGCGTGCCGACAGCATTGGTTTGTGTAACCAGGCCGTCAGCCTCATATTGCCAAGTAGTTTCAACGGTGGTATTTCCGGTTGCTCCGCCAGGCTGACGCAGGGACAATACGCGTCCAAGAACGTCGCGTTGGTATTTCTCCCAGAACGGCGCATCGTTTAGGAAATAAGGCAGGCTCTTACACGAGATCTGGCCGTCGACGCCATATTCGATCGCCTTCAATACATCACGCCCGCCTTGACCACAGGCCTGTGTCAGCAATACCTGGCGACCAAGCGCATCACAATAGTGTTTGGAGAGAAGGAAATCACGCGCTCCGTCGCGCGGAAATGCCTGCAAACTGGCCAATTGGGCATAGACGCCGCCCGCGTCATCGTCCAAATAGTCGCTGCGTTCCAATGTGCACACAGCTGCTGCCAGGAATGCCTCACGCAATGAGGTCGACCCAGTCACCAGCGGCGTCAGTTCGTTAATATCGGAAGCTACGCCAGGTAGTTTAGGTACGGGTCCTTGCCGCATCTGCACACGGCCGAATCCATCAAGCGCTGTGATAAAAATCCCGCCGTTTTCGTCTTGGACAGCAACTTCTACACCATATCGGGGATCAAATCCACGCTTGGTACACAAGATTGGTCCACCGTCACCCGATGACGAGGCACTTTGTTCGAGGTAACAATTATAAATGGACTCATAGACATGCCGGGTGACGGTCCCTCCCGGCAACGCTTCTTCAATTCGGTTACCGTATTCGTCATAGCCATAGCTTACGGTCAGCTCAACATTATTACTGTCATCCCATCTGCCATGCGATGCCAATGTAAAGGTAACGCGATTGTAACTGCGCTGCTCCAGTTTATAGTCTCCCGGCAGAAACTGATCGATTGAAGTATCGATTGGATTGGCTGACACTTTACTCCACCGCAAATAGCCAAGCGTCCAGCCGTTAGCCCTTTGTTCATTGAGATAAGAGAAATGACGATATACCACTTTGGCTGGATCTAAGGGGCGATCACTAACAGGGTCCATATAACCGAGATTGGTATCGCGCTTCAGATTCCCAAAGTCGTCGTAGTCGAAGGTATGGCCTATCGCGAAATCCAAGTGATCACTACCATAATCGTAGTGTAAGGTTTTCGTAGCACTCAGTAGCACTTCGTATACTGGCTGAGATGGTGTGCTGGGCGTGGATCCCTGCGCCCGGACCAACGCCTGAAAGTGCGTGCTCGTTTGTTTCAGCAATACAGCTCGATCGCTTGCTTTGACACGCGGGTCTTTACTGTAGCTACCATCGGCTTCCAATGTCAAACTCATCAACGTGCCGGTTAGAGGAAACAGTTGATTATAGGTGTGGCGTGTACGCAATCCCGTTCCGACATCTAGTCTTGCTAATTCGGCGAAACCCAGCCAGCCCCTTCCAAGTAGGTCCAAGCGTGCATTGCGGTAGGTATAACTAAATTGCTGCTCATGGGCATAACGATTGCGCCTGCTATCGTTATTTTGGCGATACTTCGATACTACGTAAATTGCCTGCCCTAGCACCGCCTGAATAGGAAACTGACCTGGTGAGAGCTTGTGGGGGTAGCGCAGCGCTGGACTGTTACTCAGGTTGCTCTGCCCATTGTCGCCATCTTGAATATATACAGTGGGATTGCTTAACGGGGCGTATTCCACTTCGGTAACTCCTCCGAGTTGGTCGTCTATTCGGATGAGTAAATCAGGATATGCTCCGTCGGATACGTATGGGATTGCTGTGGGCAAGCCATCCGGGCTGGTAAAGATGTGGATTAAGTCGGCTTTTCCGTCCCCATTGACGTCGCCGACCAATAATGCATCGTTCGCCTGTGCATTCACAACCGATCCGACATTGACATCGGAGAGCAGGCGGAACTCGCCAGACGGCGATGAAGCAAACACTGTCAGTTTCGTCTCACCGGCACCGGTAATCCATTTACTGAGCAGCTGGCTAGAACCTCCACCACTAAAGCCCATGACAAACAGATTTTTGGGATCAACGAGTTGATCGGAGAAGGCTGAATCTGGGCCGGGCGTAAAACCACCAATGCCGTCGGCAAGAAAAGACGTAAGGTGAAGCTTGCCGCCTTTGTTGTCTGGCTCCTGCCAGACTTGCAGCAAATCCATCATCCCATCGCCATTGACATCCGCAGCCAGAAATGCCAATTGGCTAGCCAAATTAGCTTGGCCTAAATTGCTTTGTCGCATGGCCGAAAAATGCACTTTATCCAGTGCAGTAGATACAGATAAATAGGAAGTGACAAGAACATCGCCGCTTGCCCCATCTTGCCAAGCCCTTACTATGTCGACCATGCCGTCGCCATTGACATCCATGGGCCACAGCGCCAGTATGGCATTGGGATGAGCAGGATCGTTTGTCGGACTGACAAGCGCTGGTCCGAACAACGTATTCCCGCCGCCGCCTATGGCGGACAGATAGCTCCGGAAATAAAGCAGTTGTCCTTGATCTGGATCGTCGTAGCTGTATGCCTCGACAAGATCGGTACGACCATCGCCATTGACGTCCATGGCAAACAGACCTAAGCTGTCGCTGCTCCAGCTGTCCCCAGTATCATGTTCCCCCACAGCGGAAAAGCCAGTACCCGTGGACAAGAATGCTGCCAGAATTAAATTTCCGGTGGCACCGTTGCGATAGGCGACTAGCAGGTCGCTACAACCGTTGCCGCTCAAGTCCGCGGCAAAAATTTTTCGCTCGTCAGGAAAAGCACCAAGCACGACATCACTGGCACGAGAGAACGAAGCATTATTGCCGTTCTCAGCCAAGTAAATGGTTGCATTCAATAAATCGCTCTCATCCAACCAGAGTTGGACCAGGTCGCTGCGGCCATTGCCACTTACGTCCATCGCCAACGTAGTCTCGATCCGCAGATGTTGGTCCAATTCTGTACTGGCGGCGACAACAAACCCTGGTTTTGCAATGTCTTGCCAATCGAATGTGAGCGGAGGCAAGGCAGGGAAATCCGATGAGGCGGAACCAAATTCAGTAACACTGCGGAGTCGACTCAGGCCGGTGGCGGTGCTGCTGTCATATGCTAGGTCATAACGGCGCACTTGTTCGTCATCCAACCAGGTGTTGATCTGCCTTAGCCGATAGCGTGTAGTCACCGGATAGCCACCCAGATAATGGCTGATCGGGTCGGGACGCGTTTCGTACCCAAAGGTTACGAAACGATTAGGGGCCAAATTGTCGCGAACGGTGTAACTAATTTGGTCAAGATAATACGCGCCGTCCATTGTCTTCCCATCTGAAGGAGAAGCAATGTAATGGTATTCAATGCGATTCCCCAATAAATCCTCGATTGCCTGCAACGCCCACAGTCGCACTTGAGTTCCCCCGGCTGCCATGATCCGACTGTCGGGAGTCGTCCCATAGAACCAGGTATCGCCATTTTTCATTGTTACCGTAAAACCGGAATCTATATTGGCACCGGCTTGTATCCGCTTC
The DNA here is from genome assembly GCA_040390485.1 of Pseudomonadota bacterium. GTDB lineage: Bacteria > Pseudomonadota > Gammaproteobacteria > Burkholderiales > Burkholderiaceae_D > Undibacterium. The sequence continues at coordinate 207,221 of JAZJYH010000018.1, forward strand.
CACTCGTGAAGTTCCGTGTAATAGACTGTGCCGGGTTGGCCATATTCACCAGCCACGTTGATTAGTCGTTGACCATCCAGAGCCAGGCGATCATGAAAATCATAGTTCACGCCGCCATTAAAGCCGTCAATTGCATAATTGGCCTTGATGCGGCTGATGCCAGACAAGCCCGAGACACTCCAGCCAATACCCAACACGCCGTTTGCCTGGCGGTGATTGTAGAAAAGATCTAATTTCGGAGTGTGACCAGCCACCCCTGGCGGCACAGTCAGGGGCAGGCGAAATGTAGCCTGACCACTATTGTCGACGTTGAATTTACCTTGAGGACAGCCGTAAGCCGATGAAGAGGTTTCTACTTTTTTGTTCGCAACCATGTTGCCCGCCTATGATGAGATGAACGAGGAAAACAGCGTGTTGGTCCGGATTAATATGCGCCGGGTGGATCAAATGTTGCGGATCGTGTAGTACGTCCCTGTCAGAGCTGAGTAATTGGCCTGGGCCAAAAAGGCGTTATTGAGGCCCATGATGGAATACAGTGCTACGTCGTCGTGTGCACCTGATCCGCGGTCATTCCAGATCAGGGCCCCAGGCTGTGCTTCTACCAGCAAGTCACGGCGCAGGCACCGGTAACTAGGGATATTGGGTGTGGTGTAGCCATCGGAGGCCACGGCGCCAATCGCAATATAACCATCCGGCGCCATCGGGAGCCAGATCGAGCCGTCATGACGGCCGCCAGATCCGTGGTCATTCCATACCTGTGCATAGCCGATTGGAGCTTTGAGCAACGGGTAGTCGCTGGAGTCGTTAATGGCCTGCACTGTCAAAGAGAAGCCCTGCGCCGTGCCGCTCGACTGCGCGCAGTCACCGATGATAAACGTCTGCTCGGAGTCCGGCGTTGGTCGAAAAACGGTCAGATCCATATCAGAACCGGTACCGGAATCGTCGTATACCCAGGTATACCTGCTGGTAGTGCTAACTTTCAGATAGGGCTGGCCTTTTAACTCTGCTGAAATGCTCTCGACTTGTTGCCGGCCGGTGTCGGGCGTCCACACGATGCGAGGAGAAGTCATAACGGTTCCTTTCGATTAGATGACGAGTGAAAACTCAAGTAAGGTGACTGAGTAGGCAGTCGAAGAAAGTGTAGCGATGTCCCTAGATGCAAAATGTGCACGGTGTCTCATTTTTCGGAGTTATTTGCTGCAACCAAGGTTATAATTAAGGCAACATTTCGGCGACGGTACGCATTCGCCGATTTCGTAAGAAATGTGATATCCCTTACATGGCAGTTTCGTGACCTTCTCATTTCTCCTTTTATGCAGACAAATCGTTCTTTTTCGCAGGTAGATAGCCTTAAGGACCGTAACGCTTTCCAGCGAGCGCGCGACCTAGTGGCCGATGTTTCTGATGTGCGCGCAGAAGCCACCTCGGACAGATTTCACGCCTCGGTTGAAACAGTGCACATGGGAACAGGGCTGCTATTGGAACATCGGTCGAGTCCGATTATTTACGATCGCACTGTCGTGCATGTCGCTCGTTCTGCCCTCGATCACTACATGATCCATTTGCCGCTTGACGGGGGATATCAGGTAGAGAGTCGCCATAAAACAGCAAGGCCGAGATATGGTGATATTGTCGTTCTCGACATGACGCAGGCGAGCAAGTCGTATCAAGGCGCCTCTGGTGATACTTCGGTGCACGCATTGACATTTTTAATGCCAAGATCAGCCCTATCACCTGCGCTTGCAGCCCCCGATTCAATTCATTCACACGTGATCAGTGCACAGTCGCGCCCTGGAGCATTGTTGCGTGAAACAATGCTTTCGGCCTGCCGAGATGCGCGTAGTGGCACTATTGATGGGCAGTCCATAACCGATGCGGCAATAGGGTTGATCGCTAGTAGCGTTGGTTCACGTGCCGGATGCGAGGAGTCAGTGGCACGATCATTTCGAAAGGCAAGGTTTGATTCAATCCTGCGTCATATTGAACGTCATCTTGACCAGCCGGAACTGGGACCAGATCAGATTTGTAAGGCGCATAACGTCTCGCGGGCGACGCTATATCGACTCTTCGAGCCTTACGGCGGGTTGGTTCAGCATATCCAGCAACGCCGATTACATCGCGCGTTCAAGCGTTTGATATCTCCAAAATTTCGGGGGCAGCGGATACTCGATATTGCACTCGACGCCTGCTTTTCAAGTGATTCCACATTTGTTCGCGCCTTTCGTAGTAATTTTGGATTGACTCCTGGAGAAATACGGATACAAGGGACGTTGAATCGCGAATTTAAAGCCGCCGAGACTTTTTTGCAGTGGATGGGCTCTCTTTAATTTCCGTACAGTGAGCGACAGCTACTAAATTTCATGGACTGCGTACAAAATTTATGTGTGCTGTTTGTTCATGTTTGCAGACATTGGGAATGGAAAATTTTGTCGTCTACTCGTTGCTGGCGATCAGGATGTATTTGCCAAATAAGATATCATGCGTGTTGGCGCCGATGACTTTTTGAACCCCC
>JAZJYH010000019.1:0-59882 GCA_040390485.1 Pseudomonadota bacterium
CTTCGCCGGAGCGCAAGCGCACCTGGGCATAAGTACCGTCACGCGCCATCAGAACAACGCCGGCGCCGGCTGTACGGGCAATTTGCGCACCCTTGCCTGGCAACATTTCTACGCAATGCATAGTTGTGCCGACTGGGATGTTGCGGATTGGCAAGCAGTTACCGGTTTTGATCGGAGCGTGCGAACCATTCATGACCGTGTCGCCAGCGGACAGACCTTTAGGAGCGATGATGTATTGACGCTCGCCATCCGCGTAGCACAACAAGGCAATGTGTGCTGTACGGTTAGGATCGTATTCAATACGCTCTACTTTTGCCGCGATACCGTCTTTGTTACGACGGAAATCAACGAGGCGATAATGCTGCTTGTGACCACCACCGATATGACGGGTAGTGATATGACCGTTGTTATTACGGCCGGCAGTTTTCGATTTCTTTTCCAACAATGCAGCAAACGGACGACCTTTGTGCAGGCCTTCTGTCACTACTTTTACCATACCACGACGACCTGGCGAGGTTGGCTTCATTTTAACGAGTGCCATGCTTATGCCCCCTCGGTGAAGTTAATTTCCTGACCTGGCTTCAAGCATACAAAAGCGCGTTTTGTATGATTGCGGCGGCCATTAAATTTACCGGTACGTTTTTGTTTGCCCAGACGGTTAGCCACTTGGACGGACTCAACCTGAACCTTGAACAGCAGTTCAACTGCCGCTTTGATTTCAGGCTTAGTCGCATCTGGCATTACCAGGAAAACTACTTGCTCGTTTTTCTCAGCAACCATAGTTGCTTTTTCCGAAATAACTGGAGCCAGCAGAACCTTCATCAGGCGCTCTTCGCTATGCTTAACTATTGCGTTCATGCCAGCATCTCCTCAATCTTTGCCAATGCTGGTTTAGTGATCAACACTTTCTTGTAGAAAACCAAAGAAACTGGATCAGCATAACGCGGCTCAACAATCAGCACATTCGCCAGATTACGAGCTGCCAACATCAGGTTTTCATTGAATTCTTCAGTGATAACCAGAACGGAATCCAGACAACCCATGGCTTTCAGCTTTTCAGACAACAGTTTTGTCTTAGGAGCTTCAACTTCCAGGCTATCAACCACATTCAGACGACCTTCGCGAGCCAACTGGGACAGAATCGAGCAGATACCTGCGCGATACATCTTCTTGTTGACTTTGTGCGAGAAGTTTTCATCTGGCGAGTTCGGGAATATACGACCACCCCCGCGCCACAGTGGAGAAGAGGACATACCGGCACGTGCGCGGCCAGTACCCTTTTGACGCCAAGGCTTCTTGGTTGTGTGATGGACTTCTTCACGATCTTTTTGCTTGCGATTACCGCTACGTGCATTCGCCTGGAACGCTACGACGACTTGATGAATCAAGGCTTCGTTGTAATCACGGCCGAAGATAGTGTCAGGTGCAGCAACGTTAGACGCGGCTTGGCCCTGTGCATTTAGGAGCTTCAGTTCCATATATTAAGCTCCCTTCTTGGCTTTAACTTTAACAGCAGGCGAAACAATCACCTGACCATTTTTCGCGCCCGGCACGGCACCCTTCACCAGCAACAACTGGCGCTCAGCGTCAACGCGAGCGATTTCCAGGTTTTGCACTGTGCGAGTAGCGTCACCCAGGTGACCGGTCATGCGCTTACCAGGGAATACACGACCTGGATCCTGCGCCATACCGATAGAACCAGGTACGTTATGCGAACGTGAGTTACCGTGAGTTGCACGACCAGAAGAGAAGTGATGGCGCTTGATGGTACCGGCATAGCCTTTACCAATCGTGACACCTTGCACGTCCACTTTCTGACCAGCTTCGAACAATCCAACAGGCACAACATCGCCTGCCTTCATTTCTGAGGCTTTTGCAGTTTCAACGCGGAATTCTTTAAGGACAGTACCAGCTTCAACACCTGCTTTTGCAAGGTGACCGGCGGCGGCTTTAGTAACACGCGACGCACGGCGCTGACCGAAAGTTACCTGAACAGCGGAATAACCATCTGTTTCAGGAGTTTTGATTTGTGTCACGCGGTTGTTGGATACATCCAAAACTGTAACTGGAATCGAATCCCCGTCATCAGTAAAGATACGCATCATACCAACCTTGCGACCAACAAGGCCCAAGCTCATTGTTTTCTCCATTCCCACCTACGATTGGGTGGGGCTGACTGTTTAAAAAACTTAAACGCATAGGCTCGCAAAATGCGAGCCCACACCTAAGCCTTCGATTATAGCTTGCAGAAAAAAGTTTTACAAGACTATTTGTTTGAAAATGCCAAAAATTGTGGTATGTGACATTTTCCAATAATTTGAAATTTTAAGAGTCATGGCGGGAACACAATATCGGGTCACCCCGCCGACTCTTGAAAATTTCTATTATTGCAATTTGATTTCTACGTCCACGCCAGCTGGCAAGTCCAGTTTCATCAACGCATCAACTGTTTTGTCGGTTGGATCAACGATGTCCATCAGACGCTGGTGAGTACGGATTTCGAACTGGTCACGCGAAGTTTTGTTCACGTGCGGGGAACGCAGAACGTCGAAACGCTGGATACGTGTTGGCAAAGGAACTGGTCCCTTGACAACAGCGCCGGTGCGCTTGGCTGTTTCAACGATTTCGAGTGCCGACTGGTCGATCAACTTGTAATCGAAAGCTTTCAGGCGGATGCGGATTTTTTGATTTGTAGCGGACATGATACTTCCTTATAAAGAGCGATCCGCGGATGACTGTAAAGTCAGGCACCCGCGGTATTTAACAAAGAGCGAGAGTATTTATTAAAAAATAATTACTCGATGATTTTAGCAACAACACCAGCACCAACAGTACGGCCACCTTCGCGGATCGCGAAACGCAGACCTTCTTCCATCGCGATCGGGTTGATCAGCTTGACTGTGATCGACACGTTATCGCCTGGCATGACCATTTCTTTGTCCTTCGGCAACTCGATCGAACCAGTCACGTCCGTAGTACGGAAGTAGAACTGTGGACGGTAGTTGTTGAAGAACGGTGTATGGCGGCCGCCTTCATCTTTGGACAGAACATAGATCTCGCCTGTGAAGTGGCTGTGCGGCTTGATCGAACCTGGCTTGGCCAATACCTGGCCGCGCTGGATGTCTTCACGCTTGGTGCCGCGCAGCAATACGCCGACGTTGTCGCCTGCTTGACCTTGGTCCAGCAGTTTGCGGAACATTTCGACGCCGGTGCAAGTCGTTTTTACTGTGTCTTTGATGCCGACGATTTCGATCTCTTCGCCAACTTTGACGATACCGCGTTCGATACGGCCAGTTACTACTGTACCGCGACCGGAGATGGAGAATACGTCTTCTACTGGCAACAGGAAGGCGCCGTCTACTGCGCGTTCTGGTGTTGGGATGTAGGAGTCGAGTGCGTCAGCCAGTTTCATGATGGCTTCTTCGCCCAAAGGACCCTTGTCGCCTTCCAGCGCCAGTTTGGCGGAACCCTGGATGATGGGCAGGTCGTCGCCTGGGAATTCGTATTTGGAGAGCAACTCGCGCACTTCCATTTCGACCAGTTCCAGCAATTCTGCGTCGTCGACCATGTCGCACTTGTTCAGGAACACGATGATGTAGGGTACGCCAACCTGGCGGGCCAGCAGGATGTGTTCGCGAGTTTGTGGCATTGGGCCGTCTGCTGCGGAGCAAACCAGGATCGCGCCGTCCATCTGCGCGGCGCCGGTAATCATGTTTTTAACATAATCGGCGTGGCCTGGGCAGTCTACGTGGGCGTAGTGGCGGGCGGCTGTTTCGTATTCGACGTGGGCGGTGTTAATGGTAATACCGCGCGCTTTTTCTTCTGGCGCTGCATCGATCTGGTCGTAGGCTTTGGCTTCGCCGCCAAATTTCTTGGACAATACTGTCGCAATCGCTGCTGTCAATGTGGTTTTACCGTGATCTACGTGACCAATTGTGCCCACGTTTACGTGCGGCTTGGTGCGTTCGAACTTACCTTTTGCCATTTTATTCTTCCTTCAAAAAGAACGATTATCAACATAGAAAGCTCACCCCGACATGGGGTGAGCCCTTGATTCTTACTTAGCTTTTGCAGTTACGATAGCGTCGATAACATTTTTCGGCGCTTCGGAGTAGTGCTTGAATTCCATCGTGTAAGTTGCGCGACCTTGCGTTGCAGAACGCAGGGAAGTCGAGTAACCAAACATTTCGGACAAAGGCACTTCAGCTTTGATGATCTTGCCGCCGCCGCCAGGAATCTCGTCCATACCCTGTACCATACCGCGACGTGAGGACAGATCGCCCATCACAGTACCAGCATAGTCTTCCGGCGTTTCTACTTCAACCGCCATCATAGGTTCCAGGATAACTGGGCTAGCTTTACGGCAGCCGTCTTTAAACGCCATCGAACCCGCCATACGGAAGGCGTTTTCGTTGGAGTCGACGTCATGGTAAGAACCGAAGAACAGGGTTACTTTAACGTCAACAACCGGATAGCCGGCCAATACGCCGGAAGCCAGAGTTTCGATAACGCCTTTTTCTACCGCAGGGATGTATTCACGTGGAACGGTACCGCCCTTGATCGCGTCAACGAATTCGAAGCCCTTGCCTGGTTCTTGCGGTTCGATCTTCAGAACAACGTGACCATACTGGCCGCGACCACCGGATTGCTTGACGAATTTACCTTCGATCTCTTCGCAAGTCTTGCGAATTGTTTCACGGTATGCAACCTGTGGCTTACCGACAGTTGCTTCAACGCCAAACTCGCGCTTCATACGGTCAACGATAATTTCCAGATGCAACTCACCCATACCGCCGATGATGGTCTGGCCGGATTCTTCATCTGTCTTCACGCGGAAAGACGGATCTTCCTGCGCCAGACGGTTCAGTGCCAGACCCATTTTTTCCTGGTCAGCCTTAGTCTTAGGCTCAACTGCCTGAGAAATAACCGGCTCCGGGAAAACCATGCGTTCCAGAGTGATGATGGAAGCTGGATCACACAGTGTTTCACCGGTAGTCGCTTCTTTCAGGCCAACCGCAGCAGCGATATCGCCGGCGTGGACTTCCTTGATCTCTTCACGCTGGTTTGCATGCATCTGCAAAATACGGCCGAGGCGTTCTTTCTTGTTCTTGTTCGGGTTGTAAACTGTATCGCCCGACTTGACCATACCGGAGTACACACGGAAGAAGATCAATTGACCAACGAATGGATCGGTCATGATCTTGAATGCCAGTGCCGAAAACTTCTCGCTGTCTTCTGCTTTACGTGTAGTCGGCTCATCATCTTCATCCAGGCCGGACACTGGTGGAATATCCACTGGCGACGGCAGGTATTCAATAACGGCGTCCAGCATGGCTTGCACGCCCTTGTTTTTGAACGCAGTACCGCACAGCATAGGCACGATTTCAGCAGCGATGGTACGGGAACGGATAGCCGCCTTGATTTCAGCTTCAGACAAATCGCCTTCTTCGAGGTATTTGTTCATCAGTTCTTCATTGGCTTCAGCCGCAGCCTCGACCATTTTTTCACGCCATTCAGCTGCTTGCGCTTGCAATTCAGCTGGGATGTCGCGGTAGTCGAACTTCATACCCTGGGATGCGTCATCCCAGAAAATTGCCTTCATCTTGACCAGATCGACCACGCCCAGGAAGTTCTCTTCCGCGCCGATAGGGATTTGCATCAAGATAGGGTTGGCCTTCAGGCGTGCGCGCATTTGCTCGTACACTTTGAAGAAATTCGCACCGGTACGGTCCATCTTGTTGACGAAGGCCAGACGTGGAACTTTGTACTTGTTAGCCTGACGCCATACGGTTTCAGACTGAGGCTGCACACCACCTACCGCGCAGTAAACCATGCATGCGCCGTCGAGTACGCGCATGGAACGCTCAACTTCAATCGTGAAGTCAACGTGGCCTGGGGTATCAATAATATTGATGTGATGCTCAGGGAAATTGTTCGCCATGCCTTTCCAGAAGCATGTCGTCGCAGCGGAAGTAATGGTAATACCACGTTCCTGCTCTTGTTCCATCCAGTCCATGGTAGCCGCGCCATCATGCACTTCACCGATTTTGTGATTTACACCGGTGTAGAACAATACACGTTCAGTTGTCGTTGTTTTACCAGCATCAATATGAGCTGAAATACCGATATTGCGGTAGCGCTCAATGGGGGTCTTACGGGCCATAGCTAATCCTAAATCTTTTAATGGACAAAACCGAGCGCAACTTTTTATAAAAATCGCGCCCGGCCTGATTCAAAATACTTGCTGAAACCATTGCATTAAGTACATACAATGGCCTCTCACTCTTACTCTTAGAAGCGGAAGTGGGAGAAGGCCTTGTTGGCTTCTGCCATACGATGCACTTCATCACGTTTCTTCATTGCGCCGCCGCGGCCTTCTGCGGCTTCCAGCAATTCACCACCCAAACGTTGTGGCATGGATTTTTCGCTGCGCTTGTTAGCGGCTTCGCGCAACCAACGCATGGACAAAGCCAGGCGACGGACAGGGCGAACTTCAACAGGCACCTGGTAGTTAGCGCCACCGACACGGCGGGATTTCACTTCAACCATAGGTTTGGCGTTGTTGATTGCCAGAGCAAACACTTCCAATGGATCTTTACCAGATTTTTGCTGGATGTGATCAAACGCGCCGTAGATAATGCCTTCAGCAACAGACTTCTTGCCGGACAACATCAATACGTTAACGAATTTTGCAACTTCTACATTGCCGAATTTTGGATCCGGCAGAATATCCCGTTTCGGGACCTCACGACGACGTGGCATTTCGATTCCTTTCAATCTTCAGTTGAGCACGCGGCAACAAATTTACCCGCACTCGCGGCAAGCCATCATAGCCAGCCACTTACTCGGCCCATTCGGGACCGACACTGTTCCGTTTTACCGGAGATTACTTAAAGATTACTGATAGTTATTGCTAACTACTTATTTTTTTACAGCCTTAGCACGCTTGGCACCATATTTGGAGCGAGCTTGCTTACGGTCTTTAACGCCTTGAGTATCCAAAGCACCGCGAACCATATGGTAACGAACACCAGGCAAATCCTTTACACGACCACCGCGCAGCAACACTACGCTATGTTCTTGCAAGTTATGGCCCTCACCGCCGATGTACGAAATTACTTCGAAACCATTGGTCAGACGTACTTTGGCAACCTTACGCAAAGCCGAGTTAGGCTTTTTTGGGGTTGTAGTATAAACACGGGTACATACGCCGCGTTTTTGCGGGCTGTTTTCCAGCGCCGGCGATTTGCTCTTGACACGTGCAGAAACACGTGGCTGGCGAATCAGTTGATTGATGGTTGGCATCGCTATTAATCCAACAAAATACAACGTTAAAACACAAACCCGGAAACGGTTGCCCGGGGACTAATCGGTAATTCTCGCTAGCGCGCACTTGGAAACACTGCGCGCGGCTGCAATTTTTGGCTATGAGATCAGCGCTTTTCGACGCATTTTTGCATCCAAAAACGCAATGCCATAGCCATCCCAAAATCGAGAACTCGCAAGTTTAACGCTTGGAAAGCAGCATTGTCAATGGATTTTACAGCCGCAACAGCATCCTCCGCCGGTCGCGGATGCCATGGCTGGGCTTTCAGAATAGAAAAAATCCCGATGAATGCAAGCCGTTTACGCCATAAATTTAAGCAGCAGTTGGTTAAATTAATAACAACTATTTGCTTCGCCGCGCCGACTTCGCTATAAATATGCGGGCAAATCATTTATATTGTTGCCCTTCAAGTCATGGCAATGGCCTATAGCCCAGTTTGACTCCTCCCCGATGGCCGCCAGGCTCCCGGCTTTTTATTTAATCGACACCCGATGCCACTACTGCTGCGTCCCGGCACACTTTATATAGTCGCCAGCTATCTGCTGATCTCCGCCCTGCCCTTCCTGCCGTTGGCAATGGGCCAGGCGGTCACCAAGCCCTATCACCTGCTCGTGATGGAGCTGGTGGCCTGGACGCTGCTATGGGCGGCATGCAAGCGACCGCGCTGGTTTCACTACCTGCTGCTGCCGGCTTTTTTTGCAGTGCCGACGGAAATCTATCTACGCGTGTACTTCGGCCAGGGTATTTCCACCCATCACCTGGGCATCATCGCGGAAACCAGCCCCAAGGAAGCGCTGGAGTTCCTCGGCAACAAGGCCTGGCTGCTGTTGCTGGTCTCGATAGCGGTCATCGCCTGGTGGTGGAGCATCTTGCGCGTAGCGAAACACGATCAGGTGCTGAGCTGGGGCCACCCTACGCGCTGGCTGGCGATTGCCGCTTATCTTGTCGGCCTGGCAATCTGGATCTACGGCCAGCAGGTCGGCGTCGCCAGCGCCAGCGCATCGGCCAAGGCTGCATCCCCGGCCACGGCGGCCACAACAGCCGCGGCTATCTCCGCGGCGCCATCCTCATCCTCCAGCGCGGAGGACGAGGACGAAGAAGAGTCCGACCCGCCGCCAGCATCGGCCAGCGCCGCCAGCGCAAAAAAGGGCAGCCCGGCCACCGCCTACGGCAGCTACCTGGCCAAACTGTTGCCCCATCTGCCCAAGCTGCCGCACTGGGCCGAGATTCCCTATGACGATGAAACTTTCGCGCGCACCTGGCCGTTTGGCCTGGTCCTGCGCGGCGCGGATTTCTGGAGCGAACGCAGTTACCTGTCCGATCTGGCCGGCAAGAGCAGCACGTTCAGCTTCAAGGCTTACCACGCAGGCCAGGAGGCTCTGCCGCAAACCATCGTCATGGTGATAGGAGAATCGTCCCGCTACGACCGCTGGAGCCTGAACGGCTATCAGCGCGAGACCAATCCCTTGCTGGGCAAGGAAAGCAACCTGGTCAGTTTCAGCGATATGGTGACCTCGGTGTCGGCCACCCGGCTGTCGGTGCCGGTCATGGTCTCCAGGAAGCCGGCGACGATGAGCCTGAAGGCCGGCTTTTCAGAGAAATCCTTCCTGACCGCCTTCAAGGAGGCCGGCTTCAAGACCTACTGGCTCTCCAACCAGATGAGTTTTGGCCAGTTCGACACCCCTATCTCGGTCTTTGCTAAGGAGGCGGACGTGACCCAGTTCCTGAACCTGGGCGGCTTTACCAATAGCTCCAACTATGACCAGATCCTGCTGGAGCCGCTGAATAATGCGCTGCACGACCCGGCGCCGAAGAAGCTGATCGTACTGCATACGTTGGGCAACCACTGGAACTACAGCCATCGCTACCCCAAGAGCTACGATAAGTGGCAGCCCTCGCTATTCGGAGTCGAAAATCCCGCCTACACCGACCTCAAGAACAAGCAAGCCCTGAACAATAGCTATGACAACTCCATGCTGTATATAGACTGGATGCTGTCGGAGGTCATCAACAGCCTGAAATCCTCGCAGCAGCTGAGCGCCATGCTATACGTGTCGGACCATGGACAAACCCTGTATGACGGTGCCTGCAACCTGGCTTTTCACGGCCACAATACCGAGTACGAATTCCATGTTCCGGCCTTTGTCTGGTATTCGGACTCCTACAAGAATATCCATCCCGACAAGGTAGCCCAGCTCTACCGCCACCAGAAGGCCAGGCTATCGACCGAGAACATCTTCCACTCGCTGCTGGACATGGCGAATATCCGTTATCCGGATGAGCGGCTGCAGTGGAGCTTCCTGAGCGAGCAGTTCAAGCCGCATACCCGCTATGTGGACAGCTATGGCTGGAGCAATTACGACAACGCGACCTTCAAAGGCGATTGCCGCGAAGTGATAGACAGGAAGAAGCCGCTGGCGCAGGAAAAATAGCGCAGCCGGAAATCAGCCGGCCTTATACCAGGCTGACCATCAACGCCAAAATCGCCAGGCCGGCAACCACCGAATACACGCTAAGCAGAAGCGCGGCGCGCCAGATTTGCGGTTTCCAGCGGCCGCCGTACACCTTCCTCAGCGCCATCACCAAATAAACGAGAAAAGCGCACAGCACCAGCCCATCGGGAACAAAGGGTATCAACATCAGAAACAGCAGCAAGAAGGTAAACGCGTGCACATGCAGCGTAAATACCAGGTGCACGCCGTACACCATGCGCCGGCGGAAATAAATAAGCCACAGCAAAAAAGCAAAAATAGGCATTAGCCCGAATATCGCATACGGCAATCTGTGCATGGCGTCATTCTGTAACTGCTCCAAGGTTTCGACAGGACGGGCATTGTAGTTCGCGATGCGTTTTTCCAGCCGCTCCCCCCAGGCATTGACTACCGGAATATCGCTAGTCACCGTTTTTTCAGGCGCCCTGCTCGTCAGGTGGACATCGCCCGCCCCTGGCGCCTCACTCTTGACCTGGTCGGCGATTGCCGCTTCAGCCGCTTCTGATTTCTCAAGCTCGAGCCCGTCCTGAGCATCTTCCACATGCGGCCGGTTTAATTTTCCCTCCAGTTTCTTCTTGATTTTCGCCGCAGCGGCAGGTTGATGCTCGCCTTTGCCATCGCTGCTGGTAGTGACTACCATTGCGCCGATTAAGCCCAGCAGTACAAAAAAAATGAAACTGATGGTCAGGTATAGCTGCAGGGGCTTGATATAACGCTGGCGGCGCCCGGCGATGTATTCGGCGGTCAGGCTGCCCGGGCGGCTGAGCAGCGTCCACAGGGTGCGCGTCAGCGTGCCCTCCAGCGCCACATAGTGATGCAGGTATTCGTGAATGAATTCGAACAGGGTAGGCGTCTCTATATGTGTCTTCTGGCCACAGGCAGGGCAAAAATTTTCCGGCGCTGGATGGGAGCAATTGGCGCAATGCCCGGCTGGATGCAAAGAGTGGGAAGTCATGCGAACTCAAAAAAGGTGGAAGCGGCAAAAATGCATCGAAGTTGCGATAGTACAAGTGTTTTTTAAACAAGCCAACGTAAACGCGCCAATACGCCAGGGGCGCCGCATTTTTTCTGCGATTTGCAAGAATTGCATCTGTAACACTTTCTCCCTTACACTGGCGGTATGCCTCGCAACCGCCCCCCCACTCTCACGCTGAACGACCCAGACCAGGCATCCGCGGTGCTGACGGGCGCCTGGCTGGTCTGCGCCTTGTCCGAAGAGGAGGTGATGCGGGGCTTGAGCGCGCAGCTGAAACGCGCGGAATCGCAGACGGGCCTGCGCTGGGACCTGTCGCAGGTCACTGCGCTGGATACCATAGGTGCGCAAATGCTGTGGCGCACCTGGAATAAAAAACGCCCGCAGCACCTGGTGCTGCAGCCCGCGCATGAAGGCTTGTTCACGCGCCTGGAGCAAGTCAGCGCACTGTCCATCCCGCGCGAGCCCAAACCCAGGCTGACCCGCGTGATGCAGCTGGGCCAGGTCATGCTGGTTTTCTTCGAGCACCTGTACGACTTCGTCGGCCTGCTCGGTCAATTGGTGCTGGACTTGCTGAAGTTTGCGCGCCATCCGCTGCGCGGTCCCTGGAAAGAAATTTCGTCGAATATCTATCGCACCGGTTTCCAGGCGCTGGGCATCACCGCGCTGGTCGGCGTGCTGATAGGCGTGGTGCTGTCTTACCTGTCATCCAACCAGTTGCGCACCTTCGGCGGTGACGTCTACCTGGTCAACATCCTCGGCATGGGCATCATCCGCGAGCTCGGCCCCATGCTGGCGGCGATCCTGGTAGCCGGCCGCTCCGGTTCTGCGATTACCGCCCAACTGGGCGTGATGCGGGTCACGGAAGAGCTGGATGCGATGACCGTGATGGGGATACCGCAAGGTTACCGGCTGATCATGCCCAAGGTGGTCGCCCTCGCCATTTCCATGCCGCTGCTGGTGATATGGACCGATGCGATGGCCTTGCTGGGCGGCATGTTCGCGGCACAGGCCAAACTCGGCATGTCGCCGGCCTACTTCCTGAACAAGCTGCCGGAAGCGGTGGCCTTGTCGAACTACTGGCTGGGGCTGGGCAAGGGCGTGGTATTCGGCATCCTGATCGCGCTGGTGGCGTGCCAGTTCGGCTTGCGCATACAGCCCAATACCGAAAGCCTGGGCCAGGGCACCACCAGTTCCGTAGTCATTTCGATTACCGTCGTGATCCTGGCCGACGCGGTGTTCGCGATCATGTTTAGCAACGTGGGCTACTACTGATGACGGCCGCCCCCATCATCGACATCCAGAATCTGCGCACCCAGTTCGGCCGGGCCGTGGTGCACGACAATTTGAATTTGCAAGTGTGGCCGGGCGAGATACTCTCCATCGTCGGCGGTTCCGGCTCGGGCAAGACGGTATTGCTGCGGCAGATGCTGGGGCTGGAAGTGCCCAGGAAGGGCACGATCAAGATCCTGGGCGAAGATATCCACTCAAAGCAGGCCGGGCATATGGCTTACCTGCGCAAGCGTTCCGGGATGCTGTTCCAGCATGGAGCCCTGTATTCGGCGCTGTCGGTGTTTGATAACGTGGCGCAACCGATGCGCGAGCTGAGGACCTTGCCGGAATCGCTAATCCATGACATGGTGTACCTGAAGCTGCAGATGGCCGACATAGGATTTGAGCATGCAAAAAAAATGCCATCCGATTTGTCGGGCGGCATGATCAAGCGCATTGCGCTGGCGCGCGCGCTGGCGCTGGATCCGGAATTGCTATTCCTGGATGAGCCGACCGCCGGGCTCGATCCGGACCGCTCCGACAGCTTCGTCAACCTGATACTGTCATTGCATAAGCAGCTGAGCCTGACCGTGGTCATGGTCACGCACGACCTGGATAGCCTGTTTGCGCTCTCCACCCGTATCGCCGTCTTGGCAGACAAAAAGGTATTAACGGTGGGCACGCCACAAGAAGTGGTCAAGCTCAAGCACCCGTTCATAGAAAGATTTTTCCTGGGAGGACGCGGCATCAGGGCGATGGATGTCCTGGACCGGCCGGATCATGATCAAGCCTCGGCCCCGCCGCCAGAAGCAAAGGAAAATTAAATGGAAAATAGATCACATGCATTGATGGCCGGTTTTTTTACGCTAGGCCTGTTGCTGGCTACCGTGCTGATCGCCATCTGGTTCGGCCGCGACAGGATACAGCGCACGCCGTATGAGATCGCTACCAGGCTGTCGGTCACCGGCCTGAATCTGCAGGCGGCGGTGCGCTACAAGGGGATCAAGGTCGGCAATGTGACGAATATCAAATTTGCCCCCAGCGCGCCGGGCCTGATCGTGATCCGGATCGAGGTCAGCCCCGACACGCCGATCACCCGCTCCACGTTTGCCACGCTGGGCTACCAGGGCGTCACCGGCATCGCCTATGTGCAACTGGACGACGACGGCAGCTATGCCGTGCCGATCGCAGCCAACGGCTTGGAGTTGCCGCGCATCCCGCTCAAGCCCGGCCTGATGCAAAGCCTGGAGCAACGCGGCACCGCCATCATGGTACAGGTGGAAGAACTGACCAAGCGCATGAATACCATGCTGGACAGCGACCGGCAAAAATCCCTGGCGGCCGCGATAGAAAACATCAACCAGGCCGCGATCAGGTGGCAGCAACTGCCGGACAAGCTGGAACCCACGCTGGCAAAATTGCCGCTGCTGGCGGACCAGACCCAGCAGACTCTGCATTCCTTCAGGATACTGAGCGACGATGCCGGCAAGTTGAGCCGGAATATCAACGGCCTGGTGAGCACGCTGCAGGCGCCCGATGGACCGCTGGTGAAATTGACGCAATCGGTGGACCAGATCAGCGTCGGTCTGACCTATGACACCCTGCCCAGGGTCAACGCCTTCGCCACCGACGCCCGCACCACGTTCAGGAACGTCAACCGCACGGTGGATAAACTCAACGACAGGCCGCAAAGTATCCTGTTCGGCAATCCGCCGGTGGTACCGGGTCCTGGCGAGCCAGGTTTTACAGCGCCCAGACAATAATGAAAAAACCGACCATGAATCCATCCCACCTTATCAAGTTGATGCTGCTTAGCTGCCTGGGCCTGTCCCTGCTGGCCTGTTCCACCAGCGCACCGCCGCCCGTGCAGCTGTACGACTTCGGCCAGCTGACGCCTGCCACAAGGAATCCGGCACCGCCGGCCGGCAAATTGCCAGCCATCAGCCTGGCCGATATCAGCAGCGCGGCCGCGCTCGACAGCAACTATATGCTGTATAGGCTGCAGTATGAGGACGGCCAGCAACCGCGTTCCTATGCACAGCACCGCTGGAGCATGACCCCGGCCCAATTGCTGGCGCAGCGCCTGAAAATGCGGGTGGCCGACGCCGGCGGCACGATAGTCTCGGCCACGGACGGCGCCGCCAGCCTGCCGCTGTTGCGAATAGAACTGGACGATTTCTCGCAGCTGTTTTCCTCCCCCGCCAGCAGCGTTGCCAATATCAGCTTGCGCGCCTCGGTGTTCAGGGGCCGCAACCTGGTGGCACAGCAAAGCTTTACGCAACAGGCTGGCGCCGGTCCCGACGCCCCCAGCGGCGCTAAAGCGATGGCAGCTGCCAGCGATGCGCTGATCCATAACATCATCCTGTGGATGCAAGGATTGCCACTGAATTGAGCCTCTCATCCTTGATAAACGTATAACCATGAGCGAAACAGAGCCTAGCCCGGCGACTCCCCCCTCCCAGCTGCGATCCTCGCCATTTGCACGCGCCACCTTGGTGGCCTACCTGTTCTTGATCGTGTATGCCAGCTGGTACCCGTTTTCCGGCTGGCAGAACGACAACCTGGCCGCCCTGACCGATGTCATCCGGCAATGGCCGCGCTACTGGACCTGGTTTGACGTCGCGACCAATATCGCCGGCTATATACCGCTGGGGATATTGCTGGTCTTCGTACTCTATCCGTGGTGCCGGCGCTGGCTGGCCATGATCCTGGCCACCCTGCTAGGCGTGCTGATCTCCGGCACGATGGAAACCGTGCAATACTTCCTGCCTAGCCGCGTCACGTCCCTGCTGGACTTTGTCACCAATTCCGGCGGCGCACTGATAGGCGCCGCGCTGGGCGTTTTGCTGACCCCGCTGATCCTGGAAAAAGGGCGCTTGCGCCTGCTGCGCAAACACTGGCTGTCCAAGGAAGCCAGCCGGGAAATGGTCGTGCTGGGCCTGTGGCCACTGGCGCAGATCTATCCGCAAGCCTACCTGTTCGGCCATGGCCAGATATTGCCTACGCTGTCGACCTGGCTCAGCGAATTGCTGGATGCCTCGATCGACCTGGGGGCGATTTTGCGCAACGGCATAGAACTGAGCCCCGAGGAATACTGGCTGTCGGAGACCATCATCACGGCCTGTGGCTGCGCCGGGGCGATCCTGATGTGCCTGTTCATTCTGAACAAGAATGCACCCAAGGTCAGGGTGGCGGCGCTGTTGATGCTGGCGGCGCTGGGGGTGAAAACAATGGCCAACGCGCTGCTATTCAAGCCGGAATATGCATTTTCCTGGCTGACGCCGGGCGCCCAGGGCGGGCTCTTGATCAGCGGCATCATGCTATACGGCTTTTCCTACGCCCCGGTCCTGGTGCAAAAGCGGCTGGCTGTGCTGATGCTGCTGATCAGCCTGTTGTTCGTCAACCTGGTTCCCGGCAACCCCTACTTCATCGTGACACTGCAAACCTGGGTGCAGGGGAAATTCCTGAACTTTAACGGCGCGGCGCAATTCTTATCCCTGCTATGGCCTTTCTTTGCGCTGTGGGCCTTGTTGCGCAACCCGGTCAGCCGACGCATCTGAAGCGGACGATTGCGCGCCGCCGGCAGCGCCGCGGTTACAGCTGGTAACATTGCGGCGCACAATTGAGGCCTGAACTCTATGTGAACTGATGCGCTCCGATGTATCATATGGTCTGTTGCAATGATAGAAATGCCAATTCATTCAGCTTCCGCTTACAACTATGCGTATCCCGCATAGAATTCCAGATAAACAAGCTTCTATGCCAGACACCCCTTATTTCGAAAAACACGTGTTTTTCTGCCTGAACCAGCGTGAGGACGGCCGCCCATGCTGTGCCGACCGCGGCGCGCAAGCGGCGCAGGAACATGCCAAGAAAAGAGTCAAGCAGCTGGGCCTGAGCGGCCAGGGCAAGATACGCATCAACAAGGCCGGCTGCCTGGACCGGTGCGAAGAGGGCCCGGTGCTGGTGGTCTACCCGCAAGGCACCTGGTACACCTACGTCGACCAGGAAGATATCGACGAGATCATCGAGGTCGACCTGGTCGGCGGCAAGATCGTCGAACGTCTGAAGATCTAAGGCTGGCGCAGAATGAATATACATACCCAGCAATTTTTGATCGCCGGTGCAGCCGGGCAACTGGAATGCGCGCTGGACCTGCCCGATCCTGAACAATTTCCGCAAGCGCTGGGCCTGGCCCTGGTCGCCCACCCGCATCCGCTGTATGGCGGCACCATGGACAACAAGGTGGCGCAAACCCTGGCGCGCACTTTTATCGCGCTGGGTTATGTGGCGGTGCGCATGAATTTTCGCGGGGTCGGCAAGTCGGAAGGTACGCACGATGCCGGCGCCGGTGAAACCGATGATATGGAATTATTGCTGGCCCATATGCGCCGGCAATACCCGGACCTGCCGCTGGCGCTGTCCGGCTTCTCGTTCGGCACCTTTGTGCAATCGCAGCTACAGCAAAGGCTGATCGCCCAGGGCAAGCCGGCCGAACGCCTGGCGCTGGTCGGCACTGCCGCCGGCAAGTGGGCCATGCCGCAAGTTCCTGCCGATACCATCCTGATCCACGGCGAACTGGATGAAACCATTCCTTTGCAGCAGGTCTTCGACTGGGCCCGTCCGCAGGACATCCCCGTCATCGTGATCCCCGGCGCCGACCATTTTTTCCATCGCCGCCTGCAGCACATCAAGAACCTGATCGTCGGCATGTGGAGCAAACCGCCGCGGCATGAGCCGGAATGATACGGCTCCCCCCCATTTTTATTTAGTTTTACCTATATCGCCTACATGAAAAAATTTCTCGCCATCCTCGCCGCCAGCCTGCTCACCGTCTCCGTCGCCACTGCGCAAACCCTGCCTGCGCCCAGCATCGCCGCCAGGTCCTGGGTATTGCTGGATGCCACCAGCAGCCAGGTAATCGCTTCGCAAGAGCCCAGCCTGCGCATAGAACCGGCGTCCCTGACCAAGATCATGACCGCCTACCTGGTGTTCTCTGCCTTGAAAGACAAGAAGCTGGACCTGAACCAGTCGGTCAACGTATCCACCAAGGCCTGGAAAGTGGATGCCAGCAGTTCCAAGATGTTTATCGAACCGAACAAGCCGGTCACCATCAACGAATTGCTGTACGGGCTGATCGTGCAATCCGGGAATGACGCCGCGGTAGCGCTGGCGGAAGCGGTGGCCGGCAGCGAAGACGCTTTCGTGGTGCAGATGAACCGCGAAGTCGAGCGCATGGGCCTGAAAGCGACGCATTTTGCCAATTCGCACGGCTTGCCCAGCCCGGAAAATTACTCAACCGCGCAAGACTTGTCGATGCTGGCTGCACGCCTGATCGCCGACCACCCGGAGTTCTACAAGACTTATTACTCGACCAAGAGCTTTACCTATAACAAGATCACCCAGCCGAACCGCAACCGCCTGCTGTGGCTGGACCCGACAGTGGACGGCATGAAAACCGGCCACACCGAAGCCGCCGGCTATTGCCTGGTATCGTCGTCGATACGCCCCAACGGCACCGGCCAGCGCCGGCTGGTCTCGGTGATTACCGGCGCCAGCAGCGACCAGGTGCGCGCGCAGGAAAGCCTGAAATTGCTGAACTGGGGCTTCCTGAACTTCGACACGGTGAAACTGTATGCCAAGGGCCAGGCCATCGCCACGCCTGAAGTGTGGAAAGGCACGCAGAGCCAGGTCAAGATAGGCTTTACGCAAGACCTGTATGTCACCCTGCCCAAGGGCAGCGCCGCCAAGCTGAAGCCTGCCCTGGAACGTAAGGATCCGCTGGTCGCGCCGATCGCCGAAAACAGCAAGGTGGGTTCGGTCAAGATGATGCTGGACGGCAAAGCCGTGGCGGAATTCCCGGTACTGGCGCTGGAACAGGTCAACCAGGCCAGTATCTTCGGCCGCGCCTGGGATTCGCTGCGCTTGTTGTTCAAGTAAACATCGCTTCATCCAGCAGGAAACGAATGGCGCATGACACTATGCGCCATTCTTTATTTGCATAAGGCACATTGCTTTTCTGTGTAAAATTTGTGTTCCTCCACTTCACTCCTCTCCTGCCATGAACGATCCCCTGGTTTATCTGAACGGCGCCTATACTCCGATTTCCGAAGCAAAAATCCCGGTGCTGGACCGCGGCTTCATCTTTGGCGACGGCATCTATGAAGTGATACCGGTATATGGCCGCAAGATGTTCCGTTCCGACCAGCATCTGGCCAGGCTGTTCCGCAGCCTGGCGTCGGTGGGCATCGCCAACCCGCATAGCAAAGAAGAGTGGCTGCAATTGATCGCCAAAGTGATGGATGCGCACGAGGCAGAGGACCAGATGGTGTACCTGCAAGTGACGCGCGGCGTCGCCAAGCGGGCCCATGCCTTCCCGCAGGACGTCCAGCCTACCGTATTCATCATGACCAACCCGATCACCTTGCCGTCCGATGCACTACGCGCCAGGGGCGCCGCCTGCGTCTCGATGGAAGACAAGCGCTGGTTGCGCTGCGAGATCAAATCGACCTCCTTGCTCGGCAATGTGCTGGCCGCGCAGAATGCCGCCGAGCACGCGGTGACCGAGAGCATACAGTTCCGCGACGGTTTCCTGACCGAAGCCGCGTCCTCGAATGTCTGGATAGTCAAGGATGGCGTGCTGATGGGCCCGCCCAAGGATAACCTGATACTGGAGGGCATACGCTACGGGCTGATAGAGGAATTGTGCAAAGCCAACAATATCCCGCTGCTGGCCCGCCGCATTCACCGCGAAGAAGTGTTTGCCGCCGATGAAGTGCTGCTCTCCTCGGCCACCAAAGAAGTGCTTGCAGTCGTCAGCATAGACGGTCAGACTATTGGAAAAGGCCAACCCGGCCCCATCTATCAGAGCTTGTATGCAGCCTACCAATTAGCCAAGGCTGCCTGACCATTAAGAAGATTGCAATGCCGACATCCAATACACCGAATGAAGTCCAGGAAAGCCTGATCACCTACCCCAGCGAATTTCCCATCAAGATCATGGGAGTGATGCAGGACGCCTTTGCCCAGACCATGGTGGACCTGGTGGCATCGTATGACCCGACTTTCCACGCCGGCAAGATGGACATGCGCCCCTCCTCCAAGGGTACCTACCTGGCGCTGACGGTCACGGTATGGGCCACCAGCCGCGAGCAGCTGGACAACCTGTACCGCGAACTGTCCTCGCACCCCATGGTCAAGGTGGTGCTGTAATCCGGTTTTCCCCGCGGGACAGGCGCACCCCTGCCTGTCCCTTCCCTGCCCTACGACACTAATCCCGCTTTCGCCAGCTCCTCCAGCAGCCAGCTCCGGAATGCCTTGACCTGCGGCTTTTGCAAGCAATTGGGCCGATACACCAGATAATAAGAATTCGGGCAAGGCACGGAAATATCCAGCAGCCTGACCAGGTCGCCCGTCTTCAAGTCCGTTTGCACTATGCTATGCCTGCCAAGGGCAATCCCGTGCCCCTCTACCGCCGCCCGCACCAGCATCGAGGCATCCTGGAACACCAGGCCGCCGGTAGGTTCGGGAGTATCCAGGCCGGCGGCGCGAAACCAGGGCTCCCACGGCTCCTGGTCGCAGCGCAGCAGATTGGCCTGCACCAGTTCCTGCGGCGTACGCGGCAATTTCCCTTCATTGAAATGAGGGCTGGCCACCGGGTAATAGGTGTCGTCCAGCAAGTGCTCGCTATCGAGGCCCGGATATTGGCCGCTGCCGAAACGGATGCCGATATCCACCGACTCCCTGCTGAAATCGATCAGGTTGTTGCTTGACTCCAGGCTCACCTCCAGATCTGGATAAGCCTCGATAAAACGTCCCAGCCGCGGCGACAGCCACCTGGCGGCAAAAGACGGCAGCGCAGTCACCGACAGCCGTTTTTGCTTGTTCCGGCTTTGCAGCAGATCGGCCGCGCTGGCGATGCTTTGCAATGCCGCACGTATCGCCTCGGCAAACTGTTCGCCATCGGCGGTGATGGCGATGCGCTTGCCGTGTCGGGTGAATAATTGCACACCCAGCTCCTCCTCCAGGGCGCGCACCTGGTGGCTGATGGCGCCGTGGGTGACGTGGATCTCTTCCGATGCCCGGGAGAAATTCTGGTGCCGGGCAGCGGCTTCAAACGCCCTTAAGGCGGCCAGGTTGGGAAGGCGGCGAAAATCGCTCATGGATCAGCTCTTGATGACGGCATCATGAATTTATTGTGAATTAAATTAGCAAGCGAATGGAATATTACTCGTTTTGAAAAGCAACTATTGGCGACTACAATGGGTTTATCGCACTGCAACATCCCTGTTACGCCGTACTGCAAGTAGCGATATGCCGTTTTTTTGAAGCTGCACAGCAAGATACAGAAGGAGTAATAAAATGTTAGTTAAATTCGCAAAAGAATCATACACCATTCCCGCCGGCGCAGCAGTTTCCGGCAAGGTGAACCGTTCGCACGCGATCCACGTCGCCAGCGGCCGGGTCTGGCTGACGGTAGAAGGCTGGTCGGCCGACCATTGGCTGAACGCAGGCGATACCTTCACGCTGCCAGCCGACCGTCTGGTCGTGATCGAGGCAGACAAGCAAGCCAGCCTGATCGAAATGGCAAGGAGCAAGGCTTCTACATCAGCACTGGCTGATTTGCCGAAGCGCCATAACGCGCCGCAACTGAGCGCCTGCAAAGTACAAACCGTCTAAGGGCGCTGCATGCCGTCTCCTCGCAACTATTGAGCGCCCCACCAGGCCTGCTCAATAGTCTGCTGCGCCCAGGCTGCATTTTGGTTACACTACAGCCTATGCAAGCAGCTCCCGTCATTCCCAGCATCCCCGTCATCCTTCATCGCGGCATAGAAGCGTATCAAACCAGTTTTGATGCGATGCGCGCTTTTACCGACGCCCGTACCTCCGCCAGCGCAGACGAACTATGGATAGTCGAACACCCGCCCGTGTATACGCTGGGTCTGGGCGCCGACCCTTCGCATGTGCTGGCCCCGCACGATATTCCGGTGGTGCAAACCGACCGCGGCGGCGAAGTCACCTACCATGGCCCCGGCCAGGTCGTGGTCTATTTACTGATAGACCTGCGCCGCGACCGGCCCGGAGCCCGGGTATTTGCCCGCGAATTCGTGCAAAAAATCGAGCAGGCGGTGATCGATACCCTGGCAGGGTATAATCTGGCTGGCGTGCGCAAGCCCGGCGCGCCCGGCATCTATGTCGCCGACGGCGCCTGGCAAGGCGCCAAGATTGCGGCACTGGGCTTGAAGATACGCGGCAATGGCTGCACCTACCATGGGGTCTCGCTGAATGTAGCGATGGATCTGCAGCCCTTTTCGTGGATCAACCCCTGTGGCTATGAAGGCCTGGCCACGATAGATATGCAGACACTAGGCGTTGCAGCGTCGACCTCAGAGGTACAGGCCGCACTTGCGCACCGATTACAGAATTCATTTACCGACCTCGTTCAACGATAGCATCATGACAACCGAACAGACACCGCTTGCAGCTACCCCCTACAACCCCAACGAAAAGCAAAAAGGGGCCAGCAAGACCGCGCGCATACCGATCAAGATCATCCCCATAGAGCGCCTGCCCAAGCCGGACTGGATACGCGTCAAGGCGGCATCGCCGACCACCCGCTTCTATGAAATCAAGGACATCCTGCGCGCCAACAAGCTGGTGACGGTATGCGAAGAAGCGTCCTGCCCGAATATCGGCGAATGCTTCGGCAAGGGCACGGCCACCTTCATGATCATGGGCGACAAATGCACTCGCCGCTGCCCTTTCTGCGACGTCGGCCATGGCCGCCCCGATCCGCTGGACGTCAACGAGCCGGAAAACCTGGCCAAGACCATCGCCGAACTCAGGCTCAGCTATGTCGTGATCACTTCGGTGGACCGGGATGACCTGCGCGACGGTGGCGCCGCCCACTTTGCCGAATGCATACGCCGGGTGCGCGAATTGTCACCGATGACCAGGATAGAAATCCTGACCCCGGATTTCCGCGGCCGCATGGACCGCGCCCTGGAAATCCTGAATGCGGCGCCGCCGGACGTGATGAACCACAATCTGGAAACCGCGCCGCGCCTGTACAAGGAAGCACGTCCCGGTTCCGACTATGAATATTCGCTGAACCTGCTGAAACGCTTCAAGGACATGCATCCCGATACCCCGACCAAGTCCGGCATCATGGTCGGCTTGGGCGAAACCGATGAAGAAGTGCTGCAAGTGATGCGCGACATGCGCGCCCACAATGTCGACATGCTGACCATAGGCCAGTATCTGGCGCCTAGCGGCCACCACCTGCCGGTACGCCGCTATGTACACCCGGACACCTTCAAGATGTATGAAGAAGAAGCCTACAAGATGGGCTTCGCGCATGCCGCAGTCGGCGCCATGGTGCGTTCCAGCTACCATGCAGACCAGCAGGCGCATGAGGCTGACCAGAAGATGTAATGCAAGTATTTTAAAAGGCCTGTCGCCGGAAAAGCGACAGGCCTTTCTTATTTCTGCGACCGCCCTTAGCTACCTGGCGTGACCGTTTTAGTCACTTTGCCGTTTTCATCCAGCATCCGGATTTCAGGCTGGCCCTGCGCGGTCACCAGCAGCATCATCCTCGGCTTTCCTTTGGCGTCGCTTAAGGTCAGCGCAGAAGCCTTATCACCGGTTGTGCCAAGATAAATTCTATTTTGCGCTAACTTGCCTTCGTCGCTTAAGCGCTGCCAATAGCCCTTGCGTTCCGCCGGAGGTAATTTAGCTGCCTCATCACCGAATTTTTTCATGTCTTCAATCGAAGCGACGCTCTGATCCGGCAAGTCATTGATACGTATCGAAGTCCTGGATGCTTTATTACTGTCAGTATGCAATAACTGAAGTGCCTGGTCTTGACGGAAGCGGTCAAAAGTTAGCGACAAACCGGCGTTAATGCTTCCATCCGACTTTTCGTCGCCCTTTTGAATTAGGCCGCCATTTTCCGTTCCTTCATCATTGATGAACAACATGCCGGCAAAGCTGGCCCGATCAGGGCGCGCAGACTCTTTACCTTTGAAAAAATCGCCAGGAAACTGCGTTCGATTGGAAATGACCAGACGTTTCGTGCCGTCAGGCTCTTCGATATTGATGCGTCCTACCGTAATCTCGTCAAAATGCGCGTGATTCGGAGGCGCCTTGGCCGCGGTCAACGCAAATACTGCTGCCAGCGCCGCAGCCATCGTGGTGCACCCGGCGAGAAAGGTTTGAACTTTGGACATAAGCATTTCCTTTTTATGAATAGAATGCAAAATATACCATTTTGCTTTTTTATCAACAATATAAAAGAAGGGAAATGTTCAAGCAAGAGAATGAAACCGTCAATCGGATGCCGCCGGGCCTCACTCCATCGCGCAGATTTCTTCCAGGGTCGCCAGGCGCCGTTTGGTCTCGCGCACGTAGGGATTGCCCTGGTCCCAGGCGTAACCGGCCAGAATGGAACAGATCATCCGGCGCACGTCCGGCAATTGTCCTTCATGGAAAATGATCTTCTGGAATGCGCCCGCATACCAGGATTCGACAAAGGCGCGGAAGGTGTCCACGCCCTTCTTCAGCGGGGTTGCATATTCGCCCTGCCAGTCTATCGTTTCGCCGGCAAACTGCCGCTGCAACAATCCGGCAGCCAGGCTGGCCGACTTGAAGGCGATGGTCACCCCCGAAGAAAATACCGGATCGAGGAATTCGCCGGCATTGCCCAGCAGCGCATAGCCGGAGCCCCACAGCGATTTGACGTTGGCGGAATAGCCGACGATCTGGCGCGCTGGCGTATCCCAGCGCGCGTTGGCCAGCAGGCGCCGCAGCGACGGGTCCTCGTTGACCAGCGCCTGCAGGCGCTCGGTTTCAGAACCCTGGTAGCGGGCCAGGAAGCTGGTCTCGGCGACCACGCCCAATGAGCAGCGGCCGTCGGCAAACGGGATCAGCCAGTACCAGACATCGCAGTGCTCAGGATGGACTGTCACCCGGATCTTGTTCCTGTCAAACCCCACCGATGGAATGCCGTCTTCCACGTGCGTGAAAATGGCGCCGCGCACCGGGAAATTGGAAGGCGTTTCCAATTGCAGCAGGCGCGGCAAAATACGGCCAAAGCCGCTGGCGTCCAGCATGAAGCCGGCTTCGATCACATATTCTTCGCCTTGCGGGTCCTTGACGGTGACGCGTGGCAAGGCCGTGTCGACGTCGACGTGCACCACTTCATGCCTATACCGGATCTCGGCCCCCTGGCGTTCCGCCTCGGTGGCCAGCACGTGGTCGAAGCGGGCGCGCTGCACCTGATAGGTGGTGCCCCAGCCTTGCGAATGCTGGTCGCGAAAATCAAAGTCGGTATAGTGCTCTCCCCTGACGAAGGCGGCGCCGTTCTTGTACTGGAAACCGGCTTCCACCACCGCCTTCAGCATGCCGGCTTGCTCCAGGTATTCCATACTCTGCGGCAGCAGGCTTTCTCCTATGCTAAAGCGCGGAAACTGCTCGCGCTCCAGCACCACGACCTGCCGTCCCTGCTGGCGCAATAAGGCCGCGGCGACCGATCCGGCCGGCCCGGCGCCGATGATCAAGATTTCGCAACTTTCGTTCTTTTTCTTCATGTCGATCCCATTCGGTTTAATTCCATATCCAATGCCAAAGACCCGGCAAGCGCACTTGCTGGGCAGCGCTACTGACCGCGCGGCCGAGCGCGGCGCGCTCCAGCCCTGCACGGTCATCATAAAAAGGCTGGGCGGCGGTGGGCATCCCTAATTCGTGCGCGCTATCCAGCAGTATCTGCAGATATTCCTGCAGATGCCGGGCAGTATAACTATTGATATCGTGAAAGGTCACGATGACCGGGATATTGCCGTCGATGACGGGCAGAACGCCAAACGCGACCTGTTCGCGCACGGCGGCAAGTTGATGCAGCATGCTGGAGCGCCTGCGCAAGCTGAAGTTGACGCCCCAGATCTTGCCGTCGTTGGCACTCAGGTCGGTCAGCAATATCTGCAATCCATGCTTTTGATACGCGGCAAACGTGCGGCCGTCATAGCTCCAGAACGGAGGCCGCACTAGCACCGGCGGCGCGCCGCTGATGCGGCGAATATCCTCGATGCCATCGTTTAGTGAGCGCTCAAAAACCGCGGGCTCCAGATAACGGTGGTTCGCGTGCCCGGCGGTGGCCGTATGAAAGCCCAGTACATGCCCGGCGTCATGCTCGCGCTGCATCAATTCGCGGCCCAGTGCCGATCCGCCGGCGTCGGCAGCCCGCGTTTGCAAAAAGAAAATTGCCTTGATCCCGGGCTGCAGCGGATTATCGGCCAGGTCGTTCAGAATGGACGAGGTCGGGCTGCCGGATGCGGAAGCCGCCGGGCCATCATCGAAACTGAGCAGGAAGCGAATCGGCGCCGTGGTGGCGGCTGGGGTGACGGCTGGAATAGAGCTTGGAATCCGGCCTGTTTCCGCAGCGCCGTCCGGATGAACTAATGGACCCGAACACGCCGCGGCATTGAAGATCAAGCCGACTATTATCAAAAATACCAATGTTTTTCTGAATTTACCGTATGCATAGGCGAAACCATGGGAAATTTGATGCATGTGGAGAGGCGGGTAACGAGGAAAAAGAAGGGTTCCGGAATTGCAAAAACCGTCGGCCAGACAGCCGAACATGTCCCATCTTAGCAGCATTTCGCGAATATTCAGCGTCAAATCATTGATTCTGCAAAGCAATTTGACTCCAACATAGACGGCAAGTCCAAAATTCGTCACAATACTGGGGCTTGTTAGCAAGCCCCAGCGTTAGCCGGCCCAGCTGGAACTTGCCGGCGATCCTGAACCATGACCTCCGAACGACTTGATGATCGCCTGTTTTCCGGTTGGTTATCCTATTTCTACAGCAAAACAATGACTGAACAACAAACAACCGAAGCAGAATTGGCCGAGTTGGTGGTGCAGGTACTGAATCTGGAAATGAAGCCCGCAGATATCGATCCGGCGCAATCCCTGGTTGAAGATCTCGGACTAGACTCACTGGACGTACTGGAAATCGCACTGACCGTCTCCAAAAAGTATGGCGTAAAATTGCGCTCGGATAACGAAAACAATAAACAGATTTTCTCTTCCCTGTCAGCCTTGGCGCAACACATCAACCAAGAGCGCATCAAATAGGCACGGCTCGCCGCTGTACAGTCCCATGTCAACCAAAGCGCTTTTCAAGCTCGCGACAACCGCGCTGTTCTTGTCGTATCCGCTGCTCGCGCATTGGGTGTTGCCGCGCTGGCACGCGGCCCCCGCTCTGTTGCTGATGCTGCCGCCGTCGGCGCTGAACGCCATGCTGGCATGGTTTTTCGGCCGCACCTTGCTGGGCGGCCGGGAACCTATCATCAGCAGCTTCGCCAGGATAGAACAAGCCTCGTTGAACCAGTCGCCCAACATGGCCTTGCCTGCGGACCTGGTCGGTTACACCCGTACCCTGACCAAAATCTGGAGCGCGCTGTTCGTCGCAATGGCGCTGTTTTCCGCCTTGCTGGCGTGGTCGGGCATGTATACCTGGTGGGCGCTGTTCACCGGCCTGATCAGCTACCTGTTAATGGCTGCGCTATTTTTAGGCGAATACCTGTTTCGACGCTTGCGCTTTGCGCACCATCCGCATGCCCAGCCGTTTCAGCTCATGTGGTTCCTGATCAAATCGGGGCCCATATGGATGCGCGGCCGATGACCGCAGCCCCGCCGGCAGCGCCCGCGCTGAAGCGGCGAGCGGGATGAATTATATAAATGCCTCAAATAATCATGTTATTGACACAAACAAGCGGCCACCTGCCGTTGCCCGCATGACCTACGCCGCTCCATCTCCGACCCTGCCGCTGATTCGGCACTTCGCGCCGGGCAGCGCGCTGGCGTGGACCGATCAAGCGGTCAGCCCGCAGCAATTCATCGCGCTGGCCAGCAAACTGGCCGCCGGCTTGCCGGCGGGACGGCCCGTGCTCAACCTGTGCGAGGACCGCTATCATTTCTTGCTGGCGTTCGCGGCGGCGCTGATCGCGGGCCGGCTGACGCTGACGCCGGCCAGTCGCGCCGCCGACGCCATCGCCCGGATTCAAGGCGAATTCGGCGATAGCCATGTGGTCACCGATCAGATGCTGGCAGCCGCACTACTGGATTTTTCCGCATCGGCGGATCCCCTGCCGGCGACGCCTGCCGCCTTGTCCATCCCGGAAATTCCGGCCGACCAGGCTGCGGTGATCCTGTTCACTTCCGGCAGCAGCGGCCAGCCGGCCGCGCATAGCAAAACCTGGGGCATGCTGGTACAGGGCGCGGACCAGTTGCAACGCGCCTTTAACGTCAGCCCCGGTTCCTGCGTGCTCGGCACCGTGCCGCCGCAACACATGTTCGGACTGGAAAGCACCATCCTATTTCCCCTACAGTGGGGTTGCACCATTCATCATGAGCGGCCGCTGCTGCCGGCGGACATAGAACAAGCCGTGCGCGCCGCGCGCGCGCCGGTGTGGCTGATGACGACGCCGGTGCACCTGCGCGCCTGCGTCAGCGAAGGCATGCCATTGAGCGGCATAGCCGGGGCGATTTCAGCCACCATGCCGCTCGACCAGGCCGGCGCGCGCGCGGCCGAACAAATACTGGCTTGCCCGCTCTATGAAATCTACGGCAGCACCGAGGCCGGCATCACCGGCACGCGGCGTCCGGCGCAAGAGCTGGAATGGCAGCTGTGCCCGGACTTCCGGCTGCGTACCGAAGCCGGCCAAAGCTGGCTGGAAGGTGCTCGGGTAGCGCAGCCGCTGGCCCTCAGCGACAGCGTCGAGCTGGCCGGCCCCGGGCGCTTCAGCCTGCACGGCCGCACCGGCGACATGATCAAGATTGCCGGCAAGCGCACGTCGCTGGCGGCGCTGAATGCGGAATTGCTGGCCATAGAAGGCGTGACCGACGGCAGCTTTTACCGCCCGCCATCGCCCGGCAGCGGCAGCCACGACGACCAGCGACTGACCGCGTTTGTGGTGGCGCCGCAGCTGGACGCGCGCGACATCATTGCCGAATTGCGCAAGCGCATCGATTCGGTCTTCATTCCGCGCCCCCTATGGAAGGTGGCGCAAATGCCGCGCGACAGCAATGGCAAATTACCGCAGGCGGAGCTGGCCAGGCTGGCTGCGAGCATGTCTGCACCCGCCGACGCTACCACTGCCGCCCCCGCCGATAGTCTCAGCGGCGTGATCGCCGCCGATCATCCGGCGCTGGACGGCCACTTCCCCGGGAATCCGGTGGTGCCGGGAGTATTATTGCTGAGCGAGGTCATCCGGCTGGCTACCCGCAGCCGCCATATCGGCGGCAAACCAGGTGGCAAAATCAGTGGTATCAAGCAAGCCAAATTCCATGCGCCGTTACGGCCGGGTCAGGCGTATGCGATCAGCCTGAGCCAAACCTCGCCCACGGCGCTCAAGTTCGTGATTCAACACGAGCAAACGCTGATAGCCAGCGGCTTGTTGCAATGCGAGGCACAGCATGTCCCAGAATAAGAAAAAAGGCTGGCTCGACCAGTCGGAGCGCGGCAGCCTGCTTGCCATGAAGATCCTGGCCTGGGTCACATTGCGGTTCGGGCGCGCATTCGGACGCGTGTTCCTGCTGCCGATCTGCCTCTATTTCATTCTGTTTTCATTCGAAGCGCGGCGCAGCTCGGTCGACTACCTGCGCCGCGTGTTGCCGCACCCGCCGCGCTGGCGCGACGTATTGCGCCACTACCACACCTTTGCCAGCACTATCCACGACCGCCTGTACATGCTAAGCGGGCAGTATCACTACTTCGACGTGCGCGTGCACGGCTACCAGGAAGTCGAAGCCTATATGCGCGGGCGCGGCTGCATACTGCTGGGCTCGCACCTGGGTAGCTTCGAAGTGCTGCGCACACTGGGCATGTTCAAGCAATCGCTGCCTATCAATGTATTGATGCATGAGGACAACGCCAATAAATTGAACGGCATCCTGAACGAACTGAATCCGGCGATCCAGCCAGCCGTCATTGCCATGGGCCGGCCCGATACGCTGCTGAAAGTGCATGAATGCATGGAGCGCAAGGAAATCGTCGGCATGCTGGGCGACCGCACGTTCACCAGCGACAAGCAAGTGGTCTGCAATTTCCTTGGCGACCAGATCACCCTGCCGCAAGGCCCGCTGGCGGTAGCTGCTATACTGGACGTGCCGGTTGTCCTGTTTTTCGGCTTGTATCGGGGCGGCAAGCAATATGATTTGCATTTTGAATTATTCGAGGCCAGCCCGGCAGTGGAGCGCAGCCAGCGCACCGCGCGCATCAATGAATGGGCGCAACGCTATGCCGACCGGCTGGAGCACTATTGCCGGCTGGCGCCGTACAACTGGTTCAATTTTTATCGGTACTGGAATGAATAAAATCCACCCATGGCGTATGTCATGCATATTGCATATGTTGCGCGCGTTGCTGTTGCGCGCGTTACGTGTGTTGCGTGTGTTGCCTACCCTGCTGGCGGCCCTGACGGTCGCCTCGCCGGCCCATGCTGAAGCGTGGGACTTGCCGCAGTTAATGGCCGGCCTGGCGCAGGTGCAGTCGCACGAAAGCCGCTTCACCGAAAAAAAGACCATCGCGCTCTTGAAGGCGCCGGTGGAGTCGAGCGGCGTGCTCAGCTACCGCCGCCCCGACTATGTTGAAAAACACATCCTGCAGCCGAAAGACGAATCCATCATCGTGAACGGTGATGAACTGACCTGGAAAGACGGCGTCAGCGGAAAACAGCGCAGCCTGCGGCTGCAAAACAATGCCATGCTAGCCGCACTGGTGGAAAGCATACGTGCAACGCTGGCGGGAGATTTGCCGGCCTTGCGGCGCTATTTCGCAGTCAAGCTGGAAGGTACGCAAACCCACTGGACGCTGTCGCTGATGCCGGCCGAAGACAGCATGCGGCGCAGCGTGCAAGCGATGCGCATCGAGGGCTACGGTAATCGGGTGGCCGTGATCGACGTGCTGGAAACGGGCGGGGACCGCTCGGTGATGCTGATACAGCACGATGCCAAAAACGGCGGCTGAGCGCCTGCTTATACCAATAAGTCTATGAGCAAATTGCAGATTGCGAACATCCATGCGATCCCCGGCAAAGTAGCGGCGCTACCAGCGTCGTTGCCAGGATGACTGACTTGCGCAAGCGTCTGGTGCTGTGCGCCTGGCTGGCCGTACTGGCGTTCAGTGCGTGGATAGCGCTCGCCCATACCAGGATCTACACCGACCTGACCGGCTTCCTGCCCAAGGCTCCCGACCGCAGCCAGCAACTGTTGCTGGATCAATTGCGCGACGGCCCGGCTTCGCGCCTGATACTGATCGGCATCGAGGGCGGCCAGCAGCAGGACCTGGCCCACGCCAGCCGCGCGCTGGCGGCGGCCTTGCGCCAGGATAAGCGCCTGGCCCTGGTGCAAAACGGCGAACTCGACACCTTGGGCGCCGAACGCGACATCATCACCCGCTACCGCTATCTGCTCAGCCCGGCTGTCGAGAATGCGCATTTCGGGGTACCGGCGCTGAAAACAGCGCTGCAGCACAGCGCCGAATTACTGCTGTCGCCGGCTGGCGCGCTGCTTAAGCCGCTGATTCCCATGGACCCGACCGGGGAAGTGCCAAGGATAGCCGCACTCTGGACGCCCAGCTCCGCGATCACGCTGCGCGAAGGCGTCTGGTTTGCCGCCGACGGCAGCCGCGCCCTGCTGGTGGCCCAAAGCCAGGCATCCGGCATGGATGCGGTGCAGCAGCAGGAAATCATCAGCACCCTGCAGCAGCAGTTTGCCGCGGTACGGCAGGCGCTGCCGCCTGCCGAGGCCGGACCGATGCGCCTGCTGCTGTCCGGCACCCCGGTTTTCGCCGCCGAATCGCGGCAGTTGATAGAGCAAGACTCATGGCGCCTGTCACTGGTCGCCGGGATGCTGGTGCTGCTGGTGCTGCTGCTGGTTTACCGCTCTATCGGCCTGACGGTGCTGGCCTTTATCCCGGTTGCCTCGGGTTTGCTGGTCGGAGTCGCCCTGGTGTCGCTGGTATTCGGCGGAGTGCACGGGATTACGCTGGCATTCGGCGCCACGCTGATCGGCGAGGCGGTCGACTATCCCAACTATGCCTTCCTGCACACCGCTCGCGGCGAGGCCATCCGCAATGCCCTGCAACGCATAGGACCGACCTTGCGACTGGCGGTGCTGACCACCATGTTCAGCTCGATGGCGCTGTTGCTGTCCAGTTTTTCCGGTCTGGCGCAACTCGGCCTGCTATCCTTGGCGGGCGTGGCGGTGGCCGGTCTCACCACGCAGTTTGTCCTGCCCGTGCTGGCAGGTGCCGCCGTGACCGCCCGCAAGCTCGAATATCTGCCGTTCAGGCTGGCGCCCGGCCAGCGCTGGCGTTCGGTGGTCTTGCCGCTGCTGTTGCTGGCGGTGGCCGTGCTGGTCTGGCAGCGCGACCAAGTCTGGGACGACGACCTCGGCAGCCTGAGCCCGGTTTCAGAGCAAGCCAAGCAACTCGACCAGCAATTGCGCAACCAACTCGGCGCCCCCGACATTCGCCATCTGTTGATGATCAGCGGAAACGATACTGAGCAGGCATTGCGCAACAGCGAACTGCTGCAAGCCGAGCTGCAGCGCATGGTGCAGGATGGCGTCATCGGCGGTTTTGATATGGCCGCGCGTTACCTGCCCAGCCAGTACCTGCAACAACACAGGCAGGCGGCCTTGCCCGATGCGGCGACGCTGCAAAACGACTTGCGGCAGGCCATGGCCGGCTCGCCATTCCGCGACGACGCCTTCCAGGCTTTCCTGCGCGACGTCGCGGCCAGCAAGCAAGAGGCGCCGCTGGTCATGGACGACTTGCGCGGCAGCTCGATAGGCTTGAAAGTGCAGTCCCTGCTGCTGCACGACCAGCAGGGAGCGCTGGCCTTGATTACGCTCAGCGGCGTCAGCGACACCTTGCGCCTGCAACAAGCGCTCGCCCCATTGAAGAACAAGGGGATAGCCGCGATCGACCTGAAAGACGACACCGCCAGCCTGATCAACGGCTATCGCCAGCAGTCCCTGCAGCTGTCCGGGCTGGGCATCTTGCTGATTGCGCTATTGCTGCTGGCCAGCCTGCGCTCGGTGCGCGCGGCGGCCCGGGTGCTGTATCCGGTGCTGGCCGGCACCACCATGTGCGCCGCGATCATTATCCTGCGCGGAGAGAAATTAACGCTGTTCCACCTGGTTTCGCTGTTGCTGGTGATCGGCATAGGCTTGAACTACGCGCTTTTCTTCAATCGGCAGGAGCGCAGCGACGACGACACGCGGCGCAACCACTTGTCATTAGTGATATGCAGTCTGACAAGTTTTCTGTCGTTCGGCACGCTGATGCTGTCCCGCATCCCGGTCCTGCATGCGATAGGCGAGACCGTCGCGCTGGGGTCGCTGCTGTGCCTGGCTTGCGCCTGCCTGCTGGCTGAACGAAAATCCTGAATACGGTTTACCATGCCTACTGCTTTTATACTCTTGTGCTGAATTGATCGTGCGACCTCCAATATTCCTCACTGCATATACTGCCACCAGCGCCCTGGGAGCCGGCTTGGACGCCACCCTGGCGGCGCTGCAATCCGGGCGCACCGGCCTGCGGGCCAACGATTTCCAGGCGACCGGTCTCGATACCTGGATAGGCCGCGTCGACGGCGTCGAACGGGAGCAGCTTGCTCCCGAACTGGCTGCCTATGCCTGCCGCAACAACCAACTGGCGCAACTGGGCTTGCGCCAGGACGGTTTCATGGACGCGGTCGAGCGCGCCAAACAGGCGTACGGCCCGCATCGGGTGGGTGTGATCCTCGGCACTTCGACCTCGGGCATACTAGAAACCGAACTGGCATACCGGCTGTACCAGAAAAACGGGACGTGGCCGGACAGCCTGCGCTACCGCGAACAGCACAACTTGTACGGTTTAACCGCTTTCGTGCGCAAGCGCCTGGGCTTGCTCGGCCCCGGCCACGTGATTTCCACCGCCTGCTCATCCAGCGCCAAGGTATTTGCCAGCGCGGCCCGTTTCCTGCGCCAGGACCTGTGCGATGCGGTGGTGGTGGGCGGCGTCGACACCCTGTCGCTGACCACGCTGTACGGCTTTACCTCGCTGGAACTGGTGTCGACGCAGCCGTGCCGGCCGTGGGACGCGGTACGCAACGGCATTTCTATCGGCGAGGCGGCTGGATTCGCGCTGCTGGAAAAGCGCACGAGCGGTGAAATTGCACTGGCCGGTTATGGCGAATCGAGCGACGCCTACCATATGTCGACTCCGCACCCGGAGGGCAAGGGCGCAGCGCAAGCGATGCGCGCCGCCCTCAGCAGCGCACACATGGAAGCGGCGCAAGTCGACTACATCAATTTGCATGGCACCGGCACCCCCAGCAATGACGCGGCGGAAGACCTGGCCGTGCTGGACGTGTTCGGTCCCGGCGTGCCGTGCAGTTCCACCAAGGGCGCGACCGGACACACGCTGGGAGCGGCAGGCATCCTGGAAGCGGTCATCAGCGCCCTATGCTTGCGCCACGGCCTGGTTCCCGGCTGCGGCAATACCTCCCAGATCGATCCCCGGCTCAAGGCCAATTTTGTGCGGCAAACCCGTGCGATGCCGGTACGCCACGTGCTCAGCAATTCCTTCGGTTTCGGCGGCAATAATTGCAGCCTGCTTTTTTCACGAGTAGATTCATGATCAGTATATTTGTTGAAAGCATAGGACTGGTCGCTCCCGGCCTGAGCGGTTGGCCGCAGGCGCGCGCCATCCTGCGCGGCGAGACGCCCTATGTATGGCAGGATGTAGAGCTGGCCGCACCGGCCATCCTGCCGCCGGCCGAACGACGGCGCTCCATCGCGTCCGCCCGGCTGGCGCTGAGCGCTGCCCACGAAGCCTTACAGCAGCAGCCCACCGATACGCCGCGCCAGCCGGCCTGCGTATTCACCAGTTCGGACGGCGACAGCCAGGTCATCACCAGCATCCTGGAAAGCCTGGCGCAGGAAGCGCCCGATGTCTCACCTACCCGTTTTGCCAATTCGGTACATAACGCCGCTGCCGGTTACTGGAGCATCGCCACCGGCATCAGGCAGGGTTCGACCTGCCTGAGCGCCTTCGACGAAAGCTTTGCCGCCGGCCTGCTGGAAGCCGCGGCACAGGTCGCCGATGAAGGCATGGACAATTTGCTGACCGCCTCCGACGTCCGTTTCCAGCAGCCGCTGTTCAGCTTGCGCCCGATTGCGATCGATTGCGCTGCAGCGCTGCTGCTGACCCGCGAACGCTCCGCGCACAGCCTGGCGCAATTGCAGATCGCGCTGACCGCACACCAGCCGGCCTCCCCCATGCCGGCCTGGCTGCCCGAGGTCTTTGGCAGTTGTCCGGCGGCGCGCGCCTTGCCGCTGCTGGCCGCCCTCGCCGCCCCCGAGGAGCAGACGGTCTACCTGGACTATCTCGAACAAACACTGGCGGTCAAGGTGACGGCATGCTGAGCCATATCGATATCCCCGCCCTGATACCGCACCAGCGCGGCATGTGCCTGCTGGCCGAGGTTGTATCCTGGGATGCGCTGCGCATCTGCTGCCGCGCCTCCGGCCATCGCGATCCGCTGCACCCCTTGCGCGGCGAAGCAGGGCTGCTGGCGGTCTGCGGGATCGAATATGCGGCGCAGGCGATCGCCGTGCATGGCGGCCTGATGGCAGCTAATGAACCCGGCTTCCGCGCACCCGCGGTCGGCTACCTGGCCAACGCCAAGGACGTCAGCTGGACGGTCGAGCGGCTGGACGACATAGCGGCCGACCTGCAGGTCGATGCCGAACAATTGATCAGTGAAGGCGGTCGTTCGATCTATGCGTTCAGCCTGTCGGCTGCCGGAGTGCGGCTGATGCAGGGACGGGTCGCCGTGGTCCTGGAAGGAGCCTCCGCATGAAGCGTGCCCTGGTGACAGGCGGCAGCGGCGCGATCGGCGCCGCCATCTGCCGCCGCCTCGCTGCCGACGGCATGCAGGTGATCGTGCATGCCAACCGCAATCTGGCGGCGGCGGAAACTCTCGCCGCCGAACTACGCGCTGCCGGACAGGCCGCGCAGGCGGTCAGTTTTGACGTCGGCGACGCCGAACAAACCGCGCGGGCGCTGGAGAACTTGCTGCTTGAGGGCGCGATCCAGGTGGTCGTCAATAACGCCGGCATCCACGACGACGGCTTGATGGTCGGCATGGACGGCGCGCAATGGCATCGCGTGATCGAGGTCTCGCTCAACGGCTTTTTCCACGTGACCCAGCCCTTGCTGTTGCCGATGATGGCAACCCGCTGGGGCCGCATCATCAATATGTCGTCGATCGCCGGCATCATGGGCAATCGCGGGCAAGCCAATTACGCCGCAGCCAAGGCCGGCTTGCACGGCGCCACCAAATCGCTGGCGATGGAACTGGCGACACGCGGCATCACGGTGAACGCGGTGGCGCCCGGCATCATCGCTTCGCCGATGAGTGAAGAGGCTTTTTCGCCGGACGCCATCAAGCAGCTGGTGCCGATGAAGCGCGCCGGTCGCCCCGAAGAAGTGGCCGGCCTGGTGCGTTTTCTCGCGTCCGACGAGGCCTCCTATATCTCCGGGCAAATCATCTCCGTCAACGGAGCGATGGCATGACCGCCCTAGCCAACGTCGCCGTCGACGGCAATGACGACATTACGGTGGTGATTCCCGCCTACAACGAAGCGAGCACGATCCGCGACCTGGTGCTGCGCACGCTGCGCCAGGCCAGGCATGTGATCGTGGTCGATGACGGCTCTACCGATGCCACCGTCCAGGCCCTGGAAGGACTGGACATCACCTTGATACGCCATGCCGTCAACCAGGGCAAGGCCAGCAGCCTGTGGGATGGCATGCATGCAGCCCGCAAGCGGGCCATCAGCGGCATCGTGACGCTGGACGCCGACGGCCAGCATTTGCCGGAAGATATTCCCAGGCTGCTGCAACATTTTCGGCTGATGCCGAATACCATCATCATCGGTTCGCGCCTGCACGAAAAGGCAAATATACCGCGTGCCCGCTACAACGCCAACCGCTTCGCCAATTTCTGGATCGCCTGGGCTGCCGGCTACCCGATTATCGACAGCCAGTCCGGTTTCCGTATCTACCCGGCCGACCTGCTGGAGCGGGTCAAGGTCGCCCACCAGCGCTCCTCGAGCTTCGTGTTCGAGAGCGAGGTATTGATCGAGGCCGGCCGGCAAGGCATCACCAGCGTGCCGATTGCGATCTCGGCCATCTACATGCCGCAGGCGCGTGCCAGCCACTTCCGGCCGGTGGTCGACATTGCGCGCATCGTTCGCATGGTGGCGTGGAAACTGGTATCGCGCGGTTTTTACTTGCAAGGTCTGAGGCGCAGCTTGCGCAAAAACTAGGGTAGCGACCTAGTTTCAGGCAAATTAAAAGCTGGCGATAAACAACTGCCTTAGCAGCTGCATTTTGATGCCGTGAACCCGCTCCAGTTGCATCCGTTGCAGGAATTTTCCCGGGATTTTTTTCGGCACAAACAACTGTTTTATCAACATGCCGGCCAGCAAGGCCGGATGCCGGCTCGCCGCTTGCAGCCGCTTCAGCACACCCATGATGACTAGCTCGTCGGCGTCGAAATCGCTGCCGAACGGCAGCTCAGGCAACAGGCCCACCGCTATCCACGGGGCCAGCCTGGCGGCCAGCGTCTCTGGCGTATTATGGCGCTGCTGCTCGGGAATCACATAGTCTTTGGCCAGTTTGCCGTTGGCCTTGGCCTGTTCGAGCAAAGTCTGCTGGAAGCGCGAATCGGCAATCGCCAGCATGCGCTTGATGCATACGCTGTCGGTCTGCCCGCGCAGGTCGGCCGCGCCGTACTCGGTGACCACGATATCGCGCAGGTGCGCCGGGATCGTGGTCTGGCCGTAATTCCAGACTATATTCGATGCCTGCCTGCCCTGATGCGAGCGGCAGGCGCGCACCATCAGGATGGAGCGCGCATCCGGCAAGGTATTGCCCATCGCGATCAGGTTGTATTGTCCGCCGACACCGCTGACTACCCTGCCGGACGCCAGGCTATCCGACGCTGCGGCGCCGCGCAAGCTAACCATCATCGCGGTATTGATGAAACGCGCATCGCGCCGCTGCAGGCTGGCCAGGCGCTCGTGCCCGAACAAGGCATTGATAAAGCTGATGCGGCTCATGCCTATCTTGCTGCGCATGGCGGGGCTGAGCTCGCGCAGGGCCCGGTAGAAATCGCTAGGCCCCAGGAAAAAACCGCCGTGCATTAAAATGCCGCCCTTTAATCTTCCCCCTAGATTCAATGCATCCAGTTCATTGCCGGGCGCTGCGTTCAGCTGGTCCAGCCGGGTGTTTTCCTTGAAAATGCCATATTTCTTCAGAAAATCCAGGTCGGCCGCGCCCAGTAGCGGCGCGATCAGCCGGTGTTCGCGCAATACCTCCAGTGTTTGCGGCGTGATGGTGTGCTCCAGTCGCTGCTCATTCAGTAACTCTTGCAAGCCGGCATGGTCGTACACTTCGCGGCGGATGATGCCGGCCTGGATCAGCTTCATCAGGCCATTGGCAAACATCTCGCTGCAACCGTACAGGCCCCGGGAAAAACGGTCGGTATGCACAGCGCCAGGAATGCCGGCTGACTCAAACAGCGCAGTGATCATTTGCCGATACGCGTCATTGTGCTGCTCGCGCACGATCAAGGCTTGTGCAATCGCATCGCCGTGCGCCCCTATGCCTATCTGCAGGGTGCCGCCGTCTTTGACAAAGGCGCTGGCACACAGACCTATCGCGTAGTCTTGCAGCGAAACCGGCAGGTTGGGCGGTGCAAACGGATCATGCGTGCATAGCGGATCGCGCAAGATCACATCGAAAGTCGTCGCGGCTACCAGCGCATCGTTTTCCATGAACGGCAATTTGCGATTGCAGCAAGCGACCACGAAGATAGGGTGCATAGCATGGCTTGCATCGGCGGCAGCCAGCTCAAGCAGGTCCAGCGTCACCTCCGGGTTGCCGGACCAGGAATAGCGCACGCCTGCAGCGCTATCGTCTACCGCCACCTCCTGCGCTATCACATTCAGGCCGTGCAGCAGCATATCGCGAGCGACGCTGGTGTAGTTGCTATACACATATTGCTGTTGCGCATAGTCTTCGTCCACCGAGGCGCCCGGCTTCATGAAAAATTCGATGACTTGTATATTCGGCGGCACCGTATTGTGGCGACGGGCCGCGATATAGGCCGGATCTTCATACTCGCCAAACACGCGGGCGACGAAAGGATCGATAAAGCGTTGCTCCAAGGCACTGCCACCGCGGGGCTTTTCCAGCGACAAGGCGGTGATGATGGTCAGCTGCAGGCTGGGATCATGTTCTGCGCGGCGGTACAGCGCATTCAGGAAATGGTTGGGCTTGCCTATGCCGAGCGGCGTACCGACGACGATGCGCTTGCCGACTGCCTTTAACAGCGCTTCTACGGCTTGTTCAGTGTGGTCCAGGTAAAGGGGCTGTTGGTAAGGGGGCTGTTGGTAAAGAGGCTGTTGGTAAAGAGGCTGTTTCATGGGCGCTCACTCCTGCCAGGATTGCGATCAGGTGCATATCTTAGCAGGACTGTGGTCCTGTCAACATTCAGGCTGCTCTGCGCTTACCCGATTCCTGCCTTTGCCGCAGATCCGCTTGCGCACCCAGGTCTTGCGGGAAATCGTCCACCTGCACCACCAGGTCGGCATAGCTGGCGAACTCTGCCAGCACGCTTTGCTCCCGTCCGTCGATGGCGTCTTTTTGCATCGCGTGGATTATCCATTGCGGCATTTCGGCAAAGCTTTGCGGCATGGGCTCCAGCTGGCCGGCCCTGATCGCGTCCCCCAGGCGCTGTTCTATCCGCTGTACTTGCGGCAGCAACTGCAGCGCCATTTCCCCGTAGGTGCTGGGGTCGGCGGCGACCTTGGACATATAGATATCGGCCAGCAGGCGGTCCCGGCTGGCGCCGGCCACCTGCATCGCCTCGGCCACTTCGCTGCCCAGTGCATCGGACGGGCGGCGGTAAGGCAAGCCAAACGGAAACACAAGGAAGCGCAGCAGGCCGGCAACGACAGCATTCGGAAAGTTCTGCAGCACACCCGCTATGGCGTCCTGCGCCTGGTGCAGCGCATCCTGCACCGACCAGTGCACGTACGGCAGGTCCTCTTGCTGCATGCCCTCATCTTCATAGCGCTTCAGCGTGCAGCTGATCAGGTACATCTGCGACAGCACATCGCCCAGCCTGGCGGAGATGCGTTCGCGCCGCTTCAGCGAGCCGCCCAGCATGAACATGGCAGCGTCGGTCAGCAATGCAAACACCGAGGACAGCCGGCCCACCGCCTGGTAGTACGGGTGCAGCTCCTCAGCGGCCTGCTCGGGTGCAGGCGCCGCGTGGCCGGCAGTGAAGCCATATACTATCGTGCGCGCCAGGTTCGCCAGCACGAAACCGGCGTGGCCAAAGAAGGCCGCATCAAAGTCGTGCAGGGCTTTACGTTTATCCGGCCCGAGTGCGGCATCCATCTCTTTCAATACAAACGGATGGCAACGGATCGCCCCCTGGCCGAAGATGATCAGGCAGCGGGTCAGAATATTGGCGCCCTCCACCGTGATCGATATCGGCAGTTGCTGGTAGGCGCGCGCCATGAAATTATTCGGCCCCATGCAGATGCCCTTGCCGCCTAATACATCCATGCCGTCGTTGACGATGACGCGTGCCCTTTCGGTGACGTGGTATTTGGCGATGGCGGAAATCACCGCCGGTTTTTCACCGATATCGACCGCCTGAGCCGATATTTTGCGCACCGCATCCATCAGGTACAGGTTGCCGCCCATGCGCGCCAGGGCCTCCTGCACACCTTCGAACTTGCCCAGCGGTGCATGAAATTGCCGACGAAAAGCCACATAGGCACTGGTGCCGCGTACCGCGAACTTGGAAGAGCCGACATTCGAGGACGGCAGTGAAATCGCCCGGCCGGCGGCCAGGCATTCCATCAGCATGCGCCAGCCCTTGCCTACCTGAGCCCGGCCGCCTATCACCCACTCCATAGGGATGAACACATCCTGGCCTGAGGTCGGGCCGTTCTGGAATACCGCGTTCAGGGGCCAGTGGCGACGGCCCGTGATGACACCAGGGTGCGAGGTCGGTATCAAGGCGCAGGTAATGCCCAGCTCCTGCTCCCCAGCCAATAGACGGTCCGGATCGCTGGCCCGGAACGCCAGGC
The DNA here is from genome assembly GCA_040390485.1 of Pseudomonadota bacterium. Lineage (GTDB taxonomy): Bacteria > Pseudomonadota > Gammaproteobacteria > Burkholderiales > Burkholderiaceae_D > Undibacterium. The sequence goes on from JAZJYH010000019.1 coordinate 40,295, forward strand.
CCAGCAAGGTGGCAATCGGCCCCAGCGTGATATAGCGCTTGTCCCAGGTAACCCGGAAACCCAGGGCCTCGGCGCCGTTAAACATGCCGTGGCAGACCACGCCGATATCGGGAATCGCTGCGGCGTCGGAACCGGCATAGGGGCTGGTCAGCGCAAAACACGGCACTTCGACGCCGCTGGCCAGGCGCGGCAGGTAGTGATTTTTTTGCTCTTCGGTGCCATAGTGCAGCAATAATTCGGCCGGCCCCAGCGAATTGGGAACCATCACCGACACCGCCAGCGCCGAGCAGCGCGAGGCCAGCTTCATGATCACTTGCGAGTGCATGTAGGCCGAGAATTGCTTGCCGCCGTATTGCTTGGGAATAATCATGCCAAGGAAGCCCTTGTCCCTGGCGTATTGCCAGGCCTCGGACGGCAAATCCTGCCAGACCTGGGTGCTTTCCCAGTCATTCACCAGGTCGCACAGCTGTTCGACCTCGGTATCCAGGAAAGCCTGCTCTTCCTCGCTCAAGCTGGCCGGCGGCAGGTCCAGCAATTTGTTCCAGCGCGGCTTGCCGGAAAACAATTCGGCCTCCCACCAGGTGGTGCCCGCCTCCAGCGCATCGCGCTCGGTGTCTGACATGCGCGGCAGGACCTGCTTGAAGAGCTTGAATATGGAGGGAGTGAGCAGGGATCGGCGCACAGGCTTGATGCCGATCAAGGCCATAGGAAGCAACAGCAGCATGGCCCACAGGCCAAGACCCAGACCGCCTATGACACCTGAAAAATAGCCCAGCATCAGCCACAGCAGGGCGGCGCCCAGCCAGAAGCGTGCCGTCGCCTGGGTATAGCTCAAGCCCAGCAAAATAACTAAGAACAAGCCGCTCCACCAGATCATGGGACTTTCCCGTTTGCAGTTTTTCTCGCCCGGGCACCGCTCGGCGCCAAGGATGTTTTCTAAGCGTTACGATGCACCGGAGCATAGAATTATTCGGTGCGCCACCGAACAATGCGGAGAAACTCGCTCAGCCGACAAACAGGGAAGGAGCAAGGCTGATGTCAGTTGCAGTAGCCGGGCTGCACAGGGAGAGGAAGGCGTCGAAGCGGACGGAGTTACATGATGGCCTTCTGCAACAAAGCGGCGGCGACCAGTACCAGCATCGCTGCAAAGCCGCGCTGTATGCTTTGCGCGCTCAGGCGCCTGGCGAATAGGCGGCCGGCCAGCATGCCGACCGCCGTGGCAAGCACAAATGGGACGGTAAACGCCAGCGGAATGCTGGCGCCGTGCAGCAGCGCACTGGCTACCGCGGCCGCCCCCACCAGCGCGATCACCAGCAGGGAAGTCGCTACCGCACCATGCATGCTGACATTGGTATACCGGCGCAGCATGGGCACGATCACAAAACCGCCGCCGACGCCGAGCAAGCCGGTGCTGAAGCCGGCCACGCCGCCTATCATGCCTATGATCAAGCCGCTGGACCAGGTCCAGTCAAAACGGCCGGTTTCGGCATTGATGTGGCAAACGGCATGCTTGTGCTGATCGCCTTCGGACGCATGATTTTGCCTGAATAGCCGGAAAGAAATAATCAGCAACACGACCGCAAAAACCGTCATCAGCCACTGCTGCGATAAGAGGTGGGCAGCACGCACGCCCAGCGTAGTAAAAGGCATGCCCGCCAGCGCCATCACGGCTGCAGCCCGGTAGCGCACCAGTTTTTTTCGCCATCCCTCCACCGCCCCCAAGGCCGCGCCGCCGGTCACCGCCAGCAGGGCTACCGGCATCGCTTGCTGCATGCTCCAGCCCAGGCCGGCAACCAGGGCCGGTACCGCGATGCTGCCGCCACCGGCGCCGGTCAGGCCCATGACCAGGCCAACCAGGATGCCGAGCGTCAAAGAAACGAGCGTAGTGATCATCAGTGCAAAACCCTTGCGTATGTGCAGCGGCTCCGGTGTCGCCGGAGTGCTTATTTCATCAATTGCCAGCAGCGTCCTTGTGGGTCGCTTCCAGCATTTCAAATAACAGCATGCCCAACAGCATCGCTGCCACGAAGACCACGGCCTTGCCCGCACCCGTGCCCAGCAGTACCAGGGCCGGGCCGGGGCAGATGCCGGCCAGCCCCCAGCCTATTCCGAACATCAGGCTGCCGGCGAGCAGGCGACGGTCAATCCGGGTGGCCGCTGGCAATTGCAGCGGCAAACCCAGCAGCGACTTGCTGCGCCGCCGGGCCACCGCAAATGCGGCGCTGCCGACGGCGATCGCACCAGCCATGACCAGCGCCAGCGACGGATCCCAGTACCCGGCCAGATCGAGGAAACCCAGCACCTTGGCCGGATTGGCCATGCCGGCCAGTATCAGGCCTAGGCCGAATAACAGGCCCGCCAGGGCCGAAAACAGCATATTCATGATCATGCTCCCAGACTATGACGCACCAGATACACGGTAACGAAGCCGGCCGCCATGAATGCCAGCGTGGCAACCAGTGAGCGTTCCGAGCCCCGCGACAAGCCGCAGACGCCGTGGCCGCTGGTGCAGCCCGATCCGTAGCGGGTACCGAAGCCGACCAGCAGGCCGGCCACCACCAACACGGGCCAGGAAGCGTCGACCCGGCTGGCCGGCAGCGTGGCGAATAAGCGGTACGCCAATGGCGCCGCCAGAAGCCCAAGCACGAAGGCGATCCGCCAGCCGCGCCTGTCATTACCTGACCGCAACAAGCCGCCGACTATGCCGCTGATGCCGGCGATCCGCCCGTTGATCAGCAGCAAGCCGGCGGTGGCGAGGCCGATCAGCGCGCCACCCGCCAAGGCGCTATAGGGGGTGAAATTGCTCCAGGCTATATCCATGGTATTTCTCCGCTATCGAGAGTCTTGCTGTGAGAGTCTTGCTGTTAAAGATGCTTAGAGATTGACTGAGATTACTATTTTTACTACTCTTTCGGGCAATACAGTTCGTACAGCGTAGTGAGCAGGATCAATATCCTGGGATCAGCCACCGAATAAAAAATACGCTTGCCATCGCGCCTGGTATTGACCAGCGACTGGTTGCGCAACACGCCTAGTTGCTGCGACAAGGTAGGTTGGCGTATGTCCAGCTTGTCTTCCAGTTCGCCGACGGCTTGTTCGCCCTGGCTGAGCTGGCATAGCAATAGCAGGCGGTCAGGGTTGGCCAGTGCAGCCAGCACCGTGCTGGCCTCGGCGGCGGCGGCGCGCATCGGCGCTATTTCGTGAGAGGGTGCAGTGATATCCATGGCATTCCATAAGTGCAGCAGGCGCTACTTTGGCAAACACTATATTACATGATATTATATTTTTCAATATAATATTGAAACCGGACTTTCAACATGGGCATCCCTATGCAAGCTCAGATCAAGGCTTTCTTCGACACTGTCACCAGCACCGTCAGCTATGTGGTCTACGACCAGGCCGGTGGCCGGGCCGCGATCATCGACCCGGTGCTGGATTACGACCCCAAGTCGGGGCGCACCAGCACCGAGGCGGCCGACCGGCTGGTCACCTACGTCAGAGAATACGCGCTGGGCGTGGACTGGATACTGGAAACCCATGCGCACGCAGACCATCTGTCGGCAGCGCACTACCTGAAACAGGAATTGGGTGGCAAGATCGCGATAGGCGAACACATACGCCAGGTACAGGAAAATTTCAAAGCCCTGTTTAACCTGGAGCGTGAGTTCATCCCCAATGGCGCACAATTCGACCACTTGTTTGCCGAGAATGAGGAATTCCGGATAGGTGGATTGACGGCGCGGGCCTTGTTCGTGCCCGGCCACACGCCGGCCGACATGGCCTATCAGATAGACGACGCGGTATTTATCGGCGACACCATGTTCATGCCCGATGTCGGCACCGCGCGCTGCGATTTCCCGGGCGGCGACGCGCATAGCATGTACCGCTCTATCCGCAGCTTGCTGTCCTTGCCGGCGCCGACCCGGCTGTTCATGTGCCACGACTATCCGCCGACGCACAGGCCGGCGACCTGGGAAACCACGGTAGGAGCACAGAGGGAGGCGAATATCCATGTCAGGGACGGCGTCAGCGAACAGGAATTCGTCGCGATGCGCAGCAAGCGCGACGCCGGCCTGGGAATGCCGACGCTGATCTTGCCGGCGGTGCAGGTCAATATCCGCGCCGGCGAATTTCCGCCGGCCGAGGATAACGGCATGCGCTACCTGAAGATACCGCTGAACGGCTTGTAGAAATCCTTAGCCTGAAGTGACTAATGCTTCAGTTTTGGGTAGATGCGCACCAGCACGATGCGCGGGCCGTTCATTTTCTTGACCACGGCGTCGAACTGCTCAAACTCTACCTTCTGCCCTTCTTCGGGAAGGTCGCCCAGTTGGTGCATGATCAAGCCGCCTATGGATTCGACCTCTTCGCTATCGAGCTCTATGCCCAGCGCTGTGCCCAGGGTATACAGAGGCAGGCTGCCCTTGCCCAGCAGGGTGCCGTCGTCCTGCGTGCTCCAGTCGTTCTCATTCTGCCTGAATTCATCGCGGATCTGGCCTACCAGCGCGCTCAGCAAGTTATCCAGGGTCAGGAAACCGACCGGCTTGCTGCCCTTGTAGCCGACGATCGCGAAATGCGGTGCGCCTTTACGAAAGCGGCGGAATAGCTCCAGCGCCGGCATGCTGGGCGGCACGAACTCGACCTGGCGCAGATGCTTGCCCAGGTCATCCACAGGCTTGTTGCCTTGCCGGGCCAGGAACAGGTCCTTCAGGTGCAACATGCCCAATACGGTCTGGCCGTCGCTGTCAAAGTAGGGGTAGCGGCTGAAACGGTTGCGGTAGGCGGTCTGCATGTTTTCTTCCAGCGACTTGTCCTTGTACAGCGCCACCACTTCATTGATGGGACGCATCAGGTCCGAGATTTCCAGGTCGGCAAAATCCAGCATCTGCGCCATGATGCTGCGTTCATCGCTGACCAGCTTCTCGCCCGGATGCTTGGTGCGCAGGATGAGCTTCAATTCGTCCGGCGAATAGTGGGCGTCGGCGCCGTGATGGGCGTCCAGCCCTATCCAGCTCAAGACTCTATTGGAACTCCAGTTCAGGGTCCAGATCGCCGGATACATGGTCCAGTAAAACAGGTACAGGGCAGGCGCGGTCCACAGGGACACCTTTTCCGGCATGCGTATCGCCATCGATTTCGGCGCCAGCTCACCGACCACGATGTGCAGGAAGGAGATGACGAAAAACGCGAAGAAGAAAGAAATCCCGTGTATCAGTTCAGCCGAGGTAACGCCGATTGCAGACAGAAAAGGTTCCAGCAAACGCGCAAAGGCCGGCTCGCCTATCCAGCCCAGGCCCAGCGAGGCCAGCGTAATCCCCAGCTGGCAGGCGGACAAATAGGCATCCAGGTGTTGATGCACGGTGGCCAGTATCCGTCCCCGCATGCCGCTCGACTTGGCAATCGCGCGTACGCGCGTCTGGCGCAATTTGACCAGGCCGAATTCAGCGGCCACAAAAAATCCATTGAGCACCACCAAAAACAGGGCAGCAATCACCAGCAAAAAATTATCCAACGAGTCGACCTGCTAATTTATGAACAAGGCGCCACTTTACCATAGTGACCGCTACCGCCCCGGGCCATCCAGATGCGAGCACCCCAAGCGTAAACATTTCGCAAATTTAGCGGAGAGGCGGAACCTCAGGGCTGGCGACAAAGTCCATCTGTTGCAGAAAATGAATTAAAATCCACCAGGGCTCATCTCAGTGAGCCCGAACAGGACCAAGAAGGAGAGCAATATTGTCCATAGATGACGTCCTCATCCGCATTACTGAAAGCAATGCGCAAGCCACACCCCATCGCGACCTTAGCCTGTTACGCGAGCTGATCGCCAGGATACGGCCGCGCAAATCCCATGATGCGGCCGGCGCCACCGATAATATCCGCGCCCTGTGTTATGTGCTGGACCAGCACCCCTCATGGGCCGAAGCAGTACGCGAATATATCGCCAATGTGATCGTGACACGCAAGCTGGTGCATCTGCTGACCGACACCGGCATCACGCAAAATCAGGGTTTCTGGGGCGCGGGCTGGCACCGCCTGACCGAAAAATGGCTGCCGCCGCTGATCAATGATGACTACCTGAAAGACGTGTTCGGCCTGCTGTTCGATCGCGAGGATGACCACCGCTGGGTCAGCGCAGTCAGCGATGCGGCCTGGGCCGGACTGTTCAGTTCGCTGGGCTTCCGGGTCAATAGTTTGCTGCCGGTGTATGTCAGCGTCACGCAGGAAATCCTGAGCGCGATCCAGGTCTTGTCTTACCGCATCACCGCGATCGGCCTGGAATCCGAACTGGTCCGTAACCACCCGGACATAGAGCGCTTCGAATCGCCTTTCCTGCGCCAGAACGACGAGATCAACGACTATGTAGAAAAATATGGCACCTGGCTGGTGGACAGGAAGTCCGAACGCGAGGACGGCTTGCACGTCGAGGTGCTGCTGACCCAATGCGAAGAGATCATCGTCAAGATACGCCGCAACGCAGCGACCCAGGGCGTGTCGGTCAGCCTGACCCGCCTGCTGCTGCGCCTGACGCAAAGCATAGAGCGCTTGCGCATGCTACTGGATTTGCTGGACAGCGCGAGCAGCGAGGAGGCGATGCTGATCAGCGTGCGCTGCCTCAAAGAATTGGTGGCCGCCGACAACCTCAAGAGCAGTCTGAGCGACCTGATACGCACCAATACCGAGCTGCTCTCGCTGCAGATGACAGAAAGGGCGGGCCGCAGCGGCGAACACTACGTCACCAATAGCCGTAGCGAATGGCTGGAAATGATGCGTTCGGCACTAGGCGCCGGTTTCATCGTCGGCTTCATGGCGATGATCAAGATACTGTTCGGCAAGCTGCTGCTGGCGCCCTTCGGCTACGCGCTGCTGTACAGCCTGAATTATTCTTTCGGTTTCATGCTGATCCACGTGCTGCACTTCACGGTCGCCACCAAGCAGCCGGCGATGACGGCCGCGCTGATCGCCAAGTCCATCGACGAAGGCAAGGAAAAATTGCATGAGCTGGTGGAGCTGGTGGTGCGGGTGCTGCGTTCGCAGTTTATCGCCATCGTCGGCAATGTGGCGCTGGCGATACCGACCGCATACGCGATAGCCTGGGCCTGGTACGGCATCTACGGCAGCCATCTGGTGACGCCGGACAAAGCCCGCCACTTGCTGGAAGACATAGACCCGCTCTACAGCCTGGCCTTGCCGCATGCGGCGATCGCCGGCGTCTGCCTGTTCCTGTCCGGCCTGATTTCCGGTTACTACGACAACAAGGCCAGCTACGGCAATATTCCAGGGCGCCTGCGGCAACTGGGATGGCTGAGAAAACTGCTCGGCGAGGAAAGGCTGACCCGCATCACCGAATACATAGGCAACAACCTCGGTGCGCTGGCCGGTAATTTTTTCTTCGGCGTGATGCTGGGCACCATAGGCCAGCTAGGCGCCTTCTTCGGCCTGCCGATAGATATACGCCACATCACTTTCTCCAGCGCCAATTTTGCCTTCGCGCTGGTCGGCCTGGACCACCAGATCAGCTGGCAAATGGCTGTGTATGCGTTGAGCGGCATCATGCTGATAGGCATGGTGAACCTGGGTGTCAGCTTCAGCCTGGCCTTGCTGGTGGCGCTACGCTCCAGGCGGGTCAGCTTCGGCCGCGGCGGCAAGCTGGCCTGGATGATCTTGCAGCGCTTCCGTAGTGGCGCCCGCGATTTCTTTTTCCCGCCGAAAGACCCGGAACCGGTACTCAGCGTCGCGCCCTCGGCCACCACGCCCGACGAAGAAAATCCGCATTGAGCGGCGCACTTAGATCATTTGAAAAAAGGAAACATGCATGGAAGTGCTGTACTCTATCGACGCCTGGCAAGTCGCACTGGTGCTCTTATGTTTGCTGCTGGCCGCCATCGAAGCCGGCTACCGCTTTGGCCGGCGCAGCGACCCTGTGGAATACGAGCGCTCCAGCAGCGTGTTCTCTACCCTGATGGGTGCGGCCCTGGCCTTGCTTGGCTTGCTGCTGGCGTTTTCGTTCGCGATGGCCTCGGCCCGCTACGATTTGCGCAAGGGCGTGATCCTGAAGGAGGCCAATGCGATAGGCACGACCTATCTGCGCACCGACCTGCTGGGCGATGCCGTGCGCGCTCCTGTCAAGAAATTATTGCAGCAGTATGTTGATGTTCGCCTGTCCAGCTACCGGAGCGGCATAGACAGGGCCAGGATCAAACAGGTCGCCGGCCAGACCGAGGCGCTGCAGCAGCAGATCTGGGCCATCGCCAGCGCCGAACTAAGGCGCGAAAAAGCGATCAACAACTCGCTGTTCGTGGCGGCCTTGAACGATATGATAGATGTCAGTTCGGAGCAAAGCGATGCCGGCGAAAACCATGTGCCGGAATCGGTGATCTGGCTATTGCTGGTCTCGGCCCTATTGACCGGCGCCCTGAGCGGCTATGCCTGCGGAGCGATAGGCCATCGCAACCTGTTTGCAACCTGCACCTTTGCCTTGCTGGTATCGCTGGTGATTTTTTCCATCCTGGACCTGGACCGGCCGCAACGCGGCCTGATCCGGGTTAACCAGCATCCGCTGCTCAGCCTGCAGCAAAGCATGGCCAGGGATATCGGCCGCTGAGATGTCAAAGCCGGGCAAACAGGCTTGCCGGAATTTTATTATCTCCTGGTCAACTGTTTTTCCGCTTCGCGCGTTGTTACCCGAAAGCCCGCTCCCGAGCATCCCCGGGAATGGCGCCTGCTTTTGAGTTCCCGCCCCGGCAAAATTACTCCTTCGCCCTTTTACGATAAAGAGACCGTATGAAATTTATCTTTTTAAAAGCATCCCAGCTGTCCTCGCTTGCCGTCGCCGGCCTGGGCCTGCTGTGCGCAGCGCAGTCTGTCTCCGCGCATGAATATACGGCGCAGATCAAGGCCAGGAAGTATGCCGAGGTGGAGCGCGCTGTCAGCGCCAAACTGGCGGCAGAACCGAACAATGCCGATGCGCTGATCGCCAGGACCGAACTGATCCTGATCGAAGGCAGGGAAAGCCGCATCGACGAAGCCGCCAAGCTGGCCGAGCAATGCATCGCCGCCCATCCGGACAGATCGGAATGCCATGAAGCGCTGGGCAATGTACTCGGCACCAAGGCCGTGAGTGCCGGCATCATGTCGGCGATCGGTTATGCCGGCAAAATCCGCGACGCCTTCCTGAAGGCGATAGAACTGGATCCCAGGAATTATGACGCCCGCTCTTCGCTGATGCAATTCTATATGCAGGCTCCCGGCATCGTCGGCGGCGGCAAGGGCAAGGCGCAAACCCTGGTGGCCGACACCGCAAAAATCAATCCTGCCGCCGGCAAATTGCTGCAAGTAAACCTGGACTTGGACGACGACAAAACCGCCAAGGCAGAGACCGATTTATTGGCCGTCAATACCGCAGGCTCGCAATCGCTGGCCGATATGCAACGCGGCCTGCTGGCCAGCGTAGGCTACAACTACATCCAGCACAAGAAGTACGCAGATGCCGAGCGCGTGTTCCGCGAAGTGCAGCAGCGTTTCCCCGACAGCGAAGTCGGCCCCTACGGCCAGGCCCGCAACCTGCAAGAGCAAGGCCGGCATAAAGACGCCATTCCCTTGTTTGAAAAGGCGCTCGCCATAGATACCCGCTCGTATTTGTATTACCGGCTGGGCCAGTGCTACCAGGCTACCAGCGAAAAAACCAAGGCGGTGGCGGCGTATGAAAAGGCGCTGGCCTTGAAGCCCGAACTCAGGAAGAAAATGAAATCCGATGCTGAAGAGCAACTAAAGACCCTGAAAAGCTAGCAAGCCAGTGCTCCGCCGGATGTCCGGCCCGCTTCCTTCCAGAATATTGCCCGTCAACAATAAATAATCTTGTTGTCGGGCTTTGTTTTTTTGCGCCAAATAAGCCGCAAACGGCGGCTTTCGGCTCAAACCGCCGAGATCAGTTGTATTCACACCAGAGCATAGGCATTAGCAGACGAATATGATTGACGGTCGTCCTGTATCGGTATTATGGTTAAATATTTAATACTGGCAACAGAATCCCCATGCAAATCCCCCCGTGGAGCCCTAGGTGTGAGCATTTTCAGCGCGAAAGCTGTTCATGCAGCTAAAGATGCCACGACTACATTGCCGCTTGGCAATATTGGCCTTGGCGTTGACGGCTTTGCACGGCTGTTCGGTGATCACGCCTCGCCCTGACCCGCAGGCATTGCTCAATCCCGCACCGGCATGGGAGGCGCCCTCAGTCGTAGACCCGGACGCGGAGCCGCACAGCCTGGCGCTATGGTGGGCCGCCTGGGGCGACCGTGCGCTGACCGAGATCCAGGCGCAAGCGCTGCAAAACAATACCAGCCTGGCGCAGGCCGCCGCCCGTATTGCGCAGGCGCGCGCCGAGGCTACGGCAGCAGGGGCAGCCTTGTGGCCCGCAGTAGACCTGAAAGCTGCCTATGCCAGCACCCGCAGCCCCCTGCAACCGCCGCCGGTCAAACAGACTTATGCGATAGCGGGCCTGGATGCGCGCTGGGAAATCGATTTATTCGGCGCCGTGTCGACCGCGCGCAGTGGCCTGCTGGCCAGGCTGGAGGCGCGCGAGAGCGAGTGGCAGGACGCCAGGATCAGCCTGGCGGCTGAAGTGGCCAATGCCTATATCGCGCTGCGCACCAGCGAAGCACAGCAGCAGATAGTGCAAAGCATGGTGAATTCGCACACCCTGAGCCAGAAGCTGTTGCAGCAAAGAACCAGCGCGGGCTTCATTTCGGCGGTGGAGCTGGCGCAAAGCAATACCCTGCTGGCGAATGCGCTGACCCAGCTGCAGCAGCAGAAAACCGAGTGCGCAGTAACCCTGAAGTCGCTGGTGATATTGAGCGGCGTACCTGAATCTGAATTGCGCGGCGTGCTGGCGGCGCGCACCGGACAAATCCCGCAGCCGGCCAGCTTTGTAGTGGAAAGCCTGCCGGCCAAGGTGCTGCTGAAGCGCCCCGACTTGCGCGCGGCACTGCAAAACCTGAGCGCGGCGGCATCCGAAATAGGCGTGGCAGAAGCCAGGCGCTACCCTTCGCTGTCGCTGATGGGCTCGATAGGCAGCTACAGCTTTCGCATCAACGGCCAGACCCAGCAGGGCAATAGCTGGTTCTTCGGTCCTACCCTGGACCTGCCCCTGTTTGATGCCGGCAGCCGCAGGGCGGCGGTAGACAATGCCAACGCCCGCTATGAGGAAATGCTGGCCGGCTTCAAGCAAAGGACACTGCTCGCCGTCAAGGAAGTGGAAGAGTCGCTGATCAGGCTGGACGCGGCCAACAAAAACCTGCAGCAACAGCAAACCATAGACGAGTCGCGCGGCATCGCGATGGAAGCCAGCGAAGCCGGCCTCAGGGTCGGCAGCTACAGCGTACTGGACCGGGAAGAAGTAAGGCGCCAGCAATTGATCAGCCAGCACCAGAAGCTGGCGCTGCAGCGCGACCAGGCCAGCGCCTGGATAGGCTTGTACAAGGCGGTAGGCGGCGACTGGCAGGCAGAGGCGCCGGACAAAGAAGATAAATAGAGCCGGTTTCAAGACCAGGCCCCGCATGTACTAATGCACTATGCGGCGGGTCGGCGGACTGGGAATCGGCTAAAAACAGACATACTGGAGTCGGCACATGGAGTACAAACCTAAACATGCACTGGCAATCGGCGCCGCGGGCGTGCTCGCATTGCTGGTGGCCGGGTTCCTGGTTTTCAAGAAAGATACGCCGGCTGAAACCGTCGGCGCCAGTGCCGCGGTTACCCCGGCAGCGAACTCTGCATCCGCCGCGACTGCTGCCTCTGTGTCTGGCGCGATTGCCACGACTGCCACGACTGCCACGACTGCCACGACTGCCACGACTGCCGGCAACGGTGCCGGGGGCACTGCCCGTCCCGCGCTGACCGTCACGCTGGCGCCTGTCCAGAGCAGCGCCTGGACTTCGACCATGGCCGCCAACGGCAGCGTGGCTGCCTGGCAGGAATCCATCATAGGCGCGGAACTGAATGGGGTACGCCTGAGCGAATTGCTGGTGCAGGTGGGCGACCAGGTAAAACGCGGACAATTGCTGGCCAAATTTGCCGAGGACAGCATCCAGGCCGAGGTCGCCCAGCAAAATGCTGCCGTGGCGGAAGCCGAAGCCACCCTGGCCGAGGCGCAGAGCAATGCCCGGCGCGCCCTGCAATTGAAGGACAGCGGAGCAATGAGCGTGCAGCAGATCAGCCAGTATGCGACCGCCAGGAACACCGCCTCAGCCAGGCTGACCGCGGCCAAGGCGGCGCTGCAGAGCGGCCACCTGCGCCTGCAGCATACCCGCATCGTGGCGCCGGATGAGGGCATCATCTCTTCCCGCACCGCGACCGTCGGCGCGATCGCCATCGGCGGCCAGGAATTGTTCCGTCTGATACGCCAGGGCCGGCTGGAATGGAGGGCCGAGGTCACCGCGGAAGAAACCGGCAAGCTGGCGCCCGGGCAAGCGGTACGCATTTTTTCCGCCGACAACAACAGTATCAGCGGCAAGCTCAGGATGGTGGCGCCCACGGTCGATCCGCAAACCCGCAAGGCGCTGGTGTATGTCGACCTGGTCGATACTGCGGCGGCAATGAAGAATGTCAAATCCGGCATGTTTGCCAAGGGTGAATTCATCCTGGGCGACAGCAGCGCGCTGTCGGTGCCGGCCAATGCGGTGGTGATCAGGGATGGCTATGCCAACGTGTTTGTGGTGGACGCCAATAGCAAGATCAGGCAGTTGCGCGTCAGCCAGGGCCGTACCCAGAATGGCCGCACCGAGATCCTGAGCGGCTTGCCAGCCGAGGCCAGAGTGGTCGACAGCGGCGCCGGCTTCCTGGCCGATGGCGATACCGTGCGGGTGGTCGCCAGCGCAGCGGCAAGCGCCAGTACGCTCAGTACCGCGGGCGACAAGCCGGGCAAGGCCAGGGCCATCACGAACCGGGAAGTTGCCAGGGAAACGCAAAAGGCGGCAGTGAAATGAGCGGGCCGACCACATGATCAATTTTTCTTCATGGTCGATCAAGAGCCCGATACCGGCGGTGTTGCTGTTCATACTGCTGACGCTGGCCGGCCTGATCGGTTTCCACAATATGAAGGTGCAGGATTTCCCCGACATAGAGCTGCCGATGGTGACCATCACCACGGTATTGCCAGGGGCCGCGCCGGCGCAAATAGAGAGTGAAATCACCCGCAAGATAGAAAATGCGGCAGCCGCCCTGCAAGGCGTGAAACACATCTACTCGACGGTGCAGGACGGCCAGTCGCTGATCATGGTGCAGTTCGTGCTGGAAAAATCCATCATAGAAGCGATGGACGACGTCCGCAATGCAGTCAGCACCGTACGCGGCGAATTGCCGGGCGACGCCAAGGACCCGGTGATCGGCAAGGTGGAGTTCAGCGGCGTGCCCTTCCTGGTGTATACGGTGGGCTCCTCCAAGCTGGATGAAGAAGGCCTGTCCTGGCTGGTGGACAATCAGGTGACCAAGGCCATGATGGCGGTGCGCGGCATAGGCAAGGTAGCGCGGGTGGGCGGCGTCAATCGCGAAGTGCTGGTGGAGCTGGACCCGGCCAGGATGGCGGCGCTGAATGTGTCGGCGGCCGAAGTCTCGCGCCAGCTGTTGCAAGTGCAAAAAGATGCGTCCGGCGGCCGCGCCAACCTGGGCAATGGCGAGCAGACCGTGCGCACCATTGCCAACGTCGCCAGCGCACATGAGCTGGCGGCCATGGAACTGTCGCTGCATGACGGCCGCCGCCTGCAGCTAGGGCAAATCGCCAGCGTGCGGGATACGGTCGCCGAGCGGCGCTCGATCGCGCTGCTGGACGGCAAGCCGGTGGTCGGTTTTGAAATTACCCGCAGCAAGGGCGCCAGCGAAGTCACGGTGGGCAAAGGCGTGCGCGAAGCGCTGGAAAAACTGCGCGCGACCCAGCCCGACCTGAAGTTCGATGAAGCCTATAACATGGTGGAGCCGGTGCAGGAATCCTTTAACGGTTCCATGTATTTGCTGCTGGAAGGCTCGGTGCTGGCGGTGCTGGTGGTCTGGTGGTTCCTGCGCGACTGGCGCGCCACGCTGGTGTCCGCCGCGGCGCTGCCCTTGTCGGTGATCCCGACCTTCCTCGGCATGTATCTGTTTGATTTCACGCTGAATACGGTGACCCTGCTGTCGCTGGCGCTGGTGGTCGGCATCCTGGTCGATGACGCCATCGTCGAAATCGAAAACATCGTGCGCCACCTGCGCATGGGCAAGACGCCGCTACAGGCGGCGATGGAAGCCGCCGACGAGATAGGCCTGGCGGTGGTCGCCACCACGTTCACCCTGGTCGCGGTGTTCTTGCCGACGGCCTTCATGACCGGCGTGGCCGGCAAGTTCTTCAAGCAATTCGGCTGGACCTGCTCGCTGGCGGTGCTGGCCTCGCTGCTGGTGGCGCGCCTGCTGACGCCGATGATGGCGGCGTATATGCTGAAACCGATCTTCCACGGCGAAGCAAAAGACAGCAGCATGATGCGGCTGTATATGCGCGCCGCCCACTGGTGCCTGCAAAACCGCTTCTGGACCGCCCTGATGGCGGTGCTGTTTTTCGTCGGCTCGCTGGCGCTGGTGCCCCTATTGCCGACCGGCTTCGTGCCGGCCGACGACAGATCGCAAACCGTGGTCAAGCTGGAACTGGCGCCCGGCAGCACCTATGCCGAAACCCTGGCCATGGCGGAGCGCGCCAGGAAATTGCTGGCCAGCCGCAAGGACGTCATCAAGGTGTATACCGCAGTCGGCGGCGGCACCGCCGGCGGCGACCCGTTCACCGCCGGCGGCGTCAGCTCGGTCAACAAGGCCAGCCTGACGCTGACCCTGGTGCCGCGCTCGCAAAGAAAGGAAACCAAGACCGCGATAGAGTCGCACATCCGCGAAGCGATGCAGGCCCTGCCCGGCGTGCGCACCACGATAGGCCTGGGCAATACCGGCGAGAAATACCAGCTGGTGCTGATAGGCGAGAACGTCGATACCCTGAATAATGTGGCCGACCTCGTGCAGCGCGACTTGCGCACCCTGCCCGGCATAGGTTCGGTCAGTTCCAGCGCCGGCCTGATCCGGCCCGAAGTGATTATCCGCCCCGACGTTGCGCGCGCCGCCGACCTCGGCGTCACCACCACGGCGATCGCGGAAACGATACGGATCGCCACCGTCGGCGACTATGACGTGGCACTGCCCAAGATGAATTTGCCGGAGCGCCAGATCCCTATCGTCGTGCGCTTCCCGGGCTCGGCGCGTACCGACCTGGAACAATTGTCGCGCCTGTCGGTGCCGTCCAAGACCGGCCATGTGATGCTGGGCCAGGTGGCCGACATCAGCCTGGGCAGCGGCCCGACCCAGATCAGCCGGCTGGACCGCTCGCGCAATGTGACCTTCGACGTCGAGTTGAACAGCCTGACCCTGGGCGAGGTCAGCGACGCGGCCGACCGCCTGCCCAGCGTGAAAAACCTGCCGGCCGGTATCTCGCGCGTGATCATAGGCGATGCCGAAGAGATGGGCACCCTGTTCCTGAGCTTCGGCCTGGCGATGCTGACCGGCGTGCTGTGCATCTACATGGTGCTGGTCTTGCTGTTCCACGACTTCATGCAGCCGGTGACCATCCTGGCGGCCCTGCCGCTGTCGATAGGCGGCGCCTTTGTCGCACTGCTGCTGACGCATAGCGCCTTCTCCATGCCGTCCCTGATAGGCCTGATCATGCTGATGGGTATCGCCACCAAGAATTCCATCCTGCTGGTGGAGTATGCAATCGTCGCCCGCCGCGAAGGCATGACGCGCATGGAAGCCTTGCTGGACGCCGGCCACAAGCGCGCCCGCCCTATCGTGATGACCACCATCGCGATGGGCGCCGGCATGCTGCCGATCGCGATGGGCATAGGCATAGACCCCAGCTTTCGCGCGCCGATGGCAATCGCCGTGATAGGCGGCCTGATTACATCCACCTTGCTGAGCCTGCTGGTGATACCGGTGGTGTTTACCTATGTGGACGATGTGGTGAGAAAGCTGTTCCCCAAGCGCAGCCTGTAAAAATTAAGAAGGCCGCAAACTGCGGCCTCACTGTGCCTGCTGATATAGCCAAGAAATATGAAGAAGTTTAGTAGCGGAATAAATGATCCCGGGGTTCATCCCTGACTGTTTCATAATGAGCGAGCTTCCCATCTTGCACAATTTCGCTGTAGGCACTCACTATCTTTAGATTATTTCTTCCCTCGTTCAGGTCTATCCCTTGCAAATGAAATTGTAGAATATCTTCCAGGCAGAGAAATACCGGCGTCCAGACATAGCGACCATTGCGCCAATCCTTTAATAGCTGGGTGTCCGACAAATCCGTCGTTATCGATGCCCCCTCATTTTGCGTGTGCAAAATCAATTTTTTGGGCTCAAGCGTGAGTTCTAATTCATACAGCACATGAGGGCACTGTATTTTATACGTTTCGACAACGGGCTTGGCCCAGTGAGCATGAGCTACTCTAATTTCAACCCGGGTCGTATTATCGTCAATCTTGGTGACCGTGACCTGGGCACTTGCAGCCGTGGCAAACAACAAGCTTCCAAGCAAAACCCAGATCTTCCTGAATGCAGGCATTCTCATATATTTCCTTCAAATATCGTATTTATTACAATTCAATAACGAGTAGCTAAAAACTAAAAAGCCGCTTCATCGTGCAGATGAAGCGGCTTTTATACGGAATCTCAACAATATTCGGCGGCGTACTTGTTTAAGCCGCCGCCAGCGCCTGGTCCAGCAATTTGTGCAATTCCGGGAAAGACGGTTCGCCCAGGTAGCGCTTCAGGATATTGCCGTGCTTGTCTATCACATAGGTGGTCGGCGTCATTCTGACTTCGCCGAAGGCCTTGGCCAATAGGCCCTGGGTATCGAGCGCGACATCAAACGGCAGCTTGCGGGTTTCGGTGTAGTTCAATACATAGTTAGGCGGATCGCCCTGCATCGCCACAGCGACAAACTCCAGCCCCTGCTTATTGTATTTATTATAGGTTTCCACCATGCGTGGCATTTCGGCGACACAGGTGGAGCAGGAAGTGGCCCAGAAATTCACCATCACCACCTTGCCGCGCAGGCTCTGGGTCGTGATTTTTTCACCCTTCAAGTTGACGAAGGTGACTTCCGGCGCCTGCGGCTTGTTCGACAACGAGAAATAGAACAGTACTGCCAGCGCAATCAGCGCAGCGGCGGCGAGTACCGAGAAGATCATGAATTTGCGGGGAGAGGATGGCGCTAGCATGGGTATTCCAATAGGTGGTGCAATGAGGTATTCCGCATTATACGACCGAATCAAATTGTATGAGTTCCGTCGGCATGCGGGGCAGGCTGGACAGGCGGCGCGGTAATGGCCTTTCCGGCAACATGGGTGGTCAGCACGATGGCCGTCGAGGTCGAACCGAAATTATTCAGCTCATTGATGATGCGCTGCAAATGCTCGACATCGGTGGCCAGCACCCGCATCACGGCGCCGTCTTCCCCGGTCACCGTATAGCAGTCGATAATCTCGGGGCAGGCCGCCACGTATTGCGCATACGGCCGCCCCTGCTGGGTGGACAGGCGTATCATCGCAGTAATCTGGTAGCCCAGCGCCTTGGGATTGATGTCTGCCTTATAAGCCCGTATCACCTGCGCGCTTTCCAGGCGCTTGATGCGCTCGGACACCGCCGGCTGGCTCAGGTGCACCTGGCGGCCGATTTCTGCATGCGACATGCGGGCATCCTGTTGCAATAATTGCAGGATTTTCTGGTCAAAGCTGTCTATTTTTTGATTCATAAGATAATCCGGCTGATTTCAACTCAAATCCTGTGTAATTGAACCTTTTGCTTATGGAAGCCCATTCAACTTGTGCTTATTGCTTGTTACATTATAAGTAGATTCCAACCATATACAAATTAAAGACCGCCATGACAACTACCGCGCAGATTAGCCGCATCGCCGAGCAATATCAAACCCCTTGCTGGATTTACGACGCCGCGGTCATCCGCCGGCAAATCGCCCGCCTGCGCAAGTTTGACGTGATCCGCTTTGCCCAGAAGGCCTCGTCGAATATCCACTTGCTGAAGTTGATGAAGGAAGAAGGCGTGCTGGTGGACTCGGTCTCGCTGGGCGAGGTGGAACGGGCGCTGGTGGCCGGCTTCCAGCCCGGCGATATCCAGCATGCGCCCATCGTGTTCACCGCCGACCTGCTGGACCGGCATGCGCTGAAACGCGTGGTGGAATTGAATATCCCGGTCAACTGCGGTTCGCCGCAGATGCTGGAGCAACTGGGGCAGGCGCACCCGGGCCATCCGGTATGGCTGCGCATCAATCCCGGTTTTGGCCACGGCCATAGCCGCAAGACCAATACCGGCGGCGAGCAAAGCAAGCACGGCATCTGGTTTGAACAATTGCAGCAATCCATGCAGATCATCCAGCAATATGATCTGAGCCTGATCGGCCTGCACATGCACATAGGCTCCGGGGTCGACTACGACCACCTGCAAAGCGTATGCGAAGCGATGCTACAGCAGGTCAAGGCTTGCGGCCGCGACCTGACTGCCATCTCGATAGGCGGCGGCTTGTCGATCCCCTACCGCGACGGCGAAGCCGAAGTCGATACCGATCACTATTTCGAGATCTGGGACAAGGCCAGGAAGGATATTGAAGCCTATCTCGGACATGCGATCAAGATGGAGATAGAACCGGGCCGCTTCCTGGTGGCGCAAAGCGGCATGCTGGTGTCCGAACTGCGCGCGCAGAAACAGGTGGGGAATAATTTCTTTGCGCTGGTCGACGCCGGCTTCAACGACCTGGCCCGCCCGGCCATGTACGGCAGCTTCCACCGCATCACCGCCCACGCCCCGGACGGCACACCCCGCAGCACGCCTTCGCGCGCCACCGTGGTAGCCGGCCCCTTGTGCGAATCGGGCGACGTGTTCACCCAGGAAGATGGCGGCGTGGTCACCACCCAGGGCCTGCCGGCCTGCGAGATCGGCGACCTGTTCGTGTTCCACGACACCGGCGCCTACGGCGCCAGCATGTCCTCCAACTACAACTCGCGCCCGCTGATCCCGGAAGTACTGGTCGACGGCGACGACATCAAGCTGATACGCCGCCGCCAGACCGTACAGGAATTGATAGCGCTGGAACTTTAAAATTGGTTTAAAAGCCTCGCTACCAGAGCAGTTCACCCGCAACTCTGAAGCGTAATAGCGGTTAGCTTGGTCGCGGTTGTTTTTGACTTGCAAACCGCTTGGAGCTTCGCCGATTGTGCGGTACAGAAAATGGATCAGAAACGGGTGTGTTTGAGCCGAAGGCGAGTTTCGCCCGTTTCCCATTTTTTGTACCGCATAATCGGGCACCCCGAAGGGGCGAGGCTTGCGGTCGCCTTTTTTGGCTTACCTTTTCTTGGGGGCCGCCTAGGTGCGAAGCAAAAAAGGTAAGTAGCTGCCGGGCTACCCCCGGCCTGTACCCACGAAGAACTATCCAAATACGGCCATGAGCCTCAATAAGGCTAAAGGCTCACCTCCGGCAAGCTATCCGACCGCGACCCCGCCACCGGCGGATTATCCAAAGCCCGAT
>JAZJYH010000020.1:0-35970 GCA_040390485.1 Pseudomonadota bacterium
GGTTGACTGTCGTGGTAGTCTTGCCTACCCCACCCTTTTGATTTGCTACGCAAAAGATTTTTGCCATGTGTTTTATATGTTGTTGTGTGAGCCAAGGTCCAGGGGTGGGTTCAGTCTGCTATTTTCTTGATGTATACCAGGTGGCGCTCGGCATCCAGGCCCGGCACGCTCAGCGGTTCTACCGCTTCTACTTTCCAGCCCGGCGGCAAACGCCCTATCTCTTCATCCGGGGCCACGCCCTTCATCGCGATGAATTGCCCGCCGTCGGCCAGCAGATGGCCGGACCAGGTGACGAAATTATTCAGTTCGGAAAAGGCGCGCGAGGTGATCACGTCAAATTTCTGGGCCACCTGCAAGGCTTCGACCCGGCCGGTGTGTACGGTGACGTTGGCCAGGCCTAGCTCAGTCTTGGCCTGTGTCAGGAAGGCGGTTTTCTTGCTGACCGTGTCTATCATGGAAACCCGCATACCGGGAAAAGTGATCGCCAGTATCATGCCCGGCAAGCCGCCGCCGGCGCCTACGTCCAAGACGTTTTTCGCATCGCTGAAGGCGTGTGCGGCAGACAAGGAATCCAGCAGGTGCTGCCTGACCATCTCGCGCGGGTCGCGCACGGCGGTCAGGTTGTACACAGCATTCCATTTTGACAATAATGCCAAATAGGAAATCATCTTGTCGATTTGATCATTGCCGATAGGCAAACCCATGGCTGCAACTCCGTCCGCCAGCATAGCGGTCAGAGCGACTCGGTCAAATACACTCATGTAGCCTCGCCTGTCTCGGCCGCCATTTCGGCGGCAGCCGCGGCAAAGCCCTTGAAGCCGCGTTTTTTCAGGTGTACCAACAGCAATGAAATCGCGGCTGGCGTTACACCGGAAATACGGCCGCACTGGCCCAGGGTTTCCGGCCTGTGCTTGTTCAGCTTTTGCTTCACTTCTATCGACAGGCCGCTGACTTCCAGATAGTCGAACTCGGCCGGCATTTTCAGGTTTTCATAGTGCGCGTGCCGTTCCACCTCTTTCGCCTGGCGGTCGATATAGCCGGAATACTTGACCTGTATTTCCACCTGCTCCCTGACCGTTTCGTCTTCGACGCCGGGACCGGCCAAGTCCTGGCCTTCGGTACCGTGCAGGCTCATCAAGCTGTCATAGGTGACGTGCGGCCGGCGCAGCAAATCGGCCAGCGAATATTCGCGCTCCAGCGCCTTGCCGACCACGCGCTCCGCTTCGACGTCGGCCAGGATGCGCGGATTGACCCAGGTCGAGCGCAGCCTTTCCATTTCACGTGAAACGGCTTCGCGTTTTTTCTCGAACAGAGCCCATTGCTGATCGCTGACGCAACCGAGCTGGCGGCCGATTTCAGTCAGGCGCATGTCGGCATTGTCTTCCCGCAGGCTGAGGCGGAATTCGGCGCGGCTGGTGAACATGCGGTAAGGCTCTTGCACACCCTTGGTAATCAGGTCATCCACCAGCACGCCGAGATAGGCTTCGTCGCGGCGCGGCACCCAGGCATCGCGCCCCTGGGTCAGCAAGGCGGCATTCAGCCCGGCCAGCATGCCCTGGGCGGCGGCTTCTTCGTAACCGGTGGTGCCATTGATCTGGCCAGCGAAAAACAGGCCCTGGATGGTACGGGTTTCCAGCGAGGTCTTCAGGCCGCGCGGATCGAAGTAGTCGTATTCGATCGCATAACCGGGACGCAGGATATAGGCGTTTTCCATGCCGCGCATAGAGCGCACCAGATCCAGCTGCACATCGAAAGGCAGGCTGGTCGAGATGCCGTTGGGATAAAACTCATTGGTGGTCAGGCCTTCCGGTTCCAGGAAAATCTGGTGCGATTCCTTGCTGGAAAACCTGTGTATCTTGTCTTCTATCGAGGGGCAATAGCGCGGCCCCACCCCTTCGATGACGCCGGTGTACATAGGGCTGCGATCCAGGCCGGCGCGGATGATGTCGTGGGTGCGCTCATTGGTATGCGTGATCCAGCAAGGCAGCTGTTTCGGATGCATGCCGACGTTGCCCATCACCGAAAATACCGGGATAGGGTCGAGGTCGCCCGGTTGCTCCTGCATCACCGAAAAGTCTATGCTGCGCCCATCTATCCTGGGCGGCGTGCCGGTTTTCAGGCGGCCTTGCGGCAGCGCCAATTCCTTCAGGCGTGCCGACAGCGATATGGCGGGAGGGTCGCCGGCGCGGCCGGCCGAGTAATTATTCAAGCCTACGTGTATCTTTCCATCCAGGAAAGTGCCCGCGGTCAGCACCACGGCGCGGCCGCGGAACTGTATGCCTACCTGCGTCACGGCGCCGACTACCCTATCGCCCTCTACCAGTAAATCATCGACCGCTTGCTGGAACAGCCATAGGTTGGGCTGGTTTTCCAGGCGGCTGCGGATCGCTTGCTTGTACAGGATGCGGTCGGCCTGCGCACGGGTGGCGCGCACTGCCGGCCCCTTGGAAGAATTCAGGATGCGGAACTGTATGCCGGCCTCGTCGGTAGCGATGGCCATCGCCCCACCCATCGCGTCGACTTCCTTGACCAGATGGCCCTTGCCTATCCCGCCTATCGAGGGATTGCAGGACATCTGGCCCAGGGTCTCTATATTGTGGCTCAACAACAGGGTTTTCTGGCCCATGCGGGCGGACGCCAGCGCGGCTTCCGTACCGGCATGGCCGCCGCCAACCACAATCACGTCGAATTCTTTAGGATAGAACATAGCAGACTTCAATAATAAATCTCGGGGAGGCACGATTATAGATTGTTTTGGACTGGCACAAATAATCAAAGCCGAATATTAGACCCAGCCTAGCCCATTTCCATGAAATATTGATGACCGCAGCGCCAATGTTTCACGTGAAACATGTGAACTATTTTACTCCGGCAGCGATATCACATCATCAGCCAACGCATCAACCGTGCCAGCAATGGCGCACAAAACAGGCTGAGCCCGGCAAACAGCAAGATATAGGATGAGTTCAGGCGCAGCTTGGCCAATATGCCGGGCTTGGCTTTTTGCGGCAGATTGTGCACCGGCTTCGGCGGCTTCGGCTCGGGAAAAACCGACACTAGCTTGGCCGCAGTTGCAATGGCCGGCTTGCTTACTGGTGTGCTTACTGGTGTGCTAGCCGGCTGGCTGGCAGGTTTGATTGCGGCCTGGGCGGGCTCGACCGGCGCCGCATCTTGCGTCGTCCCGGCCGCAGGCAAACCGAAATCCACTGCCGCCGCCGGCGCCACCACCACTACCGCGACTGGGACGGCGGGGACCGGCGCAAGCTGCTCGCCTGGCGCAGCCGCCAGCACCCGCTCGTCGATGACCGGGAAAGCCGGCTCTAGCCGCCTGGCTGGACGCCCCGCAGCACCCGGTTGCTTATCACTTTGACCATGATACTGGCTGACCGGCGTTTGCGAATTCTGCAAAGCTATCCTTGCGACGCTATTCTGGTCCAGGCTGCCGTCGCCATATTCTTCGTCGGGATCAAAGGAAATAATCGATACAGGATCGTCATCTTCCTGCTTTAGAAACCTGTCCATCATCTCTGGATCCACGGTATCCGGTTTTTGTCCCTCTTCCGGGAACATCACTTCGTAGAGCAAACCCTTTTCGGTCAGCTTGCGCACCGCCCTGTCAAAGCGCTCGCGCACCAGGCTTTTCAATTTGATGCGCAGGTTGGCATATGAGCTGACACCGTCGGCGATGATCAGCACCAGCCTTTCGCTCTGGGTAAGACCGCGCTCCTTGTTCTGGATTTCGGCCCTGCCCGCTTCGGTGCGTTGAAATATGATCCAGTCGGGATACGCCACGCTGTACTCTCATCAGAAATTCAAATTCATTATTACTATGTTTCACGTGAAACATAGACTCTCAATGCTTGAAGAATGCGTCGTAGCTAGTCTTCAGGATCAGTGCGATCACCACCAGCAGGAACATCTTGCGGACGAAGCCGCTGCCGTGTTTTATTGCCAAGCGGCTACCAGTGAGTGATCCTATCACTCCGCACACCGCCATGGCTAAACCTACTTGCCAAATAACATTATTACTGTAACCAAACCACAACAGCGCGGCCGCATTGCAAGCCACATTCAAGACCTTGGCCACCGCCGAGGCGCGCAAGAAGTCATAGCCGAACAGGCGTACGAACAAGAACATCAGGAAGCTGCCGGTGCCGGGACCGAAGAAACCATCGTAAAAACCTATCCCGCCGCCTACCAGCATAGCCATCAGCCTTTCCTTGTCGCCGCTATACAGTGGCGCATGGGTAGTGCCGAAGTCTTTCTTCTTGAAGGTATAGATAGCCACCGCCACCAGAATGAAGGGCAAGGCCTTGCGTAAATAGGTAGGCGGCAGATGGGTCACCGCTACCGCGCCGGCAAACGACAGCAGGAAAGCCGTCAGCGCGGCCGGCAATACCATGTCCCAGCGCAGCCGTACCGCCTTCACATAGTTAAGCGCCGCCGCCGAAGTGCCCCAGATACCGGCCAGCTTGTTGGTACCCAATAACATAGCCGGGGCCACATTCGGCATCGCCGAAAACAGGGCCGGCACCTGAATCAGGCCGCCGCCGCCGACTACCGCATCGACAAAACCGGCAAAAAAAGCCGCCAGCCCTAATAATATGAAATCCATCGTCGCCCTATAAACTTGTTCTGAATTAACTATTTTCCCTTTCAGCATCATAGCAAGTTTGTGTGCTGTAGTTGGCTTGAAATCTATTCAAGCGATGCCGGGCATTAGACTTGTTACAATGGCTCTAATAAGGAGAGCGACCATGAACAACTTTGAATTCCGTACCGTGCCCTACCTGGTCAGCCAGATAGGCGCCGCCAAGCAACTGGGCGAGCTGATCGCGCAGCACTACCCTGCCGTCAAACGGGTATTGCTGGTGACCGATGCCGGCTTCATGAAAACCGGCCTGGTCGCACCCGTCATCGCCAGCCTGGAGAGCAGGCAATTACACGTCGCGGTATTTTCCGAGGTGCTCGCAGATCCGCCGGAAGCGGTGGTGCACCAGGCAGTGGCCAACGCCAAACAGCAGGAAGTCGAGCTAGTGGTGGGCCTGGGCGGCGGCAGCTCCATGGACGTGGCCAAGCTGATCGCCGTGCTGGCCGGCAGCGACCAGGCCTTGAATACCATGTACGGCATAGGCAATGTCAAAGGCGGCCGCCTGCCGCTGATCCAGATACCGACCACGGCCGGCACCGGCTCCGAAGTCACTCCCATCTCGATAGTCACCACCGGCGCCACCACCAAGATGGGAGTGGTCGCGCCGCAGCTGTACGCCGATATCGCTATCCTGGATGCCGAGCTGACCACCGGCCTGCCGCCCAAGGTCACCGCCGCCACCGGTATAGACGCAATGGTGCATGCGATAGAAGCGTATACCACCAAGCTCAAAAAGAATCCGCTGTCCGACATGCTGGCCCGGCAGGCATTGAGCCTGCTGTGGAATAACATCGACCAGGCCTGCAGCAACGGCGGCAATCTGGACGCCAGGCAAGCCATGCTGTTGGGCGCCATGCTGGCCGGCCAGTCCTTTGCCAACGCCCCTTGCGCCGCAGTGCATGCGCTGGCCTACCCTATAGGCGGGATCTTCCACGTTCCGCATGGCTTGTCCAACTCGCTGGTGCTGCCGCATGTATTGCGCTTCAACGCGCCGCAGGCGGCCGGCCTGTATGCCGAGTTGGCCGCCATCATCGCGCCCGAGGCCCAGGGCAGCACCGAGGCCCGCAGCAGCGCGCTGATCACGGCGATGGAAGCCCTGGCCAAACGGGTCGGCATAGAGACGCAATTGCGCCAGGTGGGCATAGCGGAAAAAGACCTGGACCAGCTAGCCGGCGATGCGATGCTGCAAACCCGCCTGCTCGGCAATAATCCGCGCGACGTCCAGCTGGCGGACGCGCGCGCGATCTACGCCGCGGCATTGTAAGAGCATTGTAAGAGTTGGGCAGCCAGGCCGGCTGCCCGGCCGTCATTGGGCCGAGACAGCCTGCTTGGCAAGCTGGCGCTGGAATTCCTGCAAACGCTGCGCGATGTTCGCGCCGACGAAAATGCGCGGATCGGAATTTTCAAAGCCCTGGCGGCTTTCGCGGGCGCTGATGGCGGGCCGGGCCAGGTCAAACGCGGCGATAAAGGAATCGGTCTGCTGCAAGGCTTCCTCAAAATAGGCCTTGCCGAAATAGGTGAAGTCGGCCTCGTTGCTGCAGCCGAAAGAAGTCTTGTCCGCCGCCGCCGCGGTAATCACCAGGCTGTCGTCGGATTTCAGGGCGTCGATAAAGCCGCCGGAATAGCAGGCCGAAATCACGATCACGCGGTGCCGTATGCCGGAAGCGTCGAGGATTTGCCGCAGCCTTTGCGGATATAGCTCATTGAACTGCATGCCGCCGAACTCCAGTGAAAACCTGTGGTCGTGCGAGCCGTGCGAGCTCAGGTACAGGAACAACACGTCCTTGCGCTTATCCATCACCTGGCCGATGCGGTTCAGCGCCTGCTGCAGGCTGCTGACGCTGGCGATCGGCGATTCGCTGACCGTCTTCGGGTTATTGATCAGCATCAGCGAATGCCCCGCCGTACTGAAGCGCCGGTCGAACAGCCGGCGCACATAGTGCACCTCCTTCATGAACACGTCTTGCGCCGCGTAACCGGCCACGCCCACAAAGTAGAGCTGGATACCGGCGCCAGCAGGTGCAGATGGTGCAGATGGTGCAGGCTGTGCCGACAGCGCCGCCAATTGCCGCTGCAGGATTTGCGGCTGCAGGTAAAAGATATCCTCGGTCTGCAACTCCTGCCCGCCGTCGGCGGCGTCGTCGTGCGGCGCCAGCCACAGCGTGCGATCTGCATAGATCTGCGTCGACGGCAGCGCCAGCAGCAGCGCCAGCGCCGCCCAGGCCGGCAGCAATGCCAGGCGGCCGAGCTGCAACAGGCGCACGCTGGCCAGCCCGCCGGCCAGCACCAGCCACACCAGTCGTAACGGGAAGCCATAGTGCTCCAGGGCGCGCTGCGCGCGCGCCGACCAGCGTTGCAGCACCGCAGACGACAGCAGCGGCGGCAGCTGCTCCAGCAGGTACTGCAGCAGCACCATGCCGTAGTCTATGAAGAGCATGGCGGCCATCAGCAGGATCGCCAATACCAGCAAGGCTTGCGGACGACGCAAGCAGGCTGACAGGCCCCAGGCGGCCAGCAGGGCGATCGGTATGTTCAACAGCAGGCCGCTCAGGCCAAAGGCCGAGAATACCCCGCCGCTCCCGGTCTGCAGATAGTCGCCCAGGAATTGCAGCAGCACGCTCAGCAAGAACAGCAAGGCCAACTGGGTCGCGCTCGCATAAATACCGTCGGCAGGAATGCGCAACAGGCAGGCCGCGCGCAACCCGGCCCTCAGGTTGCCGAACAAGGCAAATGGCCGGTAGCTGAGCGGGGTCGCCTGAGTTGAATGGTTTGCCAATGGCAGCATGATGGAAATTCCAGTCTAGAAATCGGGTTCAGCCATGCTATCCGGTGTTGCTGTCTGCATCGCTATGCCCTACTCTCTATAGTGACACAATCGGCCCCGGCTGCAAAACCGAGTGATGCGCGCCGCCCCGGCAATCACGCAATCGGGGCGAAAAAAAACCTGGGCACGCGCTGGCGTCCCAGGTTGGTCTTTTGCTGAATTGCCTATTTGCCGGTGCTTGCGCGCTTGCCCAGCCAGGCGCCGAGTTCACCGACGATGCCGCGCCGGAAGGCCAGCACGCAGACGATAAAGATCAGGCCGGTGACGATCGTGATCGATTCGCCCAGCGAGTGGAACCACTCTATTGTGGTCAGCCGCACCAGCAAGTCGCCCAGGTCGCCCAGCTTGTTTTCCAGCGCGATAATGATCACCGCGCCGACGATGGGCCCGACCACGGTGCCCAGGCCGCCCACCAGCGTCATCAGCACCACCAGGCCGGACATGGTCCAGTGGACATCGGTCAGCGTCTCAAAGCCCAGCACCAGGGTCTTGGTGGCGCCCGCCAGCCCGGCCAGGCCGGCCGACAAGACGAAGGCCAGCAGCTTGTACTTATCCACGTCATAGCCGAGCGAAATCGCACGCGGCTCATTTTCCTTGATCGCCTTCAATACCTGGCCAAACGGGGAATGAATAGTGCGCACGATCAGCATGAAACCGGCGACCGCGATCGCCAGCACCACGTAGTACAGGCTCAGGTCCGACTCCAGATTCAGCAGGCCCAGCAGCTTGCCGCGCGGGACGCCCTGCAGGCCGTCTTCGCCGCCGGTGAACTTGGCTTGCAGGAATACGAAATACAGCATCTGCGCCAGCGCCAGCGTGATCATGGTGAAGTAGATGCCCTGCCTGCGTATCGCCAGGCTGCCCATCACCAGGCCGATGCCGGCGCCTGCCGCCGCACCCAGGACCAGGCCCAGCTCGGTCGGCAAGCCGGCGTATTTGAGCGCCCAGCCGGCCACATAACCGGCGCCGCCGAAGAAGGCCGCATGACCGAAGGACAGCAGGCCGGTGAAGCCGATCAGCAAATTGAAGGCGCAGGCAAACAGGGCAAAGCACAGCAACTTCATCAGGAACACCGGGTAGATCAGCTGCGGTGCGACCAGCAGCGCCAGCAGCGCGATGCCGTATCCAATTTTCTTATTCATAGAGGCCGCCATTCAGGTTACTCACTTCTCTTTGCCGAACAAACCGGCCGGACGTATCATCAGCACGATGGCCATCACGATGAACACCACGGTAGCCGACAGTTCGGGATAAAACACGCGGGTCAGGCCCTCGATGATGCCCAGGCCCAGGCCGGTCAGGATGGAGCCCAGGATGGACCCCATGCCGCCTATCACCACCACCGCAAATACCGTGATGATCAGGTTGGAGCCCATCAGCGGCGACACCTGTATCACCGGCGCCGCCAGCACGCCGGCAAAGGCCGCCAGCGCCACCCCGAAACCATAGGTCAGGGTCACCATCAGCGGCACATTGATGCCGAAGGCTTCCACCAGCTTGGGGTTCTCGGTGCCGGCGCGCAGGTAGGCGCCCAGCTTGGTCTTCTCGATCACGAACCAGGTCGCAAAACACACGACCAGCGAAGCCACGACTACCCAGGCGCGGTAATTCGGCAAGATCATGAAACCCAGGTTGGTGGCGCCCATCAGGGCGTCCGGCACCGAATACGGCTGGCCGGAGACGCCATAGAAAGAGCGGAACAAGCCTTCCAGCAGCAGCGTGATGCCGAAGGTCAGCAGCAGGCCATACAGGTGGTCCAGCTTGTACAGCCAGCGCAGCATGGTCTTCTCGATCACGATGCCGAACAGCGCGACCAGCAAGGGCGCTGCCAGCAGCATCACCCAGTAGTTGATGCCGAAATAATTCAGGCCCATCCAGGCCAGGAAGGCCCCCAGCATATACAAGGCGCCGTGGGCAAAATTAATGACGTTCAACAAGCCGAAAATGACTGCCAATCCCAGCGACAGCATCGCGTAGAAAGAGCCGTTCACCAGTCCCAGCAGCAACTGGCTCAACATCGCTTGCAGCGGTATACCAAATATTTCCATGGCGACTTCATGAAAAAAATCACCCAGACGGGCGAAACATCAAAGAACTGGCGCACTGCGCCGCCGTGACAGAGCAGTGCAGCGCGCCAGGTGTTAGGACCGGCTCAAACTTTACGCCAGCAAGCAGAAACGCTTACTTCCACAACGCGCATTTGGTTTCGGCCTTGGTGGTGAATGCCTGGTCGCCCGGGATGACCTGGGCGACTTTATAGTAGTCCCATGGGTACTTGGACTCGGACTGGGCCTTGACCTGCATCAGGTACATGTCATGGATCATGCTGCCGTCGCCGCGGATGGCGCCGTTCTTCGCATACATGTCGTTGATCTTCATCGAGCGCAGTTTCGCCATTACCTTGTCGGTATCGTCGGAACCGGCCGCCTTTACCGCATTCAGGTATTGCAGGGTGGCGGAGTAGTCAGCCGCCTGCAGGCTGGAAGGCATCTTCTTCATCTTGCCGAAATAGCGGCGGGCCCAGGCGCGGGTCTCTTCATTCTGGTCCCAGTACCAGTTATCGGTCAGATACATGCCGTGGGTCAGGTTCAGGCCCAGCGAATGGATGTCGTTGATGAACATCAGCAAGCCGGCCAGCTTCATGGTTTTCGTGACGCCGAATTCGTTGGCGGCCTTGATGGTGTTGATGGTGTCGCCGCCGGCATTCGCCAGGCCGAGTATCTGCGCCTTGGAAGCCTGGGCCTGCAGCAGGAAAGAGGAGAAATCGGAAGCCGACAGAGGA
This sequence comes from Pseudomonadota bacterium, assembly GCA_040390485.1. Lineage (GTDB taxonomy): Bacteria > Pseudomonadota > Gammaproteobacteria > Burkholderiales > Burkholderiaceae_D > Undibacterium. The sequence goes on from JAZJYH010000020.1 coordinate 10,258, forward strand.
TGCTTGACCGAGCCCGCCACCGTGCCGCCGCTAGCCTTGACCACCGTCGCCGTATCGCTTTCCAGCGAAGCACCGAACGCATAGTCGGCAGTCAGGAAATACCAGCTCTTGCCGCCCTGCTTCACCACCGCGGAACCGGTGCCCTTGGCCAGGGCTACCGTGTCGTACGCGTAGTGGATAGTATAAGGCGTGCACTCTTCATTGGTCAGGCGGGCAGTGCCGGCGCCGATCGCGATGAAGGGCTTTTTCTTTTCCAGGGCTACCTTGGACATGGCCAGGCTGGTGCCGGAGTTGGTGCCGCCCAGCAGCATATCCACGCCGTCGCGATCAAACCATTCGCGCGCCTTGCTGGCGGCGATATCGGCCTTGTTTTGATGATCGGCAGTCACGACCTCGATTTTCTTGCCGAGCACGGTGCCGCCGAAATCGGCCACCGCCATCTTGATCGCCTCGACGCCGCCCTGGCCGTCGATATCCGAATACAGGCCGGAGATATCGGTGATAAAACCGATCTTGACCACGTCACCGGAAACCTGGGCGGAAACCGGAGCGGCGATCGCCACCAGTGCAGCGGATACAGCGAGAGTCAGTGCCTTGAATTTTGTTTTCATTTGTCATCTCCAGTAATTATTAAAACAGCTTATTTTTTGATCCAGCTTCCGTTCAGCTACGCTACTTTGATCACTAGTCACTAGCTACACACCCAGTAAATCATTCAGCACCGACATCTTCTCGTCCAGTTCCGAAGAAGCGAAAGTCTCGACTATCTGCCCGTGCTCCATCACATAAAAGCGGTCCGCCAAGGGCGCGGCAAAGCGGAAATTCTGCTCCACCATCACGATGGTATAACCCTTTTGTTTCAAAGTCGTGATCATGCGCGCCAGGGCCTGCACGATCACCGGCGCCAGGCCTTCCGAGATCTCGTCCAGCAACAGCAGGCGGGCGCCGGTGCGCAGGATGCGGGCTACCGCCAGCATCTGCTGTTCGCCGCCGGACAGGCGCGTGCCCTGGCTGTTCTTGCGTTCGGCCAGATTCGGGAACATCGCATAGATTTCATCGATCGACATGCCCTTCTCAGTGCTGGAGACCAGCGGCGGCAGCAGCAGGTTTTCTTCGGTGGACAACGAGGAAAATATGCCGCGCTCTTCCGGGCAATAGCCGACTCCCAGGTGCGCCACCTTATAGGTGGGCAGGTGGATCGCTTCCACCCCGTTGATCTTGATCGAGCCCTTGCGCGTGCCGGTCAGGCCCATGATGGCGCGCATGGTCGTGGTGCGGCCGGCGCCGTTGCGGCCCAGCAGGGTCACGACCTCGCCCTGGTTCACCACCAGGTTCACGTCATGCAAAATATGGGATTCGCCGTACCAGGCATGCAGACCGCTGATTTCCAATGCCGGAGTCTTGCCGCCGCTCATGCGTGGGCCCCTTCCAGCGCGCCGGATGTCGTTCCCATATAGGCTTCCATCACTTTAGGATTTTGCGATACTTCTTCATAGCGGCCTTCGGCCAGCATCGCACCGCGCTGCAATACCGAAATCTTGTCGCAGATGCCCGATACCACATTCATATTATGCTCCACCATCAGGATGGTGCGCCCGGCGGAAACCTTCTTGATCAGCTCCGTCACCCGGTGCACGTCTTCATGCCCCATGCCCTGCGTGGGCTCGTCCAGCAGCATCAGTTCCGGCTCCATCGCCAGCGTGGTGGCGATCTCCAGCGCGCGTTTGCGGCCGTAAGGCAGGTCGACCGTGATGGTGTCGGCGAACTCGGTCAGGTCGACCTGGGCCAGCAATTCCATGGCCTTGTCATTCAGGCGCGACAGGCTGGTTTCGCTCTTCCAGAAATAAAACGAGGTGCCCAGGCCGCGCTGCAAGCCTATGCGGACGTTTTCCATCACGCTCAGGTGCGGGAACACGGCAGAAATCTGGAACGAACGGATGATGCCCTGGCGCGCGATCTGCGCCGGCTTGGCCGCGGTAATGTCGCGGCCATTGAATAAGATCTGTCCCGAGGTAGGCACCAGGAACTTGGTCAGCAGGTTAAAACACGTGGTTTTACCCGCGCCATTGGGGCCTATCAGCGCATGTATATGCCCGCGCTGCACCCGCAGGTTCACCTCGCTGACAGCGGTAAAGCCCTTGAACTCTTTGGTCAAGTTCTTGGTCTCCAGAATGACGTCGGTCATCTGATCTCCTTTTTTGGATCTGGAATCCATTTAAGCGCCGGCCTGGCCGGCGCTTAAATGATTCCCGACATTGCTTATTGCTGCAATTGTGTCCTCAGCTCGCCGCTCGTGGTCGGCAATTTCTTGAGGGTAGGTTGAATGCCTCCCACCGGCAACGGCGTAGAAGCTTCAATTAAGCTTTTTATAGTACACAGCACGTAGAGTTTTCAACAATACGGTATAACTACTGTAAGTAGTAACCACAGTCGGCGCACAAATCCGCAAAGAGGCCCATGGGCCTCTTGTTGCACAACTGGAAACTGCCTTATTAAAACACAAATCAGTGTCAGTGTAATGCTTCACAATTGCTGAAACTATACAAGCGCGTCTTTTTTTATTGTGGGGGAATATCGGCTTGCAAGCCGATATCGTTACGCTGGCGGGCGGCATGCCGCCCAAATTCCCAGCTTCACCGTCATTGCAAATCCTCGCGATAGCAGCGCTATCGCGGTGGTTTGCGCGGGGCCGCTGAGGCCTAGTCTGGCACAAAAACCCATCGCTTCTATAGCTCCACCAACTACGACACACTACACAGCTGAAAGCATCAATGCGGCGGCTTTTTCGGCGATCATGATAGTCGGGGAGTTAGTGTTGCCGGAGGTGATGGTCGGCATCACCGAGGCGTCCACCACCCGCAAGCCGCGTATGCCGCGCACCCGCAGCTGGCTGTCCACCACGGCCATGGGGTCGCCGTCGCGCCCCATCTTGCAGGTGCCGACCGGGTGGAAGATGGTCGTGCCTATGTCGCCGGCGGCCCGGGCCAATTCTTCCTCGGTGCGGAATTGCGCGCCCGGCTTCATCTCTTCCGGCTTATATTTCTGCATGGCCGGGGCGGCAACGATGCTGCGGGTCAGGCTCAGCGAATCGGCCGCGATCTTCCTGTCTTCCGGCGTGCTCAGGTAATTCGGCGTGATTTTCGGCGCCGCCAGCGGATCGCTGCCGGCGATCCGCACATGGCCGCGCGAAGTCGGCCGCAGGTTGCAGACGCTGGCGGTAAACGCCGGGAAAGGGTGCAGCGGGTCGCCGAATTTTTCCAGCGTCAGCGGCTGCACGTGATATTGCAGGTTGGGCGTCTGCTGCGCAGGGTCGGACTTGGTAAACGCCCCCAGTTGCGAAGGCGCCATCGACATCGGCCCGCTTTGCAGGAACATGTATTCCAGGCCGATGCGGGCCTTGCCCAGCCAGCTATTGGCCATCTTGTTCAGGGTCCGGGCGCCGCTGATCTTGAACGCCGAACGTATCTGCAGATGGTCTTGCAGGTTTTCGCCGACGCCGGGCAGCTCATGCTGCACTTCCACCCCGACGCCGCGCAAATGCGCCAGCGCGCCTATGCCGGATTGCTGCAATATGGCCGGCGAACCTATGGCGCCGGCGGTCAGCACCGTCTCGCGCTCGGATTCGGCGAACCAGTGCCGGCCGTTGCCGAAAAATTCCACGCCCGTGCAGCGCTTGCCCTGCTCGCCGGACTGGATGCGCAGGCGCTGCACCTGGCAACCGGTCATGATGGTCAGGTTGGGCCGCCCGGCGGCCGGCTTCAGGAAAGCCTTGGAGGCATTCCAGCGTATGCCGCGCCGCTGGTTGACGTCAAAATAGCCGCAACCCTCATTATTGCCGCGATTGAAATCCTCGCTCTTCGGTATCCCGACCTGGGCCGCGGCGTCGCGGAAGGCGTCCAGGATTTCCCAGGACAGGCGCTGCTTCTCGACCCGCCACTCGCCGCCGGCGCCATGAAAGGCATCGGCGCCCTTATAGTGGTCCTCGCTCTTCTTAAACAGCGGCAAGACCTGCTCCCAGCGCCAGCTAGCGTCGCCGCTCAAGTCGGCCCACAGGTCATAGTCGCGCTGCTGCCCGCGCATATAGATCATACCGTTGATCGACGAGCTGCCGCCCAGCACCTTGCCGCGCGGGTAGATCAGGCTGCGCCCATTCAGCCCCGGCTCGGCCTCGGTCTTGTACATCCAGTCGGTACGCGGATTATTGATGCAATACAGGTAGCCGACCGGGATATGGATCCACACATAATCATCCTTGCCGCCGGCTTCCAGCAACAGCACATTGACATTGCGGTCCGCACTCAGGCGGTTCGCCAGCACGCAACCGGCGGTACCCGCCCCTATGATGATGTAATCGAACTTGCCGGCTGATTCCATGTGTTTTTCCTTGTGGTGCAAAAATCGGATGCAGCTGTGTTTTGAATGCTGGGCTGGTAAAGCTTTAGCCCAAGCTACCGATAAAATTAAGCTAACCTGATTCGGTTGTTGCAGTTGTTTTTGAAGTGAGTCCGCTGGGGACGTGGCATTTTGTGCTTTACAGAAAATGGATCAGAAACAGACGTTGTCTGAGCCGCAGGCGAGTTTCGTCTGTTTCCCATTTTTTGTAATGCTCAAAATGTGATGGCGCTTTTCGCCATCACCCGTAGGGCAAGTCTGCGGTCGCCTTCTTTCTGCTTACTCTTTCTTGGCGAAGCAAGAAAGAGTAAGTGGCCGCCGGGCCACCCCCGGCTTGCATCCACGAAGCGCAATTTATTTATCAAGCGACAAACCAAAACAACGCCCCTCTCCCGCACGCGGGCGAGGGGAGAGAGCCATTACTTGGCCACCGGCATAGTGAATTCCGCACCCTTGTCTATGCTATCCGGCCAGCGCTGCATGATGGACTTGTAGCGCGTATAGAAGCGCACGCCCTCTTCGCCATACGCATGCACGTCGCCAAACAGCGAACGCTTCCAGCCGCCGAAAGAATGCCAGGCCATAGGCACAGGAATAGGCACATTGATGCCAACCATGCCGACCTGGATGCGGCGCGAGAATTCGCGCGCGGTATTGCCGTCCGAGGTGAACAGCGACACGCCGTTGCCGAACTCATGCTCATTGATCAGCTGCACCGCCGCCGCAAAATCGGGCACCCGCATCACGCATAATACCGGCCCGAAAATTTCTTCGCGGTGGATCTTCATCCCCTGCTTGACGTGGTCGAACAGTGTGCCGCCGAGGAAGAAGCCGCCCTCGTGCCCGGCCACCTTCAGGCCGCGGCCGTCGACCAGCAATTTTGCGCCCTCTTCTATGCCGTCCGCGATATAGCCTTCGATCTTGGCCTTGTGCATTGCAGTGACCACCGGCCCCATTTCCGCATCGGGCTCCATGCCGTTCTTGATCTTCAGCGCTTGCACGCGCGGCACCAGGGCCTCGACCAGCTGGTCGGCCACATGGCCGACCGCCACGGCGACCGAGATCGCCATGCAGCGTTCGCCGGCGGAACCGTAGGCGGCACCCATCAGCGCATCGACCGCTTGCTCCAGGTTGGCGTCCGGCATTACCACCAGGTGGTTCTTGGCGCCGCCCAGGGCCTGCACCCGCTTGCCGTGGCGCGTGCCTTCGCTATAGATGTATTCGGCGATAGGGGTGGAACCGACGAAGGAAATCGCCGCCACGTCGGGATGATGCAGCAGGGCGTCCACGGCGACCTTGTCGCCCTGCACCACATTGAATACGCCGTCCGGCAAGCCGGCCTGCTTGAACAGCTCGGCAATCAGCAGGGCCGCCGAAGGATCGCGTTCCGAGGGTTTCAGGATGAAGGTATTGCCGGTGGCGATCGCCAGCGGCGCCATCCACATCGGCACCATGAAGGGGAAATTAAACGGCGTAATGCCGGCCGTGACGCCGAGCGGCTGGCGCAGGTTGAAATTATCGATGCCGCCGCCGATATTGTCTGAAAACTGGGTCTTCAGCAATTGCGGCATGCCGCAGGCAAATTCGACCACTTCCAGCCCGCGCGTCACTTCGCCCATCGCATCCGACAAGACCTTGCCGTGCTCGCGCGTGATGATCGCAGCGATTTCCCGGTGATGCCGGTCCAGCAATTCCTTGAACTTGAACATCACCCTGGCGCGTTTCAGGGGCGCCATCTCGGCCCAGGCCGGCGCGGCCGCCTTGGCCGCCGCCACCGCCGCATCCACTTCCGCCGTGCTGGCCAGCACTACCCTGCCGGACACCTCGCCGGTGGCGGGATTGAACACGTCTTGCAGGCGGCCGCTGCTGGAAGGGCTGAGCTGGCCGTTGATGTAGTGCTGGATCAGTGCAGGAGAGGAGCTAGTGAATGACATAAGGAAACCTTTGGGGTAAATTAAGACATACCTAGAGAGTAATCCAGCGTACCGCTGCTAATCCAATGAGTTATTATCAATAGCAATATAAGGATTATTTATAAAGATATGGGATGAGACCGAGATGGACCTGACCCAATTACGCGCTTTCGTGACCGTCGCCAGGGAGGGCAACCTGACCCGCGCGGCCGAGCGCCTGCACCTGACCCAGCCGGCGGTCAGCCTGCAGATCAAGTCCTTGCAGCAAGACCTGAACCTGCAATTATTCAACCGCAACGCCAGCGGCATGAGCCTGTCCAACGACGGCGCCAAGCTGCTGGCCTACGCCGAGCGGGTGCTGGCCAATGTGGCCGAATTCAGGCAGGCCGCCGACACCTTGCACAGCACCCTGTCCGGCGAGCTGGCGATAGGCACCATACTCGACCCCGAATTCACACGGCTGGGGGTGTTCCTGAAACGCCTGGTAGAGACTTATCCACAGCTGTCCACCAAGCTCCAGCACGGCATGTCCGGCTCGGTCCTACAGAGGGTGCGGGCCGGCGAACTCGATGTCGGCTTTTATCTGGGGCGCCCGCCGGAAGACGGCAAGATAGGCTGCCATGCGCTGAGCCTGACCAGCTTCACCTACCGCGTGGTCGCCCCCAGCGGCTGGAAAAACCGCGTCAGCGGCAAGGACTGGGCGGCGCTGGCGCAATTGCCGTGGATCTGGACGCCGCCGGAATCGGCCCACCATCGTCTGTTGAGCAAGGTATTTGCCGCCCACAATGTGGTCCCCAACAAGGTGGCGCTGGTGGACCAGGAACCGTCCATGCTAGACCTGGTGAAATCCGGCGTCGGCCTCAGCCTGCTGCGCGACGCGATCGCGATCCGCGAGGCCCATGCGCACGGGCTGGTGATCGCCGACGCGGTCAGCCTGTCCACCGAGCTCAGTTTCATCACGCTGGACAGGCGCAAGAACGAACCGATGATCGCCGCGGTATTCAGCCTGCTGAAACAATGCTGGGGGCTAGAAGACAGTTAGGGTGTGTACGTCCTAGACATTATCAGTAAGTTATCCTTGCTTTATCCACAAGATGTTACACATTTGTAACAACAGGAGTATATTTCTCTACTTCAATTTTACGCGTCGCGGAGTCTATAGTGATTACGGTGATCAAATCCTGTGCCCTCAGCCTGCTGCTGTTCGCGTCGCTGGCACCGCTGGCACCACTGGCGGCGCAGGCCGACGGCATCAGGCTGATCGTGCAGGAATACCCGCCCTTCACGCATACCGACTTCCAGAGCACCGAGATCCAGGGCTTCCTGACCGACAAGGTGCTGGAAATCATGAAGCGCGCGGGTGAAAGCTATACCATCAGCAGCACCTCGCTGGCGCGCGGCTATCAGGCGGCGCTGACCGAAGACAATACCTGCCTGTTCGGCTTTCGCCGCACCCCGGACCGTGAAAGCTATTTCAAATGGGTAGGCCCGCTGACCACCGACAACTGGGTGCTGTTCAGCCGCAAGGGCGACAGCCGGGCCCTGAAGAGCCTGGAGGATGCCAGACCCTACACCATAGGCTCGTACAAGAACGCCGCTACCGGCCTGTACTTGCAGGAGCAGGGCTATAAAATCCAGTTCGCCGGCCAGGACGACGACAATCCGCGGCTACTGCTCAACGGCAGGCTCGACTACTGGATAGTGTCCGAATTGCACGGCATGTACCTGGCCCAGCAACAAGGTTACTGGACCGATATCAGCAAGGCCCTCAAGTACCGCAACATCGAACTGTATATGCTGTGCAATGCCAGAATGGACAAGCAGCGCATAGACAATTTCAATGCGCTCAACAAGGAAATCGACCGCGACGGCACCATGGAAAAGCTGGTGCGCAAATACGGCGTCAAGTAAGCCCGGCCGCCGCCCTTGAAAATCCGCCACAAACCGCGACCCGGCGCCAGCTGTATAATCCCTGCCGAATCAGGCGATAATAGAGGCTTGCGAGGAGTAAGACGATGAGATCCACCAAGGCAAGTTATGCGATATCCAGGCTCAAGGACCGCAGCAATAATGCCCCCTATTCCATGGTCAGCACCGCCGACGGCCGCTTCTACCTGGTGCTGGCCAACGGCGACGCCGACCCGGAAAAATTGAACGAACCGATGGAGCTGGACGACTTCGTCCGCTTCGTCAATGCCCAAGGTAAACAGACGCCCAAGAAAATCAGCAAGCTGGACGTCGCCTTTGAAGCCAAGCTGCGCAAAAAACCCGAATAACCCCCTTCAGCGGCGCGCCCGTCGTGGCCGCCGCGATGACCACACTCCGATGAAAGCCCTAGCATGAACATCCGCGTATTTGCCGTCGCCGCCACCCTCCTCGCCAGCGGCCTGGTGCCACTGAGCACAAGCACTACCGCCACTGCGGCCACGGCCGCCAAGGCGGCAACGCCGCTGACGCTGCAAACCATAGACACCAAGCTCGGCACCGGCAAGGAAGCCGCCGCCGGCACCGTGGTCAGCGTGCACTATACCGGCTGGCTGTACAGCCCCAAGGCCGACAAGCAGCACGGCCAGCAATTCGACAGTTCGGCCGGGCGCGGCCCGTTCAGCTTCCCGCTCGGCACGGGCCGGGTGATCCAGGGCTGGGACCAGGGCGTGGCGGGCATGAAGGTGGGCGGCAAGCGCACCCTGATCATCCCTAGTGAGCTGGCCTACGGCGACAGCGGCGCCGGCGGCAAGATACCACCAGGCGCGGCGCTGATCTTCGACGTCGAACTGGTTGCGGTCAGGTAGCACTGGTGCAGCAACTGACCTACCTGCAGGCCTATCCCGAACACATCCAGGGCCAGGTCAGGCAGCTGATCGAGAATGACCAGCTGGCCGAGCTGCTCTTGCGCAAATACGCCGGCGCGCACGCCATCCGCACCGACAAGGCCTTGTACAGCTATGTGCAAGACTTGAAGAACCAGTACCTGCGCAACGGCGAGCAGATCAGCAAGGTCACGTTCGACAGCAAGATCAAGGTGATCCAGCACGCGCTGGGCCAGCACACCTATATCTCCAGGGTGCAGGGCAACAAGCTCAAATCCAAGCATGAGATCCGGGTCGCCAGCCTGTTCAAATACGTGCCCGACGCATTCCTGAAAATGATCGTGGTGCACGAGCTGGCGCACCTGAAAGAAAAAGAGCACAACAAGGCCTTCTATAAGCTGTGCACGCATATGGAACCGAACTACCACCAGTATGAGCTGGACCTGCGCCTGTACCTGACCCAGGTGGAAGTCTCCGGCAAAGAATTGTGGATAAGCGGCGCCACCGGCAGCGAAACCGCCGCATAGGCTGCCAGCCGCTGGTATCACCAGCCACCTATCGCCAACCTTCTATCACCAGCCTGCTATCGCGATGCACAACACCGCATGCAACTTATCCACAGGCTTTCGATTACACTATTGTTTTAAATTCAACTGACCGCACCTGGCATGTCTACTGCGCCGCCGGCCCTGCAGCTCATCGACACCCAGGCGGGCGCTGCGTTAAATTGTAACAATCGCCCCAAATTCGATCCGTTTGTGCGGCGGCGTTCGTCTATACAGTACCGGGCCACTTTGCTCGGCTAAAGGAGTGTCAAGCATGCCGCAAAAATCACCCACTGCACATTCGGCCCGCCGCCGGATACTGCTGTCCGCCGCCTCCCTTTGCGCGGCCATTCCGGCCGTCTCCATCTCTCAACCCAGGACCACATCCATGAAGCTAGCCACGATCGAAGCCAACACGACACTGACCACGCTGGTCAACATCTTCACCGTTGCCCCGGAAGACTGCGACCGTCTGGCCTTGCTGTTGAAGGAGGGCACAGACGCCTGGATTTGCAAAATCCCCGGCTTTATCTCCTCAAGCTTGCATGTGTCCCGCGACAAGCAGCGTATCGTCATTTATGGCCAATGGCGCAGCGGCGAGGCCATCGCCGCAATGCGCCAGAGCCCCGAAATGCCCGCGTATTTCGAGCGTGTCAAAGCGATCGCAAAAATGGAGGCCATCACCTGCGATGTCTCGTCTACCCTGGTAGCATAAGCTGTGGTGCAGCCACTGAACGCACAGCAGATCGTCATGACGGGCGCCAGCCAGGGGCTGGCCCAAGGCATCGGGTACGGTTTCCGGGCGGACGCGGGCATCATCGCACCAGACTTGTCTTCATCCAGGCGGGAGAGCTGAAGTGTCCACTGATACCGTAATGCAGGATTTTGAGCAGCTACTCGGCGCCGTCCGACCCAGGTTGCACCGCTATTGCGCCCGCATGACGGGGTCGACGACAGATGGCGAGGACGTTGTTCAGGAGGCGCTGATAAAAGCATTCGCCGCCCGGCCTTCGTCGGGCACGATCGACAATGCCGAAGCATGGCTGCTGCGAATCGCCCACAATTGCGCGCTGGACCTTCTTCGCAGCCGCACGCGCCAACTGGTGACGGAGGCCGAGGAAGACTTCGAACTTGTGCCCGCTCCGGACGCACCCGATCCTGACATCGTCACAACCAGCCTGCAAAGGTTCATGCCGCTCCCCGCTCTTCAACGCAGCGCGGTGATCCTCAAGGACGTGCTTGGGCATTCCCTGGAGGAGGCGGCGGCCATTACCGACACCAGCGAAACGGCCCTCAAGTCGGCGCTGCAGCGGGGCCGGGCCCGGCTGCGCGCTGCGGCCCAGCAACTGGAAGCTGCCACGGCACCTGAGATCAGTGGCACCGCCCGTGCCCGGCTGATTGCCTACGTGGACGGCTTCAATCAGGGTGACTTCGACGCTGTCCGCGCCATGTTGGCGGAGGATGTCAGGCTTGATCTTGTGGCGAAATTCAAACGGCGTGGCCGGGAAGAAGTGGGTGAGTACCTCGGTCGCTACGCGGCGAGTCGGCAGTGGGCATTCGCGGCTGGCCTCATTGACGACCGGCCCGCCATGCTGGTCTATGAGCGCGCCGCGTCGGCCGGCAAATCAGCCGGCAAGCCTGTCTATTTCGTGGCGCTTGATATCGAGGAAGACCAGATCGTTTCCGTGCGCGACTTCCTCTTTGCCCGCTACGCGATGGAGGGACTCGAGCCGCGCACTGTGTAGCCCTGGATGACTCCACCAGCGTCTTTCACGCGGGTGGCTACAGCGAACTCCCGCAAATTTTCTGCCGCATCGCACAACACAGGATGCGATTTATCCACACGCTATCGCTTACACTGATGTTTTTAATTCAATGGATAGCTCATGGCATATCTACTGGCGCTAGATCAGGGTACTTCCAGTTCCCGCAGCATCGTATTCGATGACAAGGGCAATATCGTCGCCTCGGCGCAGCAGGAATTCCGCCAGATTTTCCCGCAGCCGGGCTGGGTCGAGCACGACCCTGTGGATATCTGGCAAAGCCAGCTGGCCACCTGCCGCCAGGTGCTGGCCAAGGCCAACATCGCGGCCGCCGAAATCGCCGCGCTGGGCATCACCAACCAGCGCGAAACCACCTTGGTATGGGAAAAAACCACCGGCAAACCAGTATTCAATGCGATCGTCTGGCAAGACCGTCGCACCGAGGCCTACTGCGATGAATTGCGGGCGCAGGGCTATGCCGGGCTAATCCAGAAAAAAACCGGCCTGGTGCTGGACCCGTATTTCTCCGCGACCAAGCTGAAATGGATACTGGATACCGTGCCCAATGCGCGCGCGCAGGCAGAGCGCGGCGAGCTGGCCTTCGGTACCGTGGATAGCTGGCTCAGCTGGCAATTGAGCGAAGGCCGCCTGCACGTGACCGACGTCAGCAATGCCTCGCGCACCATGCTGTGGAATATTCATCAGGGCTGCTGGGACCAGGAATTGCTCGATTGCTTCGACATCCCGCGCGCGGTGCTGCCCGAGGTCCATCCATCCAGCCACCGCTACGGCGAGACTACGCTGTTTGGCAGCGCCATCAGCATCGCCGGCATCGCCGGCGACCAGCAGTCGGCCTTGTTCGGCCAGGCCTGCTTCAAGCCCGGCATGGCCAAGAATACCTACGGCACCGGCTGCTTCATGCTGATGCACACCGGCAGCGATTGCGCGGTATCCAAGAACGGCCTGATCAGCACCGCCGCCTGCCAGGTCGGCCCGCAGCCGCAGTACGCGCTGGAAGGCAGCGTCTTCATCGGCGGCGCGGTAGTGCAGTGGCTGCGCGACGGCCTGAAGGCGATCCAGCACTCCACCGACGTCGAAGAACTGGCGGCCAGCGTGCCGGATTCCGGCGGCGTGGTATTCGTGCCCTCGTTTACCGGCCTAGGCGCGCCCTACTGGGTACCTTCGGCCAAGGGCGCCATCCTGGGCCTCAGCCGCGGCACCACGGTGGCCCACATCGCTCGGGCGGCGCTGGAGTCGATTGCCTTCCAGAGCACCGACCTCTTGCTGGCGATGACGCGCGATGCGGTCTCGGCCATCAGCGAGCTGCGGGTGGACGGCGGCGCCGCCGCCAACAACCTGCTGCTGCAATTCCAGGCCAATTTGCTAGGGATACCGGTGATACGGCCCAAGGTCACCGAAACCACAGCGCTCGGCGCCGCCTACCTGGCCGGCCTGGGAGTAGGCATCTTCCAGAGTACCGAGGAATGCGCGGCGCAATGGCAAATGGAAAGGACCTTCCTGCCCACCATGAGCCGCGACCAGGCCGGCAGCCTGATGCAGCAATGGGAACAGGCGATAGGGCGGGTGCGCTAGCGTCCCGGCCTGCGGATAAACTGTGGATAAGTGCGGTGCTTATCCGCATAAAAAAAGACGGCCAACGGCCGTCTTTACTTTTGCTGGTTGAGCTAGTCGAGAATTTAACCTTCCGAGACCAGCTTGCCATTCACTTCACGCACGCGGTCGCCCACCCTCCAGCCGTCCTGTGGAAAACTGCGCACCTTGCCGTCGTCCATGCGCACCTTGACGATGTAAGAGGTGGTGCTCTTCGAGCGCTTTTCCACTTCATTGCCGGCATAGCCGCCGCCTACCGCACCGGCCACCGTTGCCAGGGTATTGCCGTTACCGTGCCCGACCTGGTGGCCCAGCACGCCGCCTAATACCGCACCGGCAGCAACGCCGAGGCCGCTAGTCTGCGCCTGATGCTGCACCGCCTGCACCGATTCTACCCGGCCGCAATGCCTGCAGACCGCAGGCCGCGATTCAGCGCCGGCTGGCGCAGCATTGCGGTAGTCGGGCTTGGCCTGCGCCACTTGCTCATTATAGGGCTGGGGTTGCGTATAGGACTGCGTATCGCCGGAACCGCGTTGCGGATTGCGCGAGTCATCCGCATAGGCCGGTGCATTTCTTTGCCCCGTTTGCGGCGCAGCTGCATATCCTTCAGCTGCAGGCTGCTGTTGCTGCGCTTGCTGCGGCTGTTGCGATTGCTGGCTCTGCATTTGCGCGTCCTGCGGCGCCGACTTGCTGTTCGAGTTAGGCAGCAGGCCGGTGATGGCGGCCACGCCTATCAGGCTGACCAGGGTAACCGAAACGGCAGCGCCGGCAACCAGCGGATGTATACGACGTGTAGGATTGTTTTCCATTGAGGGACCTCATTGTTATTTTGTGTGTGCAGCAATACAGCGACGGTATTACTATTGCTACAACCCAAGTGTACTAGCGATGGCAGCCGCAAAAAAGCCGATTTCTGTGTCAAATGTAATGCTTTGTAAGCCCTGTAGACCTAGTCCTACAAGGCCGTCAGAAATACCGCCGCAGCTGTGGATAAGTGCACTATGCAAGCCGGTCTGGTGATGGAAAACGGCTGAAAACGGCAAGACCGCGGCTAAATGGGCGCGCACTCATCCGCTATTGTCATTTTCGCCAATTGAATCCAGAATGGCTTGCTGTCGCACCGGCCGTTGATGGTCCGTATGGCCGGTTTTCCTTACCAACCCCGGGAGAGAAAAATGAAAATACTAAAATGGTTGCTGGGCATCATCGTCGCTTTGGCGGTACTGATTTTTGCCGTCGCCCTGATACTGCCGAATGAATACGCCGTCACCCGCAGCATCGTCATCAATGCGCCGGCAGAAAAAATCTATCCGCTGGTCGCCACCCCGGCCGAATGGAAGAAATGGTCGATCTGGAATGAGCGCGACCCGGCCATGCAAATGACATTTAGCGGCCCCGCCAGCGGCGCCGGTGCGGCCTGGGAGTGGCAAAGCAAGACCCAGGGCAATGGCGGCATGAAATTCACGCAAGCCACGCCCAACCAGAACCTGGACTATGAGCTGCACTTCGAAGGCATGGACAAACCGTCCAGCGGGGCGCTGAAGCTGGAACCGGAGGCCGGCGGCACCAAGCTCACCTGGTCCATGCACGGCACCGCCGAGGGCCACCTGATCATGAAGCTGTTCGGCCCCTTCATGGACAAGATGGTCGGCAGCGACTTCGACAGCGGTCTCAAAAACCTGAAAAAGCTGGTTGAAAAATCCTGATTTTTAGACCCGCCTTTTCTTCCCGGCCTGTCAAAGCCTGATTTGACGGGCCGTCCAGGTAGCTTTCCAGGTTTATCCCCAGCCTTACCCACCTGGTTGTCTACAGGCTTATCAACCGCCTATCCACAGGCTTGCCAACAACTTTTCCCCGGCTTATCAATACGCTTATGCACAGGCTTATCAATAAGCTTACCCACAGGCTTATGCACAAGCCTGCATTTTTCATCAATTCTTCATTTCCCTGTCACCGGCTTGTCATCAACGGCACCTACAGTGATCAAGACAACCGACCGGGGACAAAAATGCATACGAAAACTTTGGTAGACAATGCCGTCATCAATTCCAGCACCTCGGGCAGCAAGGCCTGGGCCGACCGCCTGTTTACGCACTGGTTCAGCCGCCTGGTGTATGCGCAGATCTGGGAAGATCCGCAGTCCGACCTGGACGCCCTGCAATTGAAACCCGGGGCCAACATCCTGACCATCTCTTCCGGCGGCTGCAACGCGCTAGCCTACCTGGCCGCAGATCCGGCCGCGGTGCACGCGGTCGACCTGAACGCCAACCACCTGGCCATGCTGGAAATGAAACAGCGCGCCATCAAGCATCTGCCCGACTATGATGCGGTACTGGCCTACCTGGGCGACGCCGACCATGTGGATAACCTCAAGCGCTACAAGCGCCACATACGTCCGCACCTGTCGGAGGCCGCCAGTAGCTTCTGGGAAAGCCGCGACTGGTCCGGCAAGCAGCGCCACCACTACTTCCGCGATAACGCTTACCAGCACGGCTTGCTGGGTGACTTCATCGGCTTCGCGCACTTCTTCGTGCGCCTGATGGGCGGCGATATGCGCAAGCTGGCGGCGGCGCGCAACCTGGACGAGCAACAGCACTTATTCGAGCAGCACCTGGCGCCGGTATTCGAGACCCGGCTGTTCCGCTGGATCGCCCGCCAGCCGGTCGCGCTGTACAGCCTGGGCATACCGCCTTCGCAATTCGATGCCCTGAAAAAAGACGCGCCGGGCGGTCTGGACGGCATGCATTTGCTGTTCAAGGAAAGAATGCGCCACCTGGCCTGCGACTTCCCCATCGATGAAAACTGCTTTGCGCAGCAGGCTTTCGCGCGGCGCTACGACACGAGCAAGCAAAGCGCCCTGCCCATGTACTTGCAGCGCGAGCACTTCAACAGCCTGCGCGGCAATATAGACCGGGTGCACGGGCACCACACCAGCCTGACCGACTTTCTGCGCGGGCAACCCAGGGCATCGATGGACGCCTACCTGTTCCTCGATGCGCAAGACTGGATGGATAGCGTGCAGCTGAGCGAATTGTGGGAAGAAGTCACCCGCACCGCGGCGCCGGGTGCCAAGGTGGTGTTCCGTACCGGCGGCAGCAATTCGCCGCTGGAAGAAAAACTGCCGCCCCATCTCTTGCAGGCCTGGCACACCGACACCGCGCATAACCGCGCCCTGTATATGACGGACCGCTCGGCGATCTACGGCGGCATGCACCTGTATCGCAAGTATCCCTAGCCCGGTTGCGCCACCCAGACAACTCAAGCAGTTGGTTTTCCCGTCCTTTTGCCGATAATTTGAACGCACAGATCCCTACCCGCCACCTGGCCGATGCGCTCTGGCTGCTGGTGGCCCGCGCACGAGGCGGCGCCCACTGGCTGGCCAATGCAGATTGCCAGGTGCAAGCGCTGGAAATCGACCATAGCCCGCAACCGGTCACGCTGCTCAATCCCGCCGCCGTCAGGCAAAGCTATGTCGCCAGCCCCAGCTCCACCTGGATAAGTTATCCACAGCATGAATTAGCGCGCCGGCTGCCGGCTGAACTCGGCCTGCTCGGCCGGGCCGCCGCCAGTTGCGCCCTCAGTCCCCTGTCGCTCCTGGTCAACGGCAGCGAGCTGGACCAGGCTGCCATCTTCGGCAATCGGCTGATCTCCACCAACCTGTATCCGGACTGGACTTATCCACAGCTGCAGCAATTGCAGCAGCAAATGACCGATATTTATCCACACCGGCCGCTGATGCTGAGGAATATTTGTCCACAGCTGACGCCCGGCCTGGCGACCGCGCTGCAAGAGCTGGGCTGGCATTTGCTGCCGTCCCGCATCGTCTACCTATGCGACCCGGCCCAGGCCGGCGTATGGAAACATAACCACGTCAGGCAAGACAAAAAATTACTGGCGGCCGGCGATATTGATATCCTGGGTCCGCAGCAACTGCAAGCGGCCGACCTCGGCGTACTGCGCGAGCTGTTCCGCAGCCTGTTTATCCACAAGCATTCCAGCCTGAACCCCGATTTCACGCCAGCCTTCTTTGAAATGTGCCTGGAAAGCAATTTTCTCGACCTGTACGCCTTGCGCCGCGAGGGAAAAATAGTCGGCGCCCTGGGTTTATATGAGCAGCATGACAAATACAACGACAAGACCTGGCTGACCACTCCCCTGATAGGCTACGACCAGGCCCTGCCGCAAGAGCTGGGAATTTACCGCCGCCTGATGGCCTTGCTCTTGCAGCAGGCGCAGCAAAGAAAGGCCTTTTTACACTACAGCTCGGGCGCCGCGCAATTCAAGCGGGCCCGCGGCGGCGTCGCGCAACTGGAATATACCGCGGTATACAGCCGGCACCTGCCCAAACGGGTGCGCCACTGGAATGCCTTGTTTGCCGAGCTGATGCAGCGCTACGCGGCCCCCATCCTGAGACGAGCCGATTCCTTATAGACCAGGCAAAAAAGCAAGCCCAAACCCATATTCCGCTGTGGATAACACTAGGGATATCCACAGGACAGCATGTGCAGAACAAGGATTTTTTGCACAGGGCCAAATCTTATCCAGAATGTGTTCTTTTTTAGTACACCGCTTAAGCAGCTATTTATACTGCTGCCAAGATTTTGATTTAAATGGGAAAATGGCAGTTATCCACAGAAAACAGCGACTGTTAACAACTACTACTATGTATATATAACTTAATCGTATACAACAAACCCCTCAAACCCTTCTTCTCTTTTCAAACGCCATGAAAACCGCAAGTACCCAAAACTCTGAAAAACCGGCTTGCATCGCTTTCGTCTTCGCCATGCAGGAAGAACAGCAGGGCCTGGAACAGCATCTGCAAGACAAAAAAACCCTGGTCAAGGGCAAGCGCCACTACCTGAGCGGCAATTTGTGGGGACAAGCCTGTGTCTGCGTCTTGTCCGGCATAGGCAAAGTCGCGGCGGCAACCACCATCACCTGCCTGCTGGAAAATTTTGAGGTGAGCCGGGTGGTGCTGATCGGCGTCGCCGGCGCTGCCGATCCCGAACTCAGCATCGGTGACATCGTGATCGCCACCACGCTGGTACAGCACGACATGGATGCCAGCCCGCTGTTTCCGCGCTTTGAAATCCCACTGACCGGCGCCAGCCACTTATCCACAGACGCCGAACTGAGCCGGCAACTGGGACAGGCGGCCGATTTTTTTCTTGAAAACGAGCAGGAAAACCGGGTTTCAGACGCGGCCATCGCGCAATTCGGCTTGCAGGACGTCAAAATCCGCTACGGTTTGATCGCCAGCGGTGACCAATTCATCAATGACCGGCAAGTCTTGGCCGGCTTGAAGAAGGATTTGCCCGATTTATTGGCGGTGGAAATGGAAGGGGCAGCGATCGCCCAGGTGTGCCATGACTATGAAATCCCGTTCGCGATACTGAGGACCATCTCGGACGATGCCGGCGAGCACGCCGATTACAATTTCAGCCAGTTCATCCAGCAAGTCGCGGCGCAATACAGCCTGGGGATCTTGCATAACTTTTGCCGGCAAACATAAAAATCGGCTCCAAGCAGGCCTAACTGGCTAATTTCCCAGCTTCGCTGTGGATAAGTGCAAGGATATCCACAGTACAAATTGTGGGAAAGCCGCTTCTTTCTCTTAAAACGAAATTCTGTCCAGAAGCTGTCCTGTTTACATACAGGGCTTCTTCAGGGGTTTATCTTTTCTCTAGAGGCTTGATTTAATTCAGGTAAACCGACTTATCCACAAAAAATCGCGTCGTTAACAACTACTACTATTTATATATATAAACTTACTATTATTGTTATCCGCTGTGGAAAAAAAGCCAAACTGCGAACCAAAGCAAGAAAAAAACGGCAACTCCATTCAACACAAAAAAGCGTCTACAGGAAAAGAACTGGACGCCATGGGGTCTAGGTTCCAGACCGGCAAGCCCTGTTTTTGCCATTGCCGGCTATTCCAGTTTTTTTGCAGATTTAACAGAAAATATAATTAATCCGCAGAGTAAGTCTTTGATTTTTAAGAAAATCTAAATCCATATACATTGCTATCTACAGATTTGTATACAGACTTATCCACAGGCCACCCATCGCTTTTTAGATTTTGTCTGGTATAAAGCTAGCTTTTCAACATTCCCCAAGCGAGCAAGACCAGTTCATTTTCGAATTCAGGCGTTCCCAATAAAACCGAATCTTCCATGGAGGCAGAGCGTATTACCCCCATTACCGCACGGCTGACGACGTACATGCTGGCAGCGCTGGGCGGCCGCAGTTCAGGGTCATTGATGTGTTGCAAAGTGGCAGCGAT
This sequence comes from Pseudomonadota bacterium, assembly GCA_040390485.1. Lineage (GTDB taxonomy): Bacteria > Pseudomonadota > Gammaproteobacteria > Burkholderiales > Burkholderiaceae_D > Undibacterium. Next base: position 29,578 of record JAZJYH010000020.1, read on the forward strand.
CTGACCGGCCATCAGGTTCAGGCTGTGGATAATCGGCTCGGTGTGATCCAGCCGCCAGGCAATCTTGACCAGGGTGCGCTTCAGGCGGCGGCCGGTGCCGAAGGCCTTGATCAGGGTCCGTATGAATTGCCGCAATAATTGGCGGCTGTCCAGCGGCTGACCGGGCTGCTGCTGTTGAGCCACCAGCAGCATTTGCTGCAGTTCGGCGATCACCTTGTTGCGCTCCCTGTCTATCATCGACAGCACGATCGCTTCCTTGCTGGGGAAATACTGGTACAGGGTGCCTATGGAAAAGCCGGATTTTTCGGCGATGCGGTTAGTGGTCAGCGCGGTTTCGCCCTCGCTGCCCAGAATCTGAGCAGTTGCTTCATAAATGGTTTCTATGGTTTTTTCGGCGCGTGGCTGTACCGGGGTTTTTCTCATTAAATCAAGTACTTGCCTTAATTTTTTTCGTGTCGCCACGGGGCCTCCAAAAGCGAGTATCAAAACTGAGCAAAGCTCACTAAAGTGATAATAACGCATCACGAAAAGATGCACGGCGTGCCTCAGTTCGTTTCAGCGCCGACTTATCCACAGCTAAAGGGTTTTGTTCATGCCAGAAATCAGTGTACGCCGCCTCGATATAGATTTATCGCAGGGTTTTCCACAGCATTGGCTGGGTGGCGATGCGTTTCGCTCGCAATTGTTCAATGCGCTGTCGATGAGCTTTCCGCTGGGGGAACAGTTTTTTATCGACAGCGTACGCGCTGCGCAGCCGCAGGTCAGCGATCCGCAATTGCTGCAAGACATACGTGCTTTCATAGGGCAGGAGGCGACGCACCGGCATTTGCATGCGCAATACAATGAGCAATTGTTCAAGCAAGGCTTGAAATATGTGATGGAACCCTGGGTCAGGCGCCGTTTGCGCATGTCGGAAAAATTGTCGGTGCGCAGCAATCTGGCGGTAACCATGGCCTATGAACACTTCACCGCGATCTTTGCCGACCTCGTGCTCAGGGACAGGCTGGAGCAGGCGGCCGAGCCGGCCAGGACCTTGTGGGAATGGCATGCGGCGGAAGAAACCGAGCACAAGTCGGTCGCCTTCGACGTGTACCGGGCAATTGGCGGGGGATATAAATTACGGCTGGCCTGGTATGCCTATGTGTGGCTGATGTTCGTGATCGACGTGATAGGTCAGACCGGCAACAACCTGTACCGCGACGGCCATTTGTTCAAGCCGCGCACCTGGTGCAGCGCGCTTGGCTACCTGTTCGGCAAGAAGGGCTTGCTTTGGACCCTGGTCCCGCAAGGCCTGAGCTACCTGCGGCCGGGTTTCACGCCCTGGGACCACAATAACGGCGCCTTGGCCAGCGCCTGGCTGCAAAGCCGCAGCGCGGCGTATCGCGTAGTGAACCAGGGGAATGAAACGGAAGCGGCCTAGAAGCCAGTCCGGCGACTTATCCACAGCCGCCCATGTGAGATAGCCGATAAATTATGCGCTGAAAAAAAAACCAGCGCCGCGAATACCGTAAAAAGAAAAACGGGATGCAGCGCAAGGGCTGGATCCCGTTCTTGTCTGGCTGCTAGCGCCACTTATCTACAACTTATCTACAGCTTGTCTACACGATAATCACCGCTTATCTACAAACTTACCTACAGGCTTATCACCAGCTTGCCCACAGGCTTATCACCCGTTTTTATCCGCTTTTCAACAGCCTATAAACAGGATATGCGCAAGATATACCTGATTTATCCACAGGGCTGCGCGCCACTGTGGATATCTCTAGTTTTGCAGGGTCATCAGGCTGGCATTGCCGCCCGCCGCCGTGGTATTCACGCACAAGGCGCGCTCGGCCACCAGCCTCCATAGCGGCGCTTCGGTGTTTTCATGTGTCTCGATCAGTGACACGATGGCGCCGTTCTGCGCGGCAAACAAGGGCTTGTAGTGGTTCAGCAAGCCGCCTTCCACCAGGGCAAACTGGGCCAGCGACTGCCCGGCTTCGGCTTGCAGTATCCGGGTCCGGACTTCGGCCGGCAAGCCGGTCGGCAGCAGGCCCATGGTTTGCGCCGGCAGTACCGGCGTATTGCCGGTGGCCAGCAAGGCTGCCAGCTGGTTCAGCAGGCAGTTGACGCTGGTGGCGGCGCAGAATACCCGGCCGCGCGGTGCAAACGACAGGGTATTGCGTTCGCCGGTAGGGCCGGGCAAGACCAGGGTCATCTTGTACGGCGTCTGGTAGGCGTACTTGTCGGCCAGTTCGGCGATCTTTTCGTGGCCATGGGTCTTGGCCCAGACCAGCAAGGCTTCCAGCGCCGCCGGCGCCTGCCGCTCGTACACGGTATGCCCGCCCAGGTTGCCGGAAGGATTCTTTTGCAGGCGTTTCAGGTACAGCGGGCCGCCGGCCTTGGGACCGGTGCCGGATTTGCCCTCGCCGCCGAAAGGCTGGACGCCGACCACGGCGCCGACGATATTCCGGTTCACATAGATATTGCCGACATGCGCGCGCGCCGTGATGAAGTCGATGGTCTCGTCGATGCGCGAGTGTATGCCCAGGGTCAGGCCGAAGCCGGTTTCGTTGATGCTGTCTATCAGCTTCGGCAAGTCGTCGCGCTGGTAGCGCAATACGTGCAGCACCGGGCCGAAGACTTCCTTGCTGAGTTCGGACAGCGAAGAAATTTCTATCACGGTAGGCGCGATGAAGGTGCCCTGCTCGCAAGTCGGCGTCAAGGGCAGGCTGTAGCTGGTCTTGGCTTGTTTGCGTATCAGGTCGATATGGGTTTGCAGCTGCTTTTGCGCGTCGGCGTCGATGACCGGACCGATATCCACCGCCAGTTGGTCGGGCTTGCCTACCCGCAGCTCCTGCATCGCGCCTTTCAGCATTTCCAGGGTCTTGTCGGCGATATCGACCTGCAGGCACAGCACGCGCAGCGCCGAGCAGCGCTGGCCGGCGCTGTCAAAGGCGGACGACAAGACATCTTGCACCACCTGTTCGGGCAAGGCGCTGCTGTCGACGATCATCGCATTCTGACCGCCGGTTTCGGCGATCAGTGGGATATCGATATTTTCTGCGACGGCGCGCTTGCTCAGCGTGCGGTTGATGATCTGCGCCACTTCGGTGGAGCCGGTAAAAATCACGCCCTTGACGCGGGCGTCCGCCACCAGCTGCGCGCCGACCACTTCGCCGGTGCCGGGCAGGAATTGCAGCGCGCCGCGCGGTACGCCGGCTTCATGCAATAGCTGTATCGCGCGGTAGGCGATCAGCGGGGTTTGTTCTGCCGGTTTGGCCAGCACCACATTGCCGGCGGCCAGCGCGGCGCTGACTTCGCCGATGAAGATCGCCAGCGGGAAGTTCCACGGGCTGATGCAGACTACCGGACCCAGCGCCAGCGTATTCGGCAACGGCTCTACTTGCGCCGCATAATAGCGCAGGAAATCCACCGCTTCGCGCACTTCGGCCAAGGCATTCGGCAGCGACTTGCCGGCCTCGCGTATCGCCAGCGCCATGAAGTCCAGGGTTTGGGCTTCCAGCAGGTCGGCAGCTTTCTTCAGTACCGCCGCCCGCTCTACCGGTGCCGTGGTTTGCCAGTCTATGGCATAGGCTTCGGCCTGCTCCAGCGCGGTCTGCACGTCTTGTGGGCCGGCTTCTATCACCTGGCCCACGATGTCGCTGTGGTCGGCCGGGTTGCGGATATCCCTGGCGTTGCTGGCGGTCACCTGGCCGTGCAGCAAGGGCGCGGCCAGCAATTCTTGCTGGCTGCCGGCGGCAAAGCGGGCAGCGATATGCTGCAATTCGTTTTCATTGCTGAAGTCCAGGCCGGCGGAATTCTTGCGTTCGCTGCCGAACAGGTCGCGCGGCAGGGCGATGCCGGCGTGCGGCGCACCGTTCAACTGGGTCGCCACCACCACCGGGTCGGCGATCAGGGTTTCTATCGACACGCTCTCGTCGACGATCTGGTTGACGAAGGAAGAATTGGCGCCGTTTTCCAGCAGGCGCCGCACCAGATAGGCCAGCAGCGTCTGATGCGAACCGACCGGCGCATAGATGCGGCAGGGCTTGTTCAGCTTGTCCTTGCCCACCACCTGGTCGTACAGGGTTTCGCCCATGCCGTGCAGGCACTGGAATTCGTAGTTGGTGATCTTGGCCTGCTGCGCCCAGCTGTAGATGGTGGCCAGGGTCAGCGCATTATGCGTGGCGAACTGCGGATAAACCACGTCGGTGGCGGCCAGCAGTTTTTGCGCACACACCAGGTAGGACAGGTCGGTGTACACCTTGCGCGTATACACCGGGAAGCCGCTCATGCCGTCCACCTGCGCGCGCTTGATCTCGGCGTCCCAATACGCGCCCTTGACCAGGCGCACCATGAACTTGCGCTGGCTGCGGCGCGCCAGGTCGACCAGGTAGTCGATCACATACGGGCAGCGTTTCTGGTAGCCCTGCACCACGAAGCCTATGCCCTCAAAGCCTTCCAGCTCGGGGTCGAAGGCCAGCGCTTCCATCAGGTCCAGCGACAATTCCAGCCGGTCGGCTTCTTCGGCGTCTATGTTCAAGCCTATATTGTAGTGCTTGGCCAGCAGCAGCAATTGCTTCAACAGCGGCAGTAATTCGCTCAGCGTGCGCTCCCTTTGCGCGCGCGAATAACGCGGATGCAGCGCCGACAGCTTGACCGAGATGCCGGGGCCGTCCTTGATGCCGCGTCCATTCGAAGCCTTGCCGATCGCATGGATCGCGGTTTCGTAGGCACTGAAATAAAACGCCGCGTCGTGCGCGGTCAGCGCCGCTTCGCCCAGCATGTCGTAAGAATAACGATAGCCGCGCTTTTCATTGTCCTGGCTGTTTTTCAGCGCTTCTTCTATGGTTTGCCCGGTCACGAACTGGTTGCCCAGCATGCGCATCGCCAGGTCCACGCCCTTGCGTATCAGCGGTTCGCCGCCTTTCGCGATCAGGCGCGTCAGCGCCGACCCCAGGCCCTGCTCGCTGCTGGTGCTGACCAGCTTGCCGGTCACCAGCAAGCCCCAGGTGGCGGCGTTGACGAACAGTGAAGGCGATTCGCCCAGGTGCTTGCTCCAGTCGCCCTTGCTGATCTTGTCGGCGATCAGCCGGTCTGCGGTCTGGTGGTCGGGAATACGCAGCAAGGCTTCCGCCAGGCACATCAGCGCCACGCCTTCTTCGGAAGACAGCGAGAATTCATGCATCAGCGCATCGACCCCGGAAGCGCGGGTACGCTGCTGCCTGACCGAGCTGACCAGCGCATGCGCCAGGCTGCGGACGGCGTCCTGGGTGGAAGCTTGGGGATTAATTTGCGACAATAGCCATTGCACGGCCTCTCCCTCATCCCGGCGATAAACTTGGGTAATTGCTAGTCTGAGAGGGGAAGAGTGAGGGATAAGTTCGGCTTGGAAACTGGCAAACGGCGCAGACGGCAATGTGGTCATATATCTAATTTTTATAGTAGCTAATATGATTTCATTGTATCGACGAATCCTCGTTATTAATTCTGGAAATATGAACGTATATCGGAATTTTCTATTTTGTGAGAAAATTACACCGAATTTTATTAATCATATTACGACTTCTTATGCTCGACAAAATCAGTAAAAGAATTCTGGCCGAATTACAAAATGATGGCCGTATCAGTAATGTAGAGCTGGCTACCCGGGTCAACCTGTCCCCGGCCGCCTGTCTTGAGCGGGTGCGCAAGCTGCAGGAGTCCGGTTACATACTGGGCTATACCGCGCAGCTGAACCCGCACTTGCTCGATGTTGCACTGCTGGTATTCATTGAAGTGGTGCTCGACCGCACCACGCCGGACGTGTTCGACGCCTTCAAGCGCGGCGTGCAGGCTATACCTGAAGTGCTGGAATGCCATATGGTGGCCGGCGGCTTCGATTACCTGGTCAAGGCGCGCGTGAAAGACATGAACGCCTACCGCGACTTCCTCGGCAAATCGCTGCTGCAGCTGAACGGCGTGCGCGAAACGCATACCTATGCGGTGATGGAAGAGGTCAAGAACACGACCAATCTGCCTATCAAGTAGTTGCCACGGCCGTCGCCGGCAAGCCTGTCTTGCCGGCGTGCAGTGTAATACCTCCCGCAGCGGCGCCAGCCGTGGCAGGCCCGCGCCTGTTACCATCCTTGCCGCCCGAAATATCCTCGCCATTGCAATACTTTGCGCAGGGTCGCGGCGACTGTGGTTTGACTAAGAGGCTGTTGCGAAATTAGCCTGGGCTCGGCGCCCCCGCTAGGAGTCGCTGACGAAGACAGTGCTTTAGCACGGCAAGGAAGCGCAACAACGCCAGGGTGATTTCGCAACAGCCTCTTAGTAACGAAACGTCATCAGTATGTAACACTGTGTTGCTAAAGTCATGGCTCTTTAAACAAGAGCTGGATGGATGACATGAAACGCAGACACGGACTC
>JAZJYH010000021.1:0-20975 GCA_040390485.1 Pseudomonadota bacterium
CAGCGGCCTGCAAAGCCGTGTAGACCGGTTCGACTCCGGTCCCCGCCTCCAGATTTCAAAAAGCGCTACCGGCGCTTTTTTCGGCTTCAACTGGCAGCATCTCAAATGCGCCAGAAGTAGGCAAAGTGCCCGAGTGGTGAAATTGGTAGACACATCGGACTTAAAATCCGCCGCTTTCCTTAAACGGGGCGTGCCGGTTCAATTCCGGCCTCGGGCACCATGTACTAAAAGCGTCGCATAAACAATAGTTTAGGACGTTTTTCCAAAAAGTAGTGTTACTCAACATTACTCATTCTTACCCACCCCCTACTCAAAAAAATCAGCTATTTTGTGCTGATTTGTTCTGTGAGTTGAGCGTAATTGTTTCAATTTTTTCGCCCGATCTTTTCATAAATCGTTTCATAATTACTAATTCTTGTACTCTGGAATCAATTTATGTAAAGTAACTCCATACCCACAAATTCATACCCAAATCTACTCAACCGCAGGACTGTGCAAGCAGTCGATGAGTATTTGGTCGGACTGATTTTGAGGCACGTCGCGATCGCTTGCATCGTGGGATATTTGATATTTGTTTTCGTCGCGCTTTCATTTTTAGGATTAGTCAACTTTCCCATTTTTTGATCGTTGTGGCATTTTCTCTTTCCATTCAAATTCTTGTTTGCTGCTCGTTGACTGTTTTATATAAGGTACAACGTGCTCCTCCGTTTTGGGGAGTGCTACGGCGGTATGCGCTAGAGCCAGGAGATCTTCTCGTTTTGGATAACCACCGATTTGCGCACGGGAGACGGCCTTTTACGGCTCGACGCCAAAACACTGACCTGGCCCCCTGAGTGCGGCTAGATGCGTTTTTGCCCCGCTCAAAAGACTAGGGTGCTTCGCATGTATGTCAACGCCGAGTGGCTTCATGATTGTAGTAAATTCGACTTCTTCCTCGGAACCGTGAACGGCTGTCAAGGCCCATTTACGTTCATCACGAAAATTCGAGACGATATCCACCCTACCAAGTATCTGCGAATACCGGCAAAACCAGCAAATGTTCGGCTGCGAATTCACCTCTTAGTCATATGGGTAATGGTCAGTCAGCGAGTCAGGCGGGAAGAGTCACGAGTATTAATGCTCTCTGCTGCCGCAAGGGCATGCCAAGCCTGCATATGCTGCTCTCGGCAAGAGCTTCAACGCCAGCAAGCCACGCCCCCTCATCACAAGCCAACTCACACGTACCAGGCTCTCAACGTAAGAAACCCAGCACCGCTGCCATGAATTCAGCCGGGAACTCAATATTCGGCATGTGCACCGAAGGCAGGGTCACCAGCTTGGCGCCTGGCACTGCCTCAGCAATCAGTTCGCTATGGCTGGCGGCCGTCACCGTATCGTACTGGCCGGCAATCACCAGCGTGGGCCGGGAGATCAGCGCGATGATGCGGCGCAGGTCGGTATCGCGTACTGCCGCATACAGGCCGGCCAGCCCTTGCCGGCTGATGGCCAATAGCATGGCTCGGAATTTTTCGACGGCTGGGCCGTTTGCCTCCAGCATCTGTGCGGGGAACCAGTTTTGCAAGAACATCTCGGCAATTTCCGCATTATCCGAAGCCTGCGCTACTGCGGCAATGCGCTCGTCAAACAGGTGGGCCGGCCCGAGGTAAGACGAGGTGTTGCTCAGGATAAGCCTGTCTATACGCTCGGGAGCCCGCACGCCCAGCCATTGCCCAATGATGCCGCCCAGCGACAAGCCCAGGAAGTGCGCGCGTTCTATGCCCAGGGCGTCCAGCAGCTCGATCACGTCGCGGCCCAGGCGGTCCAGCGAATAAGCGCCAAGGGGAGCGCTAGATACGCCATCGCCGCGTGTATCGAAGCGTAGAACACGGAAATATTTCGACAGCTCCTCGACCTGCCCATCCCACATGTGCAAGTTGGTGGCGATGGAATTTGACAGTACCAGCACAGGCTTGCTGGCATCGCCATCGATACGGTAGGCAATGCGGGCGCCGTCGCCGGTGGTAATGAATTTCAGTTCGTTCATGATGTGCTCTCTTTCTTTTGGGTGTTTAGGAGATTCCATTGTAGGGGTAGCCAATTTTCAAATATATTACAAAGATTAAGCAGTCTTTGTCATAATATCTGACATGTCAGAATTCACCTTGCACGATCTTCAATGCTTCGATGCCGTGCTCCGTACCGGCAGTTTTCAGTCTGCGGCGGCAGAATTGCACCGCTCGCATCCGGCGGTGTTTGCTGCTGTGGCCAAGCTGGAGCGACAACTGGGCCTGGAGCTGCTGGACCGCAGCGGCTACCGCGTGCGCCCTACCGAAGCGGGGTTCTCCTTCCGCCACCGGGCACAGGCGCTGCTGCGCGAACTGGAGGGCCTGCGCACCCATGCCCAGCAATTGGCCATGGGGGAGGAAAGCGAAATCCATGTGGTGATAGGCGATTTGTGTTCGCGCCCGCAAGTGCTGGGCATGCTGGCCCGCTTCTTTTCGCAATGCCCAAGCACGCGCCTGCAGCTGTACTTTGAAGCGGTAGCCGGTCCGTGGGAGCGGCTCTTCGATGGCGAAGCCGATCTGATCCTGCACCACGTCGACAAAAGCGACCCGCGCCTGGAGTGGGTAGACCTGTGCAAGGTGCCCTTCATCCCCGTGGTGGCGCCCGGCTTTTTACCCGAACTGAGCAAGCGGCCGATCAAGCCCGACCAGATGCGCCATTTGACCCAATGCATCATGCGCGACACGGCGAAGCAATGGCAACAGCGCGACTATTTTGTGGTCGACGGGGCGCCGCAATGCGTGGTGGCTGACCAGGGAATGAAGAAGGAGATCATCTTGCAAGGCCTGGGCTGGGGCCACATGCCGCGCTTCCTGATCGAAGAAGAACTCCGCGACGGCCGTCTGCTCTCCATCGCGGGACGTCACCTGCCTGGCAGTACCCAGGAGCTGGTGGCGGCCAGGCGCAGCGACAGGCCGCATGGGCCGGTTGCCAATCGTTTATGGGGACATATCCAGGAGGAAGCGCCGATGTTGCGGCGGTTGCTAGGTGAGTAAAAATCCTTCGCCAAATTGTCGCATGACGACATAGATGGTAATGACCTGAAACTGCTCAAACTAATCTGTCGTCTGGGGCCGACTGTCGGATAAATATTGAACTCGTACACTCAGAATCGGGAAAATATGGTTGGACGCCCTGTACAGAAATCGTTGTTCCAGCAATGAAATCGATAAAGGCGCGCACCTTTTGAGGGACATGGTTTCTGCTGGGGTAATAGACATACAAGGGGAATACTTCGTCCGGCCACTCGGGAAATAAAACCTCAAGCTGTCCATTCTGAAAATACTCATCGAGCCCAATATCAATTACTTGTGCAATGCCATACCCAGCCACGCAAGCGCCAATCTTTGTGCCTGCATCCGTCACTGTCAGATTGCCCTGAACGTTGATGGTAATCTGTTGCTCTCCTTTCCAAAACTCCCACTCAAACGGCCTTCCTGTTGATGGATCAATTGCCAATATACATTCGTGATTGCATTCAATCAGTTCATTCGGGTGCTTCGGGCGCCCCCGTCGTGCCAGGTAGGAGGGAGCGGCAACCGTCAAGATGCGAGCACTGAATAATCGGCGGCAAACTAGCGTAGGTAATGTTGGCATACCAAAGCGCACAGCGAGATCGAATCCCTCGCTGACCAAGTCTGGAAGCTGGCTCCTGGTTTCCAGCTTGAGTTGTAGAGACGGGTTTTCGCGCAGAAACGCTGCGAGCTGCGGCGCCAAAATCAAGCGGGAAAACAACGCATCGCAGGCAACACGTAGCGTTCCGCGAACTGAGGAACTGTGCTCAGCAACCTGGGTCGTTGCCTCGTCGATACCTTGTAGATGCGGCAGCACTCGCGTCAGGAGGTCGTGACCTGCTTCAGTGACCTCGACATGACGGCTTGTTCGATTCACAAGCCGGGCGCCGAGCCGATCTTCAAGACGGGCAATGGCCCTGCTCACGGCCGGTTGCGTTTTTCCGAGGCGGTCAGCGGCACGCCCAAAGCTTTGGGTGTCGGCCACAGCCGCAAGCGCAATCAAGCCGCCCACGAGTCCTCCGTCAAGCTCTTCCATCATCGATGCGTTTCCGTAATAGCAGGAATGCCCGACTTGCAGTGGTGCGAAGTGGTATGAGGCATTACTATGCAAGTCATCCAAATCTCATGTAAAAGGAGTAGCAATGAACCAAACATCAGAAGTAGTGTCGCTCATCAATGACTATTTCAGTCTCGCCTACGATCCAACAAGTCGCAAGTTCGAGAATGTCTTTCATTCGCAATGCCTGATTCAATGGCTGCGCAATGGTAGCTTTGAATCAATGACGGCCACGGATTATCAATCGCTCATCTATGGACGCCCCAGCCCATTGTCCACCGAGGCCCCGCGAGACGAGGGAATTGTCGACATTAATCATATTTCGCCGCACTTATCTGCTGTGACGGCGCGTGTTCGCATTGGGAGTAACTCATTCGTAGATCATCTCATACTTCATGAGATAGATCAAAAATGGCTAATCACCAACAAGTCATCTTTTCTTGCCAAATCTTTCGCTTGAGATAAGTGCGAGATTGTGAATTTCTAGGAGTCAGCGTTGAAACTATTAACCCTATAAGATGTCCTGATCAAGGCTTGATCTGACAGACAAGTATGGCTGAACGCATGCGTGTGTCAGGGTTCGACTATCTCGCGAGTGCGGCCACTCGCGCTAAAAAAAGTAACCAGGTCGGCCAGAGCTACGAAGTAGTGGACGATCGCTGACTGGCCAGCTACTTTGTAGCCTAGCCGGTGCCACGCCGATTTCACGATGGTGGCGGCGCCCAGCTAGAACGGGTAGTTGCGGCTGATGAATGACCGGCTGCGATTCATGCGAATCGTTGGCGGCACCTGGTGAGAATGTGTGGAGATGTTGGCGAAAATACTCAGCGGAGCACCATCTGCCAATGCTCACACTAGCATTGCTCAGCTTCAAATAGAAATAGACATTTTTGTTCTGGTTTGTTCTGATAATCGGCAGAAATTTTGATTGATTTTCACAAAATGCAGAGCCTGATTGGGTTAGCGGGTGATTCGGATCTGCAAAAAATTTGTCTTAAAATCCGCCGCTTTCCTTAAACGGGGCGTGCCGGTTCAATTCCGGCCTCGCCACCAGTTATCAGATACTTATATCTTCACAAAGCGTCGCAAACCTTTTTGGTTTTCGGCGCTTTTTGTTTTTCTGCATGAATCAGGAGGTTCTTTTGCTTGCTGAGTTGACCCTGCCAGATTTGATTCACCTTCCATTGCATGGCGAATGCCACCACCTGGTCGTACGACCCCTCAAATTCTAACTCCATCAAATCCAAGTGCTGCGCTGTTACACGATACAGAATCCCTTCATGTGGTGCCAAGCGCCTACTCCTTCGCGCAGGACAGCTTCCCAAGAGCTTCGGCAGGACTGCCACTACCGGGACGTATAGGCTCCTAGGCCCTGAGTGTGTTGTCGTAGGTTACGACAGCTCCCTTACCCATACGTCCAGAAAACCCCGTAGCGGAAAGTGCCAATCTGCGACGAATGAAGCTAAATTTGCGAGCGCCATGTAAGCCAGTCGCCTGGCGATACAACCTCCACGCCCACTTTGCGTTTGCTCGCTTGATCCAAGAGACGTTTTTTTGCCATGGCTACCTCGGCGTATCCTTCCGCACCGTCCACACCGTAGTGAATTGGGACGATGAGCCGTGCCCCTATGACAACAGCCGCGGCGACAGCTTCTTCGGGCGTCATGACAGCGGATATGTCACTCGCAGGCTGGCGCCAGCTGAAGCGCGCGCCGTTGATGGGGAGGAAGGCCGCGTCAAATGGGCCATACTGGCGGCCTATCTGCCACCAATAGCCATGCCACATCGTGTCACCGCAGTGGATAATCCGCTTCCCGCCGACTGAAACGATCCAAGACACCTGCGGGTCGCCGTAGCCGTCAACGGCGGGCACCGCCGTTACCGTGAATTCTCCCAAAATCACCGGCTCATAAGGGGTGGCAATTCTGGTTCGAATGCCTGGCGGGATGGCAGGCCCTCCCAATAAAGGGGCGTGAACCAAGGTTCCGTTTTCTCCCAAAGCCGCCTTGATTGCCAATGGATCAAAGTGGTCCGGATGGCGGTGCGTGACCAGGACAAAATTGTCTCCCGCCTCGGTCGAGATAGGTACCATTTTGTCTTTCAAGGCCGGGCCCCACACGTCGGGGTTGATCAACGGATCGATGTATAAGTTTGACGATCCATACTGAAGCCTGATGCCAGCCCATGCCAGACGCTGAATTTTCAGGGTTGGAGCGGGCGTAGCGCTAGCCGCAACCTTGGCGGCAGGCACCAGCATATTTCCCGCCAAAGCTGCAGCCAGGCCGAGAAACGATCTTCGACTGCCAGCACCCATCGAAGCACATTGTGCCAAACTGCGATCAGCCACAGTTTTCTCAATATTTTTTTTAGAACCGGGCATGGATGATTCTCCTCAGGTGAATTGCAGTTCAGCGCACTGTTTGGGAAACTGTGCGACGTATTGATGCTTAGATACTGCGAGTCTAAGCCTGGACCAATAGTTGACATAGAGCGCGCATCTATGGTCACATGTGAATATTATGCACAACTCATTTGACTTCCCGCCAATCGAAGCCCTCGTCGCCATGCTTGCTGCGGCAAAGCTTGGCTCATTCTCAGCAGCCGCAGAGGAACTGGGCGTGACGCACGGCGCCGTCTCAAGACGCATACGCGCGGTTGAGATCTGGCTCAATCACCCCGTCTTCGAACGGCAAGCCCGTGGAGTCTGCCTTACTCCCATTGGGCACCACTTTGCCAAGCATGTGGAAACGGCGCTCGCAGGCATTTCCGCAGTCGCAGTGAATTTGCGCGCGGAACGCCGAATCGCCGACGTACGGGTTAGCGTGTTGCCTTCATTTGCGCGGTTGTGGCTGATGCAGAGGATTTCTGCGCTTCAGGGACCACAGCTGGATTTGCTGATTCAGGTCAAGGCTGAACATCGGATCGCGCGTTTAGAGAAGGGCGAGGTCGACATCGCGATCCGCTACGGGACGGGGCCGTGGCCGGGCGTTGAAGCCAGGCCATGGTTGCGGGAGCGGGTATTTGCGGTGGCAGCTCCCAAGCTTGCGCGAAAATTGGCGAGGCGCGGCGTTGCGGACATCATGAGCATGCCCTTGCTATTGGATACCGATGCCGAACTGTGGAAGGTATGGTGCGCACAGGCGCAAATTCGCTTTCAGCCACAAGCGGGCGAGTACCAATACGATGACTATGATTTGCTTTTATCTGCTGCGGAAGCCGGTGCAGGTGTCGCCCTGGCGCGCTGGCCGCTTGCCGCGAACGCTATTGATGAAGGCAGATTGACCCGGCTCGCGGGCCCGGAATTTGACAATCCCAAATCGCATTTCATCGTCACGCGGCCAGGCGAATCCCGCCTGGCGGTGTTGAGGCTGGTCGATCGCCTGATTTCCCAAGCGACCAGCAAAGGTTGACGGGTTAATTGCGCTGGTTTGTTCTAAAAAACGATGAAATTTGCGATTCGATTTCAATAAAATGAAGAAGTTCTATAAATGATCTACATGATACTTTCGATCGCCAGCGTGCTCGTAGTGCCTGGCCCCACCAACACCTTGCTGTTGATCTCGGGGACGACGCGTGGCGTTAGGCGGTCCGTGCACATGATAGGGGTTGAACTGATCGGCTACTGCATCGCCATCAGCATCTGGGGCACGTATTTGAATATCGCGTCTGCCAGCAACCCCTGGATACCGCATGTCGTTAAATTTTTGTGCGCAGTCTATATCGGCTATCTGGCGCTCAAATTTTGGCGGGAAACGGTTCCGGCGTTAGAAACGATCCCGCGCACGGCCAGGCCTGTCGATCTGTTTTTTGCGACCCTGCTGAATCCCAAGGGATTGATATTCGCCAGTGTGATTTTTCCGCCCTCCACGTTTACCGAACTGAAGGGATTTGCCCAGTCGCTGTCCTTGTTCGCCTGTTTGGCGATTCCTATCGGGATGGGCTGGATATGCCTGGGCGCCTCTTTGGCGTCAAGCAAATATGCGTGGCTGCACCCGCGTGCCTTACATCGCGGTGCTGCCGTGGTGCTCTCCATCTTTTGCGCTTTACTCGGGTGGAACGTGGTCCATGGGTTTTTGCTATGGACTTAACATCCTCCGCTTCTCTCATAGGGGCGGGCCGCTTCGATTCCGGCCTTGGTATTAATACAATATGCGATATGGTCGACCATGCACGGCGGACGTGGCATACTATTGAGCCAACCGTTATGATGGTGAATTGAGGGCAAGTCTAAGTCAGCGCAAATGGACAAGAAATTTCACACTACCGTCAATATCTACGTCCAGCCGCCGTTCGAATATCGGGGCATGGAGGTATGGATGCGGGTGATAGAGCGGCCGACCGCGCTGTTCGACTATGACTTTAAGATCATGGTCGGCGGGCGCATGATACCCGGTGGCTTCGAAACCCCTGGTTCGCTCACCGCCCTGGACGCCATGGGTCGCTGCCTGACGCTGGCGCAGCAGCGCATCGATTATTTCCTGTCGCAGCAGAGTCTCGAGTATTGGAAAACGACCGGCGCGTTCTCTATGCGCAGTTAGCGTTCATTGCCCGCTTGCTGGCCTTTGTGCCATCAGCATAGCGGCGGCATGGCCAAGGCGTTGCTGGCCCGGACTTCTTGATAAGCCGTAATGTCCCCCATGTTCGGCGACAGGCGAGCATTTTCTCCATTGCCAGGCGAAATTTTCTGAGAGCGTCTTTGATGAGACCGCCTGTGAGTGGGGTTGGGCAGGCCTTGCAGGGCCTGGCCCCATCTATCCTCATCTATCTTTTCTTACTCCCGATCTCAATGCAGGCGGAAATGGCCGAGGCCGAATAGTCCGATCAAGCCTACCGCAATCAGGTAGAAGGCGACGATATAGTTCAATAGCTTAGGCATGAGCAGGATCAGGATGCCGGCGATCAGCGACACCAGCGGCACAATGGACAAATGAATATTCATAGGGATACTTGAAAATAGTGGATGAAATAATTTTTCCGACGGCAGGCCAAGGCACTAAACGCTGCAAATTTGGCTTGC
Source organism: Pseudomonadota bacterium (assembly GCA_040390485.1). Classification (GTDB taxonomy): domain Bacteria; phylum Pseudomonadota; class Gammaproteobacteria; order Burkholderiales; family Burkholderiaceae_D; genus Undibacterium. Next base: position 9,131 of record JAZJYH010000021.1, read on the forward strand.
CGGTATCGGTGAGCATAAATTATTGCATGTTGCATGCCGGACCACGACATGAATTGACGGATTTTCTGCTTTCACGCCACGGTGGATAAAGCCGGCTAGCCTCGGTGAATTAAAGGATGCTAGGATTGCGCCTGCTCAGTGAGTACAACAATGAGAGCAACGATCAGCGCAATCGCTACCACAATAATTATTCCGATACCAATATGGCCCGTCTCGACCTTACTTTTCCCGCCGACCAGTTCTACTACTCCACCACGCTGACCGTGCGGGTCACCGACATCAACGGCGCCAATCATCTAGGGAATGATTCGATGATCTCCATGATCTCCGAAGCACGGGCGCGTTTCCTGTTTGAATTCGGCATAGGCGAGACGGCCAGCGGCGGGCGTTTGCCCGGGATTATCGTCACCGATCTCGCTACCACCTATAAGGCGGAAGCGCACGCGCGCGACCAGTTGCTGTTTGAAGTCGGCGTGATGGATTTCAACAAGTATGGCGGCGACTTCACGTTCCGCATTACCCGGCCCAGCGACAACACCCTGGTGGCGCTGGCCAAATCCGGCTTTGTCTGTTTTGACTACAAGAGCGCGAAAGTGGTGCCCATGCCGGAAGAGTTTCATCGCAAGTTCCCCAAGCTGAACTGGCTGGCATGAAATAAATGCCCGGGCCCGGCAGCGTGCCAAGGCGCTGCTGTCGGCGGCGCCAGCATCGGCCGCGCACCATGCACTTCTTGCAAAGCATCCCTTCACCGCAAAGTAAATCCGGCTATCATATCCATATAGCGAGTGCTATCGGAGTTTGCCATGGATGCGAGAACAGCACATATCTTCAATGAAACTTACTTTCCCCAGATTAAGCAGCTTATAAGAAACAAGCTCCCCCAGGAAATTGCTGTCGACGATCTCAACGGAAAAGCACACGACGCCAAGGCAGTTTTTTTGCATGGCGGGCCGGCTGCCGACGGCAAGTATGATTTTCCGGTATCGCTGTCTATCTTCTGGAGCCCGCGTGTCATTAAAGAACTGGTGAAACACCCGGGTAATCGCATGCGCCACTTTGAACGGCATATTGCCCAGTTTCTGCACAATATAGAAACCTATACCGAAGTGGATTTCGCGAGCTTGTCCCAGCATGGACGGGAGACCCTGGGTATTCCGGGACCCGATTTCGACGATGAATAAGGCGTGCTCCGGCGCCCGGGCAACAAACAAAGACGGGCTAGGGCCACGGTACGCCAGCATACCGAATTGGACGCATGCTGGCGCCGAGGTTTCAACTTAGTTTCAGCTTAGTTTCAGCTTATTGAGGGGGAAATCATGAGTAGACAGCCTACCGAGACCTTTAAAGGTGTCGATATTTTTATCATTGCGATTCCTACTGCGGATGGCAGATGGTCGGCTTCGAGCGAGATACAAAAGATGGGGGCGGACGGTATTGAGATCTCGCAAAATTTCACCGGACCGTTTGAAGCGGCGAGCGAAGCCGATGCAAAAAGCGCGGCGCTGCATGAGGCGGAAAGGAAGATCATCGACATCATCGCCAGTCCCGTGGGCGCAGATTTTTAGAATCCGCCTGTCTTGCAGGGCTGGGTCCGGCTAATTGATCAATGTGAGATGAGGGTGCATTTTTAAGTTGCGGAAGTAAAACTTTCCGGCCACCGGTGTTTCTGTGCGCCGACGGACATAAAAAACTGCGTTCGGCAAGCTAAAGTGGGTACCGCAGGGCGTCAACAAGATCTGTCGGGATCGGGGTGGATGGCATTTTGCACCATTTCCGCATAGGAGCGCAGCAGGGCATTGTCGGTGCTGGTCGCATCGGTTCCCGAAGCCTCGGTGCCAGTTGCCGGCGCGCAATCCTCAGGCAGGATACTCTTCCTCCATGCATCCGGATCCGTTTTATCTGGTTTATCCGTTTTGTCGATATTTTTTGCCATTGCGCCGCGTCACTGTAAAAGGGCCAGTGATTCAATCCTACTTGGCTATGATTAACAATATAACGTCAAAAATTCTCAAGGATGTGTAGGATAAGTCTTACATCAGGAGCAATGGCAAATAATTAATATCGCCGATTTGCCGGTTTTAGCCTGGCATCCGGCTTATTTGCCTGAGCCGAATTGCCCCCGGGTATAATGCGGGCTTGTGGTATTTCACTATAAGAGAGCTCAGGTATGGTTGGGAAAGATTCGCTGGTCGGGACCGTGTTGTCCCTGCTACAAGAAAAATTTAAAACGCTATTCGTTAGTCGGGCGCAGCGCAAGCAAGAGGCTGACGAGCACGCCGCCATCTGCGTGCAGGCTTGGCGTATTGCAAAAGATACGGCGTTTGAACTGAAAGAAATAGCCCACCATTGCCATCTGGCACAGGAGTCCGGCAGCTTTGACTACGACGCCGGCAGGGTGGCTGCGATCCAGGGCAATATCGCCTTGCTGAAAGCAAAAAATTGTCCGCCTGAACTCAAGCTGACCATCAGCGACCTGGAAGCGATGATTGCCTGGATTGCTCTATGTGAAAGGAAAATGTCCGATCCCGCTGGTGTGGATCGCAGCCTGACCACGGCCGAAGCAGAAGAAAAAAGATCGCACGCCGAGCAGGTCGAGGCGCAACTGGTCGTCAATGCACGGCTGGCGACCGCAGAGGCAGACAAGTTCGTCGGCTGGTAGCCGTCAGCGTAGCTCCGGCGGTATGGCTCGGCAGGCTGCGACACAAGCCGTAATACACACTATTGATGTTCGCTCCGTGGTAGGATTTTCAATGTTATCGGGAGGTGTTTATGCGGACAGAGCAAATCAAGGGGCACGACATCGAGTGTTCCGCCGTGCGCGTTGCCAATAGTGCGCAGTGGACGGCCTACCTGACCATCTATGGACCAGGCACCAATCCCATGCACCGCAATAGCGTCTTCCCTTATCAGCAGGTGTGCGTGGAAGAAGTGTTCAATAGTGAGCAGGCGGCCCAGGAGGCCGCCCTGCAAGTCGCGAAAACCCTGCTGTAGCCTGCCTCCCCTTATCCTTTGCCTATCCCTGCCTGGCGGCGAGTCCAGCCCCTTTATTTTTGATCACTTGCGGGTTTTGCGGTGTCGATCTGCGGATTCGCGCAGTATCGTGTAATTCCAATTGTGGGTGTCGGTAACTTCGCCTGCGGTGACGGTGACACGAAATACGTCCCTGTCGTCAGCCATCCTCTGGCCCTTGGCCTCAAACTTCTTGGCAACGTCGCGATGGTCGTACACATCGAGATCGACTTCATTTCCCTCCATCGCCGCCGGGGACAGTACGGCTAGAATTGTTTTTTGCGTGAACTCGACTACATAGGTCGGCGGTTTTAATAAGCTCATGTCTTCCTCACTAGCTGATACTAGTTGATAAATGCCTCGGGGCGGTGGACGAATAAACCTCAACTCATCTGTCAACACGCTAAAGTATTCTACGCTTTGCATGAGGCAATGCTAGGCCTTGGGCAATTTAATTGCGTAAGCCGCTAATGGGTCGCTGATGGATCGCTGATACCCTGCGGTTTTGCCTGCTTGATCAAGAGCTAGCGGGGCCTCCCTTCGCCAGCAACATGCTTCATTGGCGAGTGGAGCCCGTGGCACTCCTCCTATGCCTCTACCTGGACGGACGCTTCATTTCGCAGGAGGTGGGCTGGCTGGCGACGAAACTGTCTATCTTTTGTGTTGTTTTCCAGCCGTATCCGGTATTTTCCTGGTCGTATTTGACGTCCTTGCCGTTGGTCTTGGTCCAGGTGGTGATGTAGATCGGTTGCTGCGCCTGGTGATCGGTCTTGCGCATTTCCACTTCGCCGTTCAGGCTTTTGATTTTCATGCCTTCCATTGCGAACGCTGTCTTGACCGGATCGGTGGATCCCGCATCCTTGAAAGCCTTGGACAGCATCGCGAGCACACTGTGGCTGGACATCAGCCAATAGTCTTCGTTGTACTTTTTCTTGAAGGCTTCGGCGATTTCGTGGCCGGCAAAGCTCTCGTTATTGATATTCCAGTTGCTGACGTTTTTTACCCTGTCCACGCCGGCCGCGCCCATCGCGGTCGGCACGCCCGTGGTATAGGCGGTGTAGGTATAGAAATTGGCTTTCAGGTCGGCTTCCTTGGCCGCCTTGACCAGCAAAGCCAGGTCATTGCCCCAGTTGCCGGTGATAATCGAATCCGCGCCGGAAGCCTTGATCTTGGCTACGTAAGGCGAGAAGTCCTTGACGGTGGCAATCGGGTGCAGGTCGTCGCCGACTATCTGTATGTCCGGCCGCTTGCGCTTCAGGTAGTCTTTGGCGGCGCGGCTTACCTGGTGTCCGAGTGCATAGTTCTGGCCGATGACAAACACCTTCTTGATGCCCTGGTCCTTGGCCATGAAGCTGGTCAATGCTTCCATGCGCATGTCGGAGTTGGGCTCAAAACGAAAATGCCAGAAGCTGCATTTGGCATTGGTCAGGTCCGGATCGAGCGCGGCAAAATCCAGGAACACCAGTTCCTTGCCGGGATTGCGTTCGTTATGCTTGTTGATGCCGTCTATCAGCGCAAAGGCCACGCCTGAGCCGCCGCCCTGGGTGACATAACGATAACCCTGGTCGATCACGGTCTTGAGCTGGGTCAGCGAATCCTGAGGGCTGCCTTTGCCGTCAAAGCCGACCACTTCTATCGTATTGTTGCCGGCCCACTTTTGCTGGTTTGCCAAATCGGCAACCATCTGGAAATTTTTCAAGGCCGTCTGGCCTGGCGGAGCGAAGGCGCCGGACAGTGCGTCGATAAAGGCAATCTTGACATTCTCGGCATACGCCTGGCCGGTATAGCCGCAGGCAGCGAGTGACAGGGCGAGGCTTACTTTTTGCAAACGATGTTTCATTCGGGCATCTCCATAATTATTAGAATTTATAAACCGACAAACATATTTTGATAGCTTGCTTCACAGGTGTACGTGAAGCGCTCCAGCGTGCCACATTTTTAAGCGACTTGTTGAATATATCGCAAGAGATATGAAATCACTAGCAATTTCCTGAACGACAGCGGCCCGTGTTCTTCAGTGTTCTTGTATCATGCTGACTCAAAAAACAATCCGGACCCAAGCTTGGCCACAGGTGCGCTTTGTCCACCGTGGTCTGTGACGAAAGCCAAGCTGGGGTACACTTTAGGAACTTTAATTTTTAAGGCAACAAATGCCCGACGAAATCGCCCGCTTTGGCTGAGGCGGAACAAGCAGGCATTTATTACCCAATTCGAATTATGCAAATGCAAGCTACCAAGGTTGTCGAGTTTGAACGTCCGCAGATGGACAGCGGTACCAGTTGCACCGCCAATGCCTGGGCCAAGGTTCCTGTCGTGCCTTCCGCCACTGAAAAAACGGCGCTGAAGGCGCGTATCAGGCAATTATTGCGCGAACAAAATGCGGTGCTGGTGGCGCATTACTATGTCGACGCCGATATCCAGGACCTGGCGGAAGAGACCGGCGGTTGCGTTTCCGATTCGCTGGAGATGGCGCGCTTCGGCCGCGATCATCCGGCCAAGACCCTGGTGGTCGCCGGCGTGCGCTTCATGGGCGAGACTGCCAAGATACTGAGCCCGGAAAAGCGTATCCTGATGCCCGACCTGGACGCGACCTGCTCGCTGGACCTGGGCTGCCCGGCAGATGAATTCAGCGCCTTTTGCGATGCGCATCCCGACCGTACCGTGGTGGTGTATGCCAATACCAGCGCCGCAGTGAAGGCCAGGGCCGACTGGATGGTGACTTCCAGCATAGGCCTGGACATCGTCGCCGAACTGCACGCGCAAGGCAAAAAAATCCTGTGGGCGCCGGACAAGCACCTGGGCGCGTATATCCAGAAGCAGACCGGCGCCGATATGCTGCTGTGGCAGGGCTCCTGCCTGGTGCACGACGAGTTCAAGTCGATAGAGCTGGAAACGCTGAAGGAAGAATACCCGAACGCGAAGGTGCTGGTGCACCCGGAATCGCCGGCATCGGTGGTGGCGCTGGCGGACGTGGTCGGTTCCACCACGCAGATGATCAATGCAGCTAAAAACATGGATGCGAAAGAGTTCATCGTCGCCACCGACAACGGCATCCTGCACAAGATGCAGATGGCGGCGCCCGACAAGAAATTTATCGTGGCGCCGACGGCCGGCAATAGTGCTACCTGCAAGAGCTGCGCGCACTGCCCTTGGATGGCGATGAACGGCCTGGTCAACCTGGCGCAAGTGCTGGAAAGCGGCGCCAATGAAATCCATGTCGACCCGGCGATAGGGCAGAAAGCGACGGTCTGCATAGACCGCATGCTAGATTTCGCAGCCAAGAAAAAAGCCAATGTGCGCCCGAGCGGCGACCTGGCGCAAGAACAAAAACTGTTTTCCGGTATAGGCCCCGCATGAGTGCGCAAATTCAAGATCTACCATCCACGCTAAACAATCCTTATGCCCCGTTTGATGCGGCACTGGCTGCCGCCTTTGAGCGCAATATCGCCGACGCATTGGCGGAAGACGTAGGCAGCGGTGACCTGACCGGCAAGCTGGTGCCGGCCGACGAATGGGTGCAGGCGAATGTGGTGGTGCGCGAACAGGCCGTGCTGTGCGGCGGGCCGTGGTTCGAGGCGGTCATGACCGGCCTGGATAGCCGCATCCGTATCAGCTGGCAGTACGCCGAAGGCGCGCTGATGGCGGCCGATACCGTGGTGTGCAAGATAGAGGCGCCGGCGCGGGCCTTATTGACGGCCGAACGCAGCGCGCTGAATTTCCTGCAATTGCTGTCCGGCGTCGCCAGTGCCACCCGCCACTATGTGCAGATCATAGAAGGCACGCGCGCGGCGATACTGGATACGCGCAAGACCATGCCGGGTTTGCGCCTGGCGCAAAAATACGCGGTGCGGGTAGGCGGCGGCAAGAACCAGAGGCTGGCGCTGTATGACGGCATCCTGATCAAGGAAAACCATATTACTGCAGCCGGCGGCGTGACCGCGGCGATGCAGGCGGCGCTTACCCTGGATGCCGGCGTCAGCATACAGATAGAGGTGGAGAATCTGGCGGAACTGGAAGACGCGCTGCGAGCGGGCGCGACTTCCATCCTGCTGGATAATTTTACGACCGCCATGATGCGCGATGCGGTGGCGCTGACTGCAGGACGCGCGGTGCTGGAGGCGTCCGGTGGGGTCGATACGACGACAGTGCGCGCGATCGCCGAGACCGGGGTGGACCGGATATCGATCGGCAGCCTGACCAAGGACGTGAAAGCCACGGATTTCTCCCTGCGTATCATCTAACAGGAAAAGCGATGAAATCGGCGCCATGCGTCGTTGCAAATACTCGCAAGGGAGCCACCCTTGCTGCGTTTTGCGCCTAGCCTGACACCGATTGCATCACTTTTCTGAGCTAAGGAATGTTACGAAATTCTAAAAGTGGCAACCCGGGAAAAAAAGAGCGCCACGAAAATCCGGGCGCTCTTTTTTTGTAGACCGCTTAAGCCTTGTTTTTTCGCTTAGGCGTCAGCACCGTCGCCAGCGCTTTAGGCAAGGTGTCCGGGTAATCGCGGCTGAAGTGCAGGCCGCGGCTTTCGCGGCGGGAGAGCGCGCTATTCACGATCAGCGAGGCGACCTCCACCAGGTTGCGCAATTCCAACAGGTTGTTGGTGATGCGGAAGTTGGCGTAGTACTCGTCTATCTCTTCCTTCAGCAGGCGTATCCGGTGCTTGGCTCTTTCCAGGCGCTTGGTAGTGCGCACGATGCCCACGTAATTCCACATGAAGCGGCGTAGCTCGTCCCAGTTATGCGCAATCACGACTTCTTCATCGGCATCCGATACGCGGCTCTCATCCCAGGCCGGCAGCTTGCGGAATTCTATCGGCGCCTGGCTCTCTATGTGCTGGGCCGCGGCCTTGCCGATGACCAGGCATTCCAGCAGCGAATTGCTGGCCAGGCGGTTGGCGCCGTGCAGGCCGGTATAGGCGGTTTCGCCGACCGCATACAGGCCGGGCAGGTCGGTCCTGCCGGTGGTATCGGTGACGATGCCGCCGCAAGTGAAGTGCACCGCGGGCACTACCGGTATCGCTTGCCGGGTGATGTCTATGCCCAGCTCCAGGCATTTTGCATAAATGGTAGGGAAGTGCTCTTTCAGGAATTCCGGCGGCTGGTGGCTGATGTCCAGTTCCACATAGTCGAGGCCGCGTTTTTTCATTTCAAAGTCGATCGCGCGCGCGACCACGTCGCGCGGCGCCAGCTCCAGGCGCTCGTCATGTGCTTCCATGAAGCGGGTACCGGCTGCCGCCCCCGCTTCTGCCGGCAATTTCAATACGCCGCCTTCGCCGCGCACCGCTTCCGTGATCAGGAAGGATTTTGCATACGGGTGATACAGGCAGGTAGGGTGAAATTGCATGAATTCCATATTCGCCACGCGGCAGCCGGCGCGCCAGGCCATGGCGATGCCGTCGCCGGTGGCGGTATCCGGGTTGGTGGTGTACAGGTAGACCTTGCCGGCGCCGCCGGTCGCCATCACCGTGTGCTGGGCCGCCACCGTATGTACCTCGCCGGTTTTGACATCCTGCACGTACAGGCCTACGCAGCGCGGGGTAGGGGAGTGGTCGCCCAGCTTGCTGGTTGTGATGACGTCAATCGCGTAGTGGTGCTCAAACAAGGTGATATTCGGGTGCGACCTGACTTTTTCTTCCAGCGTGACCTGCACTGCGTGGCCGGTGGCGTCGGCCGCGTGGATGATGCGGCGCTGGCTGTGGCCGCCTTCGCGGGTCAGGTGGAAGCCCAGCTCGGCGCTGTCGTCGCGGGTAAACGGCACGCCTTGTTCTATCAGCCAGTCGATGGCCTCGCGGCCATGCTCGATGATGAAGCGGGTGGCGCCTTCATCGCATAAGCCGCCGCCGGCAATCAGGGTGTCTGAAATATGCTGGTCGTGGCTGTCGCCGGAATCCAGCACCGCGGCGATCCCGCCCTGCGCCCAATTGCTGGCGCCATCCAGCAATTCGCGTTTGGAGATGACCGCTACCTTGCGCGTTTTTGCCAGATGCAAGGCGACCGACAAACCTGCTAAACCACTACCTACAATTGCAACGTCGAATTTCATAGTCATATAAATTTGATATACATTGGCTATGGCCGATGGCATATCGCAGCGCATTTCACTAAGATTGCAAATTGCGTTTCAATGACCATTCGGCGCAATGTCCACGGTGGGCATGCCAAAATGATCCTAAACTATAGTCTATTTTGAGCCTGAGCACTTTAGATTGATTTTTTCGACTGCAGTCTAGTCAACCCTGATCGAACCTGATCGAACCCTGATAAGGACCCGTGATGCGCCTGTTAAAGAAAATTGGCTGGTTGGTACTTGTGCTTTTGGCCTTGCTGGCGGCTGTCCTCCTGTGGTACCGGCAAGCCAGTCAGCCCCAGCTCAGCGGGGAGATCCGGCTGCCGGGCCTGACTGCCGCGGTGCAGATAGTACGCGATGCCGAGGCGGTGCCGCATATCTATGCCAAGAGCGAAGCGGATGCCTATTTTGCGCTGGGTTATGTGCATGCGCAGGACAGGTTGTGGCAGCTGGAGCTGAACCGCCGCATCCCTGCCGGGCGCATGGCTGAGATACTCGGCCCCAGTGCGCTGGGCACGGACAGGTTTTTGCGCACCTTGGGCGTCAGGCGCAATGCCGAGCAGATCTTGCAGAACCTGTCGCCAGAGACGCGCGCTGCGTTGGACGCCTACAGCAAAGGCATCAATGCCTACTTGGCGGGACGCAGCGGGCCTTTGCCGCCCGAATTCCTGATCACCCAAGCCCCGGCGCCCGAGCCCTGGCAGCCGGTAGATTCGATAGGCTGGCAAACCATGATGGCCTGGGACCTGGGCGGCAACTGGACCCAGGAGCTGTTGCGCATGCGCCTGTCGCAACGCCTGAGCCTGGAGCAGATCAACCAGTTCATTCCGCCTTACCCGGGCGACGCAGTGCTGGCGACCCAGGATTACACGCAGCTGTACAAGAAACTGGCTGGCACCGGTGCGCAACTGGCAGCGGTCAAGGCGATTGCGCCGCCGTCTTACGTGGAAGGCATGGGTTCGAATAACTGGGTGGTGGCCGGCAGTTTGTCCGAGACCGGCAAGCCCTTGCTGGCCAATGACCCGCACCTGGGGCTGTCTGCGCCGGCCTTGTGGTATTTCGCCCACTTGTCGGCGCCCGGCCTGAACGTGATAGGCGCCACCTTGCCGGGCTTGCCCGGGGTGGTGCTGGGCCGCAACGAGCAGATTGCCTGGGGCTTTACCAATACCGGCCCGGATGTGCAAGACCTGTTTATCGAGCGTCTCAATCCTGACAATGCGGCGCAGTACCAAACACCGCAAGGCTGGGACAGCTTCAAGACCCGCACCGAGGTGATCCGGGTCAAGGGCCAGCCGGACGTGAGCCTGACGGTCAGGGAAAGCCGCCACGGCCCGATTATTACCGGCGCCGTGCCGCTGGCAGACAAGGCGCCGGTCGACGCCAGACAGTATGCGATCGCCTTTGCCTGGACCGCCTTGCGGGCCGACGACCTGACCTTGCAGTCCGCCTTCAAGCTGAACAAGGCGCATGACTGGGCCAGTTTCCTGGAGGCGGCCAGGGACTTTGCTTCGCCGCAGCAAAACATGGTGTACGCCGACATCGCCGGCAACATCGGCTTTGTGGCGCCAGGCCGCATCCCGCTTCGGAAGCCCGGCAACGACTTGCACGGGCTGGCGCCGGCCCTTGGCTGGGATGCGCGTTACGACTGGGACGGCTTCATCCCCTTTGCAGCGCTGCCGCAGCAATACAACCCGGCATCGCAACAGGTAGTGACGGCCAACCAGAAAATCGTCGGCGACGATTATCCTTACTTCCTGACCAGCGAATGGGCATTGCCGTATCGGGCCCAGCGCATAACGGGGCTATTGGGCGGGCGCCAGCTGCATAGCCTGGACAGCTTTGCCGCCATCCAGAAGGACCATGTCTCGCTGGCGGCGCAAGAACTCTTACCCGTGCTGCTGACGACCACGCCGCGCTCCGACAGAGACAAGCTGGCGCTGGGTTTGCTGGCCAAATGGGACGGCAGCATGGACGCGGCACGGCCGGAAGGCCTGATCTTCAATGCCTGGGTACGCGAAGCCTCGCGTCTGATGTTTGCCGACGTGCTGGGGCCGGCGCTGATGCAAGATTACTGGGAGCAGAGGAATGTGCACGCGCCGCTGGTCGCGGCGCTGAAGAATGCCGGCGCCAGGCAAAACTGGTGCAGCAAGAATGGACCTGTGCCGGCCCGCAATTGCGCGGAAATCCTGGGCCAGTCCCTGGCAAGCAGCCTGGATAAGCTACAGAAGGTATACGGCAGCGATATCACGGCATGGCAATGGGGAACGGCTCATATGGCGCGCTCGGAACACCGGCCCTTCGGTAAGGTGCCGCTATTGGCCAGGCTGTTCGACATACGCGTGCCCAGTTCCGGCGACACCTTTACCGTCAACGTCGGCCGGCATAACCTGAGGGATGAGGCGGAGCCGTTTACTAGCCGGCATGCAGCCAGCTTGCGGGCGATCTATGATTTGTCCAACCTGGAAAATTCGCGCTTCATGCACTCGACCGGGCAATCGGGGAATCCGCTGTCGCCCTGGTACAGGAATTATGCCGGGCGCTGGGCGCAGGTGGAGTATTTGCCTATGCAGATGAAGAGGGAAGTGGTGGAGAAGGGGAATATAGGGGTGTTGACGCTGGTTCCGTGATGAAGTTGGCCGCAAGGGCATTTCAGCTAACGTTTAGTGAGAAGCTTGCGCTTCGTGGGGGCAAGCCGGGGGTGGCCCGGCGGCCACTCACTTTATTTTGCTCCGCCAAAATAAAGTAAGCAAACAAAAGGCGGCCG
>JAZJYH010000022.1:0-27076 GCA_040390485.1 Pseudomonadota bacterium
CCGGGATTGGAGGTCACCCTGACCACCAGCCAGTCGGACAGCACGCGGGTACCGCCGGTCACGGCCGAAAAATCGCCGCCCGATTCACGGATCACCGGAGCGGATTCGCCGGTGATGGCGCTTTCGTCGACCGTGGCCACGCCCTCGATGACTTCACCGTCGATAGGGATGACGTCATTGGCTTCCACCAGCACTACGTCGCCCTTGCGCAGGTCGCCCGCCGGGGCCGGCAACCAGGTGGTGCCGTGCTTGGGCGTCGCCAGTTTCTTGGCGATCACGGTTTGCTTCAGGGCGCGCAGGGAAGCCGCCTGGGCCTTGCTGCGGCCCTCGGCCAGCGCTTCGGCAAAATTGGCGAACAGCACGGTGAACCATAGCCAGATAGAGGTCGCCAGGATGAAGCCTGAGCTGGCTTCGCCCTTGCCGACCAAGGACTGGACGAACAGCATGCTGGTGATGATACTGCCGACATACACGACGAACATCACCGGGCTGCGCAGCTGGGTACGCGGATTCAGCTTACGGAAAGAGTCGGCGATGGCCGGCATGATCAGGCTGGAATCAAACAGCGACAGGCGGGCCTTGCTGCGGGCTTGTGTTGCATCTACGACATTGTCATGGCTGGCTTTGGCAGCGGCCGCGACTTTGCTATCGATACTTTTTTGTACACTAGTACTAGACATGAAAATCCCCTTAAACTTAGTGTGTAGCAATGAGTTGCAGATGCTCGACTATCGGTCCCAGCGCGAGCGCCGGCACATAGTTCAAGACACTGATCAATACTACGGTGCCGACCAGCAGGCTGACGAACATGGGTCCGTGGGTAGGCATGGTGCCGGCATTGGCTTCCAGACGCTTCTTGGCAGCCAGCGAACCGGCGATAGCCAAAATAGGAACGATCATTGCATAGCGCCCGAACCACATCGCAATCGCCAGCATGACGTTGTAGAAAGGCGTGTTGGCACTGAGACCGGCGAAGGCGCTGCCGTTATTATTCGCCGCCGAGGTGAACGCATACAGGGCTTCGGAGAAACCGTGGGCACCCGGATTCAGCAGGCCGGTCTTGCCGGCGTCCGCCATCACCGCGATCGCGGTGCCGGCCAATACCAGGGCCGGCGTCACCAGGATGGTGATCGAGGTCATCTTCATTTCAAAGGCCTGTATCTTCTTGCCCAGGTATTCGGGAGTGCGTCCTATCATCAGGCCGGCAATGAATACCGCCAGGATGGCGAACACCAGCATGCCGTACAGGCCGGAACCGACGCCGCCGAATACTACTTCGCCGAATTGCATCAGCACCATGGGCACCAGGCCGCCGAGCGGCATCAGGGAGTCGTGCATGGCATTTACCGCGCCGCAGGATGCTGCGGTGGTGACCGCCGCGAACAAGGCAGAAGCGCTGATGCCGAAACGGGTTTCCTTGCCTTCCATATTGCCGCCCGATTGCAGGACGCTGCTAGCCTGGTCCACGTTCAGCGAGGCCAGCAAGGGATGCGTTTGCTGTTCGGCAACCATGACCACTAAAACCATGCCGACGAACATCACCGTCATCGCCGCCAGCACCGCCCAGCCCTGGCGCATATCGCCGACCATGCGGCCGAAGGCGAAGCACAGGCCGGCCGGGATCAGGAAAATGGAAATCATCTGGAAGAAATTCACCAGCGCAGTCGGGTTTTCATAAGGATGGGCCGAGTTGGCGTTGAAGAAGCCGCCGCCATTGGTGCCCAGCATCTTGATCGCTTCTTGCGACGCAACCGGGCCCATGGCCAGGGTCTGGGTCTTGGCGGTCAGGGTTTCCGTCAGAGGGGCGCCCTTGTCGTCCTTCAGTGGCTGGCCATCGGCGCCGAGCTTGGGTTGGCTGTAGGTGACGGGGTCCATCAATTGCACCTCCTTATAGCCGGAGAAATTCTGGATCACGCCCTGGCCTATCATGAAAGTGGCAAAGATGACCGACAAAGGCAGCAACAGGTACAGGCTTAAACGGGTGATGTCGGTCCAGAAGTTGCCTATGGATTTTGCCGAGTGGCGCGAGAACCCGCGTATCAGCGCAAACACCACCGCGATACCGGTGGCGGCGGAGAAAAAATTCTGGCCAGCCAGCACCAGCATCTGGGTCAGGTAGCTCATGGTCGCTTCGCCGACATAGCCTTGCCAGTTGGTGTTGGTGGCAAAGGCGACCGCGGTATTGAAAGACGAATCGGCGCTGACATTGCCCAGCGCCTGCGGGTTCAGCGGCAGCCACAGCTGCACGCGCTGCACCAGGTACACTGCCAGGGTGCCCAGGGTATTGAACACGATCAGGGCTACGGCATAGCCTTTCCAGCCCATGCCATCTTCGGCCCCGCCTACCTTAACGCCGGCGAGGCGATACAGGCCTTTTTCCAGCCAGGCCAGCCAGCCCATACCGGGCACGGCGGCCTTGTCGTCGGCGACCCTGGCGATATACAAGCCCAGCGGATACGACATCGCCAGCAATACCAGCAGGAAAATGATCAATAAAACAATGGCTTGCGTAGTCATCACAGCTCCTCGGCTTTCAGTAAGGCCACCACCAGGTACACAAACAAGGCTGCAGAGACGACTGCGCCGATCACATAGAACATGTTCATGCTCCGCCTCCGATTTTTCCCAATTTTTCGCAAGCCTTGGCCAAGGCCAGGATCAGCAGGAAAAACACCGAGATCCCGCCTACGTACACAATATCCAACCAATAATCCATGATTACCCCCCTTGTTTTTTCACAACTGAAGAGTAGCCAAAAGGGTCTAAAAATTTTGTAAAGACTGGCGGAGCGGGTGTAAACAAGATGTAAAAATTACGTAAAAACGAGGAAAAGCCGGCGGCAATACGGATACAGGCGGCGCGGGTTACCGGCAGCTTGCACTGGAAGAATGGGGAACAGCGAGGAAATTGGGCGCCAGGATCGCCGCTATGCTTAAGAGCAGTGAAACGGCAGCCGCAGCAGGGCCTGCGGCTGCACCAGGAAGACGCCAGGGATTACTATTAGACGGCTTGAGCGGCCTGGACAGCCCGGACGGCTTGGTATACGCGGCGTTTGAAATCGAAGGAAAACGGGTGCCAGAAGGCCATCTGGCGCTGCGTCATCAGCAAGCCGGCCAGATTATGCCTGGGCGAGATCCACCAGTGGGTGCCGGCCACGCCGCCCCATTCGAATTCGCCGCTGGAGGCGGCCGGGTCCAGCGCCGAAGGTTTGAGCGTCACCGCCCCGGCCAGGCCAAAACCCTTGCCCGGCACCGGCCCTACGCTGGGGAAACCTATACTGAGGCCGGCGGCCAGCTGGTTGCTCATCATCAGCGCCAGGGTGTCCGGCTGCAGTAGGGTAGGCCCGCCCGCCTGGTCCGGGATCAGGCTGCGCAGCAGCGCCAGCATGTCCGGCAGGCTGGAGACCAGACCGCCGCCGCCCGACAGGCGCGGCACCGGGGTCAGGAAGGCGCCGGGAAACGGCGCATTTTCCAGCCGCGTCAATCCCGGCTGCAGGGGCCGGAACGTATCGGCGCCGGCGTAGTAGGCGGTCAGGCGTTCCTGCTTTTCCGGTGGCACCACAAAACCGGTGTCGGCCATACCCAGCACATCAAAAATACGCGCCTGCAGGAACTGGTCGAAGCGCTGGCCGCTAACCACTTCCACCAGCCGCCCCAGCACGTCGGTGGCGACCGAATATTCCCAGCGCGTGCCGGGATGGAAGCCCAGCGGCAGTTCAGCCAGCACATCCATCATTTCTGCCAGCGTCTGCGCCGCATTCATCACCTTGCGCTCGTTGTAGGCATGGTCCATGAGACTGCCGGGATGCAGGAAGCCGTAGCCGAGGCCGGAGGTGTGCGTGAGCAAGTGGCGTATCGTGATCGACGAGGCCGCCGGCTCGCTGTCGTCTATGCTGACGGCGCCCGGTTTCAGCACCCGGCGCCTGCCCAGTTGCGGGATATAGGCTTCGATCGCGTCGTCCAGGCGCAGCTGGCCCGCTTCCATCATCAGCAGCACGGCACAGGAGGTCACTAGCTTGGTGTTGGAAAAAATCCGGAACAGGTGGTCGCTGCGCAAAGGGATGCGGTTTTCCTTGTCGGCCCAGCCGGCCATATGCAGGTCGACCAGCTCGCGCCCGACCAGCACCGCCGACGATACGCCGGCCAGGATGTCCTGGTCCACATAGGATTGCAAGGCGCCGTGCACCGCGCTGAAGTCGTAGCCTTTGTTATTGACTGTCATATTTTGCATGTATCCGCCTTATTTTTTAGCTTGGCTATGCTACCCAATATTCTGCCATTGTGCGCGGGGTGGCATGAAATTCCCGTGCCAGCACTGACAAGCCCTAGCATTAGGAATTACTGCATTTTCCACGAAAGACACAAAAAACACGAAAGAGCCTCGCATTTTTTCGTGCCTTTTGTGCCTTTCGTGGACTAAGTTTTTGCCTCTCAACCCTGCATCCAGTAGCCGGGCTGAGCATAGATGGCTTTCAGCTTATCGATGAAGAACCTGACCTTGGCCGGCAGGTTGCGTTGCTGCGGGTAGACCGCCATGATGTTGTAGTCGGGCAGCGCATAGTCATCCAGCACCGTGACCAGTTCGCCCGAGGCCAGCTGGGCCTGTATCTCCCAGGTCGAGCGCCAAGCCAGGCCCAGGCCTTCGCAGGCCCAGCGATGCAGCAACTCGCCGTCATTGCAATCGAGGTTGCCGTTGGCCTTGATCGTGACCGGCTTGCCGTTTTGCTGAAAATACCAGCCGCGCTGCTGGCCGCCCTGCAGGTTAAAGGCCAGGCAGTTATGCCTTTCCAGGTCTTCCAGGGTCTGCGGCACGCCGTTCCGGCGCAAATAATCCGGGGTAGCGCATACCACGCGCCGATTGGTGGCCAGCTTGATCGCAACGAAGCTGGGGTCGATCGCGCCGCCTATGCGTATGCCGAAGTCATAGCCCTCCCTGACCAGGTCCACCACGCGGTCGGTCAGGTTGAACGAGATCTGCACCTCGGGATGCTCGGCCAGGAAGGCCGGCGCGTGCGGCGCCACATGCTTGCGGCCATAGGCCGCCGGCGCCGACACCACCAGGTGGCCGGTGGCCTTGTGCCGCCCTTCGGAAATGATCTTTTCGGCGCTGTCCAGCTCGTGCAATAGCTTTTTGCAATGATCGAGAAAGACCGTGCCCTCTTCGGTCAGGCGCAGGTGGCGGGTAGTCCTGTGCATCAGCTTGACGCCCAGGCGTTTCTCCAGGGCATCTATCCTGCGCCCCAGCATTACCGGCGTGATGTTTTGCCCCAGCGCGGCGCGGGTCAGGCTGCCCTGCTCTATGACGTCGACAAAGGCTTCTATCTGCTTCAGCTTATCCATGGCCCTACACTCCCAAAATCGTTATTCCATACTTTAAGTATTGAATAATACGATTTTTTATCCTCTTATCAAACAATAAGTTTGCCATTAGGATGAACTCCAACAAGGAATTAACTATTTTTCAGGAGAACATCATGGCAAGAATGACCGCAGCTGAAGCAGCCGTCTATGTATTGGAAAAAGAAGGCGTACACCAGGCTTTCGGCGTACCGGGCGCAGCGATCAACCCGTTTTACTCGGCCTTGCGCAAGCGCGGCAGCGTCAAGCACATCCTGGCGCGCCACGTGGAAGGCGCTTCGCATATGGCGGAAGGCTTCACCCGCGCAGCGGCCGGCAATATCGGCGTCTGCATAGGCACTTCCGGCCCGGCCGGCACCGACATGATCACCGGCCTGTATTCGGCCCAGGCCGACTCCATCCCCATCCTGTGCATTACCGGCCAGGCGCCGCGCGCCCGCCTGTACAAGGAAGATTTCCAGGCAGTCGATATCGAGTCCATCGCTAAGCCGGTCACCAAATGGGCGGTCACGGTGCGCGAACCGGCGCTGGTGCCGCGCGTATTCCAGCAAGCCTTCCACCTGATGCGTTCCGGCCGTCCCGGCCCTGTCTTGATCGACTTGCCGTTTGACGTACAGATGGGCGAGATCGAATTCGACCCGGACACCTACGAGCCGCTGCCGGTGTACAAGCCGCAGGCGAGCCGCGCGCAAATTGAAAAAGCCATGACGCTGTTGAACGAGGCCGAGCGCCCGCTGATCACGGCCGGCGGCGGAATCATCAACGCCAATGCCTCCGACTTGCTGGTGGAATTTGCCGAAATCACCGGCGTGCCGGTCATCCCTACCCTGATGGGCTGGGGCACGATACCGGACGACCACAAGCTGATGGCCGGCATGGTCGGCCTGCAGACCAGCCACCGTTACGGCAACGCCACCATGCTGGCGTCCGACTTTGCGCTGGGCATAGGCAATCGCTGGGCCAACCGACATACCGGCTCGGTCGAAGTATTCACCAAGGACAGGAAATTCGTCCACGTCGATATCGAACCGACCCAGATCGGCCGCGTGTTTGGTCCCGACTACGGCATCGTGTCCGACGCCGCCGCCGCCCTGAAATTGTTTGTCGAAGTCGCCAAGGAATGGAAAGCGGCCGGCAAGCTGAAAGACCGCTCGGCCTGGGCTGCCGATTGCCAGGAACGCAAACGCACGATGCTGCGCCGCACCCACTTCGACGAGGTGCCGGTCAAGCCGCAGCGCGTGTACGAAGAGATGAACAAGGCCTTCGGCCGCGAAACCCGCTATGTCAGCACGATAGGCTTGTCGCAGATCGCCGCCGCCCAGTTCCTGCACGTCTACGGTCCGCGCAACTGGATCAACTGCGGCCAGGCCGGCCCTCTGGGCTGGACTATCCCGGCGGCGCTGGGCGTGGTCGCGGCCGACCCATCGCGTGAAGTGGTGGCGATCTCGGGCGACTACGACTTCCAGTTCATGATAGAAGAATTGGCGGTCGGCGCCCAGTTCAACCTGCCTTACTTGCAGATCGTCGTCAATAACTCTTACCTGGGACTGATCCGCCAGTCGCAGCGCGGCTTCGACATGGATTTCTGCGTGCAGCTGGCGTTTGAAAACATCAATGCGCCGGAATTGAACGGCTACGGAGTCGACCATATCACCGTAGTCGAGGGCCTGGGCTGTAAGGCTATCCGCGTCTTGAAGCACGAAGACATCTTGCCGGCGATCGAGCAAGCAAGGGCCTGGATGCTGCAATACAAGGTGCCGGTCGTGGTCGAGATCATCCTGGAGCGCGTCACCAATATCTCCATGGGTACCGAGATCAATGCGATCAATGAGTTTGAAGCGCTGGCCGAAGGCAAGCAAGACGCGCCGACTGCGATCGCATTGCTGGACTGATTGTAGATTGTAGGGTGGGCACCTGTGCCCACCCTGCGCGTATACCGTAAAGACAACCGTGTGGGCATGCATGCCCACCCTACACTAAGGATCATGATGACGAAACTGGCCGCCAACCTGACCATGCTGTTCAATGAGCTGGGTTTCCTGGAACGCTTCGAAGCCGCCGCCCGCGCCGGTTTCCGCGGCGTGGAATTCCTGTTCCCGTATGCCTTCCACGCCGACCAGATCGCCGACAAGCTGAACCTGTACCAGCTGGACCTGGTGCTGCACAACTTGCCGGCCGGTAAATGGGAAGCCGGCGAGCGCGGCATCGCCTGCCACCCGGATCGCATAGGCGAATTCCAGGACGGCGTAGGCGAAGCCTTGAAGTATGCGCAAGCGCTGGGCGTCAAGCAGCTGAATTGCCTGGTCGGCATACAGCAGCCCAACGTCAGCCGTGAACTGGCCCAGCAAACCCTGGTGGACAACCTGCAGTTCGCCGCCGGCAAGCTGAAGGCGGCCGGCATACGCCTGCTGGTGGAACCTATCAACACCTATGACATCCCCGGCTTCTTTTTATCCAATACCAGGCAGGCGGTGGAACTGATCAAGGCCACCGGTTCCGACAACCTGTTTGTGCAGTACGACATCTACCACATGCAGCGCATGGAAGGCGAGCTGGCCAATACCATTCGCGCCAACCTGCCGCTGATCAAGCACATACAGCTGGCCGACAACCCGGGCCGTTTTGAACCGGGCACAGGCGAGATCAATTACCGCTACCTGTTCCAGCTACTGGAAGAGCTGAAGTACGAAGGCTGGATAGGCTGCGAATACAAGCCGCAAGCCGGCACCGTAGAGGGCCTGGGCTGGCGCGCTGCGCACGGCTTGTAAACCATAGTAATCGCAGGGCGGGCACAGAGTGCCCACCCAAGTAAACGCTTATCGAAATTTAGGAGAACATCATGGCAAAAGTAGGATTCATAGGATTGGGCATCATGGGCGCGCCGATGGCGGAAAACCTGCAGCGCGGCGGCCACAAGCTGTACCTGCACGACCAGAAGAACCCGCCTTACAGCCTGATCGAGGGCGGCGCCACCGTCTGCACCTCGGGCACAGAAGTGGCCAAGCGCGCCGACATCATCATCGTCATGGTGCCCGACACGCCGCACGTGGAAGCGGTACTGTTCGGTGAAAACGGCGTCGCCGCTGGCCTGACTGCGGGCAAGATCGTGGTCGACATGAGCTCGATCTCGCCTATCGCCACCAAGGATTTCGCCAAGCGCATCAATGCCTTGAATTGCGACTACCTGGATGCGCCGGTCTCGGGCGGTGAAGTGGGCGCCAAGGCAGCCTCCCTGACCATCATGGTGGGCGGACCGCAAACCGCATTCGACACGGTCAAGCCGCTGTTTGAATTGCTGGGCAAGAACATCACCCTGGTCGGCGGCAACGGCGACGGCCAGACCACCAAGGTCGCCAACCAGATCATCGTCGCCCTGAATATCCAGGCCGTGGCCGAAGCCCTGCTGTTCGCCTCCAAGGCTGGCGCCGATCCGGCCAAGGTCAGGCAGGCGCTGATGGGCGGCTTCGCCGCCTCGCGCATCTTGGAGGTGCACGGCGAACGCATGGTCAAACGCACTTTCAACCCCGGCTTCCGCATCGAATTGCACCAGAAGGACTTGAACCTGGCGCTGCAAGGGGCCAAGGCGCTCGGCGTGTCGCTGCCGAATACCGCCACCGCGCAAGAGCTGATGAATTCCTGCGCGGCGCACGGCTTGAGCGGCCTGGATCACTCGGCCTTGTGCCGGGCGATCGAATTGATGTCGAATCACCAGATCGCCCAAGCCTAAGCCTGAGCCCGTGACGTGGCATTGATGAAACTTGTTCAATATCCCGTCCTGCGCAAAAGCAGTATCCTAAGCATTCTCTCAACCACCAGGCTGTAATCATGACTATTGCCCAACCCAAACAATTCTTGCGTGACTTGTACAATACGGCGGTCGACGCCGTCAGCGCGCAAAAATGCCTGCCGTCCTTTTTGCCGACGCCGCCCAAAGGCCGCACGCTGGTGATAGGCGCCGGCAAGGGCGCAGCGGCCATGGCCAAGGTGGTGGAAGACCACTGGCAGGGGGAATTGTCGGGCCTGGTCGTGACCCGTTACGGTCACGGCGCCGATTGCCAGCGCATAGAAGTGGTGGAAGCCGCGCATCCGGTGCCGGACGCTGCCGGCCAGCAGGCAGCCGGCCGCATCCTGCGCATGGTACAGGGCTTGTCCGAGGACGATCTGGTGCTGTGCCTGATCTCCGGCGGCGGCTCGGCCTTGCTGGCGCTGCCGGCGGAAGGCATCACGCTGGAACAGAAGCAGGCGATCAACAAGGCGCTACTGAAAAGCGGCGCTGCCATCAGCGAAATGAATTGCGTGCGCAAGCACTTGTCGGCGATCAAGGGCGGCCGCCTGGGCCTGGCTTGCGCGCCGGCGCGGGTAGTCACCCTGCTGATTTCCGACGTGCCCGGCGACGAGCCCGGCATCATCGCCAGCGGTCCTACCCTGCCCGACGACACGACTTGCGAGCAGGCGCTGGCCATACTGCGCAAGTACGAGATCGCGATACCGGCCAACATACAGCAACACCTGGAATCGGGCGCCGGCGAAACGCCGAAATCCAGCGACCCGCGCTTCCAGAGAAACGAGCAGCACATCATCGCCACCGCCCAGCACGCGCTGGACGCCGCCGCAGCCAAGGCGCGCGCGGCCGGCATTCCGGCCTACATCCTGTCCGACGGCATAGAGGGCGAGGCGCGCGACGTCGCCATCGTGCATGCGGCGCTGGCGAAACAGATCGCGACCAAGGGCCAGCCCTTCAGCAAACCCTGCGTCGTATTGTCCGGCGGCGAAACCACGGTCACCGTGCGCGGCAGCGGGCGCGGCGGCCGCAATGCAGAATTCCTGCTGAGCCTGGCGGTGACGCTGGACGGCCAGCCCGATATCTATGCGCTGGCCTGCGATACCGACGGCATAGACGGTTCGGAAGACAATGCCGGCGCCGTATACGCGCCGGACTCCGCCACACGGGCGGCGGCACTGGGCCTGCGCCCCAAGAACCTGCTGGAAAACAATGACGGCTACGGCTACTTCGAGGCGCTGGACGATCTGATCGTCAGCGGCCCTACCCGCACCAATGTCAACGATTTCCGCGCCATCCTGATTTTATAGTCCATCCCCTTTTTGCCGCATGCAAGCCCATCGTCTGCCGCGATCTCCCGGCTGTTCCGCGACCGATGATGCGCTTGCATCGCGTGCAAATTCAACCAAACACACTGAAGAATCCTATGCGCCGTCTACGTAAAGCAAAAATTGTCGCTACCCTGGGCCCCGCCAGTTCCGATCGGGCCACGATACAGGCGCTGTTCGAAGCCGGCGCCGATGTCTTCCGTTTCAACTTCAGCCATGGTACTCACGCCGACCACCAGGCCCGTTACCAGATCGTGCGCGACATAGAACAAGCGCTGGGCCGGCCTATCGCCATCCTGGCCGACCTGCAAGGACCCAAGCTGCGCGTCGGCCAGTTTGCCGACGGCAAGATCACGCTGCATCCCGGCGACGAATTCGTACTCGACAATAATCCTGCGCCGGGGGACCGGCAGCGGGTCTGCCTGCCGCATCCGGAATTGTTTGCGGTGATTGCCGGCGGCCAGTCGCTGCTGCTGGACGACGGCAAGCTGAGGCTGGAAGTGCTGGACAGCGATGGCCAGTCTATCCGCACCCGCGTCGTCAACGGCGGCGTCTTGTCGGACCGCAAGGGCGTCAATGTGCCCGACGCAGTATTACCTATCCCGGCGCTGACGGCCAAGGACAGGCGCGACCTGTCGTTTGCCCTGGAGCTCGGAGTGGACTGGATCGCACTGTCCTTCGTGCAGAGGCCGGAAGACATCCTGGAGGCGCGCGAGATCATAGGCAAACGTGCCGGCTTGCTGGCCAAGCTGGAAAAACCGGCGGCGCTGCACCAGCTGGACGCCATCGTCAAGGTATCCGACGCGGTGATGGTGGCGCGCGGCGACCTCGGCGTGGAGCTGCCGCCGGAGCAGGTGCCCGGCGCGCAAAAGCGCATCTTGCGCAGCTGCCGCGCGCACGGCGTGCCCATCGTGATCGCCACCCAGATGTTGGAGTCGATGATCTCGGCGCCGGTGCCGACCCGGGCCGAAGCCTCCGACGTCGCCAGCGCGATCTACGACGGCGCCGATGCAGTCATGCTGTCGGCCGAATCGGCCAGCGGCGCCTACCCGGTGCAGGCGGTGACGATGATGAACCGCATCATCAGCGAAGTGGAAAAAGACCCCTTGTACCGCAATATGCTGGACGCCCAGCAAGTCACGCCGCAAGCCAATCAGGGCGACGCGATTTGCTCTGCACTGCGCAGCGTCACCCAGATCATCGGTGCGGTGGCCACCGTTACCTATACGACTTCTGGCCATACCAGCCTGCGTGCCGCGCGCGAACGGCCCTCGGCTCCGATACTCAGCATCACCCCGCAACTGTCCACCGCGCGCCGCCTGGCGCTGGTGTGGGGCGTGCATTCCACCGTCAGCGACAGCGTACATAGCGTCGACCAGATGGTGGCCGCCGCCTGCAGCACCGCACTGAATGAAGGATTCGCGGCAGCGGGCGACCAGGTCGCCATCACCGCCGGCATGCCTTTCGGCGAGCCCGGCACTACCAACCTGCTGCGTATCGCCCAGATCTGGCCGCCGGCGACTGCCTGAGCCTGAACCTAGGTTTGCGGTCGCTCCAGACCAACAAGCATCCCTTGTAACTCTTCCACCCGTACCAAAAAACTCCCTTTGCAAAGCAAAGGGAGGGAAGCCTTTCGTCTCCCTCTTTATCTTCCGGTTTACGCAGCATGAATTTCAAGCCAAGCGCCATATCCCTGCAAAAAATAAAAACAGGATTAGGCTGTTCCGTCAAAACCGCACTGGCCGGCATAGGGCAGATCTATTTCCAGCCGACGCCACTGAGCGGCGCCGCCATCTTGCTGGCGCTCTGTTTGACACGTGCAGAACTAGCGGCTGCCTGCCTGCTCGGCGTCGGTATCGCCAGTCTGCTGGCCTGGGCCTGCGGTTTTTCTCGCAGCTTGCTGACTTCCGGACTATATGGGTACAACGCCGCCCTGACCAGTGCGGGCTTATGCGCGCTATACCAACCCAACCTGGCTCTGCTGGGCTGGATTTGCGCCGCCAGCATCGCCACCACCATGCTCAGCCATGCCTTCTTGCGTTGGCAGCGCCTGCCGGCCTTGACCCTGCCCTTCGTGCTGGCGATGCTGCTGGCCCACGCCGTGGGACCCGTCGGCGGCTTGCTGGCGCAGGCAAAGGCGAGCAACGCAGGACTACAGGGGCCTCTATCGTTTTTGCTACTGGCCCTGGCGCAGGTCAGCTTTATCGGCCACGCGGCGCTAGGCGTGCCGGTGTTGGCCGCGCTCGCCTTGCATTGCCGACAGCAGGCGCTGTCGGCAACGGCGGGAGGTTTGCTGGCCTGGTGTTGCCTGGCCGCCGGGGCTGCAATGTGGCCGGATTCCATCATCACGCTCAATACTGGCGCAATAGGATTGAACTGCATACTGGCGGCACAAGGGCTGGCCGCAGCCGGGCGGGCATGGCGGTGGCGCATCGGCGGCGCGCTGGCCAGCCTGCTGCTGTGTTGTTGCGCTACGCAACTGGGTCTGGCTTACTTTACGCTGCCGTTTATACTGGCAAGCTGGGGCATGCTGGTATGCAGCGCTCCGCGCATGTCGCCGTCATCGCCGCAGCCTGTCAGCGAGCGCTCTGAAAGCGCTGCTGAAGTTGCTTAAATGAGTTGCCTAAATGAGTTGCTGAAGTGAGTGGCTGAAGTAAACCGCTTAATTAAGCTGATAAGCGATCCTGCCGACGATTTACCTGGCCAGCATCAAGGCGGATTTTTCTTTCCTGATTTTCTGCACCAATTGCTTGTCCTTGGCGACTTCGCATTCGGACAAGGCGGCATCGGGGCCGATGCCGGCCAAGGCCAGGGCGTTTTCCTTCAGCCCGAATTCCATGCGCTGGCTGCCGTCGCCGCGCAAGATCCGGCCCACCGCCAGCGCTATGGCGGTATCGAAATGGACCTCCACGCTATCCAGCATTTTTCCCGGCGACATATGGCATTGGTTGACCGGGTGTCCTATCATCCGGGCGCGGCTCTTGCCGCCCTGCGCCTCCAGCGCGCGGATGACGCCCAGGTTGCTGGCACCGGCAATCGCATAGATCACGTCGACGCCGGCGCCCAGCATGCTCTTGCTGACCTGTTCGCTGCGCGCGTTGTCGTTGAAGGGTTGCGCGCCGCCCACCCATTGCATCGGATGCAACTGGATATCCGGCCGGGCCGCTTTAGCGCCGGCGGCAAAGGCATCCGCAGACTTGCGCCGCGCCGGGCTATCTACCGGCCCCAGCACACCAACCTTGCCGCTGGATGTAACCGATCCTGCTTCCAGTCCAGCCAGATAGGCGGTTTCGCTTTCGCGGAATTGCACGCAGTACAGATTGGGCGCGGGGTTATCGGGGCAATGCTCCAGCCACAGGAACTGGACCTGCGGCGCCTGCCCGGCGGCGGCGGCGATCAATTCGCTGAACTCGTAACCCATCAGCACGATGAATTTGGGCTTTTGCCGTATCGCATACTCCAGTTGCTGCTGCCGGCTTTCGCGATTGGCCTGGCTCTCCAGGGTGCTGGCTTCCAAACCATACATCAGCCCAGCCTGCGCCACCCCGGCACTGCCTTGCTTGAGCAACAAGTCTTCATTCTGCGGCACCGGGCGGACATAGATGATCTTGTCGGCCGCCAAGGCGGCACCTGATAGCGCCGATAGCGCCAGAAAACCTGATATCCATCCTGCTATTTGTAAGCCGGCATACGACAAAGCTGTTTTCATCTCGTCCTTATCAGACTAAACCATAGGGAATTCGAGCATAGCAGTCGATGGCATTGGCAAATTATGCTGTGCGCTATACCGGGTATCCGGCACGGCATAACTCTGGAAGCGGCAAGCAGGCTAGTGTCGCTGATGCCGCATCGCAGCAAATACAGCCGCGCGCGGGCTGCTATTTGTCCGCGCGGGAGCAATTTACCGACGTGGCGGCTTAAGATTTACCGTAGACAGGATAGTTTGCCGGCACGCCCGGCAAGCTGGATTGAGATATGGACTGGAATGATGCTTAGTCTATATCCGGTATCGCTTTGCACGATACCGGTCAAGCGCACGGCTAGCGATTAAAACTCAAAACTCTTCCCAGTCGTCGCTGGAAGCGGAAGCAGCAGCCGCTTTTGCCGGCTTGACGGCGGCCGCGCTATGCACCAGTACCGGGCGTTTCAGGGGAGTCGCTGACCGGCCTGCGGGCTGTGCGCCTGCTTTGGTGCCGCTGGCAGCCGGCACCTGCTGCGCCAGTTTAAACACGCTGACCACTTGCGCCAGCCTGGCGGCCTGTTCCTGCATGCTGGCCGCAGCGGCGGCGGCTTCCTCCACCAGTGCGGCGTTTTGCTGGGTCACCTGGTCCATCTGGGTGATCGCCGTGTTAACCTGTTCTATGCCGGTGCTCTGTTCGGTGCTGGCGGCGCTGATCTCGCTCATGATATCGGCTACCTGCCTGACCGAGGTCACGATCTCGTTCATCGACACCCCGGCCTCGTCCACCAGCTTGCTGCCGGCATCGACTTTCTCTACCGAGTCATTGATCAATTCCTTGATTTCCTTGGCGGCGCCGGCGGCGCGCTGGGCCAGGTTGCGCACCTCGGAGGCCACCACGGCGAAGCCGCGGCCCTGCTCGCCGGCGCGCGCCGCTTCCACCGCCGCATTCAGCGCCAGGATGTTGGTCTGGAAGGCGATGCCGTCGATCACGCCGATGATGTCGACGATCTTGCGCGAGCTTTCCTTGATCGAGCCCATGGTATCGACCACTTGCTCCACCACCCGGCCGCCCTTGGTGGCGTAGTCGCTGGCCGACACCACCAGCTGGTTGGCCTGCCTGGCATTGTCGGCGTTTTGCCTGACTGTGCTGGTCAACTCTTCCATCGAGGAGGCGGTCTCTTCCAGGCTGGACGCCTGTTCCTCGGTGCGCTGCGACAAGTCCAGGTTGCCGCTGGCAATCTGGCTGGACGCGGTGGCGATGGTGTCGGTGCTGACCCTGACCTCGGCCACGGTGCTGATCAGGCTGTCATTCATTTCCTTCAGCGATTGCAGCAGCTTGCCGGTCTCGTTGGTGGAGTCCACCTGTATCTTCTGGGTCAGGTCGCCGCCGGCAACGGTCTGGGCGATGCTCACCGCATAATCGAGCGGTACGGAAATGCTGCGTATCAGCCAGTAGCCGACGATGATGCCCAGCAATAGGCCGAGCACGATGGCGCCTATCGACAGCAGCCGGAAACTGGCATAGCTCTGTTGCGATTTATCATATTCGCCCTTGCCCACGTCCAACTGCAATTTAATCAATCCATCCATATCGGCAAACAGCGGCGCCGACAATTGGCTCATCACACCGTGCAAGATCTCGGTCGCCTTGGGCACGTCTTTGGCGCGCATCGCAGCCAGGGCAGGCTTGACCGCGTCACTGGCAAATTTCTTGCGGTTCTCGGCATAGTGGTCCGCCAGTTTTTTCTCTTCCGGCGTCAGATAGGTCGCCATATACTCGGTCCAGACCTGGTCGCCCTGCTCCAGCAATTTGTCGATGTCGGCCGCTTGCTGGTCCAGCGTGGCGGGGTCTTGCGTCATCGCCTTGGCGACGCCCAGTTGCTGGCGGTTCACCAGGCGTGCGACCGCATCCAGCTGGCCCAGCGCGACCAGCCTGTCGTCGTACAGGGTCTTCAGCGAGGCATTGGTCTCGCCCAGGCTGTACAGGCCGCCCACGCCGATGGCCGTCAGCAAGACGGAGAGAAAGGCGATCACAAAAATCAGGCGCGACTTGATGGTGGTGTTATTAAACATCTGGCTCACCTTAGGGTTGGCTGGCGTTTACTTTACGGGAGGGGGCGACTTGATCGCTACAGGCTTGCGGGTCTAGGCCCGGCGACCTGCGCATCCACGGAGGAAAGGTTTTTTGCGCCGGCGGCTCGGCGCGGCTGGCCACGACCTGTGCATGTGATTTAT
This sequence comes from Pseudomonadota bacterium, assembly GCA_040390485.1. Taxonomy (GTDB): domain Bacteria; phylum Pseudomonadota; class Gammaproteobacteria; order Burkholderiales; family Burkholderiaceae_D; genus Undibacterium. The sequence goes on from JAZJYH010000022.1 coordinate 16,384, forward strand.
TATTATTTTCATCACGCAGTCCTTTTCTACAAACCTTGTGTCAATGACAGCTGCGGCGCTTCAGGCTCGGGACCGAGCCTGCAAATTTTTGGGCGATGGCGTTTATTTGTTGCCCTGCTTCAAACATAGCACGCCAATCTGCCGCCTCGATTTGATTTATCGTTTTTTAACAATCGGCGGCCGGCATGCCTGCGCTCAATAGCCTGTCCAGCCTATCGAGCCGCGGCCTGGATCACAGATGTTTCTTATACTCGCTGATCGCTTCCTCCAGGTCGTGGTATTGCTCGCAGGCAGAATTGCACAGGCCCGCCAGCTCAGCCAGCTGTTTTTCGGCATTGGGCAGGTCCTTCGCCTGCAGGTAGGCCTCGCCCAGGTATTCGTGCGCACCCAGGTGCCTGGGGTTCAGGCGCAGGGCCGTCGCATAGTGTTCGAAGGCCAGCTCCAGCTTGGCTTGCTTGCGATAGGTATAACCGAGCAGGTTGTGGATGTCCGCGTTATTCGGGTCCAGCGCCACGGCTTTCTGCAGGCTGGCCAGCGCCGGTTTCCATTGTTTGGCGTCGATCGCCTTGTGCGCGTCTTCAAGATAGGATTTGGCCGTGGGGGCCGGCGCCATGGTTTCCATGCCGGCGCCCATGGCAAGCAGCGCCTGGCAAGAGAACAGCGCGGCCAGCAGATATTTTTTCATCTCGCGACTCCGGTTCGGTAATTCGGTATTGGGGAAAGACGCCCCTGGAGCACTTCTTGCAAAGGCTAATCCAGACTATGCTATGGGTGTACTGGTCTGGCAAGCCCGTTTCGGGCGCTAAGACAAGTTCGCAACAGCGAATATGTCTGTTTATTAACGAAGGAGCGCTGCACAACATATAATTGTGCAGGAATACTGAACATGCTGTGCCGATGATGTTTGCTGCACCGCGTCGCACCTACTCTCGAATCACCGTTCACCTGAAAGGCCATTGTGACCCAAGCCATGTCCGACACGCCGCTTCCGCCCAGACTGGAATTATCCGGTATCCGCAAGAGCTATCCCGCCGTGGTCGCCAATGACGACGTCAGCCTGAGCGTCGCCCCCGGCGAAATCCACGCCGTGCTCGGTGAAAACGGCGCCGGCAAGTCGACCTTGATGAAAATTATCTTCGGCGCCGTGAAGCCGGATGCGGGCACGGTGCGCTGGAACGGCGGCACCGTGCATATAGGCAATCCACAAGATGCGCGCAAGCTGGGCGTGGCCATGGTGTTCCAGCATTTTTCGCTGTTCGATACGCTGACCGTGGCCGAAAACATTGCGCTGGGCCTGGCCGCCGACGTCAACATGGCGGAGCTGGCCGAGCAGATACGCCAGACCGGCAACAATTACGGACTGGAACTGGAGCCGCACCGGCACGTGCATACCTTGTCGGTCGGCGAGCGGCAGAGGGTGGAGATCGTCAGGGCGCTGCTGACCAGGCCGCAGCTATTGATACTGGACGAACCGACCTCGGTGCTGACGCCGCAGGCGGTGCAGAAACTGTTCGTCACCTTGCGCAAGATATCCGCCGAAGGCTGCAGCATCCTGTATATCAGCCACAAACTCGATGAAATCCGCGAGCTTTGCCATTCCGCCACCGTGATGCGCGGCGGCAAGGTCACCGGCCGCTGTGATCCTACCCAGGAAACTGCCGCCAGCCTGTCGCGCCTGATGATAGGCGCCGAACCGGAACAGGAAGATGAAATCACCCCGCATGAGCCGGGTGAATTGCGCCTGAAAATCCAGCAACTGAGCCTGCCCAGGGCGCACGCCTTTGCCACCCCGCTGGACGGCATCAACCTGGAATTATGCAGCGGCGAGATCGTCGGCATCGCCGGCGTGTCCGGCAACGGCCAGCAGGAATTGCTGGCGGCCTTGTCCGGCGAAGACCGCCGCCCCAAGGCCGATATGATCATGCTGAAAGGCAAGGCGGTCGGCCATATGGGGCCGAATGCGCGCCGCGCACTGGGGCAAAGCCTGGTGCCGGAGGAGCGCCTGGGCCGCGGCGCCGTGCCGGAGATGAGCCTGACCGATAATATGCTGCTGTCGCACCAGAAGGCGCCGTTCGTGGTCAACGGCATGATACAGTTCAAGCACGCCATGCAAGCGGCCGCCGACATCATCGCCCGCTTCCGGGTCAAGGCATCCGGGCCGGCCGCGCTGGCCAAGAGCCTGTCTGGCGGCAACCTGCAAAAATTTATCGTCGGCCGCGAAATCCTGCGCAAACCCGACGTCTTCGTGGTGGCCCAGCCGACCTGGGGCGTGGACGTCGGCGCCGCCGCCCAGATCCATCACGAAATCCGCCTGCTGAAGGAAGCCGGCTGCGCGGTGCTGATCATTTCCGAGGAACTCGATGAGCTGTTCCAGTTGTGCGACCGCCTGCACGTGATCGCCAAGGGCCGCCTGTCGCCGTCCATCTCCAGCCAGCTCGCGACCCGCGAACAGGTGGGCTTGTGGATGAGCGGCTTGTGGGACAAAGAACGTACAGCCCAGCCGGCAATGTCCGGCGAGGAGTTGGCCCGTGCTTAAGCTAACTTCTGGATTTTCAGCGCCGAGACTGGAATTGCGCGCCGTCCCCTCGCAACGCATGGCCTATTTCTCGCCGCTGCTGGCGCTGACCCTGACGCTGCTGGTCGGCGCCATGCTGTTCCTGGCGCTGGGCAAGAACCCCATCACCGGCCTGCAGGTATTCCTGCTGGAACCGATCAAGAGCCGGGCCGCCATTTCCGAACTGCTGCTCAAGGCCACGCCGCTGATCCTGGTCGCGCTCGGCCTGTCGGTCTGCTACCGCGCCAATGTCTGGAACATAGGCGCCGAGGGCCAGCTGATTGCGGGCGGCATCGCCGCCGGCAGCACCATACTGATGTTCGACAACGGTGCACATCTGCTATCCGGCGGCACGGTGCTGGTGCTGGCCAGCCTGGCCGGCATCCTGGGCGGTGCGCTGTGGGCCGGCATTACCGCCCTGCTGCGCGACCGCTTCAATGCCAATGAAATCCTGGTATCGCTGATGCTGACCTATATCGCCCAGCTGCTGCTGATGTATATGGTGAACGGCCCGCTGAAGGACCCGCACGGCATGAATTTCCCGCAATCGCGCGTGTTTTCTGCCGAATTCCTGCTGCCCATGCTGTTCACCGGCAGCCGCCTGCACGTGGGCTTTGCGGTGATGCTGGTGGCCACCGCGCTCATGACGGTCTTCATGTACCGCAGCTTTGCCGGCTACCGCCTCACCGTCGGCGGGCTGGCGCCGCTGGCGGCCAAGTATGCCGGCTTTTCCAGTCGGCGCGCGCTGTGGACTTCGCTGCTGATCTCGGGCGGCTTTGCCGGCATGGCCGGCGCCTTTGAAGTGAGCGGCCCGATAGGCCAGGTGCTGCCCTCGATCTCGCCCGGCTACGGCTTCGCCGCCATCATCGTCGCCTTTGTCGGCCGCCTGAACCCCATCGGCACCGTGTTTGGCGGCCTGATACTGTCGCTGTTCTACCTGGGCGGGGAAATGGCGCAGTCGCGGCTGGGCTTGCCGTCGGCGATTACCGGGGTCTTCCAGGGCATGCTGCTATTCCTGCTGCTGGCGTGCGACACTTTGATCAATTACCGGCTGCGCTGGCCGGCTGCCGCACCAATCAAATAACAATAACGGGGCCTACTATGGAAAATCTCGCTGCACTGGTCGCTGCCTCCATCAACTCAGGCACCCCGCTCCTGATCGCCGCACTCGGCTTGCTGATCAATGAACGCGCCGGCGTGCTGAACCTGGGAGCGGAAGGCATGATGCTGGTCGCCGCCATCGCCGGCTTCGCGGTCGGCTACCATACCCACAGCCCGATGCTGGGCTTTATCGCCGGCGCCGTCGCCGGCATGCTGATGGCCAGCCTGTTTGCCTGGCTGGCGCTGATCCTGGCGACCAACCAGGTCGCCACCGGCCTGGCCCTGTCCATTTTCGGCGCCGGCCTGTCGGCCTTCATGGGCCAGTCCCTGGTCGGCATGTCGCTGACCACCACGGTCACCCGGATACCCTACCTGGCCGATATCCCTTTCCTCGGCGCGGCCTTGTTCAGCCACCACTGGCTGGTGTATGCCAGCCTGTTACTGTGCGCGGCCATCATCTGGTTCCTGTACCGCACCCGCGCCGGCCTGGTCTTGCGCAGCATAGGCGAATCGCCGGAATCGGCGCATGCGCTCGGCTATCCGGTGCGCCGCATACGCTTTGCCGCGCTGCTGTTCGGCGGCGCCTGCTGCGGCGTGGCCGGGGCCTACCTGTCGGTGGTGTATACGCCGATGTGGGTGGAGGGCCTGGTGGCAGGACGCGGCTGGATCGCGCTGGCGCTGACCACCTTCGCCACCTGGCGTCCGGCACGGGTCTTGCTGGGAGCCCTATTGTTTGGTAGCGTGACTATCTTGCAATTCCATTTCCAGGCGATAGGCATCGCGATACCTTCGCAGATCCTGTCCATGCTGCCGTATGTGGCGACTATCGTGGTGCTGGTGCTGATTTCACGCAACCCCGACTGGATACGCCTGAATATGCCTGCGTCGCTGGGCAAGCCTTTCCGGCCCGGTTCCGCCTAGTATGGTTTTACATTTTTGGTTTGGTTGTACATAGGGTAGTTCCATTCATCTATAAAAAGGAAAGCATCCATGAAATTCACACGTAGACATACCCTGGCAGCCGCGCTGTCGGTGGCCGCGCTCAGCCTGTTCGGCTGCGGCCAGAAGGAAGAGGCCAAGCCGGCCGCTTCCGCCCCCGCAGCAGCGCCTGCAGCAGCCGAGAAAAAAGCCGAGCCGCTGAAAGTGGCCTTTGTCTACGTCGGTCCGGTAGGGGACGCCGGCTGGACCTATGCGCATGATGCAGCGCGCAAAGTGGTGGACGCCAAGTACGGCGACAAGGTGAAAACCTCGTTCGTCGAAAACATCCCGGAAAGCGCCGCCGATGCCGAACGCGTGATGCGCGACCTGGCCAGCCAGGGCAACAAGCTGATCTTCGGCACCACCTTCGGCTATATGGAAGCGATGCTGAAAGTGGCCAAGGATTTCCCGGACGTAAAATTCGAACACGCGACCGGCTACAAAACCGCCGACAACCTGGCCCAGTACGATGTGCGCACCTATGAAGGCGCCTACCTGGCCGGCGTGGTGGCCGGCAAGCTGACCAAGTCCAACAAGCTGGGCGTAGTCGGTTCCGTGCCCATCCCTGAGGTGCTGCGCAATATCAACTCCTTCACGCTGGGCGCCAAATCGGTCAACCCCAAGATCACGACCAAGGTAGTCTGGGTCAACAAATGGTTTGATCCGGGCAAGGAACGCGAAGCCGCCACGACCCTGATCGGCCAGGGCGTGGACGTGCTGATGCAAAACACCGACTCTGCCGCCGTGGTGCAGACTGCACAAGAAAAAGGCGTATATGCCTTCGGCTGGGACAGCGACATGAGCAAGTTCGGTGAAAAAGCCCATATGGCAGCCTCGGTCATCGACTGGAGCGTGTATTACAGCAAGCGCGTAGGCGAGGCACTGGACGGCAGCTGGAAAACCGGCGTCACCTGGTGGGGTCTGAAGGAAGGCATGATAGATCTGAAAGCCTTCAACGCCAACCTGAGCGAAGATATCAAGAAAGTAGTCGCCGACAAGCGCCAGGGCGTGATCGACGGCACGGCGCCTATCTGGAAAGGTCCGATCAAGGACAATACCGGCAAGGAAGTATTGCCCAAAGACAAGGTCGCCGACGACAAATTCCTGCACGACATCATCTTCTATGTGGAAGGTGTAGAGGGCAAGGTACCCGGCTGATCGCAAGCGATACGCCGGCTTGACAGCCTGCAACGGCTGGCCGCCAGGCCAGCCGTTTTTTTTATTGACCGGCGATCGCGTATACTGGCGGCACCACGAACCAACAGGAAATCCCATGTCCAACAGCGCACCCGACGCCTCGCTGGAGCAAGCCCGGCAAACCCTGGCCGACTACCACCAGTTCCTGCTGGCGCAATTGGCGCACGAGCGGACGCGCGCCCATCCCGATCCTGAAACGCTGGCCGAATTGGAACAGCATCAGCTGGAAGTGCACGGTGAGCAGCAAGCACTGACGCCGGCCGTGATCAAAAAAGCGCTGACCGTGTATGCGCCCTTCTTGCAAGCCATGCTGTAAACGGCAAAGACCCGGCATCGCAGGCTGGGCATAGTCTCTTCACCAACCCCATACAACAGCATATTGAGATGAGCATCAAACTGGACAAAGAAGTCGAAGAACGCCTGATAGGCTCGATACAACGCTATGTAGGCGAAAACATGGAGGAAAGCATAGGCGAATTGAAAGCCCGGCTATTCCTGGACTTTTGCCTCAAGGAAATCGGCGCCAGCGTCTATAACCAGGCGATACGCGACGCCCAATCGTATATGCAGGACAAAGTAGCCGAGATGGACGGCAACTGCTATGAAACCGAGTTCGCCTACTGGAACAAGAAGTCCTGATTTTTTGATTTCAGGATGTCGGCGGGACGGGCGCTTGACTACAATGTGAGCATCATTCGGATGCAATCACGCGAAGGAGAACACCGTGTACAGTCCCGACACCGACAAGGCCTTTGGCGGCTCCATCCCTCAGTGCTATGAAGAATATATGGTGCCGCTGATCTTTGAGCCGTATGCGGCGGACCTGGCGAAGCGGCTGGCTGACTGGTCCCAGTTTCAGCCCCGGCCAGTCACTCGCGTGCTCGAGATCGCCGCCGGCACCGGCGTGGTGACCCGCGAGCTGGCTTCGGTGCTGCCGGCCAGCGTCTCCATCGTCGCCACTGATCTGAACCAGGCCATGCTGGACCTGGCGGCCACCATCGGCACCCAGCGCCCGGTCGAATGGCGCCAGGCCGACGCCATGCAATTGCCCTTCGAGGACGCCGGGTTTGACGCCGTGGTCTGCCAGTTCGGCGCCATGTTTTTTCCCGACAAGGCCAAGGCCTTTGCCGAGGCCAGACGGGTGCTGCGGCCAGGCGGGGTTTTCATGTTTAACGTGTGGGATCGCATAGAGCAGAATGAATTCGCCGATTCCGTGACGACCGCGCTCGCAGCCCTGTTTCCCGCAGACCCGCCGCGCTTCATGGCGCGCACCCCGCACGGCTACCACGATCTCGCAACCATCACGCGCGACCTGCAAGCCGGCGGCTTCAGTGCGCCGCCCCAGATGGATACCATGGCGGCGCGCAGCCGGGCAGACTCTGCGCGCATCGCCGCCATCGCCTATTGCCAGGGCACGCCGCTGCGCAGCGAAATCGAGGCGCGCGGCCAGTCGCGGCTGGCCGAGGCAACCGACATCGCCGCCGCGGCCATCGCCCGCAGCTTCGGACCTGGCCAGGTGGACGGCAAGATCCAGGCGCATATTATTACTATAGAACGCTGAATTCCACCCGATAGCTACCTACTTCCACCACGCGGCCTTCAACTCATTCAGCATGCCGCCGGTCATCTCGTCAGGCGACTTGCCCATCACCTCGCGCGAGGAATCGGCGACTATCTTGCGCAGCCATTGCACTTCGGCCGCCGCGTGCGAGCGCTCGTGCCATAACATGAAGAAACGCATCTTGGGCATGGGCACCGGCATCGGCAGTACTGCGATCGGCCACTGGCCGGCGAAGTGCATGGCAAAGCTGCGGCTGGTGGTAAAGATCAGGTCGGTCTTGGACAAGACATAGGGCACCATGCCGAAATACGGGATGGTCATCCTGATATGACGCTTCAGGCCCTGCTCCGCCAGGGCGCTGTCTATGATGCTGCGATGGCCCATCATGTAAGGGGTAGGCGCCAGGTGCGCCATCTCCATATAGTATTTCAGCGACAGGCCCTTCTTGACGACCGGATGTTCCTTGTTGATCATGCACACCAGCTCATCCTCGAACAAATGCGCCAGGTGCAGGTGTTGTGGCAAGTCTGGCCAGTTGCCTATCACCACGTCCAGCTCGCCGCCTTCCAGCGCCGAGGAATAATCGAAACCGGCGTTCAGCGAATGCACGACCAGGCCGGCATTGGGCGCCTGCTCGCGCACTTTTTCCATGATCAGCGGGATCAGCAGCACGCTCAGGTAATCCGGCGCGCCCAGGTGGAATACCCGCTGCGTCTGCGCAGGCAGGAAGGCCGGCGCCGGATTGGAGATGCTCTCCATCACGCTCAAGCCCTGCTTGGCCAGCAACAGCAATTCTTCGCCGCGCTCGGTCGCAGTCATGCCGGTCTTGCCCCTGACCAGGATGGCGTCGCCGGTAATTTCGCGCAGGCGTTTCAGCATATTGCTGATGGCCGGCTGCGATTGTCCCAGCTTCATCGCGGTGCGCGTGACGCTGCGCTCCACCAGCAGGGTGTGCAGCACACGCAGCAAATTGGTGTCTAGATGATCGTGCGGTCGGTTACTCATTTTTCCGTCGGTGAGTTCATAGGGTGTTGAGCCAAAAAAGCCTGTTCCCAGTCATATATGCTTGCTTATATCCAGACTAAACCAAATTAGTTTATGTGAATAGAACTAATTGCATTATCCCCCTCTTATTCATAGCGGCAGGCGGTAGCGGGAGCGGCATGCAGCCGCCGGCCACCGCAGCGATTTGCGTGTGGCGCCTGACACCCGAAAAATAGCGCCAATCCCGCCCTGGACGCACGGCCATTGTTGCAAGCAGCAGAATAATCTATTTCTATTTGGCATCTTTATCCGCAGGCGATCACTGGTTACACTAGATCATCGATAAGTGGGCAAATTCGGGCAAATTCGGGCAAAGCGGGCGCGCCGGCGGCAGCCCACCACACCGGCGCAAGGAGTACGGCAATGATGAAAATGGTAAAAAACCTGATGCTAGGCCTGGTGGTCCTGCTGTCGGGCGCCAGCGTGGCCAATGCCGGGCTGGCGCAGGGGGGCCAGTGCGCCACGGCAGGCTGTATCGCCAAGCTGAAGACGGCCGCGACACACGGCGATGCCAGGGCCCAGACCAGGCTGGGCATACTGTATTACAACGGCAAGCAGCTCAAACAGGATTACCCGCAAGCGCTGCACTGGCTGCAAATCGCGGCCGCCGGCGGCCATGCCGGCGCACAAACCCATCTGGGCCTGATGCTGAGCAAGGGTCAGGGCCTGCCGCAAGACTATGCGCAGGCCATCTCCTGGTATGAACAGGCTGCGGCACAGCACTTTGCCAGCGCCCAGTTCCAGCTAGGCTACCTGTACTACCGCGGCAAGGGCGTGCCGCAGGATATGCAAAACGCCATTTTCTGGTTTGAACAGGCCGCGGCCCAGGGCAATGCCAGCGCCCAGGATAAGCTGGCCGACATCTACGACGACGGCGAAGGCGTACCGCGCGACGACCAGAAAGCCGTGTACTGGTACACACAGGCAGCGGCGCACGGTTCGGCCAGTGCCCGCTTCAACCTGGGCCTGAAATACCTGCAAGGGGAAGGCGTGGCCAGGGACGTCTTGAAAGCCTACCGGCTAATGCTGCTGGCCAGCCTGGACATAGGCAAAAAATCCGGCGACAGCCGCGACCTGGTCAGGTCCGGCCTGACCCAGGAACAGGTCACCGAGATGCAGCTGCGCTCCATCGAGTGGCAGGCCAGCTGAGTTCAGCTTGCCTGCACCTGCCCGTCCACAAAAACCTTGAGCTCGCCCGGCTGGAACTGGATCCAGCTTTCATTATTGGTCAGCGGCTCGGTGACGATCACGGCCACCCTGTCCTGCGGCGTGGTGACTTCGGCAAAATCCACCGACACTTCCTCATCCGACAATTTGGCCGTGGTGAACGGGTACTGGCGCACGATATAGTGCAGCTTGGTCGAGCAGTGGGCGAACAGCGCTTCGCCATTCGACAACATCATATTGAAGGTGCCGTAGCCGGCGATTTCCGCACTCACTTGCTGCAGGAAGGCGGTCAGTTCCGGCAACGCCGGCAAGACTTCGCCGAAGTGCCGGCGCATTTTTTGCAGCAAATAGCAAAATGCCTGTTCGCTATCGGTATTGCCTACCGGTTTATAGGCGCCGTCCAGCACCGGCTCGAAATTCTTCAAGTCGCCATTGTGTGCAAACACCCAGTAACGGCCCCAGCATTCGCGTACGAAGGGATGGCAGTTTTCCAGCGTGACCTGGCCCTGGGTCGCCTTGCGTATGTGAGCGATCACATTCTTCGACTTGATCGGGTAGCGCTTGATCAGTTCGGCGATAGGTGAGGCCACGGCCGCCTGGTGGTCGACAAAATGGCGCACCCCATTGCCTTCGAAAAAAGCGATGCCCCAGCCGTCCTTGTGCTCATCGGTGCGGCCGCCGCGGGTGGCAAAACCGGTAAAGCTGAAGACGATGTCGGTAGGGGTATTGCAATTCATTCCTAATAACTGGCACATGGCGGTTCGCGTATCCGGACTGGGTAATGCCTGCATGTTACTAGTTTTCCCCGCCGCTGGGGCCGGCTTGCTTGCGCCGGCCCGCGATTAGTGATTAAATCCGCCGCCGCTGCTGCTGCCGCTCGCTACGCCGCCCCCTGAAAAATCATGCTGAAAATGCCACAAATCACCGGCAATTACAAATTGCTACAAGCTGGAGAAGCGGCGGCTAGCTATGGCGGCCGCGAATTATCATCAAAATCAAATAATCAACATGCACGGATCAGGCATCTGCGGGGCGGTTTTATGAACGACATTACATCACCCGAATTGCGAATATCAATAGCTGAAATGGTA
>JAZJYH010000023.1:0-132992 GCA_040390485.1 Pseudomonadota bacterium
ATTCTCATGTAATTTGCCAAATTGGCCGACTTATTCCAATGACCGCTGATGGCCGATGCTCGCCCTTTGGTCAATCCGAGAACTCTGCATCCACGAGTTCAATTAGAGAATTGGCGGGGACTTCATCTTTTTCTATATCAATAAGCAAAAAGGCGACCTCTTCAACAAGTGTCGAATGTCGTCGCAGTAGCCACTCTTGATACGCTTTCGCTTTAAACGACGTGCCGTCAGGTCGAATCACAATGACCTGTATTTGCTTACCGGCTTTAACGTTGACGAACTCTTCTATAACAACAGCAGTCCCCCGGCCAGAAATCTTGAATGATTCGATAATTTTGTATTTAGGCAGGCCTGTCATAGGCTATTCAAACATTATTTTATTTTGAGAAATCGCGTCGGCGAATGACCGCAGTTGGCAATTGCCATTGCTAATCTCGCGAGAAAATGATTAGTTTCATTGCTCAACCCATGGAATCTCAGGGGTTCTTGATTGAGCAGGCAACCAATATTCAAGGGTATTTATCGCCTCTACCATCGACATTCCTTTCGCAAAAAAACCTCGATGTTCGTGGGCTGTCAGAGCAGCCTGACCTTGTGAATCTACCTCGATAATAAGATTGCCATAGTCAACGCCGTCCCCGAGGCAAGCGATAAAGAGTTCTGAGTTAGCCTGCAGCTTACTTTTCGCAAATGCAAAAACCTCAGCTTCGCTAGCCAAACGCAAGACTAATTTAGTTGGTTCGTCACCAAAAATCTCGAACTCGATGTCGTAATAAGTTCCTGGTCGCATTCTACTTTTCTCTAACGTGGATTGGCGGATATCTCTGACTGACCGCTCCTGGCCGGAGCCAGGCGAATGTCAGGCTAGCACCTTACGATTTTCTCCGACGCCTACACCGATGGGTTCGATGAGAATTCGACCAGAAAAGTCTGATGCTACTACCTGCACATCTGCATGAGCATCATTGTCCCTGTACACACAAATTAATTCGTATGCAGCGCCAGAGGGAACATAAGCACAATTTTGAGCACTCGCATAGACTATGACATCTTGCGTGGCGATATAGTCGCCAATCAGCTTATTTACTAAGACCACGTCGAGAACATCATTTTTCATCAGATGTCGGTATCCATCCGCCATCGAAACGCGGAAATAAAAAATCTTCCTCATCAAGGTCTGAATTTCGCGCGGCGTCATCATTGGTCGTCTATTTCGTCTATTTCGTCTATTTCGTCTATTTCGTTTATTCTTCTTTATGCAATCCAGCGTCCGGTTTTGGCCGAAAATCGCCGTCTAGAAATAAATTTCAGACGAACAGTTAGATTTCACTAAGAGCTTCCATTCTGCAAGGGCCACATGACTACCACCAGGACCAATCACAGATTTCCTGATTGTTCTTTCCGTCACGAACATTCATTTTCCCGTTTTCAGACTGCCGATATATGCCCTGAGCCGTAGATGTCGTTGAAAAATTGGAGTACACGCTAGCACTGCCATTCCACTTGCCACGACTGAAGTAAATAAATCGTAATACCACAATGCTGTAGGAAGGCCGTTTACTATAAGTACTTTCCGCCCGACGATGAGAATGTGGACATCCGGCGACCAAGAAATAGTGACGTAATAAGTTGCCAAAGCGAGAAAACACAACGTAACGGTTAGATGTAAACTCCATCTTTTGCCTTCATTTGAAATAAAATGAACTGGCCTCACAATTACAAACCAGAATGGTAATCCCAGCACAAGTCCCAAAAAAATTGCCGTCGCATCAAAATCATTGAAACCAATCAGCGCTAGCAAAACAAATAATGCAAGCGGCAACAATGTGAGGGCCAGGATTAACCGGCCTTCAGCCCAAACACCTACGCTATGGTTAGCTTCCTCTCGGATTCGTAGATGGTTATTCAATTGATGTCCTTTATACTCCACATCTTTGGTTCAAATGGCAGCTTGTGGCCGTTTTGAGGCAATTCCGCGCTAAACAAATTGGCCGTGCTTTTCCGACGTAGGGTTAAGCAACTCCTCGCTAATTTTATTACTAATTTTTGCAAGAGCAATTTTTTCACCCTCCTCACTGGTAGGATGAAGGGCCTTCGCAATGTGGCGCGCGGCGTCAGCGAGGATTGTTCCCCATGCGGTCTCTTCTTCAATGCCCATACCATCCCTATACATGCCGACTTTTAACGAGCAGTGGAGTTGCCGTTCAGCGACCCAAACGCGTAACATTTCCACTGAGTCAGAATCACGCAACGCTGCTTCAGGAATTGGACGTTCATTCATTTCGGCTCTTCCTCATGACGTTATATCCCTCAAAATTTTTTTCACATTGGACGTGTAGCGGTAATACCTAATCTTCGTCAGCGTGGATGGCCGCTCCTGGCCGGCTGCTGACGACACTAACTATATGAATCAAGCACTCTCCGCTTGCAATGGATAGAAATGCTTGCAGAATCTCCACTCATCTACTGGCTGGTCATCGAGGTAAACGGTTGGCTTGGGCAAATATCCATCGAAGCAATCGGAAATTCCGATTTCAGCCGCTGTAACTCTGCAATAATCTGCACCGCCTGAACTCCACATGAACAACGTGGCACCCTCTGCCTTAAGTCGCCGGACCTGAGCGATTACAGAGGGCATCGGGATACGCTTTGTTCCCACAGAGCGGACCAAAGTATCATCAACATCTACGAAAACTATTTTTTGCGACATGAGCGCCTTTTCATCAATTTGTTCGAAGAGCCAATCCACCGTCCGGTTCTGGCCGTTGTCGGACCAATCCACAATGCACAGTTGGCAGTAGCACTATCAGACTCGGGTCAAATCGCAACCGCAGACATGACATTTCCTCTTCAAGATTTCCACCGGGACGCGAATCATGCGAGGCCGATTATAGTAGTCATCGACGGTCTGATAAACCGGGGTACCACAATTTCGGCATTCAATCTTCCTAATGACCATGACCCAGCCCAGCAGGTTCAAGAAAAATAGGAACACAAAATATTGTGACACATACATAGCAAGCAAACCGGTAACTAAGCCGCCTGCAAAAAGACCTACCCAACTCAAAACCCACTTAGCAAATACAGTCATGGGAAACCTTGTCTTCGAATCCGTTTGAATTGACATACGCGCTGGGAACTGACACCGACAGCTTGCGGCCGATAGCATGCGTTCTCGAGCCTTGGCGATACCTACGGTTTGCCTGTTTTCCAGCCATTTGCGCCTTTCACTTCACCTGTGAACGTATCGAGGACCCAAACGATTCCAGGTGGAGTCGATGTACGGAATTGATACCTACCACTTTGAGCGTGATAGACGAGAGCCACACTGATGATCGCTGCCGCCGCGAGAATGCAATATCCAGTAAATCTGTCGCTTTTCAATTAATGCTCCTTTGAGAACCGTTGTCACATCCACTATTACTAATGGAATTCAAGTCAGTTGCACAACATATCAGTCAAAAATACGCGCCTTGACACTGGGCCGCCAATGTCAGCTTTTGGCCGGTTACTGCCTGTCACCAGAAGTGTTCTTTATCCGAATTTTCCACACTGGGCAGTCTGCACGAATTTACACTGTCTCTCAACTAAATAGACTTCGCCACGACCACGATAAGCATCGCGGAAGGAACTAGAAGAAGCTGAGCGATAAAGGTGCCGGCCAATCGGCTTCCGACCAACCAGACTACAGCTCGCCGAAACTTCGATTCACTTACTTTTCCTTCGATTACATCGTCCGTCATGCCCGACATATGGGGGTCAATAAAGACGGCCATCATGACGGTTGCGCCACCGTTGATAATAGATGAAAGCGTGCTTGAGGTGACGCGAACAGATGGGTCCAAGACACCGGCATACAATGCCGCGAACACGCCAACAGTCCAAAGTGCCACGGCAGCGACATTTAGCAGGGTCATTGATATGGAGACGCTACCGCTGTTGCGAAGCCCCGCAACGTTCGCAGCGCGCGGCAAGCTTGCCACGTCCTTGACGTAGGATAGTCCGCCCTTGAAGAAACCATGCAGTATCAATTTCGGCACTGACCGGTGAATTTGAAAATGCGAGACGGCCCGGCAAAAAACGCGTTGGAATGTTGGGATTAGCAAAGCTCCGACAATGGTCGCTACCGATGCTGAAATAAGTAGCCAGCGAAAGTCAGAAAGTAAGCTTTCTGCTGCAAACTGCCTATCGATATTCGATTCGACCCGTTTGGCCAGGAATGGACCAAGAAAAGAATTCGACGTCCGTGAGACAAGCACAAGGATACTGAACAGGGCAAGTGAAACGGCAATACGACGCGTCCTGATGCCAGCAATGCGCACGGAGTAAGCCAAGGTGCCAATAATATGGATGATGAACGTCAAAAAACAAATAAATACTAATTGTTTGTCCATCGCGTTGTAGAAAGTAGAGGATTAGCGTTGCATCCTGCCACATAAAAATTGACAAAGCAATATCGAATACGAGTTCAGAGCGAACGTCTGCAGTTTGGCGAAACGCGAAGGATAGCATTCTTGCATGGACGAAAAATGCGCAAATTCTCAGGCCGCATTCCCTCAACAGAACCTTAGGCGGCGCATGTGTTTATTCTAGCTTTTGTATCTTCACGCGCGTCGTAAACATTTTCGTCTTATTGCCAAGGAGGACAAACGATCTAAAGTCCTCCACAAAGACGTATTCGCTGGTGGAATCACCTTCCTTGCCCGTGTTGGCGCAATGAATACGAACCATATTGCCCGCTAGACCCGGGATCAACTGGCTGGCAGGAACCAACGCATCATTAGCACAGCTCACTTTTGCCACCGACTCGCTGGTGCTGGCCAAGCGATCCCCTTTCGACTCCGTAACAGAATCATTGCTGGTCGTCACTTCGTACGACCAGGTACTTCCGGGCTTGACTGCTTCCTCCAGCGTTACCGGTATCTTGATATTGGTAATTTGAGAGCGCGAGTAGGCCTTCATGTTAAGGCTGGAAACCAGCGTCGAAACCTTCGAGTCCCTTTCGCTGGCACCCACTGGCTTGAAAAAATTGAGAAGCGACAGGTCGATTTGTCTTGAATGTGACTTTGCAGTACCAACATCGGTTTCCGCAACAAAGAAGCCATTCTCAAGCGGCTCAAAGTTCATCACAAAAGACGACTTGATTTCGTCATTGGGCTTGCTTGCCATCGCCGTACTGGCCTCGTATTCGAGTCTCTTGAGAATGCGCGACTGTCCGGTCTTGGCGCCTTGCGACTGAAACTTCTCCAGTGCTGCCCATACTTCGTTTGCAATTCCCGCATCCGACTTATAAGCTGCTAGCGCACGGGGAATCATTTCTAATTCCGCGAATGGCGATGAAGGGGTTCCCTTGTCCGCACTTGAGTTGCGCAAGGTGTAGAGGACCGACGGCACGACCCTGGATCCTACGATGTCACGCAGCCCTGAATATGCAGCCGATGAATCACCCATTAACTCGTCAAAGCTTTTGAACTCGAACTCATGGGATAACTGGCGATCCTGGATATCAACGTTGCGGCGAAACACCAGGCTTTCGTCGGCAACCGCGTAGACACTCACCAGCACAGCGACGTGGCGCCGATACGGCGTTGTCGGGCCGTTGGCAAAGTATCCGTTTGAAAACCTCGTGACGTCCACGACGGCGTCGAATTTTTCCGGCATCAGAGCGGAAAGGTCGGGCTGCTCATCCTTATTTCGTGCGACTGAAAATATCTGGACATCAACGCCCTTCTTCGCCAATGCGCCTGCAAGGCCATCGACAAGTTCTCGGCGCAAATCTGCCTGGGTCTTATCCGCCGCAATTTTTTTCGTAAGCTTCTGACTCTTCTCGTCAAAATACGCCTGGCTGGCCAAGTAACTGAGCCCGCCGCTGTCAAAGGTAGTGCTAACGCTACCGATCTCAATGCGGTACTCAGGGAGTTCCGAAGAGTAGACCAGTGCAATCCTTTTCGCCGGGTTCAACGGTTGCCCTTTGCCGACTGGGTCGCTGATCGCCGCATGGGCGTCAATCAAAGGCAGCAGCAAGGCCATCAATGCGGCGCGAAAGACAGTTTTCATTCCCTCTCCAAGTAAATTAATCGGGTCAGCCACAAGACCTAGCCTCGCCTACATAGCCAGGTAGAGCACTAGCCCAACCTACCCTGCTGCAAACGTCAACGAAATTTTTGTAGTACGGTAGCTTGGGCTAAAGCCTCACCAGCCCAACACTCAGCCTCCGCATAGCGACAACGCTAGCGTGCGCAACAAACCTTGGGCTGATAGAGCCTCAGCCAGGCCGCTATCAATTCAAGTTGCGTGCCGCCGCCTCGTCCATTCGTCCGCAACCTCACCCATGCTCTTTGGTAGCCCATTTCGTATCCAGGCAATAAAGTCGCGGTCGAATTTGAAATCGCTTCCGCATTGAAGAGCCATAAAGCGGCGCACGTTTTGTGTGTTCTTGTAGGCGACGTCAACCACCGTCGCCCGTGTGATGAGACTACTGTGCCAATCGAAGTTCATTTTTATTTTCCTTGCTGCGGACAAGACGAAAGCCCGGTTCCAGCTTGCCCTGACAAACTCAGGCAAGAAATTACTTGCAATTTCAACATGATAACCTATCCTTAGATTTATGCCAAAAAAGGCAATCTCCCCTAGGCATGGTAGCTCGATTTATCCGAGATTTTGTCTCGACTACCAATCCGATTTAGCGCAATTTAGCAACCCGCCAGACATCGAGTCAATTAGGCGAATCGACGACGCAACGCAGCGCGGCCTGCTGAACATAGTGGGCCGCAGATTCAAGCGACACCAATCACCAGCATTGACACGGCACGATCTTTCAACCGCCTCACCAATCACAAGGATCAACGTGAAAACAGCATATACCGTTATCATTCAGGTCAACGGCCTTGGAACAATCGCTGAAATTGAGCAATCTGTCGAAGGCATCAAATTGGCAGCAAAGGGTATAGTGATACCGATGGTCATAGACCCATCGGCAAACCCTACAAGCAGCGCATGGCAGGATTATTTTTCACATGATGAGCTGCTAACAGCTTCGACAAAAACGATAAGGGAGATAGAGTCCGACAACATTGGCGTATACGTCGTCTCGCATGGCGGCCCAGGCTCCGTTGGCGGGCTAAAGCCCGAAGGCTTAGCGAACCTGATCAATGAAATTGGGTTTCCATCCATCCGCAAATTGAGTATCGTTGCTTGCAACGTGAGCCTCCAACTGGATCCCACAAAGAATGATATTCCCGAATCCAAATTCCAGGCTACAGCAGATCAGTCGTATGTCGGGGAGTTGTGCAAAAAAATTTCCCCGCTAACACCGATGATTGCTTCATATATGGGTTACGTTTCGGTGCTAAGCCCTACGTCTGTGGGATCGGTATACAAAAATACCAGCGGGAACGCTTCGTATAAGGGCATAGACCTCGAAGCCCTCAAGAATAAAGGCAGAAAAGTCCAGAAAGTCACTCACATTCAAGGCCGCAACAGCCTGATGAGCATGCCTGGAGCACGCGAAAAAGTGAAAATCGTACTGCAATTAAAATCGGGACAGGTAAGCTTAATCCCACTCGCAGAATGGCATGACGCGTAGTGGTTTCGATACAGTGAGGTAAGGCGCAATAAAATTGCGCCGCATGTAGCCTCAACATTTCCTTTCAATTCGCGTCAATTCGCGTCACATACGGCGCCAATACGCTTGCAGCGCGCAGCCCCCCCCTTGCAGGCGGAGGCCGCTACGCAGGGTGAGGTGTACTCGCCAGGCGCCTGAAAATGCGTAGCGCGCAATCTTCCGAAATAAGCTCTTGACAATCAATAACCGGTTGGTTATGATTAATCCATGCTAACCATCAACACCTAGGCGAGGACACGCGATGCAAGTAGTGCAAGCCGAGCCGACAGCCGTTCTGAAAGCCTTGTCTGATCCAACCCGGCGCGCCATTTTTGAGCGTCTGAGCAAAGGCGGGGAAATGACGGTGCATGCCTTGACCGATCCGTCGGGGGTGTCGCAACCGGCCATTTCCAAGCACCTCGGCGCGCTCAAGCTGGTGGGCCTGGTGCAAGGCCGGCGGGACGGACGCGAGACCTATTACCGTGCCGAGCCGAAAGCCCTGGCGCCGCTGATAGACTGGATCAATTTTTATTCAAGCTTCTGGAACACCCGATTTGACCGTTTGGAAGACTTACTGAAAAGGATGGATCAATGATGCAGACCGATGACACCAAAACCTTGATCGTGGAGAGGGAGATGCCGCATTCTCTCGAAAAAATCTGGCGCGCCCTCACCCAGGGGCCGCTGATAGAAGAATGGCTGATGAAGAACGACTTCCAGCCTGTCGTGGGCCACCGCTTTGATCTGCGCGCAGACTGGGGCGTGGTTAACTGCCAGGTCCTGGCGGTTGAGCCGAACCAGGCGCTGTCCTATGCATGGGAAGCCATGGGCCTGAAGAGCGTGGTCACCTGGACGCTCACACCCACCGGCACGGGGACCCAGCTGCGCATGGAACAGTCGGGTTTCCGGCCGGACCAGCAGCAAGCCTACGAGGGCGCCAAATACGGCTGGCAGAAATTCTTCGCAGCGCTCGACCGGGTGGTGGGAGGCCTGTCATGAGCCGCGCCCTCGCCTCGCGCTACCAGCCGGTGCTGGTCGCGCTGCACTGGCTGGTGGCGCTGATGATCATCGGCCTGCTGTGCCTGGGCTTCTTCGTGCTGGAGGAAATGCCCAACACCGATCCGAAGAAGCTCGATATCCTGGTGTGGCACATGAAGGGCGGCATGTTCGTGCTGGCATTGATGATACTGCGCCTCATCATCCGCCTGGGGAGCGCCCGCCCGGCAGCGGCGACCACCGGGTCGCCCTGGCTGGACCGGCTAGCCGCGTTGGCGCACGCCGGTTTGTACGCGATCGTGTTTTTGATGGTCGCCAGCGGATTTGCCACCGGCTACCTGATACGCGGCGTGTTTCAGCCCAATGGCGAAGCCCTGCCCGACAGTTTCGACGTGCTGCCCACGTTCCAGGCCCATTCAGTTCTGGCAACGCTGCTGGTGGTTCTGATTGCAGCCCACGTTGCGGCCGCGCTGTATCACCAGTTGGTGCTGAAAGACGGCCTGTTCCGGCGCATGTGGTTCGGCAAGCGCACCATCACTCCCGCAGAAAAATAGAGAGAAGTGGCCACTGCCCTGCAGCAAAACATAGCTGAAACTTCCAGGATGAGAATATGAAAAAAACGGACGCAAGCCAAGACCAGACGGCCTCGGCGCTTATCTCGCAAAGAATCGCCGAACTTGGAAACTGGCGCGGGGAAACCCTGGCCAGAATGCGCCGGCTGATCAAGGAAACAGACCCGGACGTGGTCGAGGAGTGGAAGTGGATGGGCACCCCGGTGTGGTCGCACGACGGCATCCTTTGCACCGGCGAATCCTACAAGGACAAGGTGAAGCTGACCTTCCACAAGGGCGCGTCCCTGCAGGACCCGGCCGGCCTCTTCAATTCCAGCCTGGACGGCAACGCGCGCCGCGCGATCGACATCTTCGAAGGCGTAGCCGTTGACGAATCCGCTTTCAAGGCGCTGATCCTGCAGGCGATCGTCCTCAACAGTGCCGGCAAGGCGAAACCTGCGAAGAAAGCGAAGCCCTAAGGGATGCGGTAGTTTGGGCTGATAAAGCCTTAGCCCAAGGTTCGTCGTGCAGTCGAGCTTCGTTGATATGCGAGGGCTGAGTGTTGGGCTGATAAAGCTTTAGCCCAACCTACCCTGCTGCGTAAGGCGGCGACATCCCAAGGCCGCAAGCCGCAATCGGTAGGGCGTCAATCGCGTAGGTGAAGCAGGGGTTTCGTGAGGCATGCCTCACGCCTGCGAGCCTGCATAAGGACCTCCGCTTGCAAGCGGAGGTGCGCGCTGCAAGCGAATTGCGCCGCATGCTTCATCGACAATTTCGTTCATTTTGCGTCACATACGGCGCAATACACTGCGTTATTGTGCCCTAACTTGCTATTGCAGATATCCGACCACCAGACGTGTGGCCTCGTCGACGAGCGTTGCAGCCCCTTCATCCGAGAGCATTTCAGAGCGGTGCAACACCGCAGTATGGGTCAGCGCCTCTATCGTTGTGACGCACACATAGGTAGCAAGTCCCAAATCGACCATGCGAAGCTCATCTCTGTGGCCCTCGAGATAGGCCCTGAAAAGAGCATAGGTTTGGCGATTGAAGGCCTCTATATTCTCAAGGCTTCCCGTGCGCGGAATCTGTTCTGCAATGACGCGATGTAGCTCGGGGTCGATGCGATGCGCCTCGATCGCTGCGACAACAAGCCGGCGCACCGCTTTCTCAATCGGCTGCGAGGCGACCTCCGCCAACGCTTCATGGACGACCTGCATAATTTCCTGATCATGACGCTCGATGACGGCGGCAACGAGCGCCTCTTTACCTGGGTAATACTGGTAAAGCGAACCAATGCTCACGCCGGCCTCTTCCGCGATTCGATTGGTGCTGGCTTTGTCGAAACCTTCCCTGACCAAAATGCGAGCTGTCGCTTCAATAAGCGTGTCAACGGTCGCGCGTGATCTCTCTTGAGAGGCGTGCTTCCTAGGTTTAATCAGCGGCTTGCGCGCCATGTCCTGTGTTCCAGAATGCGAGTAGAAAATATGAGCTATCGCTCGTATTATATCTGCAGACGGCGACGAATGGATGTCAATGGATGTCAATGGATGTCATTACGCGCCGAGCTGACCAAACAAACCGAACTCGCACCCAAGAAAGGATGTAGTCATGAGCGCTGGAAAGATATCATCAGCACCACAGATTCAAGAGAACGGAAGAACCCTGCCGGGAGATGCCGGGCCGAGCTGGCAGAGCCGCTGTATCAATGCCCTGCTACGGCTTCTTCCTATCAAGAAGCAGATGGCATCCGCTGCCGTCGTGCAAGAGCACCTGCGCAAATTGGCATTGCAGCCGGCCTCTTATGAACCGACGGGCCTGGGCCGCGACGTTGAGATCAGCTTGAAGAAGAGCGCGGCGGGATGGCCCGTCTATCATACGGCGCCGTCTGCAAACCCCGACGTCGGCAACTACGTGGTGTTTCTGCACGGCGGCGGATATATCAACGAGATCGTGCGCGCCCACTGGCGCTTCGTCGCTTACCTGACCCGCCACGCCGGCGTCCGTTGCGTCGTTCCCATCTATCCGCTAGTTCCCCATGCCACCGCGCGGGACCTGGTGCCGGCCACGGGTGAACTGCTGCGTCAGCTTCTGGAAGATGCCGGGCCTGCGAAGCTCACGGTGATCGGCAATTCGGCGGGGGCCGGATTGGGGCTGGCGGCAGTCCAATGGCTAAGAGACGCCGGACATCGGCAACCGAACGAGCTGGTGCTGATCTCGCCCGGGCTGGACGCATCGGTGAGCCGCGCGGAGCAGGTGGAGATCGCCGCTCTTGACCCCATGCAGGATCTTCCGGGCATCGTCGAAGTGGGACGTCTCTATGCTGGCGACCTGGATATCGCCCATCCCTATGTCAGTCCGTTGAATGGCGATTTTCACGGGCTGGCGCCGATGCTGGTATTCTCCGGCACGCTCGACCTTCTCTATCCCGACAGCGTCGCTCTGGCCGAAAAGGCGCGAGCGGCGGGTGTGCCGGTCGAGCTTCATCTGCGGCAGGGCCAGCCACACAACTATGCGGGAATGCCGACGCCAGAAGGCAGGCAGGCGCGTGAAGCCATCCTGCGCGTCCTTGCCCAGGGACTGAGGTAATTAGGTGATACGGCGCAATACGCTTGCAGCTCGGTAGGTTAAAGGGCTACGCCTCGTCAGCCCAACACTCGGCCCAACACTCAGCCCTCGCATGGCAAGCACGTTCAAGTGCACAACGAACGTTGGGCTGATAAAGCTTTAGCCCAACCTACCCTGCTGCGTAGTCCCCGCGCTAATCATCAAAGGCCGCAAGCCTCGCGCCGGCCTGTGAATGTCAACCGCGGCGCCATGCACTTACCCGATCTTGTTCCCGCCCCGTCCACGGGAACGGCAAGACCGGCGATTTACAACATCACCGGTTTGTCCGACAGCTCGTTGTGGCCGGCGCCGGCCACGGGAAAATGCTCCGCCAGGGACGCAGTCACCGCTTGAATCCCGCTGATAACGCCGGCTTCGTAGTTGCCCTGCTTGAAGGCGGTTTCCATCTGGCGGCAGATCCTTGCCCACTCCCTGGAGTGCACCTTGGCGTGGATGCCGCGATCGGCAATGATTTCCACATCGCGATCGGCATACAATAAATAGATCAGCACGCCATTGTTATATTCGGTGTCCCACATCCTCAACTGGGAAAACACGTCGATCGCACGCCCTCTTGCAGTTTGCCCGGTAAACAGCGGCATGCCGTCCAGCGCGGCTTCCACCACGAAACGGATTTCCCCGACATGCGCAGATTCGCTACGTTTGATGGCCTGCTCGATGGCGCTCAGGGCCTGGGGGCTAAAAGCCCGCTTGACTTGCCACTGGGTCATCGTGAGATGCCTGGCGATGCGCTTGATGTTCATCGTCACCACCTTCCTGAGGCGCCACCGCCGCCAAATCCGCCACCACCACCGCTAAAACTCCCGCCACTGCCGCCACTACCGCCACCGCGGCCATATATCCCGGCCAGGCCGCCCATGCTCCGCCCGACCATGCCGCCGCTGATCAAGGTGAACAGCAGCGCGATCACTCCTGCCCCCAAGGCAACCGATATGGCGCCGGCAAACAGCCAGGCCATGCCGCCCACCGCCGCGCCCGTGACAAGCGCGCCTGGAAACCTGCCTAGCATGGAGCGCAGCAAGCCGCCCAACACGACAGCCACCACAAAGATGACCGGCGCATACTGCTGCAGATCGCCGATACTGGCGCCGGATTTTCCGCTGGATTTTCCGCTGGGCGGCGGCAAGGGCTCGCCGTCTACGACCCGTATCATCTGGTCGACCCCGGCAGTAATACCGCCATAGAAATCGCCTTGCTTGAAGCGAGGGGTGATTATTTCGCTGATGATGCGCTTGCTGGTCGCATCATTCAGCGCCCCTTCCAGGCCATAGCCCACCTCGATACGCAGGGCGCGGTCGTTCTTGGCGATCACTAAAATCGCGCCGTCATCCACCTTCTTGCGCCCCAGCTTCCATTGCTCGGCAACGCGCAAGGCATATTGCTCTATGCTTTCCGGGCTGACGGTGGGAACGATCAGAACCGCGAGCTGGCTGCCTTTCCTGGCCTCAAACGCTTGCAGGCTCTGTTCCAGGGTCGATTTCTGCTCTGCGTTCAAGGTCGATGTCTGGTCAGTAACGCGCCCGCTCAAGGGCGGCACCGGCACCTGCGCCGCTGCGATGAAACAACTGCAAAGCATTACGGCAAGAAAAGACGCTCTTGCCCAGCTCATTGTGTTCACTGTGCTCACCTTCACTGTGCTCACTTCGCCACTCCCTGGGCGTCCGCTTGGGGCTTGCCCGGCGTCGCACTAAAATCGACCTTGGGTGGCTTGGCGATTTCTTTTTCATTCTCCACCGTAAAATTGGGCTTCTCTTTGTAGCCGAATGCCATCGCCGTCAAGTTGGAGGGGAAAGAGCGCACGGTGACGTTAAACTGCTGTACCGCAGTGATGTAGCGGTTGCGCGCCACGGTGATGCGATTTTCCGTTCCCTCCAGCTGCGCCTGCAAATCGCGAAAGTTGGCGTCAGACTTAAGCTGCGGATAATTTTCGGTCACGACCAGCAATCTGGAGAGCGCACCTGACATTTCTCCCTGGGCCGCCTGGAACTTGGCAAAGGCTTCAGGGTTGTTGAGCAGCTCCGGGGTTGCCTGGATACTGCCGACCTTGGCGCGGGCGCTGGTGACGCCCAGCAGCACATCTTTCTCCTGGGCCGCGAAGCCTTTGACGGTATTCACCAGATTGGGCACCAGGTCTGCCCGGCGCTGATACTGATTGACAACCTCGGACCAGCTCGCCTTGACTTGCTCGTCATTGCTCTGCAAGGTGTTGTAGCCGCAGCCGGAGAGGCTGAGCGAGACCAGGGCAAGCAGGACTATCCAGAATTTACGCATTTTTCATTGCTCCAAAAGATAGATAAGTGTGTCGACCTCGCGAGGCGGGATTTTTTCATGACCAGCGTATTCTGCAACTTCATCCCCGTCCAGCGGCAAATACCGGTATCAACAACTATCGCGGCCTGGCTTGATTTACATCAAATGAAAAATGGCAGGCGTTTGCCATTTAAAAAAAGGATTTATTGTCATGGATCAATTGCCATGGCAAGCCGGCCCTGGCTGCGCCCGGGCTCCTCTGCCGCTCATCCCCGCCGGGCCGCGCAGCCATCAGCGACCCGATTTTGAAGATGCACTGTGCGCGCAAGCCGGTCTGTACGGCAGCGCGCTTAGCGCGAGCAGGAATGGAATTGATCCAGCGCAAGCAATCCGGAGGTTTTTTACTTCACCGGCTGGCTGCTGTCGCCGATGATCGCAGCGCTGACCATAAGCTTGAGCGCGGCGTCCGTGATCCCCAAGGCCTTGCGCTTGAGGCAAGCCAGTCACCAGGGCATCACCGCCCAGAACCCCCTGTGGACCCCGCCGCCATCGGGCGGTTCCGCCTGCGGTCTTAATTGCGCCGGATGTCATAGCGGGCGAAATGCCGCCAGCTGCCGTCGGGCTTGGATGCCTCTATCACTAGCACCCAGGAAGCCGTCTCTGGACTATACGTGAGGGTGTCGCGGAAAGGGGCGCTGTTGTATGGAAAAATAAACTGGATGGTATTGCCGGTGATCTGGCCGGTGGCGTGCGGGATGGAGTATTTGGCGCCGAAACTGTCCATCCAGTGCGTGATGATAGCCTGGCTGCCTTTGTCGTAGCCGATAAATACGCGGGCTTCATACTTCGCCGGCAGCTGCACGTCTTTCATGTGCATTTCGGTGAAGCTGTCCTGCAGCATCGGCGCGGCCTGCATGGTGTAGGTGACCGGCTTGCCCATCACGTCCCCGGTCATGATCCAGCTGCCATCCAGCGCTTTCAACAGCGCTGGCCTGGCATCGGCGGCTTGTTCCTGGGAGTGGGCGCCGCCTGCGGCCAGTAGCAGCAGTGTCAGCGCCAACAACGGCGCGAGTGTTGCGGAAAAACGCATCTGGGTACCTGGTTGTTGGTGGAGTGGGATAGAGCTTGCTGCACCGAAAGCGCCCTATGCTGCCACACAAAAATTGGCGAAGCAACATGGGATACCGTATTAGACACCGTAGCCGCCGGCGGCCGGTTCCACCCTGAAGGCTCTCAGTCCCGGACCAGGCTTTCTGCTTTTTGCGGGACCAGCATGATGCAGGCGATGATGAAGGCCGCCAGCCATGCGGTAGCGGCGTAGCGATTCATCGCCAGGCCTCCGTTGGCCACCGGCTTGTCCAGGAAATCGCCAACGGTGGCGCCCAATGGCCGGCTCAGGATAAAAGCGGCCCAGAACAAGAGCGTATGGGAAATCCTGGTCCAAAAATAGGCGGCAACAATCAGCAGCAGGCCCGCGCCAAAAACCAGGGCGCCGCCCTCATAGCCGAGGCCGAGCCCGGTATCGGGGTCAGCGAACCAGTCGCCGAGCGCGGTGCCCAGGGTTTGGGAAAACAGGATAGTCGCCCAATAAAACACTTCAGCCTTACGGGAATTCAATTTATTGACCGACACCGAGCCTAGCGAAAAATGCCACCAAGCCAGGGAACACGCCAGCAACAGGGCAAGAACAGTTGCACCGCCTGCGTAGCCGATGCCGAGCGAGCGGTCGAAATAGTCGGCCAGCGTGGTGCCGGCCGTGGTGGTTGCAACAATGACCGCCCAGAAAAGGGGGGCGTAAAAGCGCCTCACCATGATCTGCACACCAGCCGCAGTCAGGAACAGGGTGATAAAAATAAGGGTGCCTACCAGGTAACCCAGATTCATCGACATGCTGACGGTGTCGCCGGCGGTCTCGCCCAGGGTGGTGGCGGCCACTTTGATCACCCAGAACAGCAGCGTCAGTTGAGGAACCTTGCTGAGATCCGTTTTTGTTTCTGGCAACATTGCATCTTCCTTCATGCTCGATAAATTCAAGTCAGGGACATTGTGCGGCGATTCAGGCAATAGCAATGTTCGCTGGCGCACCGTGGGCAGGCACCTCCTTGCGGCGAGCGCTCTCTGGCAGGCCGAATCGTCACGGCCAACCGGGCGCTAGCCAGCCTGTGGCGCGCCAATCAAGGCGATTCCGGCTGTCCCGGCGGCTCAGCCGGGAATGTGTCGCTGGGAAGCCCTTTCGTTCAGCCATCCTTGACATGCAGGCATTTACCTGCCTATAATGTTTTTACGCAGGTATATGCCTGCCTTTTAAACTTGAGAACCAAGACGCGTCAATGACAGAGATAGACAAAGTGTTCAAGGCCCTGGCCGACCCCAGCCGCCGCAAGCTGCTCGACCTCTTGCACGCCAAAAACGGGCAAACCCTGAGCGAGCTGTGCGGCGAGCTGGATATGGCGCGGCAGTCGGTCACGCAGCACCTGGGCTTGCTGGAAGACGCCAATCTGATCTCGGTCCAGCGGCAGGGGCGCGAGAAGCTGCACTACTTTAACCCGGTGCCCATCCACCAGATTTACGAGCGCTGGATACGCAAATTTGAAATGGAACGCCTTGAGGCTCTGCACCAGCTCAAAACCAAACTTGAAAGGAAATGACCATGAACAATGAAACATTTGTGTATGTCACCTACATCGCCACCACCCCGGAAAAAGTATGGCAAGCCCTGCTCCAGGGCGAGCTGACCCGGCAGTTCTGGAAAAGCGAAATCGTCTCCGACTGGAAGCCCGGCTCCAGCTGGGAGCATATTGCAGACGACGGCAAGCGCACGGTGGAGCATGTCGGCACGGTGCTGGAATGCATCCCCTCCAAGCGGCTGGCGATGACCTGGGTGGCGCCCGCGAACGCGGCCGACCAGGCCAAGCATTCCAAGCTTGCCATCGACCTCGAGACGGTAGGCGAGATGGTGCGCCTGACCGTGACCCACGTCGAGCTCAGCCCCGAGGTGCTGCGCGGGATTTCCTACGGCTGGCCCCTGGTGCTGTCCAGCCTTAAATCATTGCTGGAAACCGGGCGCGGCCTGGCTTTCTAGGCCCCTGCCCCGCCATGGCATCTATCTCGCCATTGGCGCGACTGGCGCCATTGGTGCGGCTGGCGCCATTGGTGCGACTGGTGTGACTGGTGTGACTGGTGTGACTGGTGTGACTGGTGCGATTGGCGCGATTGGTGCCATTGGTGCGACTGGTGCCACTGGTGCCACTGCCGCGAGTTGCTCCAGGATCGCGTGTGCCGCCTTGATCCGCGCGGGAATCGGGTAGTTCCGGTTCGCCAGCATCACGATGCCGATCTTCTTGTCCGGCACGAATGCCACATAGGCGCCGAATCCGCCGGTGGAGCCGGTCTTGTTGAACAGGGTCGGTGCGGACGGCGCCTGCGACGGCGTGAGCCGCTTGGCAGGATTGGATTCCCAGATCATGCTTTCGGAGTTGCCGGCCAGCAGGCGCTCCAGCGTGACCGGGTAGGGATATTGCTCCCATCCCAGCCCTTGCACCATTTCCCCAGCCTTGCCGACCTCGAAATAGCCTACATGGGTGCCATCGACCGCGCGCCGCATCGGCCCCTGCAGCCGGCCCGGCGCGATGTTCGCCTGCACGAAGCGTATCATGTCAGCAGCCGTCGACCTGACCCCATAGGCTTCTGCAGCGAAGACGCCGGGGTTCATCCGTATCGCCTGGTTCGCCTGGTTGTATCCCCAGGCATAATGGGGCATCGCACTTTTTGGCACACGGATATAGCTGCTGTTCAGGCCAAGTTGCGGGAAAATCCGGGTTTCCATGGCGTCGGCAAAATCAGTCTTCAGGGCGAGCGCAGTGATATGCCCCAGCAGGCCTATGCTGGGATTGGAATATTCGCGCTGGCTGCCGGGCGCGGCGGCCGGTTTCCATTGCCTGAAATAGCCGGTCATCCCCTTGTCCGAGACCTCGTCGGGAAACTGCAGCGGCAGCCCGCCCGCGGTATAGGTGCCAAGATTGAGCAGGCTCGCCTTATCGATCGCGCGGCCCTTCAGCTGCGGTATGTATTGGCCAGGGTGCTCATCCAGGGACAGCTTGCCGAGCACCTGCGCATAAGCGGCCAGCGTCGCCGTGAAAGTCTTGCTGACAGACCCGAGCTCAAACAGGGTTGCCTCGCTGACTGGCGTATTTTTCTCCCGCGAAGCGACTCCGTAGTTGAAGAAAAAAGCTTGGCCATCGACAGTAACAGCGACCGCCATGCCGGGCAGGTCGTACTCCACCATGAGAGGGCGAATCGCCGTGTCGACGATGGCGCGAAGCTTCGCAGAATCGTCGGCAGCCCAGCTGGCAAGCGGAAGGCAGCACGAACAAATGAGGGCAATGGCGATGCGGCGGGTGAGTTTTATCCTGATGCTCAAGGTGATTTTTCCTTTTTTTTTTTGATGTGGTTCAACGCTCTGCTCGCCAACTGCAACCCGGCGAGGCAGAGCCGTGGGGTGCAAGGAAGATCGCGCCTTACTGCGTTAATTTGCAAAGCTAAGAATCTTCGCTTTCATTGACTGTTGCAATTCATGTATTTCGCCCGCCGTTTTTTTTGGATCAAATGCAGACCAAACATTTATCACAGCCCCGCCTTCCATAGAACGCGTTGCAACTTCAATCGTTGGTTCGCCGTTGTACACGTACGCAGCAAGATGGCCAACACGACTGTCTAATAATGACAAGGGAATCAATTTTTCGTAATTTTCCTCGTCGTCAGGTACTGCGGTGTCGGCGTTTAGGCGATCCCAGTAGCCTCGCATCCAAGCGGCCCAACCACCACGAGGAATAAGATTCTGCAAATTCGATGCTTCGGTTGAACTGCACAACTGCATAGATAGGTGCTTGAACTCTTCAATCAAATTTGCGGGACGAGTCATAGGAATAATAAGGTGTCGTACATTTTGCGCATTCAACCAAGTTTCAGCAACCACGTAAACAAAATCGGGGCCGTGATAGTCAAACCGTTGGGTCCATTCAACGGATAGCTGTCTATCAACTTCAAAGTCAATAGAAAAACTAGGGAATTCTAAGGAATAAGTAAAAATATTTTCATTCATCATTTGGGCTTTCTTGGCCACTTAGGGTAACCAGTTCGGTAGGTTGGGCTAAAGCCTCACCAGCCCAACACTCAGCCTCCGACTATCAACAACGCCAGTGTGCACCACGAACGTTGGGCTGATAAAGCTTTAGCCCAACCTACCGTGCTTGTCTGCAATCATGGTCAGACGTGGACTTTCACCTTGTTACGCAAATTAGCGCGAAATTCGTCATTTGATTCGCCCCACAGTTCAAGCAACCCAAATACATAAAGCCGTTCGTTTACCGTCATGCCGTTAATACCGCTAATCGCTTCTTTCTTGAATTTGCACCAGTTTCGGTAAAAGGCATTTGAATCGTCAATTTTCTGAAACCAGACATTCCCATGCCATTTATCAACCAAATAGTCCAATTTCTCAATTGGCTCTGCACTCCGTTTCCACTCAACTATTAAGCATGCCAATTCCTCTCTAAGCGCGTTCTCGCTATCGGGAATTGATTGGACGAGTTCATCTAGATTCATGAAAAATATCTAATATAACTTCAAGTTCATGGGGCCGAATGCGGTTACCGAATCTAAGGGCGCTGCACCTTTGACGACTTGGCGGTGGTCAACGCGCGAAGCGCATTCGACCTTAGGAAGAACCCCGCTGCGATGGCTGAGAAGAAACTAAAAAATCCGAGCAGAATAACAAATTCCGGTTGCTCTTCTGCCCGAACTGCGGACATGATAGCCAAGACGCCACCAAGGGAATATATAACGATTAACGCATAGCGGGCGAAGCGAGAACCACTCAGAAGCAGTCCAAACAATCCAACTAGAAACAGCAACCGGACCACGCTCTTTTCAGAGAAGGCTCCCATTGCCCAGGTCAGCGCCTCGAATGCGAGCGTTATACAAAATATCAATCCAAGCCATGTTAAAGACGAAGGTTTCTTCAACAGTTAACTCCAAGGTAAAAATTTCATTGTTGGTCAAAGCTACCTCCAATCTCGTCATGTTTGATTTTGGCCGCACATGGACGCTCATGATCGACGCTGACGATCTGCCTCTGTTCGCTTGCGTCGTTTGGCCGTCTTATCTTCAATGCACCGTCACGGCAAAAATCAGCGCCAGAAACAGCAAGAATACCGCGCCGGCGACGAACAGCAGCGCAACCGTGCGCCACAATGCGGACCATATGCCGAGACGATAGGTATCGCGCAATTGCAGGAACATGTGCAACGGCGGTATGCAGAACAGCGGCGCAATCGCGTCGCCGAGAGCGGCGAATGCGCACAACAGCACGACGATGAACCACAAGGCCATGAACGATAATGAATACAGTGAGAATACGGCGTGGTCATACATGCCGATGTCGCGTCTGGCGATGAACATCAGCCACAGGAAGGGCAGCGAGATCGGTATCAACATGAAGGACAATTTGTAGGTGGAACTCTTCAGTTTATAGAAGGTCAGTTCCGGGTTTTGCAGCGCGTGCCGCAGCGCTCTGTCCAGGAACGGAATGCCAGTGTCGATCGACACCCTGGACAGGCCCTGGGAAGCCGCCGTAGACCCCGTGTTCGCGTCCTTGCCGGCAGGCAGAAGCTTGTCTGCGCTCAGCAAGGCCAGTTCGGTAATTTGCTCGTCATTGCGGGCAGCTTTCAGTCTCGCTTCGGCAGCAGCGACGCCCTTGCCTGTTTTGCGCGCTTCCAGCAGCGCCGCTTCGGCTTTCGCGGCATCTTCCTTGCTGCTTTGTATGGCGGCCGACAATGAGGCGTGGGCCGCCTGGTTGTCGGCGGGGGTGCCGTTGACGTTCGACACATCACCTAGCGATGCGACGAAGAACATCAGAAAGGTCATGAACAGGAATAGCGCGAGCGGCGAAACGAAGCGGGTGCGCTGGCCGTCGATATAGCGGCGCGTAAGACGGCCGGGAAAAGCCACCAGCAGCGGAACGGTGCGCCAACCCTTGGCGTCGAAATGCAAGACCCCGTGCAGCAGCTCTTCCACCAGATGCAACAGAGAGCGGTGCACATGCCCGGACTGCCCGCAGGCGCTGCAATAGGCGCCGGCCAGCGGCTCGCCACAATTGAGGCATTGTTTGCCATGCGGCGCCGGTTGGTCGTGCGCCGCCGCGCCGCCTTCGACCTGTGCCGCAACCGGGCCCGCATGCAACGGGTCTGCGCTGGTCTCAATCTCGTTGATCATCTCTTGCTCCCTATGCGACGCCTTGATGTTGGCTGAATTGTCACTGACTGTCACTAGCTTGATGCCGCCGCCTTTACACACCGTATCCCGTATCCAGCCCACGCAATGATGATCGGGCCTCCCGCGTCGGTCGCTTCAGCCCAAAGCCGCAGCAATGGCCGATCATGGGAAAATAATTGCCGTATGCTGACACGAAAAAATATTAAAACAATATCACATCCAAGGACTACGCAAGCTCCCGGAATGGGCCGGACACTGCCCTTCGGTATCCATGCATTCATCTTCAACCGGCAGTTGGGTGGCTTGGCCATCATTGAATATGGAATTCATCCGCAGAACGGTAGGTTGGGCTAAAGCCTCACCAGCCCAACACTCAGCCTCCGCTTATCAGCAACGCTAGTGTGCACAACGAACGTTGGGCTGATAAAGCTTTAGCCCAACCTACCCTGCTGCCTACATTAGCCCACGCTACGCTTGCTAAGCTTACCCAGCACAAAAGCCGATTTCGGTTTCAATGTATCTCTTAGAAAGAAGAGTAGGAAACCCAGCGAAAACTCAAAGAAAACGCGCACCATTCCCCCTGCCGACATTCCGCCATAGTCCCTCCAGCCTAAAATAAATATGATCAAATAGTGTGCCGAGAGCACCATTGCGGCAAAGAGAAATAAAGCCCACCTCTTGCTACTGATGTTGAATTTTTGATTGATGAACAGCATGATGGGGAACAGCAAATACATAAACCATTCCGCACTTATCGACCAAGACGCAGTATTCCAGGAGATTCCTACAAATCCCCAATTCTGGATTAAAAACAAATTTAGAATGAAAGACGTTTTGGTAAAGAATTGAGGGTAACTCTCCCGAAATCCCGGAAGTACTAAAACCAATAACAAGGTAGCAGCCAAGGTTACCAGGTGCAGCGGGTAGACTCGGGCCAGTCTGGTCAGTATAAATTTCTTGTAAAAACCCATGAATTGATGCGAAACAGATTTCCTGCCATAGACGTACGCCATGATGAAACCGCTAAGGACAAAAAATAAATCGACACCCAAATAACCATGTTGGAATATTTCGTAGAAGAATAAGTGCGACGATTCAAAAGTCTGATTCAAATGGTAAAACAAGACGACTAAGGCAGCAACTCCCCTGACACTGGTCAGTGCCAGCATATTTTTATTCATTATTAATCCTATGATGCCAGTTCTAATCCTGGGGGGGCATCCCCAAGGGTGGCGATTCGTTGAGAGAAGCGGCCGCCTTGTTTTTTAAGCGGCGCCCATCGGCGCCCCGGTAACCTGGCGGCCCCTGTCCTAATTTTTCCCGATATTCTGATCCAGGAATTTTTCCACCCTGGTCCAGAAATCCACCTTGGTTTTCAATAGCTTCCAGCCATGCCCTTCTTCCGGGTATTCCACCCATTCCACCTTGGGATTGGTGGCATGCACTGCCTTGTAGAAGGTGGTGCCGTGCACGATGGGTACGCGCCGGTCGCTGCCGCCGTAGGCCAGCAGCAGGGGCTGGGTGATCTTGGCGGCGTTTTCTACGGGCGAGGTGGCCTTCAGCTGGGCGGCGTCCTTGTCCGGGTCGCCGACCAAGACTGGCATGCCGTATTGCAGCCATTTGTCGCTCGTGTCGCTCCAGGCCACGGTATACATCAGCTTGATGTCGGTGACGCCGATCCAGTTCACGCCGCAGCGAAACAGCGCAGGGTCCTTGATCAGGCCCATCAGGGTCGCATAGCCGCCATAGCTGGCGCCGGCGATGCACACCCGCTTGGGGTCGGCATAGCCCTGCTGGATGGCCCACTTGGCGCCGTCGGCGAGGTCGTCCTGCATGGCCAGGCCCCACTGCTTCCAGCCGGCCTGGAACAGCTTGTTGCCAAAGCCGGTGCTGCCCCTGTACTCGGGCTCCAGCACGGCGTAGCCGCGCGAGGCCAGGAACTGCGCCTGCGCATCCCAGCGCCATTCGCCTCCGCGTACATAAGGCCCGCCGTGCACCAGCACCACCATCGGCAGGTTTTTCTTTTTGCCCTTGGGCAGGGTCAGGTAGGCCGGGATCTCCAGGCCGTCCCTTGCCGTATAACGCACCATGTCCTTGGTCCCCATTTTGGCGGGGTCGATGTCGGGCATGGTTTTGCCTATGGGCGTGAACTTGTCGCTGGCCGTGTTATACAGCTGCCACAGGCCGGGAAAGATGTCGGAATAGGTATACACCAGCACCGTATCGCTCTTGCCCTGCTCCGCCACGGTAACCAGGTTCAGCATGCCCGGCAGATGCGCATCGATTTTTTGCTGGATCTGCTGCATGCGGGTATCGAGCCAGTTGGTGGACTGCATGTCCATCTCATAGCGGATGCCGAGGATTTTCTTGGCTTCCCTGTCGAAAAAAATATGGCCGCTAAAGTCGTAGCCCTTGAGCGAAACGATGGGCTCGGCCTCGATCTTGTTTTTTTCCAGGTCGTAGCGATACACGGCGCTGGTATCGCGGCCGTTATTGGCCATGACCAGCAGGCTACCATCCGGGCCAAATTGCATGGGTTGAAAACTCGCGGTCGCAGACAGGGTCGGAAATTCGGCCAGCTTGCGCCATTTGTCGTCTTTGGGATCTTTGTAGTGGACGATGGAATTGCCCTTGTCTTGGGTGGTGGCGATGCGCGGCACGCCATTATTATCCACCACCCAGGCGACTACGTTGCCGGGGCTTTGCACCCCCTCACTGCGCCCGGTAACGGTATTCAGGCGCAGTAGGCTAAAGGTTTTATAACTGGAGTTCTCGGGATCGTTTTCCTGGACGACAAACACATCGTCGGTATCGGCCGTCGAGATCACATCAAGGAAATAGGTGTACCAGGGCAGGATGCGCACTATCATATGCGACGACCGGGGTTGCAAGACAAACTTGGTCGATCTGTCTACCAGGGTGCGCACATCGCTGCCGTCTTTATTGACGGCAAACAAGCCTGGTGCAAGATAATTCTCGCCGACAGCCAGTTGACGGTCGCTCAAGTCATAGACCAGGCGCTGATTGTTCACCCAATGAAAGCCGGCGACATCGGTATCGGCAAAATGCGCGACAATTTTTGGCGTCAGGGTGGCGACGTCCATGGTAGCCAGCATCATCCTGCCGTCCTTGGCGCTGAGCAGCAAGGCGATGCTGCGTCCGTCCGGCGAGAATTTGACGCGCGACAGCTTGGGCTGCTGGAAAAACGATTCCACGCTAGGCAGCGGCGGTTGCAACTGTTGTGGTTGTTGCGGCTGTTGCGCCAGGGCCGCGGATGGGGACGCGCCCCACACGCCGGCAAGCACCGCTAGTGCACCCGCCATTTTGACCAGGGAATTCTGCATACTCTGCCCACTCTTTCATTATTATTGATAGTTTGAATGAATTGCCATAGTAGCAATTTCATTAATTGTTGGCAATAAAATAAAAGAGGCATACGGTGCATGCGATGCACCTTGCGGCGGGAAGATGGCGAGGCTCAGCCTCCGCCTATCGGCAACGCTGGCGTGCGCAAGGAAGCTTGGGCTGATAAAGCTTTAGCCCAGGCTACCGTACTGCGTCCCGCCGCCTAGTCCATTCATCCACGACATCCCCCATGCTCTTTTGTGTCCCGTTTCGTATCCATGCAATAAAGTCTCGCTCGAACTTGAAATCGCTTCCGCATTGAAGGACCATAAAGCGGCGCACGTTTTGGGTGTTCTTGTAAGCGATGTCGACCACTGTTGCTCGCGTGATGAGACTACTATGCCAATCGAAATTCATTCTTGCCCTCCTTGCTGGTTGTAAGACGAAAACGCCCTCAGGCGGTGGCCTGCCACTCCATTTTTTGTAGCTCGATGTGCGGATGGCTCTCCAGCGTTTCCCATTCCGGCAAAAACGCAAAACCCTGCTTGCGGTATAAGGCTGCGGCCCTTGCGTTGTCCGGCGCTACGGTCAGGACCACGCGTGCATGTCCCTGCGAGACCGCGCGCGTCTTGACGGCATCGACCAGGCTGGCGGCGGCCGCCGTTCCCCGGTGTTCTGGCTTGACCCACATGGCGATCAGGTTAAATTCCAGGCTTGGGCCTGAACTCACCACGCCGCCGACCATGCCGACCGCCACGCCATGCAGGAAGGCCAGCAGGAATTGCGCCTGGCCGCGGTTGGCCGCGCGCTCGCGCCACTGCGCATCGGTGTAGGCGGCGGCAGATGCCAGGCTCACACCGAAAGCGGTTGGCGCATCACGCAGCGCAGCGAGGCGTAGCTCTTTCAGGATTTCCCAGTCTTGTTCTGTGGTGGCTCGGATTATCATCATTCTAGTAGCGCTGCCTGGTTATCGAATCGGCACGAGTTTAGCAGGTGTTTAGCAGAGGTTTAGCAGAGGTTTAGCAGAGGCTGGCGGCCGCCCAGAACTCCAAAATTCAGGCCAAGACCGCCGCCGTCACCGGGGAGACCAATCTCCAGCC
The DNA here is from genome assembly GCA_040390485.1 of Pseudomonadota bacterium. Lineage (GTDB taxonomy): Bacteria > Pseudomonadota > Gammaproteobacteria > Burkholderiales > Burkholderiaceae_D > Undibacterium. The sequence goes on from JAZJYH010000023.1 coordinate 25,743, forward strand.
TATCGCCTCATACAGCGCGCGGCCTTCTTCGGTGGCCACCAGTACCCCTGTGCTGGATGCGCCGGCAATCGCAAGCTCGCTCAGGGCCGCCATGATGATGCGCCCCAGGCCTTTTCTGCGGTGCGCGGGATCGGTCACTACCTGGTCAAAGATGGCGTAACCATTGCTGAGCGCGACACGCCCGCTGGCTGCCAATTGCCCGTCTTTGTCCCTGAGCTCGGCGTCGCTGACCGCATCGCTGGTGCGCAGCGATAGCCGGTAGTCATTGTGGGTGATGGCGCCGGCCTGGCGCAGCGCCACCGCCATCAGGTATTCGGGCGGCTGCACGCTCCAGCCGGCAGGCAGGAGAGGCGCGACCGTATCCACGCTGGCGCAGACCTTGAGCCAGGTCCCGGGGCGCGTCAGGCTGCCGGCCAGTGCGCGCAGGGCTTGCATATCGGCATTGGCATTGGCGACCACGTGGCGCTCCAGATGGTCGGGCGCGCCCAGGTCAATCTTGTGTCCATAGGCTTGAGGGACCGGGGCAAGCTTATCCCTAGCCAGGGTCCATCCATGCGCCCACGCTGCGGCCACGGCCACATGGTCAAACTCGCTGTGCGTATTATTGTTCAAAGTCATATTCCGTCCATCAGTGAGAAGCGGCGCTGTGGCCGCATGCTGCCCGTCAGTAATATCCCGCGCCATCGGGATAGCCAAACAAAGATGGCCATCTTAGCATGATTTGAAATTATGCTGTATTTGCTATATTATGAATCAAGAGAAAATCCGTCTTTCCTGAAATTAAGCATGTTTCCTATAATAAATTTCCAAAAAATCCAGATTCGTTGCAGCAATTAAATATAGCAAATACAGCATAAAATGAATAACCTCATGGAAATCGGTCCCGCCGTCGCCCGCATCCGCAAGGAGCGCGGGCTAACCCAGGTGCAGCTGGCGCAGATGGCCGGCATGGGGCAATCCACGCTGGCGCGCTTCGAAACCGGCGCCGTGGCCGAATTCGGCACCCGCAAGCTGCTGCGCCTGCTGGAGTTGCTGGGCCATGAATTGCAGATCGCGCCAGCCGGGGCTCGCCCTACCCTGGACAGCGTGCTGGCGGAACGGCGTAAAGAGGCGCAGCGATGAAACTGGACGTCTACGTGCACGGCAAGCCGGTCGCCACGCTGGACAGCACCGACGGTTTTGAACACGTGATGACTTATTACCCGCACCTGCCGGCCAGCGATTTTGTGTCGCTGCTGATGCCGGTGCAGACCAAATCCTATGCCTACCCCGAGCTGCACCCGGTGTTCCAGATGAACTTGCCGGAAGGTTTTTTGCTGTCCATGCTGACCGAACAGCTGGGCCCGCACGTGGGCGCTTCGCCGCTGAACCTGCTGGCGGTGGTGGGCCGCAATATGATAGGCCGCCTGCAACTGGCCGCGCCCGGCGCCGACCTCAGCCAGCCGCCGCTGCCGTTCGAGGTGCGCCAGGTGCTGCGCGGCGACAATGCCGAAGAAGCCTTTGTCGAACTGGTGCGGCGCTTTGCCACCAGCGGCGTCTCGGGCGTGGTGCCCAAGTTTTTGTCGCCGCAGGTCAAGGCCAGCTTCAACAAGGCTTCCATTTCCACGCCGCGCTATATCATCAAGGGTTCGTCGGCGCGGCTGCCGTACATCGCCCTCAACGAACACCTGTCGATGACGGTGTGCGCCCGGGCCGGCTTTCGCACCGCCACCACCGAAGTGTCGGACGACGGCCAGGCCCTGCTGGTGCACCGCTTCGACGTCGACGAGCTGGGCCGGCCCGCGGTAGGCATGGAAGACCTGTGCAGCCTGCTGGGCCTGCGCCCGGCGCAAAAATACGAAACCACCTGGGAACGCGTCACCCACCGGGTGAAGGACTTTGTGCCGGCGGCGCGCCAGGCCGAAGAGCTGGAACAGCTGGCCGGCACCCTGCTGCTGACCTATGCGCTGGGCAACGCCGATTGCCACTCCAAGAATGTCGCCCTGACCTATACCGGCTACGAGGACGTGGCGGTGGCCCCCATCTACGACATGCTGTCCATCATCGTGTACGACGACTATGCGCTGAACCCGCCCGGCATGAGCCTGGCCGGCCGCAAGACCTGGACCCCCAGGGCCAGCCTGCAGCGCTTCACCCAGACCGCAATGGCCCTGCCCGCCGCGCGCCACCGGCAACTGGTGGAACGCATCTGCGAAGCCATCGTCGAAACCACGCCGGAAGTGATCGCCCATGCGGAAGACAAACCCGGCTTCCGCGAACTGGCCAAGCAGATACTGCACGCCTGGAACCGCGGCATGCAAAGCCTGAAAGCCGACAAGAGCTACACCGTGCCCGACCTGCAAGCCAGCCTGGCAGCCGCCGGCATGGACCACCCAGCCGCCCTGAAAACGCCGAAACGCCAGCGCGTGGGACGCTCGGATTTGCTGGGACCGCGTGGGACGTTTTGAAATAACTTCCCGGCACTTTCACCTGAATATCGCCAGTCCAAAATTATCCGCCCCAAGTACGCAAATCTTTCAAAAAAATATGAAAACCGCTCTTAAAATATTTGCCAACATATGTTTTTTTTGTTGCCTCCCCTCGTTGTTCTTCCACTGCGTACTGGCTTTCGCCTCGCTTTCACAGCTTGGCGAAGCAGAATCCACATGGGATTCTGGAAAATTGATTTTTGAATTTTTTATGGCGTGGCTACCCTGGTATGCGCTGTACTGGACCTGGTATGAATTTGATCAACTAAGATTCCGTTCCATACCAATTCGCGTATGGTTAGGATATGCACTCGGTATTGGCTTCGTAGCATTCTTGGCGACAAAAATATACCCATCGGCAAAAATCACAGCGTGGACACTTATATTGTTTTTCTTTTGTGGAGCGACACATCTCTGCTGTCTGCTTGCTGCATCAATACGGATGTATTTAAACAGCCGCAATATCGCCACGTAAACTGCCATTAGCACGGTAGGTTGGGCTAAAGCCTTACCAGCCCAACACTCAGCCGCCGCATACCAATGGCGTCCGGATTTGCCGCGAACGTTGGGCTGATAAAGCTTTAGCCCAACCTACGCGCTGAAGTCAAACCTCAACAATCAGGAGTCGTAAGCAATTTTTAACTCTTGCACGGTACAGCAGGGTTCACCGAATGTTCGGCAGACGCTTTACTCCAGGCTCTGTTCATTCCCTCGCTTAATGCGTTTTGCAGTATATCCGAGGAAGAAGACATCATCGCGGCCCCTGCCTTGGGGCCAGCAACTTGATACTTGGACACGTAAGGAGATTGCCTCTTGAGGTCTAACAAAGATTGCATTTCCACCTCCGTCAAAAGCTGCATCCAAACAGCTGCCAAATTTTTGTCCCATTGAGGTTGGTATTTGGCGATAGCAGGCAATAGTTCTTGTTCTACCAATTGTTTTGCGTCGCTACTTCCGACAATGCACACAACGTTCCGATACGTCTGCATCCGAACAGCGCCAAAGCGTACCATCTGCCCAAAGTTTGCATTGATTCCCAGGCCTTTGACAAACGTAAGCGACGTTTCTGCCTCCCCCGCTCTCGCAAGTGAGGTGAACGAAATAGCGCTACACGCACACAGGCCAATGACTATACAAGAAATTTTCAAGGTATTTCCAAGAGTGAATTGATATTTAAAAGGAATGCCGCAAGTTTTAGCAGGCCATTTCTGCCAACCGCGGCTGATCCGACCGCGTCAATCATTAGCACGGTAGGTTGGGCTAAAGCCTCACCAGCCCAACACTCAGCCGCCGCATACCAACAACGCTCGCGTACACAACGAACGTTGGGCTGATAGAGCTTTAGCCCAACCTACCGTATTGGCCGGACCGCGCCAATCCTCAGAGGCTTTAGCTCACCTGATGTGACACTCGGCGCTCAGGTTCAGACTGATGCAGATAGGCGGTAAAGATGTCGCGCGGGGGAGGAACCGAAGCTCGGTTCATAATGCCGCCAACCGCGCCACGGTGGTAGCCGCCGTGCGTCGCGACGTGCACGAGTATTTCTTCCCGCGACATGCGCCCCTGTCCGCCATCGGTAAAATCAAACGTCACGTTCTCAGGCAAAAGCTCCGGAGGCAGCTTGGAAATGTAGTCGACGTACCAGCCATCCGACTCGATCACTGCGCTCTGCAATTCTTCCATTGCAGGAGTTTCGACGGTGTTGGTAGCCGCGTACGAATGCGGTGAGCCGGACAGATGCGCTGCGAAGATGCGGTCTACGACAAAGATATGGTTCAGGATGCGGATTGCAGCGTGCCGCTCGGCATGATGGGTTACGGGGTCCAATTTCTGAAGCTCTGCGAACAGTTCTGCGTTGGCCCAGGCTTTGTACTTGAACAGGGAAAGAAGCAAGGTGGAGGCGCTCATGGTGGTGGGTAGCCTGATAGTAAAAAAAAATTCGTCATATGCTGCCACACAAATATTAGCTAAGCAACATCAGATTGGCCAGGTACGCGAATGCCTTTTCATGGCCGGCTCCTGCCTTCACTTTCCCCGCAATTTTTGGCCGCTGCAAATCCACAGAATTCCTCCAACAGTAATGTCGGTTGAGAGTCCTCTTCTAACCTCTTCATTCCAATCAAGCCTCTCTTCCTGGAATAAAAGAACCGCAGTTTTTGGCCTACGGAATCGATATAAACGACATCTAACCGCTGGCCCAAAATGGCTGGCTGAAAACGCATGGGAGTTGCGATAAAACTATGTCCGTGAAATGACCAGGTCCGAATCGTCTTAGACGCTTCAAAGTCCTTCGGAACTGCGAACTTGACTCCAGCCACTTCAAAGCAAAAAATCGCTTCGTCATCCTTGCAATAAGTCGCATCAAAACCTAAGTCACCCACTGAAGCTTGGTCAGGCTGTCTTCGCAATAAAAAACTAACTTGCGGATTATCAAAGCTGACATAGCTCCATTGCTGCTGCAATTCTTTTCGCAGCGGGCCGTCGGCTGGCATCGTACCTAATATTACAAGCGCAAAAAAAACTACAAGCCATGATTTCATAAATTTTTTAGTAGGTTGGACCCCAGCTGGCAGCACGGTAGCTTGGACTAAAGCCTCACCAGCCCAACACTCAGCCAGCGCATATCAACAACGCTAGCGTGCACGACGAAGCTTGGGCCGATAAAGCCTTAGCCGCCGCCAAGAATTAGGTACGTTGTAGCTCTCGGACTTCCACTGTTCCACCCGCCTCATATGTCGGATTCCTAATTAGGAATCTCCTCGCTGCGTCAATATTTTCAGCGCGAACGCGGATGTAGCCGGTTACCGTCATCGGCGCAGACGAGGCGGCGCAGTTCTTCTTAAAGACCATCCCATCTCCAATTGCGCTTCCGCCATCGAATTGGCCGGACGCTTGAAGTTCTGCAATGTATTGGCCCCACAGATTTTCATCATTTGCAATGGTGGGCTCAAGAACATCGTCGTGCATGAATAGGATGTATTCGTTCATATCATTCCTACAGTGCCGTAAGTCGCATAAAAATCGCAGTTCAGTAGCTTGGGCTAGAGTCTCACCAGCCCAACACTCAGCCCTCGCATATCAACGACGCTCGAATGCACTACGAACGTTGGGCTGATAAAGCTTTAGCCCAACCTACCGTGCTGCGGAAGTTGAATGGCTGGCGACGCCACCTACGCGATTGACGCCCTGCCTATTCCGCCTTAGACCTTCTAGGGAGCTGTCTTCACAACCTCGCTAACGACCAGATCGCCGCTTCGGGAGCCAGGTTGGATGCTCCAGCCCGGTTTTAGGACGAGACTGAAACCTTGGCCGCGGAGCGTCGTTGGGTCGAGCCCGGAAGCAGAGACAGTGGCTTGCTTTGGCTGCTTACGCAGTAAAGCACCGCCACTCTCGACGACCAGCGTACCCCAGTTGTCCCTGAGCGTAAGGGTAGGATACACCGTGCCGATATTATCGATTGGTACCAGGCTCTGTGGATTGAACTCGATACTCGAGCGCACCAGCGGCAGCGAGAGTACGGGGCCGTCGATCAGCTTGGCTTTGAGCGCCATGAGCTTATTGCGCTTCTCTTCCTCGCGAGCGACCTCCTGCACGCGCAGCTTGCCGTCGGAGTCATAGACGGCAGTGCGAGCCGCCAGCCGGGAGAAGTCAGGCCCGGCGAGGTGTAGCGCGCGGCCGAGTCGTTGGTCAAAGCGTTCGGTTCGCTGGGAAGCAACGAAATTGCCCACCCAAGCAGGGTCGGCCTGATCGAGAAGCAGACCATACGCCGGCCCGGTGGCGTAGGCAAAGGAGCGCACGAAGCTGGGCGCCTGGGCCCCGGCCGCGAGATCGCGGAGGGCATAACGGACGCGTTGCTCAGGCGCTTGCAGGCCGAGCCTGACACCGGTGTACTCGGCGATACCCTCATTGGACTCCAGTGCCAATTCGTTGTCGGCTGCGGACGGAAAAAGGCGGTAGCGTTCGCCTCTAAACAGGATAGCATCGGCAGCGGCTGTACGTCGGCCACCGGCGGTGGAGGCTTGGAGCGCAGCGGCCAGGGCCCGCCATTCAAGCTCGATCAAGTAACGGCCGTCGAGAGTGTCCAGATGAGCATTGCCACCCTCTTGCTTCCCGATATGGAGCTCCTCTTGCTGAATGCGATGAAATAGTTCATGAGCCAGCGTGACGTGGAGCATGTCAGGGTCCTGGCGCATGGGCCAGGGCCAGATGAGCTCGCACCAGCGGGTGCCGGACCAGGTGATGGTGGTGTCGGAGATCGGTTGGTCCGCCGGCAGTACACCGATAAAGACGCCGTCGGCGGGCTGGAGCACACCCGCAGCGTCGGCCTGGTTGGCGACAACGGACCGATCGCTTGGGTCTACGAGCAGCATTGGTCCGCAAAGTGTATGCCCCCAAAAGGCTCCGCCGTCGCGGGCGCAGATAATGTCGGCCTGCCGGAAAATCGATGCCGCTTGTGCGCGGTCGATGGAATCCGCAGCGTGTGTCGCAAGCGGAAGCGCAAATGCGAATGCGATTGCCCATCCTCGAGGGTAATTAAGAAGCCTGTGTAGAACGCGCCCAGAAACTGAAGTTCCTTCGACCTTGGCATGTTTTTCGCACCTGGTTTGCTCCATGTTTTCGCACCTATGTTGATTCGCATCCAAAATTGACCCACCAATTGCATTGAATTTTGAGTCACCCTAAAAAATTACTCCACTGCCTTAGACTGTGAATAAGTCGAGGATTTTTCCGCCTTCCGGCTATTGCTGTGGGTTCCTTGAAACGGTAACTGTCGTTGCCGGCTTCGATGATATGGCAATGATGGCTTGACCCATCCATGAACACCTCGCGGCCCAAGCTTGCGATGAATTTCGCAAGTGCTCGAGGCGAAGGCATGGCGATGGGTTCATTTGAGCGACCAATCTTGACGGGAACCTGGCGTATCCTGCCACACAAAAATTAGCAAAGCAACATCAAATTGGCGGCAGTCGCGGCCCTCCGCAAAGCCGCAAGGCGCATAAAAATCGCAGGGTGTCATGGCAGAGCGTATTACATCGAATGCGAGGGCTAAAAAACTCGCACACTCTTTTCGGTAAAGTTGGCTTGGTCTACTGGCAAAGAGAAATAGCTGGCCACATTCACTTTTCATGCGGCGCAATACGCTTGCAGCGCGCACCTCCGCCTGTAGGCGGAGGCCTTTATGCAGGCTTGCAGGCATGAGGCGTGAAGCATGCCTCACAAAACCCCTGCTCTACCTACGCTATTGACGCCCTAGCTATTCAGACTTGCGGCCTTTAAAATGAGAAAAAATGAGCGGAAATTTTTCCGCCGGCCTGGTCGTATTTGTCTAGCGTTACTAGAACACGTTTGGCGTGAATTTTCCAATCCGCTTTCTTCGGATAGCCAATGAATGTGTTAGACAATCTCTTTCTAATTTTATTGGACGCGCGGAAAAGCATCAATTTTCCATCCGATTGGACATAGATGGCAAATCCTCCATCGGGAGAGATAGCCACATCGCTGTCACTGCACTGACAGAGCTGTTCCCCTTTCGCATACACAAACTGAAAATGTCCAATACCCTCCCAATGACCAGGTGGATTAACCACGGAGCGATTAACTATGCGATAGCCGTTTCCAAGGTCATGCGATTTCTCAGATAAAACAGTACCGGGTGTCGGCAAATCCTGTTGACCTTTCGCGTGCACATTAAGCGTCGCAAGTATCGCCAATATTATTGAAACAGATAAACAAATTCGAAAGGACAACTTGCGATTCCTAAAAGAGAACAAAATATCTACAAGGTCGTAAGGCGCATAAAAATGCTTAGGGGGCAATAGCAGAGTGTATTACACCGAATACGGGGGCTAAAAACTCGTACACTCTTTTCAGTAAAGTTAGTTCGGTAGCTTGGGCTAAAGCCTCACCAGCCCAACAACCAGCCTCCGCATAGCAACAATGCTAGAGTGCACAACGAACGTTGGGCTGATAAAGCTTTAGCCCAACCTACCGTGCTATGGAGGGAAGACAGAGCACATATCCTCCCACAGAAAAATCAGCAAAACAACATCGAATTAGATGTGACCTCGAAGGACAGAGCCTGGCCCCTAGCGGCAAGCCGGCCTCACTTGTCGTTGACAACTTTGTCCTTGGCGCGCTTGCTCCCTTTTGCTACCCCATGTGCGCCGTCGCGCACTTTGTGGCCGACCGTGACTGCCGCACCTTTGATGCCGCGGCCGGCTTTGTGTGCGCCGTTCCGGATTGCGTGGCCCGTTTCTATCGCTCCATGCTTGATGCCTCGTCCGACCTCGTGCACTTTTTCCCGCACCGATTCGTCCGCATGCGCGGGTGCAATGACCGCCGACAGAATAATGATGATGCCAAGTAATTTTTTCATAGTGTAAGCCGATGCCCTGAGGATGATCTTTATTTTAACGCACTTGACGGGGCCAACCGCATCCGGCTTCCGTTTTAAAGCGCCCTGACACCAAGCCACCAGGCCGCCAGGCCACAACATTACCGACCTTGCGCTCATCCGGTGAAGCCCCAACTCAAATGCAAGCGTGACTGGCGGCTTTTGGCCATTGCTGTCGGTCGCGAACGGCGGGTTTGCGGCAACGAAAACCGTGATCCCGGGTGCCGCTAACGCCTAATTCCGGTCGCATACGACTCCAGGGCAGCTTTTCTCAAATAGTTTGCCAAGTGGAAAACCATCATGTTATAGTTCGCCATATGGAAAACTATTCTGCATCACTCAACCAGGCATTCCACGCATTGGCCGACCCTACCAGGCGATCAGTGATTGCGAGGCTTGGCAGCGGCTCTGCATCGATCAAGGAGCTGGCCGAGCCTTTCGGTCTGGGCTTGCCTTCGTTCTTGAAGCACATCAAGGTTCTCGAAAGCAGCGGCCTCATTACATCGGAGAAAGTAGGGCGAGTGCGGACCTGCAAACTAAGACGTGGGAACTTGATCGCTGCCGAAAAATGGTTCGACGAGCAACGCGCGGCTTGGGCAAGCCGATACGAAAATCTCGATAACTTATTAACCACCCTGAAAGGCGAAGAAAGTGAAAGCTGACCTGCAATTTGACTTCCTTGTTGATAAAGAAAAAAACACCATCACGATCAAAAGAGAGTTTGCCGCCAAACGACAACTGGTGTGGGACTGCTACACGAAAAGTGAACTTCTCGATCGGTGGTTTGCGCCTAAACCCTTCACCACGAAAACCAAGTATATGGATTTCCGTGAAGGTGGGCATTGGCACTACGCGATGGTTGAGCCCAATGGACAAGAATACTGGGGCCGCTCGGACTATCAAACCATACACCCCATCGATAATTACACCGCGCTTGACGGCTTTTGCGATGACACCGGCACACTGAACCCTGATTTACCCAGATCCAAATGGGATGTCAGCTTCTCGGATGTGATGGCGCATACCCTGGTAGAGACGGTCGTTTCCTATACGTCGGCTGAAGCACTCCAGCAAGTCATTAACATGGGACTGAAGGAGGGATTGACCTCGACTTTGGAACGTCTGGACGAGCTTCTTTTAACCCTCAATTAAGAATTGAAAGAGCCCCATTCGATGCCCACGCCAAAACACAATCCCAAGGTGGATGCCTATGCCGAAAAGGCCGAAGATTTTGCGAAACCCATCCTGGCTCACCTGCGTGCCCTCATCCACGCAACGTGCCCAGAGGTAGTCGAGGAGGTCAAATGGGGGAATCCGCATTTCGACTACAAAGGCGACATGATGTGTATTTTCGCCGCTTACAAGCAGCACTGCTCCTTCACGTTCTATAAGGATGCGCTGATGGGTGACGCGCGTCTCAAGGCCAATGATGGCGTCGCAGCGGCGAAGCGTTTTATGGGCAAGCTGACTAAGCTTGCTGATCTACCGTCAGACCGAGAGCTTAAATCCTGGATCAAGGAATCCATGGCGCTCAATGAGCAAGGCCTGAAACTCCCGGCACGAGAATCCAAGACTCCCAAAGAAGTCGGAGTGCCCGCGGCCTTCGCCGAAAAACTCCAGGCCAACCCGAAGATCGCAAAGATTTTCGAGAGCAAATCGGCATCGTTTCAAAAGGAATACAAGGTCTGGATTGGCGAAGCGAAAACTGAGGCAACTCGAGATAAGCGCATCGAGGAGGCGATGGCCTGGATCGCGGAGGGCAAGGGGCGTTTTTGGAAATATGCCAAGTAGCAAGCCAGGTCGGGCTGCCAAGCCCAACATTTTAAGAGCGGCCACAAGTGAGGCCGCAAGCGTCCGGCTTTGGCCGACCTGCGGTCGCCCCTTATACGCCGGCAGCGACGTAAGGCCGTAACCCGCATTAGGTAGGGCGTCAATCGCGCAGCGAATTGCGCCGCATGTTCAGTCAACATAACCCAATCCTATCGTATCACCGCCTGCCCAAGTAGAAGGATAAACATCTTCGCCGACCAAGCGATGGAACGTCGAATACGGCCAATTTTTCACTTTGCCGCTTCGTTGCAGCAGATTCGCTGCAACGAAGTCTGTGCCGCCTGGATGCCAGGCGCGTCGATAATTGGGCATGCGCTTATTTTACGATACATGCGGCGCATTTTCCAATGCGCCCTACGTAGTGCGGGCTACGGCCATACCTATTACGGTTACGGCCTTACGCACTACACTCACAAACCGGTGGGACTCGACCCTGTTTAACATTGGAGGAGTATCTTGGTACAAGCCGCCCATATTTACCTTTAGCCTCACACTCCGAACGGCAGTTTTCCTCAGGCGTAGCCAATCCAGGCATCTGGCTAAAAATGTAGCCTGCAAACAAAGTCAACAGAATAGTCAATGCGAATGCAGACGCCACGATTATCGCAAGAGGTATTTTTCTATTTATTTTCATTTAATTTATCGAATTGGCCGAAAGCAGATTACAGTCGCTTGAGTGCGTCTAAGTACTCAACAGCAGATGTGCAGCCAAACGCATCTAAAAACGCAAGTAGCTCTGAGAGTGATTCGCCGCGCCACGCATCAGTCAACGCGCTAAGCATTCGCGATTTCGCTCGTACATGAGCCGAGTTCAATGCTTCGCCTAAATAGGACTCGACGGAGAAGAAGAAATCCTCCACCGTGTCAAAATCATCTGGCCAGTCGTTCATAGCTCGATGTAGTCCCTCCAGAGCATTTTTGTTTTCAGAAGTGCACCCGGGATTTTCAGCCGCAACAAAAATGTCCTCAAACGTTATAATCATGACGTGTCCTTACTCCGCTGAATTTTTTAACGTACTGTGAGAACGCCCCAACTGTCCGCTACTGGCCGCTTACGGCGATCAGAGTCCATCCAGATATCATCAACCGCCGAGTTGTTTTGTCAGGGCATAGCGGGCGCCGCCGGGCGGCAAATCGGCGAGCCGGCTGAAAACCACATAGCCACGCTTTTCGTAAAACGGCAGGGCCTGGAAGCTTAGGGTCTCGAGAAAGACGCGTGGGCAGCCACGGCGAATGGCTTCATTTTCCGCCTCTTGCATGAGCGCCGTGCCGTAACCAAGGCCGCGTAATGCATCGGACACCCAGACCGCTTGCACTTGCAGCCACCCCAGGTAGGTTGCGGCGACCAGGCCGCCCTCGATGCTGCCATCTTCACCGCGTACGGTGATGAAGAGATAGTTGGGCGTGTCGCCGCCGGCTTTCGAGGCGTTGTAAGCGCTTAGGCCTTTAATGACCACCCCCATCTCTGCCGGGTTGGGTTCGGATTCAACAATGACTTGGTAATTCTGTGGCATAGGAACTCCCTATCTGTAGCCTTAATCGCGCTTCGCAAACCTTGCGAATAACGAGGAAATAGTGGCATTTATTTAAGAAATTGGCAACTAGTTCGGTAGCTTGAGCCAAAGCCTCACCCGCCCAACACTCAACCCCTGCGTAGCAATGGCGTCCGGGTTTGCCACGAGTGTTGGGCTGATAGAGCTTTAGCCCAACCTACGCCCCCAGCGTAAACCAGGGGAAAAAATATAGAGCAAAAGAGTTCACATGCAAAGTGCGATACCACCTAGTCCAGTAGCTTGGGCAGAACGGTAGGTTGGGCTAAAGCTTCACCAGCCCAACACTCAGCCGCCGCATAGCAACAACGCTAACGTGCACAACGAAGTTTGAGCTGATAAAGCCTTAGCCCCCTACCGTACTGCCATATTTTCCCCCAGAGTAAAGCCAGAAAATCCAATAGGGATGAAGGACATCGAGGGGATACACGGAAATTGCTTCATTAACGCTTTTCTGCTAACTTACCGACCTGCCCTTTCAAACCAGCCGGGCCTCGCGCAGGCCCGTACACTTCAGGAGAGCCCATGTTTGACCACGTCAAATTCGGAGTCAGCGACTATGCAGCGAGCAAAACCTTCTTCCTCAAGGCACTCGAACCGCTCGGCGTAACTGTTGTCACGGAGTGGCCGCCGAACGGCGTCGAGCTTAGCCAACCAAAGGGTGAGGTTTCATTGTGCCTGTACCAAACCGAGGAGAAGCCGGCGCATCTTCACCTGGCGTTCGTGGCCGAGAATCGCCGGCAAGTCGACGCTTTCTATCGCGCGGCTCTGGAGGCGGGTGGCAAAGACAATGGCCCGCCTGGCCTGCGCCCGCAGTACAACGCGACCTACTATGCAGCTTTTGTCATTGGCCCGGACGGGCACAACATCGAAGCGGTCTGCCACGCACCCGAGGCCTAAGCCTTCCACCGTGGTGGCGCCCACAATCGACAGAGGGGAGTTTTACCGCAACATGCGGCGCGAAAAATTGCGCCGCACCTAGCACGGATTACCGCCTCAACTCCGAACTGGGCGTCACAAATATTCAAATTTAACCAGCGTGTCGTTTGACCAGCTTTCATCATGAATCGGCGGTGCGAAACGCGTACGGTCATTCGGGTCCAGGCGCTCTGCCTTTAATTTTTCGTGTCGCTCGCCATGGATCAGGGTAACGCTCAAGATCGTTTTAGGTGCTGTGTAGAAAATTCGCCCTCTGGACGAATGGCATGCACCTCCCAGGGGAGTAAGATAAGCACTCGCTAAAAATGACACATCAAACTTGTCAATCGCCCAGCGTACTTCACATTCAAGGCGCAGATCTCCGAGCCGACGCGCATCCGGCGAAACTCCCGGAGTGTGAATATCAGGCCTCCAGCGATACAGTCCCTTTTTGCTATTCAACTGCAAGTCAGCATCATCTTTCGCTGCAGACACGTCGCGCGGTAGGGCGAAAGTGTAATCGTCCGCGATTGGCACTTCTATGCTGGAATTATCGCCAACAATGCGCAGCTTGAGATCGGCTATCGAAAGATGTGCCTTTTGTGGCCGAAGAATAAATTTTAAGGGCGCAGTTGGGGCCAATTCACGATATTTGTCGTATGCGTCCAGGCCATCCAGCATTTTTCGATAAGGCTTCCAATCGGGATCTTTGGTTCCGGCAACCGCTACCGTTTGCGCTTGCTCACCAGGCGACGAGTCTGCAAGGTCTGGATTTTGTTCTGCTGTCGCCGAGGAAAATGGGTAAAGAAAAAAGACTGAGCTAACGAGGATGCCGAGAAATCGTTGATGCATTTGTAGTGTCCACATGAAGTATGTAAGAGGCTGTTGCGAAATTAGTCGGCTAGGCGTCGCCGACGAAGACAGTGCTTTAGCAAGGCTAGGAGGCGCAACAACGCCAGGGTAATTTCGCAACAGCCTCTAAGTAAAATAATCAACCCGGTATGCCAACTTAACGGAAGCCGCGCTGAATGCCGTCGACATCATGTGTCTTCGACTTTCTCATTTGGGACTTATGTCGATGACTTGCATGCAGCGAGGAGTGGCCCGATGACTTTAAGGGTTTCCCGCTGGGTTGCCGTTGCAAAAGAAGATCCGGTTCCGCTCATTTTCCGGCCCACCGGGGAAGCAATAAACGCATCTATCGCTTGTTTCTCATCCACCGTTACTGCCACCGCCGGCGTACTTGGAGCAAATCCGGCATATTTTTCAGTGCCCCAGAAAGTATATGCGGTGTATTTCCGGCCCGCCTGGCTCTCAAAAAACTTGAGCGCATCCTTCAGTTCAAGGATTGAAAGCCTGTCGGCATATAGTGACGCTATTCCAGCAGAAAAGGCGCCAGGCTCGGCCGCCGATACGCAGGCCAAAAATTCCTGGGACGCCTTACCTTCAGCGACGACACGCCTCACCGAGAGCTGCATGCCCAATGTAGCCATTTTATGCAACTGGGCCTGCTCTACGAGCTTCTTTGCTAGCGCAAGTTTGTCGGCATCCTGCGCCGATACCGCGGGAGTAAACAAGAGCATTGCAGCAATGGCGGCAGGGGCAGCGGTGGCGGCAATGGCGCCATAGAGTGACTTTGTTGTGGTTTTCATTTGCAAACGGTCCGTTTTTGCACCTGGCTAATTTTTCTGCTCGACCTGAACTGACTCATCATTCAGCACAAGTACCTGAGGCGCCAGCAATCATTGCTATTGCGTTATACGCAAATGCAACTCAAATAAGACGAATCAGGTTTTTGGAGGTTCCCATAGCTCGACCCGGTTACCCTCTGGGTCCATCACCCATCCAAATTTGCCGAATTCTGACTCGTCAACTTTGGCATCAACGGCGCAACCTTCCGAGCGCAACTGGGTGAGCAAGGCATGTAAATCGTCAACCCGATAATTGATCATGAAAGCTTGGGTACTCGGCGCAAAATAGTCCGAGTCGTCTGGAAATAACGACCAGACAGTTTTTTCATTGGCGATGGGGCCATTGGCGCCACTCGGCTGAAATACCGCACCACCCCACTCTTCCAGGCTGAAGCCAAGATGATCCCGGTACCATTCGCGAAGTTTTTCAGGATTCTTTGCTTTAAAAAACACGCCGCCTATGCCAACAACACGTTTCATATCGCCCCCTTGGAGACATCTACCGAAAAATCGATTTACGTAACCGATTACCCGCCACAGATATTACATGAGCAAGTAATCCCGTGCAAATTGGACCGCAACGGGAGTTTTACAGCGACATGCGGCGCAATAAAATCGCGGCCTGGCTGTGAGGGCTTAAGGCCTTGCCTATGTCGGGTTACGGCCTGGCGCTTCGGTAGCTTGGGCTAACGCCCACCAACCCAATGCTCAACCTCCGCCTGTCAGCACGGTAGGTTGGGCTAAAGCCTCATCAGCCCAACACTCAGCCTCCGCATATCAACAACGCTCAAGTGCACGACGACCGGTGGACTGATAAAGCTTTAGCCCAGGCTACAGCGGCTGGTAGAGCTTGGCTATCTGTGGAATGAAGCGCTGGGGATTCGCCCCTGCGAGGTTGGTCAACACGATGATGGCCAGCCGCTCATCCGGATAAACAATAAATGCGGCGCGGGCGCCACCGATGCCCGCTACTTGCCGGCTGGGAGAGCTTTGCAGTACCGGCCATCCGGCTGCCCAGTTCCCGTCAGCTCCGCTGTTCAGCTTTTCCGGTGTCCACATGCTCCTGACATTGGCCGCACTGATGAGCTTGCCGTTCGATAGCGCGATGATCCAACGCGCTACTTCATCGGCGGTGGTTTGGATTCCACCACCAGCCCAAAGGCTATACGGTATATCGTAAATCCAGCGAGACAGGCGATCGTCGTCGCCCTTTGCCATGCTTCCGCGCGGAGAGTAGCTATAGATCGTAGCGGCGTTGGGAACCAGGTCATAACTGTCGCCGAAGGTCGACAAGGGCATGTTTGCCGCAGCGAACTGATGCTCTGCGAGATATTGCTCGTAGGGTATCTTGGTTTGTTTGGCAATGACCTGTGCCAGCAAACCATAGTTAGTCTGGTTGTAGGCAAATCTCTCGCCAACGGGTGCATCCATGGGCAGCGCCTTCACCGCCTTCCAGGCATCCAGCTCTGTCCCCTCTCCAATCAGGCCTTTCTGGTCGACGATGTCGGGGAGGCCCGAAGTATGCCCGAGTAGCTGCCGGATGAGTATGCCTCGCCAAGCCACGGGCAGGTCATCCAGATAGCGCGAGACAGGGGCGTTGAGGTCTACCAGCCCGGCTTCAACCAGCTGCATCATGGCGACGCCGGTAAAGGTTTTTGTCGCAGAGTTGATGGGAAACAGGGTCGTGCTGGTGGCAGGCACGCGGTTCTCTACGTTGGCCCAGCCATAGCTTTCGGATAATATGACTTTATCGTCTTTAATGACCGCAATCTGCAAGCCAGGAATGCGTTGCGCCTTCATCGTCTGCTGTATCAATTGCCGGGCCAATTGATTGGCCTCATCCAATGTACTTGCTGAGCTACTGAGGCAAGGCAGCCACAGTAGTGCAGCGACAACGACGGGTGTGGCGAGGTACTTGTTAAGCAGCATGGATCTTCCTTGGTTGAACTTGCGAATGTGATTTATCTTGCGGCCTGGTGTCTAAGGCCTGCTGCCGAGATGCGCTGCATGGCCCCGGGGTTTGCGTCTGCCTATTTGTCCGTTGTCGCCCCGTTGCGGACGGTCGCGTCCCCCGAAAGCGGTCGTTCAAACATTGAAAGTCAGAAAAAAATGTAAGGTGTATTAGCGCAGCGTATTACATCGAATGCGAGGGCTTAAAATCTTGCGTATGCATTGAGCTAGCAGAGGAGTCGGCAAAAATAGTTGGAAATTTTTTGACTTTCCATGCGGCGCAATACGCTTCGCTATTGTCGCCCTACGCCTTTCGGCCTTCTTGCGCTGAAACATGGCTTTTGTGCCGCCATCACTTTTGCAGTACTGGTTTGGTTTGCGCGTTAAATGACTTACTGGTAATCTTCCACTCGCCGTCGACTTTGAGCAGGGTCATGTAATCGACAAATTTCACGCTGGGATAATCCAGTACCACCTTACCCACGGCCACATCTCCAGCGAGGTCGAGAATTTCAAAGCTCCGCCGGCGTTGCGATTCATCGCTTGCAGGCTTACCGTTAAAGCGTCCGGCGTACTGTTCCAAGCTCCATGAAATCATGTTGCCGCCCATGTAGCCAATAATTTTGGCGTCACTCGCAAACGCTTTGCGCATGAAATCTGCGTTTCCCGTCTCATGCGCCCGAATGTAGTTTTGTAACGGAGCCTTTGCCGCCTCCATCTCTGTACTCTGCGCAAATACTACTGGCGTCATAAAAATGGCCCCAAAGAAAATTGTTTTCAGCTTCATATTGAACGCTCGATCGGTAAATGTTCAGGAACAGCGCCGGGAGGCAGTCTTGTACCCTAACTCCGGCGCCGGCTCCCTGACTCGGCATCGTAGACCATACCAAGGGCAATCTATGGCTTGGCTTTTGGGCAACTATACAGTATTTTCATCCAGTTTTAACCATCGTGAAAAGCGGTATCGCATTCTTGCCTCTCCCTAAAGCCTGGCCCACTCCCGCGGCTTTCCCTTCACGGGGCCGTGGGGTGCAATGGGCTTCATTTATTGCACAGTTTTTCATCAATCGTCGGCCGGTTGAATCCGCACCCCATTGCGGACGGTCGAGTTAAAGAAAATCCGTAATTGGAACCTGCTTGTAGCGTGGCCTGGGAAACTTGGGTGACCTGGCGCTGGTGACGCAGGATGAATTGACGCTGTGGTCCGCGCTTAGGCCTCTGGCGCCATCCAGACCAAGTTCCACAGGTGGCCATCAATGTCCTCGAAACCCTGGTCATACATGAAGCCATGGTCCTCTGGTGGGTGCGGCGTGCGGCCGCCAGCAGCAACGGCCTTGGCGATGAGGGTGTCGACTTCTTCCCGGCTTTCGCAGCTCAAGCAGATGACGACTTCATTGGCTTCCTTCGCCTGCGCGACGGGCTTGTCGATCAGGGACTTGAAGAAGGGCTCGATCGTCAGCATGGCCTGGATGGTGTCGCCGACGATGTTCATGAATGCTGCGTTCTCGCCGCTAAATCGGGCATTGAAAGTAAAGCCGAGCGCGGAAAAGAAGGCCTTGGACTTATTCAGGTCCTTCACTGGCAAGTTGAGGATGATCTGTTTGTTCATAGCGTTTCCTTGGTTAAAGTGGAATGGGCAATCGGTGCTTCATCCCTACGACGGATGGCGGCGCACAAAATCGACACGCTTTCGAAAAAATATTTTCCTCTAAGATGGAAGGAGCTGAGCACGGTAGCTTGGGCTAAAGCCTCACCAGCCCAACACTCAGCTCCCGCACATCTCACCCAGGCTTAGTCCCCGGCCCCAACGCTGCCTATGCCCTGCACCGATTTATTGACTGTGCGCGGATGGCCGTAATAGTTGAGGGAGCCCATGCCGTTCACCACCGCGTTCAGGCGGTCGCTGGCATACACCTTGACCGAGCCTACCCCTTCAAAGTCGACATCGGCATGTTCCGCGAGCAGCGCCTTGGTATTGACCTCGCCCACGCCCTGCGCTTTCAGCCTCAGCCATTTCACCTTGCCGGTGGCCTTCAGGCTGCCGGCGCCGCGGTAGCTGATATCCATGCGCTCGCCACTGATATTGCTGATCTCGGTCGGGCCTGCACCTTCCACCTTGAACTGGCGCAGCTCAGGCACGGTAATCGTGACCCTGGGTTCGCCGGTAGTGCTGGTCGCACTTTTTTCGCGCAGGTAGATCTTCAGTTCGCCGCCGACCACTTCGGTCACCACACTGCTGACGAACTTTTCGTTGCCGCTCACGACGACCGATTGCGCCTTGCCCACTTCTACCGCGATGCTGATGGCACCCTTGCTGTCGATGGCGGTAAACGCAGGCACGCTACGGGTTTGCTGGTCGGCATGGGCGAAGGCACTGAGCAAGAGCAAGGGAAGAATAAGCAAGCGACGCATAGGATGTCCTTATAGTTGGTGAAGTTAGTTGTTGGCCAAGCTGGTGATGCAGGCGCTATTGTAATGGCTTGCGGGGCGGCGGCCTGCAGTTTGCGATGAACTGCACATTGGCGTGGGTGTAGTGCAAAATAAGGCCCGGAAATCTCAACATAGAGGGCAAAGTAGCGGCATAAGCCCGGCATCGCCAGCCGGTGTTACACTGTCTTACCAGCGTTCCCATCCCTCCTGGAATATGCCGCCCCTTGCGGACCGTATGTCACGATGACAGCGCCATTAGCACAGACACCTGGACTATAGACGATTTGCAGCACCGCAGTTTTCCAGGAAAGCGCTGTCCCCCATGCTTTTAAGCTCCCCCGCCCGCCCCGCGGACTCTCACGACGCGCTGCAAAGCCTCATGCTGGCCGACCTGGCCGAGCACGGCTGGTCGCAGCAGACTATTTTCTTGCCGGAAGACCTGAGGCTGGCGCTGGCGGCCGAGTGCCGGGTGCTAAATGCTGCCGGTGCGCTGAACCTGGCCGGCGTGGGCCGCGGTGCGGCGCAAGCGCTGCGGCCTGAAGTGCGCGGCGACAGTATTCTGTGGCTGCAGGCCGGGCAATCGGCGGCCTGCGACCGCTACCTGCTGCTGATGGAAGACTTGCGGGTGGTGCTGAACCGCAGCCTGTACCTGGGGCTGGAGGAGTATGAAAGCCATTTCGCCTTGTATGCGCCGGGCGCCTCCTACCTGAAGCATCTGGACCGTTTCCGCGATGACGACAGCCGCACCGTGTCGGTGGTGATCTACCTGAACCAGGACTGGCTGCCGGAACAAGGCGGCGCCCTGCGCCTGCATCCCGAGGGCAAGTGCAGTGAGGATATCGCGCCGCTGGGCAGCCGGATGGTGCTGTTCCTGTCGGCCGACATGCTGCACGAGGTATTGCCGGCGACGCGCGAGCGCATCTCGCTGGCGGGATGGTTCCGGCGCCGGCCCTGCTGAAACGGGAAGGACCAGCACGGATGGAGCGGCTGGCGAAATCTTGCCAAAACGGTACAATCCAGGTATGGGGCGACCGCGCCCTGTCCACACATGAAGGGAAGATAAACCATGTCTACTTCTACTCGCACTCCGCGCCTGCTGACAGGCTTGCTGTGCACAGGCTTACTCGGTGCTAGCCTGCTGCTGGGCCTGGGCGGCTGCGCCAGCCCGGCCCAGAAGGCCCATACGCCGATGACCAGCGAGCAATTCACCGCCGACTGGCGCGAACACAGCAAACCCCTGATCAACCAGGGCCCGGGCCTCAGCCCCGGCACCACGTCCTGGCGGGTGCCGGCCATCCTGGGGCGCGGCTATTATCGCGTCATCAAACGCAGTGGCGAGCATGCCGAACTGATAGACGGCTACCGCTTCGAGGTTGACGCCAACCCCGGCAAGGAAATCAATCTGATGCTGCCCGCGTACTATAACAACGTCGAAGCGCTCAACGAAAAATACGTGATCGACCTCAAGCCGCGCTAGGCTCAGCGCCAATACTTCTGCCGTGGAATTCGCCGGCAAGCCGGTGATGGCGACAGGGAAAGCAATACCCCTGTCGCTGCACCGGCGCCTCGCAGCAGATACGCTTGAAGTAAATCCCGCGCCATTTTTGCGGATGCTATCCAAAGCGGCGCCGCTCCTTTCTTTGCGAGCCTTGTTCAGCGCACGCTGGCCACTTGCGCAAGAGTATTGATCTCGCCAGCTCCCCCTGGACCAGCACCCTCCAGCACAAAAATATTCGGCGACTGCTTTCACAGCGGCATAGTTGCCATATAATAACATTGCAAAACCAATAACAGCCTATGAAAGACCGGTGATGACTACGCACGTATCCACGTTTCCCAAGATTTTCCCTCGGCAGCTATTCGGCGTAGGGGCGGCGGCGCTGTCGCTAGTGGTTGCGATCTGCCTGTTTTATGCTGGCGGGGCAGCTGCGCAATCCACCCTGCCCGGCACCGTCATCCATTCTTTCGAAGTCAGCAATATAACGCCGAACGGAGTCGATATCGAAGTGCATTACAGTTACGACGGCGCGCACGGCGAAATCGTGTTCGGCGCCTTGGCCAAGTCACGCGACGGCTCGGCGACTTCGATGAGTTATTTTGCGGGGCATCCGCTCCCGGGTAACAATCTCAGCACGAAGTTTAATTTTTTGAGGCCGTGGCAAGTCACCAAGGTGCAAACCGACTTGCTGGAAATAGTCGTGCACAAGCCAGGTAAAGATCCAAAACCTCTACTAACCAAGACCTTCGACTGGCCTCACGAATGGCCGGAGTTGGGCCTCCCGCAGGCCTTCCCCGGGGAGAAAAAAACGTCCCACAATGAAAGGATACTGCAAGACGCCATCGCTATCATTGACGACAGCGACCGTCTGGGCCAGCAGGAACTGGACGTCGCAAAAAGAAATCTTGATACGATTATCCTGGATGACCCCAACAACGCCCAGGCCTATCTTGAACTGGCGCGCATAGCAATGAAAGCGGATAACGCCCAGACCGAGAATGGCCGCTATAGCGGGCTCGATGAAGCGCAAAGGCTGATCAAGGTCGCACTTAAAGTCAATCCCGGCCATGCCAATTCTTATATCTTGCTCGGCTACGTGCTGGCGGTAAAAAACCAGACGGAAGAAGCCATCGCCGCGTTCAAAAAGGCCCAGCAAATCGGCACCCAAAACATGTGGCTCTACAATAACTGGGCGCTGGCTTTGAAAAATGCAAACCGCATCGACGAGGCCATCAAAAAATACCAGGAAGGCGTAGCACTGACGCCTATGCCGGATATGCCGGAACTACGGAGCAACAACCGGGCCATCCCGCAAATTTTTAACGGCCTGATGAGGCTGCTGGCGCAAAGGCACGACCTGAAAGCGATGGACGCCCTGTACCAAAAACGGATTGCGGTGCTGAATGAATCTTGCCAGAAGACCCGCTACGGCGAATTCAAGTTGTATGAAATGGGCGACTTCGATGCAGCAATACAAAACGCCACCGAAGCGCACGAGCAAAATTGCCGCTCCGGCGCGCGGCCCCTGCTGGCGGCGGCCTACCTGAGCAAATGGGCACTTGATCCATCCCAAATGAGTAAGGAGCAACGCGAGAAATTATTTAACCAGAGCCAGGCATTCATTACCGATACGCAGCAGACCGTGGTCTCCCTGGCTTCTTCAAAGTTTACCGCGAAGGTCCTTCCTAAACTGAAAGCCACCGACATCCAACTGGACGGCAAGGACGCCAAGGGAATGACGCCGCTGGCCTACGCCGCCGCTGCCGGCAACGGCGACGCCGTGAAGGCGCTCATCGGCGCGGGGGCAAACGCCGATCACGTCTTGATGGAGGGCTGGACGCCGTTGATGATCGCGGTCTCTGCCGGCGAGGCCGACGTGGTGAAAGTATTGTTGAAGGCGGGCGCAAACATGAGTCAAAAAAACAAGGGTGGCCAAAGCGCGCTGTCCATCGCGCGCGCATCCGGCAATACGGCAATCCTGACCCTCCTCAACACCAAGATCAGCTACTGATACGCCAGCGTCTGTTTTTAGGCAGACGCTGGTGGAGCCTGATTTTTGCGTCACACCTTGCGGTGCGCCGGCGGCATACTGCGCAAACAAAGCCAGCAGCCGGCAATGTTGCACTCAGGCATGCCTGTTGCGTTCGCGAGTGCGATTCAGTTCAAATTCAGGCCAGTCCACAAAAAAAGTCCCCTATCCTCGCGCCAGGTGCTAAATTAAAGGCCGCATAAAGATTTGATAAAAAAACACGTTTCACTTCCGGTAGCCTCACTCCTTGGGGAACACAAGATGAACAAGTGGATCAAAATCAGCGGCATCGCCGTGGGCACGCTGGTGGTGCTGGGCGCGGGCGCCGTCCTGTTCGGCAAGCATAGGGGCGAACACAAGATGGCGCGCAAGATAGAGGTGCCGGCCACGATGGTCGCGCTGAACGCCGATGCGGCGCTGCTGGAAAAAGGGCACTACCTGTTCAATTCACGCGGCTGCGCCGAATGCCACGGCGTCAACGGCGGCGGCCACCAGGTGGTCAACGAGGGCGGCATGCTGGTGATCGCGCCCAATATCACGCCCGGCGCCGACAGCGCCAGCGCCAAATACCAAACCGAAGACTGGGTGCGTACCATACGCCACGGCGTCAAGCCGGACGGCAGGCCGGTGATGATCATGCCCAGCGAAGACTACAACCGCCTGAGCGATGAGGACGTCGCCGCCGTCATCGTCTACGCCAAACAGCTGGCGCCGGTGGCCGGCAACCCGGTGGCGATCCAGTTGCCGCTGCCGGTCAAGGTGCTGTACGGCGCGGGCATGATACAGGATGCGGCCGAGAAGATAGACCACACGCTGCCGCCCGCCAAGCCGGTGGCGGCTGCGGTGACGGCGGAATACGGCGCCTACGTGGCCAATACCTGCCTGGGCTGCCATGGCGCCCACCTGAGCGGCGGCAAGATCCCCGGCGGCCCGCCGGACTGGCCGGCCGCCGCCAACCTGACCCCGGGCCAAGGCAGCGCCATGCCGACCTACCCCACTCCGCAAGCCTTCGCCGCGATGCTGCGCAACGGCCGCCGCCCGGACGGCAGCGCGGTCAGCACGGTGATGCCGTTCCAGTCGCTGAGCGCAATGAACGACACCGACGTGCATGCGCTGTACGCCTACCTGAAGACGGTGACGCCGCGCGAGGCCGGGCAGCGCTGAGGGGTGACGATCAATCGGGCTTGGCGCGCCGCCCTGCCCGCGCGCTGCAAAAAAAACGGGAGCCTAAGCTCCCGTTCTCTATCTGCGGTTGCAGGAATCAGGCGGCTGCGCCCTGCTTGCGGCGGCGCACTGCGCCCAGGCCCAGGACGCCCAGTCCCAGCAATGCCAGCGAGCCTGGCTCCGGCACCTCGGCAGAAGATTTCAGGACGATGTTGTCAAACTGGTGGTAAGGGCTGCTCTCGGTCCAGCTCACTGAATCCAGATTGTCAAATCCGGTCAAGGCAAAGGTATGGAAAGCATAGCCACTATTCATTGTGTACGAGGCGTTGACCGTGCCGCCGCCATGGACCAGACCGACAAATGAGACCGTTGCTCCTGAGCCGAAGGCAGTGGCAAGCGGCGCCAGATCGATAGAGTCAAAATCGAAGCTGGTTCCGTCATTTTTCGCCAGGGTGGTGACGCCATCGCCAATGTTATTGAACAAGCTGGCGGAGCCGAAATACCAGCCAGTAAGGTTTTGCTGGGCGGAAGCGAACGACCCGCCGGTCAGGGTGTAGCCATTTTCAGTATAGGAGGGCATACCCTGTAAGCCTTTCCCGGCTTGTTCCAGCGAATCAAAGGTGATGGTGGTGGCGCTTGCCGCGCCGGCAAGAGCGGACAGAGCGGCGATCAGGCTCAGTGCGATTATTTTTTTCATGGATGAGTTCTCTCTAATGTAATGTTATCTGGATGTTTGACCCAAACCGGCTTGCCAAGGCGCCGGCGGGTGGATTAACCAGCAGCAACAGCAAAGACCGTGCCATGTGGCATTTTCATCAAGAAATTTGCAATAAATCAATGGCTTAGCAATTACGTCAATCTTTCTTGAGGGAATCTGAAAGCCTGATCGGCGGTCCGTGTAAAATATTTCGACACGGCAAGAAATGCGGTTCCGGCCTGCCGCGGGCGCTGGCTTCCTCCCTTCGCGGGCGGGTTTGGGGGCGCGGCATCCCAGGCTCAGGCGTGGCGAGGGTGGCCCTTCATGCGCAAGCAGAAGGCGCCGACAGTTTAACGAAGACTATGTTGTATTGGGCAGGGATAGCCGCATTATCGTAGGGCTTGTTAACATCGCTTCGTCGCTTTATATTTGCGCGACGAAGCTGCAAATCCTTTGCCGCATTGCGGCTGCGTTTGAATACATCGGGAAATGGCCGCTCAGCGGAATTTCCGCGAGTTCCACGCCATGACTCTCCAGCTGCTGGAGATAGGGTAACGAGGCGCCAAGCGTGAACGATCAGAAGTAAATGAGATAATTTTGTCGTTCTTATCCAGGTTCATCCGGAAGCTGGTGAGGCAATTTTAAGAAGTGAACGACACAATTGCTCTTGGAGGGCAACTGGCGAAATCGCCCTCTTTTTAGCATGCATTGCTCACATGGCTTCCAGCACCTCGATCCCAAGCAGCCCAAGACCGGTGCGCAAGGTATCCGCAGTCAGGCGACATAGTTGCAAGCGGCTGCCGCGTACCTGCTCCGTTGCATTCAGTATCGGGCAAGCCTCGTAAAACCGCATGAGCGATGCGGACAATTCATAAAGGTAAGTGCACAAATAACTTGGCATGGCCTCGCGCACCACGGTATGGACTGCATCGGAAAAGCGCGTCAGGTGAAGTGCGAGCTGCCGTTCTGCCGAGTCGACGATGCTGATGGCCGCAGTCTGATCCCATTCACCGGCGCGACGCAATACGCCGCGCACGCGGGTGTAGGCGTACTGCAGGTAAGGCGCAGTATTTCCTTCGAACGACAGCATGCTGTCCCAATCGAAGACATAATCCGTGCTTCTGTTCTTTGACAAATCAAAATATTTGACCGCACCGATGCCCACCGCCTTGGCGATCGCACGGCGCTCGGGTTCAGCTGTATCGGGAGTCTTCGCCGTCACCAGGTCGAATGCCCTTGACGTAGCCTCCGACAGCAAATCGGCAAGCTTTACCGTGTCACCGCTACGCGTCTTGAATGGTTTGCCATCGTCGCCCAGCACGACGCCGAATCCGACGTGTTCAAGTTGGACGTCGGACGAACAATAGCCTGCGCGACGCGATAATGAGAATAACTGCTGGAAATGCAATTGTTGGCGCGCGTCCACGACATATAAAATGCGGTCGGCTTTCAATTTACCGACACGATAACGCATTGCGGCCAGGTCGGTCGTCGAATACAGATAACCGCCATCCTGCTTTTGCACAATGTATGCCGCCGGTTCGCCCTTATTATTCGCGAAATCGTCCAGGAAGACGACTTGGGCACCTTCGCTCGTCGTGGATAAACCACGCGCTTTCAAATCGGCTACGACGACAGGCAAATCGTCGTTATAGGCGCTTTCGCCATAGACGTCGGCACGCGTCAAGCCAACACCTAATGCACGGTAAATTTCTTCGCAATGATGCATGGAAATTTCCAGGAAACGCTTCCAGGAAGCGCCAACATGCGGGTCGCCGCTCTGCAGTTTGACGACATACTCGCGCGCACGATTGGCGAAGTTCTGGTCGTCATCGAAGCGTTTTTTTGCGCTTTTGTAAAAGACTTCCAGGTCGGCAAGATCCATGCTTGCGCTGCCGGATTGCTCACCGTCATCCAGATACGCGGTCAACATCCCGAATTGCGTTCCCCAGTCGCCCACATGATTTTGCGCGATGACCTCATGCCCGGCGAAACGGAAGACACGCGCCAGCGCGTCGCCGATAATCGTCGAACGCAAATGACCTACGTGCATTTCTTTAGCGAGATTGGGCGAAGAATAATCAATGACAACGCGTTGCTGAGCTTCCTGCGATACGCGAGCCAGTCCCAGGTCCCCATGGCGCAGCGCCTCCGTCAGGCGATGCGACAAGTATGCGGGCGCCATCGTCAGATTAATAAAACCGGGGCCAGCAATCTCAATGGTGGTGACGATGCCATCCAGGTCCAGCTTGTCGACCACCTGTTGCGCAAGCAGTCGTGGATTGATTTTTGCCGCCTTTGCCGCCGCCATCACGCCATTTACCTGGTAGTCGCCATGCTCAGGTCGCCCCGACGGCTGAACATTGGCAACAGCTTCGGGATATCCTGCCGCCGCGAGGGCATTCTGGACTTTATGATTAAGGAGTTTTAATAGCGACGAATTCGGCATGAAAGGCTTTTGTTGCGATCACAGATCGGAGTGGGTAAAAATGAAGACGAAGTGGGGCAACAGTCTACCATCTTTGCGAAGCATCTTCGCAGGCTAGAAGCGACCATCTCGCCAGATGTCGCCGATTGTCACCGATTGTCACCGATGCGCAGAGCGGCAAGATTGCGACTGGCGCATCTTGCGATTCGAGAGGGCTAGCTCACTGAAGCAATCAATTCGCTAAAATTTACAACCAGGCTCAGGCGGCGGCCAGCGCCGCGTAGCGCGCCTCGTTATCCGTCAATTGCATGCTGGCCGCAGCCAGTTGCAGCTCGGTCCAGAATTCCGGCGGCGCATTGCAGGCGCTGCCCAGGGATTCGGCGGCGTCCAATGCCAGGTCCAGCTCGATCTGGTCCATGTATTCATTGAACTGCTCGTGCATCTGCTTCGCCTCTTCCGAACCCAGCCTGAGCGGCAAGTACAGCCTGGCCCCGCTCAGATGGCTGATAGTTACTGCCGAGGATGCCTTCAGGTGTTCAGGTGTCATAGTGGTGTGGCGGCCAGGTGAGCGTAGGTGTTTTTGTTCAGGACCGCTCAGGACGGGTATGGCGGTTCCCAAGCAAGCTGGGAACAGTCTAATTGATATATTTCTCTATAGCAACAATCTTCGTGCTGAGCGAGAATAGGCTTGCCCCGCAAAACTTACTATCGCCAGCCAATAGCCCGGTGAATAGCATAGAACATCTGATTTCTTATCTGCATTGCAATTTTCACAAGGTGTCGGCAGAATTCTTACGCCAATATTCGATTAACCAGCATCGGCCAAAGATCGCATGCAAGCTCTGAGCGCATCGACATAGCGCTCGCTCACCGCGACCTGAGCTTCGCAACATAGTGTCAGCAAATAACGCCCGTCGCCGACGACCGACAAGCGCTTGATCTGGTCGCGCCTGACGATCGTCGCGCGATGGATGCGCAGGAAATCGTCGGGCTTTAATAGCGGTTCGAGGCGGCTCAGCGGCAAGCGGTGCAACACCCTACGGGAGGCCAGGTGCAGCTCGACGTAGTTGCCTGCCGATTGCAACCATAGAATATCGCGCACGCGTATTTGCTCAATGTGGCCTACCGAGCGCACATTAATCACTTCGATATGTTGTGTACGCTCAGAGCCGACATAGCTACGCAGGGCGTTTCCATAAGCCTCGGACTGGCGGTAGCGCAACATTAGCGAGGCGCGCGCTACTGTCTGCGCCAGCCGTGCGTCGTCGACAGGCTTGAGAAGATAGTCGAGCGCATGGACTTCAAATGCGTCTACCGCGTGGAGGTTGAAGGCCGTCACGAAAATAATCAGCGGCGGCAGGCGCAGCCGGCTCAATTCGCGCGCCAATGCAATCCCATTTTCCCTTGGCATCTGGATATCCAGGAAGATCACGTCGACATCCGCCGCCGCCAGAAAGTCGCGGGCAGCCGCTGTGCTGTCGCACTCTGCCAGAAGACGCCAGTCCGGGTAAGACGCCAGCGCAAGGCGCAGATTGGTGCGCCCCGGCTGCTCGTCGTCTACGATCATGTAGCTTACTGGCATGATGGTTTAATCCCCTTGCGCCAGCGGCAGACGGATCTCCGCAAAGAACCGGTCAGCGCGCCGCTCGGTGCGCAGCGAGGCGGAGGGGCTTGACATTAAAAGTCGCGCCCGCGTATTCTGCAGCCCCAGTCCGGTGCCCGGATTGGGCGGTGCGTGGGCATTGACCGGGTTCGAGACCGTGATCAGCAGGTCCGCCGCTTGCCGCTCGAAGCTGACGCGAATATCGCTGCGCCCCTGGTGGCAGTCGAGGTCGTGGCGCAGGGCATTTTCGATTAATGGCTGCAACAGCAACGGCGGACATTGGGCGCTATGGAGCAGTTCTTCGTCACCATCGATATGGATCTGTAGACGGTCCCCATAGCGCAGCCGCTGCAAGTCCAGGTAGTCCTGGACGAACTGCAGTTCCTCGCCTATGGTGACGGCGTCGCGCAGGCTCGCCGACAGCGCATAGCGCAGCAGGTCGCTGAGGCGATTGATCCCCTTGAGCGAGACAGCCTTGTCTCCGCTGCGAACCAGGGCGCTGATGGCGTTGAGGGCGTTAAAAATGAAATGCGGTTCGAACTGCGCACGCAGGGCAAGCATGCGCTGCTGTTCCAGTGCAAGGGATAGCTGCAAGTTCTCGGTATGCGTGCGCTGCCAGGCTTGTTCGCGTGCTTTGGCCAGGCGCCAATTGCCGATGGCGACGATGACGGCAAAGGTCGCGCTGCTCATGAACCAGCCGAACCGGCGCATCCTCAGCAGTACCTGGCGCGCGCCCTCCAGGCTGATGCCGGCGGTGCTGTTGATGCCACCGCCATCGCTACCGCTTCGCACCCAGTCTATGTAAAACCATTGGAGCGGCTGGAACAGGAGCAATACCGCGATGAATACTCCCGCTACATTTCGCTTGCGCTGGAACAGCGTGGGCCATCGCGTCAGTGCAATGCATAGGCCGGAGCTCAGCAGCATCATGGGCAGGTACTCGATGCACCATTTCCCCCAGAGTCCCAGGTAGCTGCCGGCGGCCCCTTGCGCGGCATCGTCAGTGTAGCGTCCGAATGCCCCCACGCCGCTGATCGCGGTCCAGACCAGCACATTCAGAAAGACGGTTTGCGCCGTGGCTGGCCAGAGCGGCTGCGGGAGGGCTTGGGGTGGCGCGGTATTCATCGGCAGCGAGTATAGCAGGGGCATATCTGGCCGACAATATCGCCAGCGGAAGCCGTCACACCGTACCGGGGTTTCGTCACATCGGCGCTCGCTCGACTGTCAGGATGGTCCAGAATCGGCGTCTCTACTTAGAAAAGGAAAGCCATGGTTTTCAGGATGGTTGGCAAAGCTGCGTCTGCACTCTCGGCACCCTCGGCGCTCTCGGCGCTCTTGATGTGTTGGCTCGCTTACCTCGTCGTGGTCGCCGCTTGGGCGTCGGCATCGTTCGACGACGCCATGTCTAGCGTGCCAGTTGCCATACCCAGCTTGTCGACGCGGCAGACGGAAATCCTGCTCAGGGTTGAAGACCCGACTTTTTACCAGCATTCCGGGCTGAGTCTCGCCGACGGCCAAGGTCTCGCCACTATTTCATCTGCCGTGGCGAGCCAGGTATTTCTATCCGACCGCAGGCTCGCCGGTATGGAGGGCGCTCTTCAACGCTTTTATCGCGGCGTATTCGATTGTTGCAAACGGGCCGACTTCGGCCGTGACGTCATGGCCCTGGTGTTGAACGCCAAACTATCCAAGGACAAGCAGCTAGCCCTGTATGTTTCCGAAGTCTACATGGGAACGAACCGTGGGCAGCAGGTAAAGGGCTTGACGGCAGCGGCGCAGAGCTATCTCGGCAAGCCCCTGCAGCAGACCACTGAGCAAGAATTCATAGGATTAGTCGCGATGATCAAGGCGCCGAACTGGTATCACCCCGTCAGGAACCCAGCCGCACACTTGCTGCGTGCGGCGCGCATACAGGCCTTGCTATCCGGGAAGTGCAAGCCCGATGGCTGGTTCGATACCTCATATAACCGGTGTACTCCGTGACAACACTCCTCTATCATACGTCGTCACGCGGCACCCACCCGATCCGCCCATTTTTAGCACATCATCGTATAAGGAAAGCCTCGATGCTCCAGAGAGTAGAACCGTCCAGGATAAATGGCCTGGATACCTTGCGCGCAGCCGCGATTGCACTGGTGCTGATGTACCACTACGGTGTCGTCGTCGGCGGCAAGGAATTTGGCTATTTGGGAAAAATCGGCTGGATAGGCGTTGATCTGTTCTTTGTGCTTAGCGGCTACCTGATTGGCAATCAGATACTCCAGGCCTTGGCGCAACGCGGCGAGTTTTCGCTGAAGGTGTTTTTTGCTCGCCGCCTGCTCAGGACCTTACCGAACTACTACGTCGTCCTGGCCGCCTATTTTATCTTTCCCGCCGCGCTCGGCGGCGCCAGCACTGCTTCGCTTGGGCGTTTCCTCACATTTACCCAGAACTTTGGCTTGAAGTACGGAGAGACATTTACCCACTCCTGGTCACTTTGCATTGAAGAGCAGTTCTATCTGATTCTTCCTGTCATTTGCCTCGTCCTGACCCGCTTCAGGTCCGCTGTCCGCCTGGGCTGGGTGGTGCTTGCGGCGGCTGCCCTGGCGGCGATGACGTTTCGGGGACTGGCGTGGTTCAACGACGGGCATAATCCATTTTCTGCAGAACTGTATTATTCAAGCTTCGCGCGTTTCGACGAATTATTGCCGGGGGTCGCCATTGCCATGCTCAAGAACTTCCATCGAGAGCTGTTTGACAGGATGCTGCGAAAAGGAAATGCCTTGCTGGTGGCCGGCATGGCAGCAACTTATCTGACCTTGAATGGATTCGAAGACAAGCTCGCCAGCTCATTTTTCATGACAACTTTTGGATTTTCCCTGGTGGCGATCAGTTTTAGCTTGCTGCTTCTGGCGGCATTGAGTCCGACCTCCTTGCTGAATCGCGTGCGCGTGCCAGGTGCAGCAAGTCTCGCCCTATGGTCATATGCAATCTACATGGCGCATAAGCCTCTATTCAAGGTAGTAGCCGGCTGGCTGGCTTCGATGAATATCGACACCCACTCGCCGGCAGGCATAGCGCTGATTATGCTGGCCGGGATAAGCGGCGGCTGGATCTTGTACCAGCTGGTTGAGACGCCGTTCATGCGCTTGCGGGCACGCTGGTTTCCAACCAATCGCGTTACTGCAACTGCTCGCACTATCGACGGTGCAGGCGGTGCAGACAGTGTGGTAGCGGGTGCGACAAGCAATTGAGGCGTTCTGGGCTAGAACGCCGTCTGCCGCACTAACTACTTTGCCTTGCCCCCGGCCTGCGCCAGTATCCATTCACGAAACACCATGATGCGCGCCAGGATGGGCGAGGTTTTCGGGTACACCAGCCAGTAACCATAGTCGTTGGGCAGGGTGTGCGGGAACGGCGCCACCAGCCGGCCCGCGGTGAGGTCGTCCGCCGCCAGGAAAGTGCGGCCCAGGGCCACCCCCAGGCCTTCCATGGCGGCCTGCAGCACCAGGCTGGAATCGTTAAACACATAGCCCCGGCTGGCATCGATTCCAGCCACACCAGCCACGCCGTGCATGGCCAGCCAGCGCGGCCAGCCGTCCCTGGGCGCATCGTGCAGCAAGGGGTGCAGATGCAGGTCGGCCGGCTGGGCCAGCGGCAGCGGGCCTTGCAGCAAGGCCGGGCTGCACATCGGGGTCAGGCTTTCCTGCGCGATCAGGTCGGCCTGCATGCCGCGCCAGCGGCCGGCGCCGGAACGTATCGCCAAATCAAACTGCTGGCCGGCAAAATCGCGGCTGTCGGTGCTGGTTTCCAGCACCAGCTCTATGTCCGGATGCTGCTCCCGGAAGCCTGCCAGCCGGGGCAGCAGCCACTTGCCGGCGAAGGAAGGCAGGGCCGTAATGCGCAGCGGCCCGGCGATGCCGTTGCCGGTCAGCTGTTCGGTGGCGTTGGCCAGCAGGTTCAGGGCCGCTGTCAGTTCCGGCAGGTAGGCCTGGCCCTTGGCGCTCAGCGCCAGGTTTTTGCCGGAACGGTCGAACAGCTGCGCGCCCAGCCAGTCTTCCAGTTGCCGCACCTGCAGGCTGACCGCCGCCGGCGTGACGTGCAGCTCGGCCGCCGCCAGCTTGAAATTCTTGTGGCGCGCGGCCGCTTCAAAGGCTTTGATCGAGGTCAGTGGGGGGAGATGCCGCATTCTTTTTTCCTGGACAAGTTTTTCTATGGTTGGGCAGCAAAAAAACTCGTTTTACAGCCTGCGCAAAACGGCGTTTAATCCCCCCTCAAGGGGCGAGGGCCTCACCTGAAATTGTAAAGGGAGTTTTATGATAGATCATCTATCCGTGGGGTCGCACGACATCGAAAAATCAGTCACATTCTATACCGAATGCTTTGGTGCGCTGGGCTACAGCCTGCAGCACCGGGACCAGACCCAGGCCGTGTTCGGCCGTGACGGGGTGTGGAGCTTCATCGTCTACCCCACCGCTACCGGCGCTGCGCTGAACGGCGAGCGCACCCATGTGGCCTTCAGCGCAGCATCAGAAACAGCGGTGCAGGAATGCTACCGCATCGCCACCAGCCTGGGTGCAGCCTCCTTGCGCGAACCGGGCGAGCGCCCCGACATCAATGAGAAATACTATGGCGCGATGTTCAGGGACCCGGACCAGCATACGCTGGAGGTGGTGCATTGGAAGGTCGCGTAACGGGCTGGCTGTGAAGCCCGCTTCGCGGGCGTAATCGGCCAAGGGATGTGGGGCTGGTGAAGCTTCAGCCCAAACTACCCTGTTACTTAAAGATTAAAAGAGAGGCAGCCATCAGGCCAAATAATAGAAAGTCGTAACTGTGTAGTTTCTTTCGGCGCTGACCAAGTCTGATACGATCATATCCGACGCGAACTAGGCAAGCGATAACACAAGGAACCAATAAATAAACGTAAGCCGCGTTTGTTGCGCGAACATCCTTAAATATTGAATAGATCACCACCCAAACTACAAATGATCCGAGAAAAGCCGAGAAAAAATATAGGTAACTGCTGGTCTTTTTATTGTGTTCCATAAATTTTTCACTGATTTAAGTATTTTAAGTTGAGCGCATTATATAAGCCAGCACGCAACAGAAAAATTCATTCACATATCACGGGGCACAGGGATGTTTGATGAGCCCGCGGCAGCTAAGCCGGTTCCGTGGGTGATTGAAAATGCTGGGCTGATGCAGCCCAAAGCCGCCCTACTCAACAACCCTATCTATGCGTCTTCCGAACGTGAGCATCATGGGATGATGCTGTGTTGCCCAAAAATAAGCATTGATGTTTTTACAATCATCGCCTATTTTGTTATTAATAAAACTAGCAAAATAATTAATAAACATTCCGTGTAAGCCCCCTCACCCCAGCTTCACATTTTCTCCACAGCCTTAGATTTCCCTGTCGCTGATCCGCCGGCCTTTCATGAGGCCGTCTCAGCGTGTCCTCAATCGCACTTTTTCAAAGGAGATGCCAACTAAATATATGTTTGGACAGTAAGAGAGGAAACCACTTGAAACCTATCGACCGAATGTAAATTACTTGCTGAATAGAGGAGAAAAATCATGCATATAAATCCTGCAGATCACGAGCCAACCAAGACATTTTTCGATGTGATGAACACAGAGCCGCTATTGGGTGCGGGAACAGAGGTCAACCAGTTCAGGATGAATCTGGTCGACAAGATGGGCGTCTCACTGGGATGGATGGGGAAAAATTCCAGCGGTTACGCGGTCCTCGTGACCAAGCAGGCGGAGGCATTGACGCTGGAGATGTACCCGTTCGAAGGAACAAATTATATTCGCATCAAGGGCTCGCGAGATTATCTGTCGCCAAGCGCGCAGGCCTATCTCGGCTTTTACGGCTGGAGCGGAGCTACCGGCTGGGTAAAGCAAAACTCTCAACTTAAATCTGAATACAACGAGCAATTCCTGTCGCTTTATTCTACCGACAACAAGTATCTGTATGCGTGGGATAAATATACGATACTGAATGTCAAATTTGACCCGGCGTAGCGCGCCAGGCTGGGCTGGAAAGCCCAGCACTCGAGGCCGTAAGCTACCCTGCTGCCTTGCGCATCGCGGCCATCATCAATACCATACGGTCTTGTTGGGCCCCAGCCCCGCCGCGCTGCCCCTTGCCATCACCAGCTGCGTCAGGCTGCGGGTTTCATCGCCGACATTGGCCACCCCTGGCACGGCTCCACCGCCATCGACGGTCGCTCCTTGCATAGCGTTGACTGCCGGGCCATGGGGGTTAAAGCCCGAAGAGATGATCAGGTTGCTCGCGCTCGCCAGCATTTCAATTGCCCCCGTATAGCCTGTGATAATCACGCGATGAAAGCCGCGGTTTTTCATGGCCGCAGACAGCTGGCCGGCAAACGGCACTTCGCCGCGCCGCCCCAGGCCCGACCAGCACACCAGCAGGCGGATGTCGCCGATATCCCTTAACAGGCCATCCGTGATCAGGCGCATGGCCAGCTGGCCGGCGCGGCCCTACGTGCCCGGCGCACGGACCAGGGGCAAGAATTTAACAGCGACAATACTGCAGGCTGGGCTAAAACTACGACCGACCCACCTGAGCGACAAGGACATGCCTCATCAATTGTCTTGCGACTTCATTTATGCCGGCCCAACAATTTGATATTGTGTTTGCAACATTTTCATGGCAGGATCTTGAATATTGCGATTTGCAGAACATGCCTATCGCGCGGCTCTGGAGGCGGGTGGCAAAGACAATGGTGCGCCTGGTCTGCACCAGCACTACAACATGACCTACCATGCAGCTTTTGTCATTGGTCCGGACGGGCACAACATCGAAGTGGTTTGCCAGGAACCAGAGGCCTAAGAGAAAATTAACGCTGCTCCAAGACCGTAAGCGGCCAGGAGCGGCCATTCAGCATTTTATGGAGTGACAAAGAGTCGCTTTCGATTTTTAATGCAATAACTAATCTAGGGAAAAAATGGATTCACTGACCGACCTGTCACCAGTACTCATACCAATAATTGCTCTTCTCATTCCGATTGTCAGTATTATTGCCTGGGCCGCCGTAAAAATTACGCGGTCAAATTTGCTGCATGAAACAGTACGCCATCTGAGTGCAAATGGGCAGCCAATCCCACCCGAGCTTCTGGCAAAAATAACGGACAGTAAATCTTCTTGATTGCCTGAGGCGAAAGGTCGGCTGCCGGCCAGGAACGGTCATTCAAATTCACAATTTTTCTAGCTGTCTTATGACACCAGAACAGAAAGATGCACGAATAGCTCCAAGGCGCTGCAGCGCACCTGCACGACACTATTTGCAATTCCTAGCTAACTCAGGATATGCGCTGTGCACCGATGCCGGCTTGGCATTATTCGAGGTTGGCATCGATTCGGACGATAATGCCTTCAGCATTTACGGATATTTTCAGCAAACCGATTTCGTGTCCGAAATCGCCTGTGAAATCGACACGCACACGCGCCCGGTTATCACCTAGGATCTCCAACGAGAGGAAGCGAGTCACGGTGCGATACCCGATGAAATACTGCTCGATATAGTTACGGATGCCTGCATGGCCATCGAAACAATGTCCGGTCGACGGGTCATCGATCACCGCATCTGGCGTAAACAGTGCTAACACCCGCTCTACATCATAGGAGTTGGTTGCCGCAATGAACGCGTCGGCGGCCATGCGCAGGTTGTTTGTTTTCTGAGTTGCCACATTAGCTCCCGTGCTGCCAGTTTTTGTAGACAAATTCGAGGTTATCGACGTCCAAATCCCTTAACTGCGCCGCATAGTAGCGAGAGTCGTAGTGAAGTTGCGGCCCAGGCGGATGGCTTAAGGTAGCGCCTGCCTCCAATGCTTCGATATTGGCGAAGTTCACCATCTCTTCGGAATCTGCAGCGAATTCGATATGCCCGGCGTAGGGAGCAACCGAGCCTTGCCTCAACCAGAAAAATATACGGCCCTTCGCACCAAATCCCATCAGGTCAGGATGGCCAGCCGGGCGGTCCTTTCCATCGTAGTCAAGGCGATTGATGATACCCAGCGGTGCCAACGCGGCGGTATAGAAGGCGATGGAACGGTCTATGTTGCTAACCGATAGAAATACGTGATCCAGCATATAGCTTTGCTCCTTTCCTGTCAGATGATGTAGCCGCCGGCGACTTCGATGTTTTGCGCGTTAATCCAGCCACCGTCCTCGGTCAGCAACATGGCAATCACTCGCGCAACCTCTTCAGGTTCGCCAACGCGGCCCAGCGCGGTCTGCGCCGCCAGCATGGCTTCGAATTTGTCGTTCAGGCCGCCGCCCAGCTCCGTACGAATCGCACCGGGAGAAACGGAGTTTACGCGAATATGGCGTTCCGCGAATTCCTTGGCCATGTATCGCGTGAGCACTTCCAAACCGCCCTTGAACGAGGCGTACGGCGCCACACCGGCTGTTGCAACGCGCGTCGTTGCGCTGGTCAGGTTGACAATGCTGGAGCCTTTCCTCATCAGCGGCAGCAATGCCTGGGTCAGGAAGAATGGACCTTTGAGGTGTACGTTCATCAGGCCATCGAACTCTGCTTCGGTGACGGTTTCTATGGGACTAAATAGGCCGTAGCCCGCATTGTTTACCAAGCCACTCACTTCATTCTCGCTCCAGACGCTGGACAAGGTGCGCGACACCTCGCTGCGGAAGTCGTAGAAAGCACGGGGGGCGCCGACGTCTAGTTTCAGGGATGCTGCCTTGCCGCCAGCCTCAGTGATCTGACGCACCACCTGGTTGGCTTTGTCTGGCTGGCTGTTATAGGTGAGGATAACACCCAGTCCACGACGAGCGCATTCCAGTGCAGTGCTTGCTCCGATGCCGCGGCTGCCGCCGGTGATAATAACAACCTTCATTTTGTGACTCCGTTAAGCGGTTAAGTGAGCCTATATGGTAGTCAGCGACGTTGAATCTGGCCTCTCATTTCGTGCCTCAATCCTGCCTATTTCTGCTTTTCAGTTGCAAAAGGTCCGCAAGGTGATGTTTAATCCTTATATGGAAAAACAACTTAATGAACTTCGTACGCTGACCGCCCATGCCGAGAACCGGCGCACGGAGACGGGCATGCCACGCGTCGCGATGGTCCAAGGAACCATCCCGGAACATCAGCTGGCTGCCGACTATGAGCCCATGATTAATCTGATTCTACGTGGAAGCAAGAGCATGACCGTCGGTGGGCGGACTTTACACTATGATCCGGCGACCTATTTCATCATGTCCGTTGGTTTGCCAGCGGCTGGGGTAGTGCGGCCGTCTGAAACGGGGTTACCCTACCTTGCGGTCAGCTTGGCTTTGGATGCCGGAATTATCGCGAATCTGCTTAGTGATCTACCTAATACTGTCAGCCGATGGGGTGATGAGAAAAATGCGTTCTCCGTCGCAGCTGTGACGCCAGAGTTACTGGATGCTTGGGTACGAATGCTGCGCTTGATGAACCATCCGTCAGACATACCTGCGCTGGCGCCGGGCTATGAACGAGAAATTCTCTATCGCGTCTCACAAGGGCCGATGGGCTGGATGCTGCGTGACATCGCCTTACCCGATTCGACACTGACACGCGTCAATACAGCCATTCAATACATCCGCCGCAACTATGCATTGCCACTGCGTGTCGAGGACTTGGCAGACAGAGTAGCCATGAGCGTATCGGCATTCCACCGCCACTTTAAATCCGTCACCGCGCTAAGCCCAGTCCAATATCAAAAGCAAATTCGACTACTCAATGCCCGGACGCTGTTAATAGCCTCCGGCTACGGTGTCACCGCCGCTGCCCATGAAGTTGGCTACCAAAGTTCTACCCAATTCAGCAGAGAATATGCGCGCGAGTTTGGTCAAGCCCCGGGACGGGATGCTACGAGGATCGTTAGGGAAATGAAGTTGTAGTGCAGAACAAAGTG
Source organism: Pseudomonadota bacterium (assembly GCA_040390485.1). GTDB lineage: Bacteria > Pseudomonadota > Gammaproteobacteria > Burkholderiales > Burkholderiaceae_D > Undibacterium. The sequence continues at coordinate 64,296 of JAZJYH010000023.1, forward strand.
TCCGCTTCGGGCACGCGGTAGGCAACCTCTGCAGAACATCAATGACTGCAACCCGTTGTTTGTCGGCCGGGTGCCCACCAGCGATAACATTGTTGGTGGTTTTATATGCCAATCAGTCGCTTATTTGAAATGCCAGTGGGTGGATTTTTTTAAATGCCAATCAATGGCTTATTTCATGCAAATACGCACACGTAACAGCAGATTAATGATCATCTGAAGCTGGAGTTGCTGATTACTCCTAAATGGAATAACTGATTCGGTCCAAATGGAATCGCTGGTCACGACGCTTTGGAATACACAGAACATCTGAAAAAGTAAACCAAATGACCAGCGTTCCTTCCCAGTTTGACCTGGCTATGGCTATGTGGAGGGAAATTAACTTTCCCATCGACGGTCGCTCCTTGCACGGCGTTCACTGTCGGGCCGTGCGGGTTAAAGCCCGAAGAGATGGTCAGGTTGCTGGCGCTGGCCAGCATTTCAATTGCCCCTGTATAGCCGGTGACAACGACGCGATGGAAGCCGCGATTTTTCATGGCAGCAGACAACTGGCCGGCAAACGGCACTTCGCCGCGCCGCCCCTGGCCCGACCAGCACACCAGCAGGCGGATGTCGCCGATATCCCTTATGAAGGTAAATATTCAAGGTGTCTCCTCACTAGCTTATGTCAATTGCCGGGGCGGGGACGGCGGGCCGTTTTTCCATTTCACCCATGCCCCGCGACGGGCCAAGTCAATCTTCCAGTTCGCTGCTTCCGCCCCTGGGGGCAACCATGAATTTGCTGCCTATGTCAGGCATGATGACGCCCACGGTATCGATGACCAGGTTCAGCACAAGCTGCAGAATTGCCTGCAATGCGGATAAGTTGTTGGTTGCCATATGCACTCCCGTAGTGGATTTTTTTATTTCAGGCGGCAATGCAGGAACCGGGACGCCCCTCTAGTGTCCTGTTCCGTAAGTTCGTAGCAAAATAAAAGTGGCGAAATCGGACCGAGACAAGGAAAAAAACGTAGCAAGGGTGGCCCCCTTGCGAGTATTTTTGACGCAGTATTCGGTTCGATTCTCGTCATCTTTTATGCTGCGAATTTACGGAACAGGACACTAAGGGCTACAGTCCATTTTCCTGGCGTGTGCGACCTGACTCATTTACATAAGCAGTACTATCAAATTCCGTGCCAGGAAAAATGGGGTAAAAACCGGGAAAAATGCCTGTACGCCGCCTAGTTGCTGTAAGCGGGCGTGTTAAACAGGCGTGTTAAGCAGGTGTTTTTACGTGTAAATGGTGAAGCTGCGGACCGATAAGCCTGGCGGCAGTGTCAGATAAGGCTAAGGCTTGATCAGCCCAAGGCTCGGCGACCAGGGCGCAATGGCATATGGCAGAGGAGAGAGCCGTGGGATGAACCCGTGGCAAGTGGATAGGCTCCGCGGCTTATTCAAAATGCCGGGCAGGCACAGCGCAGCCCTGCCCTACTGTTTTAGGATACTTGCGGCGCAATATTTTGCGCCCATGAATCAAGGCAAATCCAGGATGACGTTGCCCACCATTTTCCCTTCCTCGACTGCTTCGTGGGCGGCAGCAATATCATCCAGCGCAAAGCGGGCTCCTATCGTGTGCCTTAGCCGCTGCTTGGCCAGCAAGTTGCTCAGGCCATCGACGGCAAACTGCCGGTCGGCCGGGCTGAGCTCATAGACCAGGAAGAAACGCAAGCTGATCGAGCTGAACAGCAAAGTGCGAAACGGAACCGGTATGTCGCCGTAGGTATTCGACCCATAGGAAACCAGAGTGCCATGCGGCGCCAGCGCGCCATCGGCGAGCAGCTGTACCGTAGTCGAGAAATCCATGTCGACAATGGCATCCGCTCCGCGGCCGCCGGTGAGTTCCCTGACCCGCTGTGCCACAGGCTCGCTCTTGTAGTTGATCGTCGTTTTGACGCCGGCAGCCAGCGCATGCTGCGTTTTCTGCGCCGACCCGGCGGTGCCTATCACGTCGGCGCCGCCGATGACGGCAAGCTGCGCAGCGTAGTGGCCGACGGCAGACGAGGCGCCGATCACCAGTACGGTTTTTCCAGAAATATCGCCTAGCAGGCGGATCGCTTGAAAAGCGGTGAGCGCCGGAATGCCGAGGCAGGCGGCCGCCGCAAAATCGGTCGTGGCCGGCAGCTTCACGGCTTGCGCCTCGGGCAGCACGATGTATTCGGCGGCGGTGCCCATGGGCCGCTGCCATTGGCCATTCCAGATCCAGACGCGTTCGCCTATCCGGCCGGGCGACACGCCATCACCTACCGTATCAATCACGCCGGCGCCGTCGCTGTGCGGCACGATGCGCTCGGCGTCCAGCGCACGGCTGCGCCTGGACTTGACATCCGAGGGGTTGACGCCTGAGCTTGCAAGTTTGACCCGGACCTCTCCCCGTGCCGGCACCGGTGTCGGCAGTTCGCCGACCACCAGCACCTCACGGGCCTCACCATTTTTTGTATACCAGGCAGCACGCATCTTGACCTCGCCCTCATTTGCCGTGTTCACCAGCACGAATCGATTGCACAGTAAGCCATTGCAAGCCATTGCAGGCCATTGCAGGCCATTGCAGGCCATTGCAGGCCAAATCGAAGATACCAGAAATACCGGGGCCGCGCAGTCGCCTGGCCCGGACCAAAGCTTGCCCAGCCCTCTACCGGCCAGGTCCGGAATGATCGCGAATGGCGGACGCCCTGGTATCGACCCCGCCCAGTCAGTTCTTGCTGAGCTCCGTTGCCGCCTCATCGATCAATGCGCTGACTTCGACCGGCATGGAAGCCAGCGAAGCATGGCTTGCCTGCAGGCTAATAATTTTCCTGGCGCCGAGCCGCGCCGACATGCGTTTCTGGTTCTCCGGCGCAATCATTCTGTCCTCACTGGATATCTGATACCACGATGGTTTCTTTTTCCAGGCGGGATTCGTGATGGTGTCGCCGAAGGTGCTGGCGAGCGGGGCTTTTTGTGTCACGCCCATCACCAGCCCTTCTTCCGCTGTCAAGTCCTGGCCAAAACTTTCATGGAATTTCTCTTGCTTAACCCACAAATAGCCATCGCTGTCGGGCGCAATATTGGCTACTGCAAGCGGCGGATGTTCCTCGGTGATGCCGCCCGGACTCTCGCCGGCGTCCGGGGCAAATGCCGCGATATAGACCAGGCCAAGCACGTTGGGCTGATCTCCCACTTCCGTGATGACAGCACCACCATATGAATGACCGACCAGCAACACCGGGCCTTGCTGCTGGGCTATCATCTTGCGGGTGCGCTCGGCATCCTCTGCCAGTGATGTCAGTGGCAATTCAACCGCAAAAATGGATGTATAGCCCTTGCGCGAGAGCTCAAGGATCACCTTGCTCCAATGCGCGGCGCCGCCCCAAAAACCATGTACTAAAACAATCGTAGGCTTGTTGTTCATGATCCGTTTCCAATCTTCAATTAAAGACACCGATAGGCGTCGTCCAAGGCAGTTCGTCGGTGTTTCGGACCACCTATGCCACCACAAAAATTTCATCATCCTGCTCGTGATGGATGGAGTTGGGCGCGTTAGATTACGTTAGTGGCCCAGGCGAGCAGAGTCAAAGTTTTTTTTGCGCAAGCTGATTTGGCCAGGTCCGGCGCGGGCAAGCAGCAAGAGCCCGCCAGCCATCGCTATGTTTTTGAGGAACAGGATTATTTGAAACTGACAGTTTCGTAGCTTGGGCTATAGCTCTATCAGCCCAAGACTCGGCAATACAAGCTCCTTGAGATAGCGCGAGGAACGAGCATGCTTGATGAGCCTGCAGCAGGTAAGCCGGTTCCGTTGTTGGGCTGGTGAAGCGCTAGCCCAACCTACCCTGCTGAATGTACAGGTGGAGTAATTGATTGCAGTCGCGTGGGTCAATCCGGTACCAGCGCCAACACCCGGAGGCATTTTCTATCTCGTTAGCGTCCTTATGATGTGCCCAAGGCGAGAGGCGAACACGCAGCGGATTATTTGCCAACGTGATTGGCGGCTGCAATCCAAAGTAGCTCCTCACAATCTCAGGCAGGTGGAGCCATCGTTTGGACGCTATACGCCTCAGAGACGACAGCGAAGCCTTCCTTGGACTTCCCAGCCTTGTCGAATCCATACATAACACCGTGAAGCCCAGCCACTTGTTTTGCCTCTTGTGTATACCAAATGACAACGCGAATGTCTTTGTAGTATTTTTGAAAAATTTTGGTGATCACTCGTCTGCAACTCCTGCAAGATCCCTTGGAAAGTACCATGTAGAGCGTGCCTTCTGTTTTCTCATTGAAATAGTTGTTGTATTCAACCCTAGTGAGAAGGAACAGTTCAGCGTCTTTTTTGTGTAATTCCTCGGCCTCCTTGTAACACCATTTTGCGACGTTATCCGACTCACCATTTATGCCCACGACATACCTTTTAGGTATGTCGGCATCTGGAATGTTTTCCCAATCCGGCACAAAAAGCGCGACTCCTTTTGTGTACGAATTGATATTCCCATATTTTGGTACAGACACGGTGCTTAAATAAGCCCGCAATTTTTTAACGTAGTATTGATCGCTACCATGTAGATCGCTATGCATGATTTCATTCCCTTTTTTTATTACGCCTTTGAAACAAATCGCTTTGCGCCCGCCTTTACAGTATGTAGGTTGGGCTAAAGCTTTATCAGCCCAACACTCAACATAACAAACTCATCGGCATATCGCAGGAAGCAAAGGTGCTTGATGAGCCTGCAGCAGGTAAGCCGGTTCCGTTGTTGGGCTGGTGAAGCGCTAGCCCAACCTACCCTGCTGCATAGCCGGTTTTCCATTTCGCACATGTCGGTCGCGGCGGGCGAAGTCAATCTTCCAGTTCGCTGCTTCCGCCCCTGGGGGCAACCATGAATTTGATGCCGATGTCAGGCATGAATAGGCCTACGGTATCGATGATCAGGTTCAGCGCAAGCTGCAGAATTGCCTGTAATGCGGATAAGTTGTTGGTTGCCATATGCACTCCCGTAGTGGATTTTTTATTTCAGGCGGCAATGCAGGAACCGGGACGTCCCTCTAGTGTCCTGTTCCGTAAATTCGTAGCAAAATAAAAGTGGCGAAATCGGACCGAGACAAGGAAAAAAACGTAGCAAGGGTGGCCCCCTTGCGAGTATTTTTGACGCAGTATTCGGTTCGATTCTCGTCATCTTTTATGCTGCGAATTTACGGAACAGGACACTAGGGGCCACAGTATATTGTCCTGGCGTGTGCGACCTGACTCATTTACATATGCAGTACTATCAAATTCCGTGCCAGCGGAAATGGGGTGAAAACCCGGGAAAATGATGGTACGCGGCCTAGTCGGTGTAAACAGGCGTGTTAAAAAGGCGTGTTAAGCAGGTGTTTTTACGTGTAAATAGTGACGCTGCGGACCGATAAGAATGGCGGCAGTGTCAGCTGAGGCTGAAGCTTGATCGGCCCAATGCCCAGCAAGACAGGCTCGTCGGCATAGCGCGGGGGGCAAAGTTGTTTGACGGACGCGCAGCGGGCTGGCCGGTTCCGTGGATAGTAAAGATGTTGGGCTGGTGAAGCTTTAGCCCAACCTACCCTACTGCGAAGAAGTAGGTACCACCTGGATACAGGCGCGCCGATAGTTGGGCACATCCGATACCGTAGGGGGAATCCATTCCATTGCCCTACAGTTCTCAGCTTAGATCATTAGACTCTTGATCTCGGCGAGTTTTTCCGCAAAATCTCCGTATATATCTATATCAGCGTCAAACCGTGACTGATTAGCTGCGACATACTCAATTGCAGGCATCAATTCTCCCATAATCGGATTTATAAAATCAGCGGCATCGCACAATTTCAAAATAACCAAACCTAAGAAACAACTAGCAGCGTCCGGGACCATGTCACTCTTCAAAACCCTTTCTGACATTACATAGTCTCGGAAGCCAAGCATGTAATAGCGAAATGGTTTCAAGGGCATAAAGTGAAGCTCATCAGCACGCTCGATTACATTACGTTCAAATGCCGGAATCGTTTCTTCGAGATTTTTACCAAAAAAAATTCGATGAGCGTACTCTTGATCTAAATCAGATTCATAGTCACCCCAGTCTTGCTCTGAAGGTATTTGCATTATTGGTTTCATGCTTAGTATCGCAGGTTGGGCTAAAGCTTCATCAGCCCAACGCTCAACAAAAAAAATAAGGGTATCTCAACGGAGGTGAAAATGCTTGACTAGCACGCAGCAGGCTGGCCGGTGCCGTGGATTGTCGAAGATGTTGGGCTGATGAAGCGCTAGCCCAACCTACCCTGCTGCCATCGGCCTGGTTGCATTGGCCTGCTTGATTCCTTACGGCGTCTTCTTGGTCCTGGCGATTGATCCCCGGCTGGCGTCTTCCTTGTAGGCATACACCACCTTGCCGTTGCGGATTTCGCCCATCACGACCATGTTCAGCGCAATGGCTTCGTGGTCGGTGGGAGTGAAGGGGCGGTCGTAGCGGGAGACGACGGTGGAGGTGGTGCGCAGTTTCAGGTTTTCCAGCGCTTCCTGGATCTTGGGGCCTTCGGTGGAGTTGGCCTGGAACATGGCCAGCGCCAGCAGGCGCAGGGCGTCGTAGGTCTGGGCGGCGGCCACGGCGGACGGGATGCCGCTGACCTTGTTGATCTTGCGGTAGGCGAAAGAGAACTGGTTGCTGACCGAGCTCAGGTCGTTCTCGATGAAGGTGACCGCGGTGCGCGCGCCCTCGGCGCCGACGCCGGACTTGTCGATGAAGGCTTGCTGCGACATGGTCCAGGGGCCGACCAGCGGCAGTTTCAGCTTCAGTTTTTCTGCGCTTTTAACGACGCTGGCGGCGTCCGGGCCCAGGCAGTACATGACGATGGCTTGTGCCCCGCTGTCCTTGGCGCGCTGCAGTTGCGCGCTCATGTCCTGGTCGCCGACCTTGAAGCTCTCTACCACCACCGGTTTCAGCTTGCGCCTTTCCAGCTCGGCCAGCATGCTTTGCTTGCCGAACTGGCCGTAGGGGCTTTCGTCATGCAGCAGGGCGATTTTTTCTATCTTGCGGCGGTCGATCACGTCGTTCAGGATCACGATCGGTTGCAGCGCATCGCTGGCCGAGGTGCGGAACACATAGCTGGTCGGGAAGGCGGGCGGCATGAAGGACTTGACCAGGGTGGCGCCGGTGGCGCCGGTCACGATCAGCGGGATTTTAGCTTCCTGGAACACCTTGGCCGAGGGCAGCGCGACACCGGTATTGCCGAAGCCGACCACCGCGACCACATGGTCTTTTTCCACCATCTCTTTGGCCAAGGCGACGCCGACATCGGGCTTGGCCTGGTCATCGCGCTCTACCAGCTCTATCTGGCGGCCCATGATGCCGCCGATCTGGTTGATGTCGGCCAGGAACACGCGGGCGCCGCCGACGATGCTCTGGCCCATGTCTTCCGAGGATTTGCCGGTGACCGGGCCGATCACGCCTATCTTGATGGGCGGTTGCTGGGCCCATGCGCTGGCGCTGGCCGCTAATGCCGTGAGTGTTGTCAGTGCCGCCGAATAAGCGATAATCGCCAGCCTGCTGCGTTGTTGCGTTCCTGTCTCCAGCATTCTTGTCTCCAGATTAAGAATTTTTATTTTGTTACCTCATAGCAATATACTCCAATACGATGAAACGCTTGTTACTTTGAGTAAGCGGAACCCAAAATGCTGCACGACTGTCGCAATTTGACCGCATTCCATTGCAGATGTTTTCAAACTGTAACGCTTCTGGCGGAAGCCCGGCGGGGTATTACAATTCTATTGAGAGAGGCAAGCTTTGCCCCTAGCACCATGAAGGGAGAATCGCCATGTCCACCCCGACCACCACCCCGCCCCCTACCCTGACTTTTACTCTGTTGCGCCACCCTGCCCACGGCAGCCACCTGCTGCTGCGCCTGCTGGTCGCGGGTTTGCTGTTTTTACTGTGCGCCTGCGCCGGGGTAGACCGGCAAAACAGCACAGCGGCGGGCAACCCGCAGTTTGCCGCCGACTGGCAAGAGCATGGCAAGCCGCTCATCAACCAGGGGCCGGGCTTTACCCCCGGCACCACCGCCTGGTGGATGCCCAGCACCTTGCCGCGCGGCCACTATCGCCTCATCCGGCGTGTCGGCAACGGCATGGAACTGGTGGACGGCTACCAGTTCGACATCGACGGCAACGCCATGAAGGAAATCCACCTGATGCTGCCCGCCGCCTATAACGAGGTCTGGGTGCTGGATGAAAGGTATGTTGGCAGCGCCAGGCCGGTGGGATACAAGAACTAGCGGGCGCTAGTGCGGCGGTCCGGCCCACGGGCCACCGCAGAGCCAACGCCCCGGCTCAGGCTGGCGGGGCGTTTTTCATTTGCCTTTACTTTTTCAGCCCCGGCCCCGCCAGCAGCCGCTCCAGGCTTGCATCCGGCGGCAAGATGATATTGAAATCCCGTTCCAGGATCTGCCGGTAGTCGGTTTCATTGGCGATCAGGCGCTCGCTGCGCACGCCAGCCCTGGTGGTGATGAAACGCCGGTTGGAAATGGTGTTGCGGCCGTCTGCGGTGGCGATCGAGCACACGGTTTTTTGGGTGAAGGCCGATTCCGGCGAGGTTTGCTGATAGCTACACATTGCTTCGAATGCGCCTATTTCGTAAGGGGTGAGATCAAACAGGTATTGCGGCTGCCATTCCCCGCCTGGCGGCTCCTGTTTTTGCTGCAGCAGGACATAGGCGCTGCCCTGCCGCTGTATGGCATAGCCGGCGTCGCCCTGGATGAGCGGCTCTCCCTGCAAAGGCAGGGCTTCCAGGAAGGAGTCGCCAAACCCGACGTCGGCGATCAGCGTCTCGCCCTGGATAGTGACCGACAGCAGCATGTGGTCAAAATCTGGTCCAAAAGCCTGGTCGCTGTCCTGGCCCCTGTATACCCTGGCCGAGTGCCTCTGCACTTCAAAACCTAGGGAGGTCAGCAGTTCACCGAACAGGTAGTTCAGCTCATAGCAAAAACCGCCGCGCCCTTGCAGCACCAGCTTGTCAAACAGGGCGCTGGTGGTGAGCTTGATTTTCCGGCCCAGATGAATGTCCAGGTTTTCAAACGGGACATGCTGCATGTGGGCCCGGTGCAGCGCCCGCAGGTTGCCCAGCTCGGCGGCGGTGCCGCCGCCATAGCCTAGCCTATGCAGATACAGTGTCAGCTGTTGATCGCTCAGCATGGAGTCTCCTGACAAAGCCGTCCACCGCGATACGGTGCTGTTGCAAGCGTAGTTCTTGTTCGCAGGCGCAATACAGTATCCCCTTGTAGTGCATGCCCAGGTAATGGTAAGTCAATTGGAATATCTCTTCAAAACACGGGGTCAGCGCGGCATTGGCGCCGGTGGCAATGACGGCCCCGCTTTTCTGCCGCAGGCGCCGTCCAAGCTCTTTTTCTATCGTCACCAGGTCCGACCAGCGGTCGAGAAACACCTTCATCGCGCTGCTGGGCGCATACCAGTAGATCGGTGAGGCCAGCACGATATTGTCGAAGCCCAGGATTTCCCGCATCAGCGGCAGGAAATCGTCGCCGCTGTTGTGATGCTGATAGTCGTACGGGCAGATGATGTAGTCTGCCAGGTCAAACAAGGTGGCCGACGCGCTGCCTGCGATATGCCGCGCCAGTTGATGCGTGTTGCCGCCGTTTCTGGCGGTGCCGAGTATGATAGCCGTGCTCATGTGTACCAGGTTCTCCAGGGTTGATTTTTCATGAGATCAGACAGCCACGCCGCCTATTTGCTGCAATAGCCCCAGCCTGTCGGCCTGCAGCCAGGCTTGCCTGAGCTTGCCGTCCCTGACCAGGTAGATCGCGATCCCGGTCTGTGCGACTTGCGCGTGGCTGGCGGCGACGCCGGCAAACGGGCCCCGATGGCTGGCCTGGAACGACCACCTGACAGCCACCCGGTCGCCCTCGGCGAACAGGTCTTCCACCGTGAAGCGCACATCGGGGAAACCCTGGTACAAGCCGGCTAAGGTCGCGGCAAATTCTGCCGGGCCCCGCTCGCCGCGGCTGCCGATGAAGTCTTCGCCCAGCAATTCATGCAATAGCTCCAGCTTGCCGGTGTTGAAGCATTCTTCATACAGGCGGCGCACCAGCAGCTTGTTTTTGTCCTGGGTTTGCGTGGTCAGCATACGATTCTTCCTTTTTTGATTTAAGTTAGAATCACTATAAAACCTCAAGCAAACTTGAGGTCAAGGAGAAAATGATGGCAAAGATCAATCCGGCCGACATCGGCAAGCAGCTGGCCGTGGGCGAAGTGGCGGCGCGCAGCGGCGTGGCGGTGTCCGCCATCCATTTTTATGAAGCCAAGGGCTTGATCAAGAGCCTGCGCAATGCCGGCAACCAGCGCCGTTATACGCGCGACGTGCTGCGCCGGGTGGCGGTGATCAAGGTGGCGCAGCGCATCGGCATTTCGCTGGCCTCCATCCACGACGCGCTGGCGTCCTTGCCGGAAGGCCGCACGCCGACCGCCGCCGACTGGGCCAGGCTGTCGCGCCGCTGGCAGCAAGAGCTGGACGACAGGATCAGCAAGCTGACCCAGCTGCGCGACCAGCTGGACGACTGCATAGGCTGCGGCTGCCTGTCGATAGTCGCCTGCAAGCTGCGCAACCCGCTCGATGCCTTGTCGGAACAGGGCGCGGGGCCGCGCTTGCTGGAGCCGGAACCGGAACCGTAGGCAAGCATGTGCCACCCTGCCGCTAAGCCGCCACTAAGCCGCCGCTAAACCCGCTGCAAGGGCCGGGCAAAGCTGAGCTCGTGGCCGTCCGGATCGGTGATATGGAAGTAGCGTTCGCCCCAGGGCGCGTCGCGCGGCGCAAACTGCGGCGCCAGCCCGGCGGCGAGCGCCGTCTGGTACATGACGTCGACATCGGCGACATGGATGATCACCCGCCCCCACCAGTGGATGGGGCCGTGGGTTTCGGCGATCAGGTTCAGGAAAGAGTTGCCCAAGGTGAAGGTGCTGAAGGCCTCGCCGGCGCCGCCGTGCTTGAGCGGGAAGCCGAGCGCCAGGTAAAAGCCCACCGCGCGCGCCATGTCGCGGGTCGCCAGTGTCACCGCGCTGAGGGCTTCGAATTGCGCTTGCGTTTGAGTTGCGGCGGGTTTCATGGACGGTCCTTCTCCGGGCACCGACATCTTTGACAAGAAGCCGACGCATGCGAAAGCAAGGCCGGGCACATCTAACCTTAGTGCATTTTCGTTAATTATTCCAGGCCGCTGGCCACGCTCCGCGCACCGGCGATCATGCCTCCGGCTACCAGCAGGCCTCCCAGCTCCGGGCAGCCTATCCAGGCGCAGGCCCTACGGCAGGCTTTCTGTTGCCGACAATTCCGCCGCAGACTTAGGGAGCGATGTTCCATGCTGTGAGCACCTTGCCTGCCGGGATGATCAGATACCCCTCACCGGCGCCGAATCCAGTCAATGGCTGGCTAACACCCTGCTCATCCGGCCCCGCGATTGATGCTCCGACATTGGCGCTCCACGCTTGCGCGCCAGTGACTGCGTCAAGCGCATACACCTTGCCCGAACTGGAGCCAACAATGACATATTGATTAATCGCGATGGGAGCCGGAACAAGCGCTCCGTCCCCGGCAAAACTCCAAAGGACGTTATGCGATGCCAGGCCGACACCTTGCAAGGTTCCAGAGGAGATGGTGAATGCGTATTGCGCAGTCACTGCCGGAATACTTGTCGTCGCGGTTAAATTCCCCACGAATGCTCCGGTGGCGGCATTAAAGGTGGACAATCCGAGCGTGACGTCAGTCCAGTCCCGCACGTACAACAGCCCATTTGCATAGACGGCAGTTTTGCCTCCGCCGCCCTCACAGGGGCCGTTATAGTGCCAGAGCGAGGCTCCTGTCTGTGGATTAAATTTATAGACCTGGCAGGGGTAGGAGACAAACACTCCATCGCCGGATACGGCCGGAGAACTTATGTCGCCGTTCAATACTGGCTTGCTCCACAACAGATTGCCGTTCGCCTCATCCACCGCATACAGGGTGCCGCCGCTGCCTGCACCGCCAACGTACACGATGCCGTTCATCGCAGTCGGCGGCGCGGAGAAACCATACTGGCCCGGCAGCTTGGCGCTCCAGCCAGCCTGCCCCGTGGCCGCGTCGAAAGACTTCAGCAAGCCGTCATAGTTCAGGACGAATAATTTGCCGTGATCATAAGCATGGCCGGCCCAAAAATAGCTTCCCGAAATCGCTATCGGCCCCCATGCAATGGCCCCTGTAGACTTATCCAGCGCATACAGATTTGTGCCATAGCCTCCATTCAATCCGGCAGTGATGACAAATACTTTTCCACCTGCGACCAATGGGTAAGACGCTGCTCCATTCAAGCTCACGCTCCAGGCCGGTGTACTCGGGAAGACCACAGGTCCTGCAAAATTCGCTTGCCCCGAATGCGCCTGGTTCAATTGGTAGGCTACTGACTGGCTATGTGCACTCACCCTGTAATTTGCCGTCGTGCCGTCCTCTGCGGTAACCGTATAGGTCACCTGGTTAGTGAAATTATTCGCGGTGACGCCGCTGGCCTGTACCGCCGCGCCCACCCTGACGCTGGCACCGGAACTGGTAAAGGTGGCCACCTGTGCCGTGACATCGGCACCGGAAGCGATGGGTACCAGGATGGTCTTATTCGCTTCATTGATCGTCCCGGAGATCCCACCCAGCGAAAAAGCGCTTATGGCTTTGACGGAGGACTGGGGCGAACTGCTGCTGCCACTACCATCACCACCACCGCAAGCAGCCATTAAAGACGAAAGAAACAGGATAAGGACGATGCCGAAGAGACGTTTCATGAAGATGGTTTTTCTTTCTGTAAGCCAACGCAGGGATGCGACCGAAGACAAAACGCAGCATCTTCGAAGCGGATTTTCTTGCAGCGGTATTGGCCTAAGGGTTATCGAAGCACATTGTCTACTGTGCTAGGGAATAGATATGAGTAGATATTCAAATGCAATATTGCAAATATAACATTCAATTGTCTCTTGCGCAATTTTAGGCGAGGACAGCATGAAGCCTCTATGCAGCTATCGCAAAACGGATATGACATAAAAAAAAGCGCAATACCAAAGTATTGCGCTTCAATCTTTCAGCCTGTGTGATGCACTAGGCATGCAACTCGGCCACCGGCAGGGTCGCCAGTTCCGCGCCGGGTTCCGGCGCTTCGCTGTCCTTGATGATCTTGCGCAGGAAGGGGATCAGCCCCACCATCACGATGCCGACCGCGACGCTGGCCCAGCCCAATGTGGAAAAGATGCTGGTGTAGGTGGGATTGGTGGCGGCGGCCGACAGGCCTTCCTTGGCTTCCGGCACCATGCCGGAGAACCAGCTGGAAATCACCGAGGCGACCCCGGTCACCAGCATGAAGCTGCCCATCATGATGCCCTGGTACTGGCGCGGCGCCAGGCGGCCCACCATCGCATAGCCTACCGGCGAAATCAGCAGCTCGCCGACGCTCTGGAACAGGTAGCTGATGAAGATCCATTTGAAGGCCACCATGCCGTTGCTGCCGGCCAGCATGATGCCCAGCGGCAGGGCCAGGAAGCCTATACCTATCAGTATCAGCGCCGCCGCGAACTGGCGGCTGAGGTCGATGTTCCAGCCCTTCTTGCGCAGGCTGTCGAACAGCATGGCCGTCAGCGGCCCGCCTATCATGATGATGAAGCTGTTGATGTTTTGTATCCATTGCGGCGCAATCTCCACGCCCCATACCATGCGGTCCACATTGTCGGTGGCGAAGATCTGCAAGCCGGACGGCGCCATCTGGTACAGCGTCCAGAACACCAGCGAGCCCGCGGTCAGTATCATATAGGCCCACATATTGTTGCGCTCGCGCGCATCCTTGTGCTTGAACGCCAGGAAGGCCAGGATGGCGGCGATCAAGGCGCCGACGCAGATGACCAGGTTGCCGCTGAATTCAGAATGCTGCAGCATGATATACACCAGCGGCACCAGGCCCACCAGGATTGCCGCGCCGGCCAAAAAGCGCAGCTTGAATTGCGAGGCGCTGGCATCCAGCAGCGGCGTGTTCAAGTCTTTCAGCACCTTCCAGTTGCCGGCCGCCAGCACGATGGCGAGGAAATTGCCGACCGTGGCGAAGATGAACAGACTGGTGTAATTGCCTTGCAGCTGGTAGTAGCCGGCCACCGTAAAGCCGATGAAAAAGCCCAGGTTCATGCCCGCGTAGTTCCACAGGAAGGCGCTTTCGCGGCGGGTGTCTTCCGGCTTGAACCTCTGGGTCAGCATCAGGTTCAGGCAGGTCACGTTCAGGCCGCTGCCGGTCAGGAACAAGGCCAGGCCCCAGTACAGCAGATAGGTGGTGCCGCCGGAAATGCAGAAGCAGCCTATCACCTGCAGTATCATGCCGCCCACGAACAGGTTGCGGTTGCTCAGGAAGCGCCCGGCCAGGTAGCCGCCGAACAGGTGCAGGCCATAGTTGAACGCGCCGAACACGCCCATGATCGCGGTCGCCTCCTTATTGGAGAAGCCCAGTTTCTTGGTCGCATACAGCACCAGCGTGGAATACAGCACCGCAAAGCCCAGCGTGGAAAAAATCTGGATAAAGAACAGCGCGCCAGAGCCTTCAGGGATCTGCGATAGTTTTTGTTTTAGTGATAACAAGCTTGTCTCCGGATTGATGGGCGAGGATTGGTATATACAATTCTACAGGCCGCCATAGTAAAGCCAATTGCCGCAGATGTGAAGCAAACATGTGCGGCCCGGCCTTGACTCCTTCCTTGCCTCCTCGCTGCCCTCCCTCTTTGCTCCCGGCGGCCCCTGCCCCGCTCAGGAAATGCCATCCCCTGCGCTGGTTGCTGCACGGTCGTTAACAAGCCGGCAATGCTGAGAGAAAATGATTTCCGCATTATTGACGGTCTGGCATTGCAAATGGTGGCGGCATAACCCTACATTGAAAACACCAGAGAGCGCCGCGCCTAGCGTTTTAAGAAGTGAAACCAGAAACTTGCATGGAGTGCATTCTTATGGACATGTACCTTGTCAGCGCGGTGTCCAAGGCACTCAAGAGTGCGCAAGAACTTGGGCAGAAGGCTTTGAGTGTGCGAGAGCAGGATCAACTGACATTATTGCTTGCACAACTGAACAAACAATTGGACAGCGCCGAACGGGCGCTGTCTTTACATAAGCGCGAGCTCATTTCTGCCCGTGAGGAATTCGACAACACCAGGTCCAGGCTCAGAAAAATGGAAATGGCGATAGCGACTCACCAGGGCTACCAGTTGGTGGAGCTGACAACGGGATTTTTTGCCTACAAACCGCAAGGCAGGTTCGCACTAGCGAACAAGGCCGACAACCAGGCCAACCTGACCCAATATCTGTGCCAGCCCTGCCTGGAATGCGGCCTCAAGTCTGCGCTGGAGACGCACACAGCCACAGGCGCCATTTCTTACCTGTGCCCCATCTGCAAGAGAAACAGCGCCGCCGCCAAATTGCGGCTGCATACAACGGTAGACCTGAGAGCGAGTTACGTCTTGCCGCACAATGAAATAATCTGAAGGGCGGCAAGCTCAGGCCTATTTATGAAATGAGTGCTAACCCCATTGCTTGCCCAGGGCTTCCAGTCCGGCTTGCTGCAAGTCTTCCGGCGTCATGGCGATGCGGAACTTGCAGTCCGCATCAAAGTTCAGGAACCAGGGCTCGGCCAGTGCCGGGACCTGCGAAGCCCGTTCCACATTGACCACGACCACGGCGCCCCTGTGCCCGTCCTGCTCGGTAAAATACACCGCTTCCGGTTTGGTCGCTTCCAGGATGTTGCGAATCTTGGCGCCCACGGTGCCGTCACGGACCAGGGTATTGAAAGGCTCGTGGGGTAGTACTACGCTCAGTAACATACGCATGATGATAAGCTCCTTATGATAAGACAGGGCAGGACAAGGCCGGCGACAAGCGCGCTCGCGCCTGCCTTGCCGGAATGGGGTTTCACTCTTGATGTTGGTTTAATTTCCGCTACACGCCGTAACGCGCCGCCGTGTCCGAGTATCCGCGCCAGCGCGTGACTTTTCCATTCTTCACCGTAAACACATGCGCCCATTCGGTCGCATACTCGCGCTTGGTGTCCAGGGCGGTCGCCTGCGAGCGGCCCAGCACGGTGACATGCTCCCCGGCTTCGATGAATTCGCGCGGTTCGAACACGGTGATGTTGTCCGCCGCGGCCAGTGCGGCAAAGAAGGCGCCGACCTCGCTACGGCTGCGCCGCGGGCCGGCGTAAGCCAGACTCTTGGGCCCGACCAGCTCCCAATCAATATCGTCGGCCACCAATTCCAGGATGGCCGGCACGTCGCCCCGGCCAAAGGCCGCGTATGCCTGTTGTACCACTTCCGTCGCTTTACCCATTTTTAAGCTCCTCTGATAGGCTGCAGCGATACCGGCGCCGTCCTTATCGAGGCCGGCCGGCTGCTACTTGCACCACGAAACGACTGCGCAAAGACAAGGCCAGCTCTTCTGCCAAGACATCTGCCAGGACCCGGCTCAGGCGCACAGGAAGCGCCCACAGCTTTCAAAGTGTAGCAGTTTTGGCCTCGAATACCAGCCGCTATTGCGGCCGCAATCCGGTTTTCTGCAAACTCGAAAAACAGGCGATACGCCCCGGTATCATTACTTTCCCTTGAAAAAGAAAGTGCCTGCCGGCATGAGAAAATAGGATGTCGAAGGAAGGAAAAGCGGTACGCATGTGCTGCAGTGCAGCAGAACTACCGCCGCGGCCATCGAAGCGGCGGCTGGCTTGATGGAAGATCCGGGACCGGCTATATTTCGGTGACATCGGTGATTGAGCCGGCAGGCTCCTGAAACCCCTGTCGCCGATATTCAGGAGCGGGAATCTCACCCCGGATATTTCCTTGTTCGCTGACAGATTTAATCTCCTTAATTTCTTATTAGCCAGCCCATGACCATACTCACTACCCGACGCCTGCGCCTGGAACCGCTCAATGACAGCCACCTTGACGGGCTGTTTGAACTCAACCGCGACCCTGAGGTCATGCGCTATATCACCGGCAAGCCCAACACGCGCGAAGATACGCAGGCGATGATAGACCTGGTCAAGCCGCGCTGGGTCAAATACGGTTTTTCATGGTGGGGCTTTATCGAACTCGGCAGCCAAGAACTGATAGGCGCCGGCTGCATCCAGTATCTGGGACGCGACCCGGCCAATCCGCTGGAGACAGGCTGGCGGCTGCGGCGCGACAAATGGGGCCAGGGCTACGCTTCCGAGGCGGCGCAGCAGATGGCGGCCTTCGCCTTCGAGACGCTGGACGCCGAGCTGCTGTGCGCGGT
The DNA here is from genome assembly GCA_040390485.1 of Pseudomonadota bacterium. Classification (GTDB taxonomy): domain Bacteria; phylum Pseudomonadota; class Gammaproteobacteria; order Burkholderiales; family Burkholderiaceae_D; genus Undibacterium. Next base: position 81,602 of record JAZJYH010000023.1, read on the forward strand.
CTGCCACCAGGACAACACCGCCTCGGCCAAGGTCATGCAGCGCCTGGGCATGCACTATCGCGGCGTCGAACGATGGTATGAGATGGATACCGCCGTATACGACATGACGCGCGCCGATTGGGAGGCAAGGCCGGCATCACCATAACTATCGGCCCGCATCCTTGGGCCGCTTGCGGTTCAGCCAGCAAGGGATGGCGCCCAGCGCAATCCCGCCCAGGCCGACGATATTGGTCGCCAGGTCAAAGCTGGGGATGCTGTAGGCGGCGATGAAGAACAGGAAGACGGCGCTGGCCAGCGGCCACAGTACCAGGAACAGCAGCTGCCGCACCGACTGCAATGCCTGCCGGCGATAGTACCAGGCGCAGGCCAGGCCGGCCAGCCCGTAGTAAAAGGCGACCTGGAAGCCGATTGCATTGACCGAATCCTTGATGATCAGGTTGACCGTCGGGAAATTGGAGGCCAGCAATAACAGCACCAGCCCGAACAGCGCGATCAGCGCGGTGGCGATCCACGGCGTCTGCCAGCGGCTGTGCAGGATGGCATAGCGCGGATGCAGCACGCCGTCGCGGCCCTTGGCGTACATGGTGCGGGTGAACTGCAGGATGGAGGTTTCCAGCGTGCCGACCGAACTCAGCATCACCGCGATGACCGCCATATAGCTCCACGGCCGGGGAAACAGTTTTTCGGCGATGGCAAACACGATATTGGTGCTGGATTGCTCGATTTCGCGGTCGTCCAGCACCAGCAGGCTGACCGCGGCGAAGGACATGAACAGCAGCAGCACGATTACCATCGCCCACAGCGCGCCCTGGCCCGGCGCGCGGCTGGCATCCCTGGTCTCTTCGTTCAGGTTGACCGTCACGTCCCAGCCCCAGAAAAAGAACAGCGCGGTGATGGCCCCGGTGGCAAACAGTTGCGGCGAGAACTGGGTCGCCGCAAACCACTTCCACGACCAGGCATGGGCCGCCGGCGCTGCGTGCTCGCCGGCGAACCTGACCAGCGCCGCCCCCATGATCACCAGCAAAATCAACAGCTCCAGCCCGGTCATCAGGATCTGGGAATAGCTGGTGGGCTTGATGCCCTTGACGATCACCGCGCTGACGGCCAGCAGCCAGCCGGCGGCGACCAGGGTCACCATCGCCGGCTGGTCGGCCAGTGACGGCGCCAGCAGCAATAGCGTGGCAGTAGCGGCGGGAATGGTGCCGGACACCATGAACACCGCCGACGCCACCAGCAGGGCCCAGCCGGCAAAAAAACCCAGCAGCGGGTGGAACACGCTGCCCACCCAGGCATAGGCGGCCCCGGCATTCGGGCTGACGCGGTTCAGGTGCATATAGCTGAAGGTCACGCCGAACATGATCAGCCCGCAATACAGCAGGCTGGCCGGCGCCAGCGTGCCGACCGCCGCCACCAGGGTCGCCGTGGTGGCCGCTATGCTGAAGGCCGGCGCAGTGCCAGCCACCCCCATGATGACGGATTCGCCTATGCCGAGAGCGTCTTCCTTCAGTCGCGTTGCTGCAAGCATGATTCCCCCGGTCGTGTAAAAAAGGCGATCTGCTGCAGGCGCCCTGATTTTGGCGCCATGCAAAGATGGCGCCAGAAACGCAGCAAGAAACGCAAGGAGGGGCTCGCGAGCCCTAAAAGTGTAGCAGTTCTGGCCCCGAATACCAGCCGCTACTGCGGGCGAATCACAGCGGCCGGGCAATCTTTACGAGCGCCACGAAAAGGCCCGGCACTCCGACTTCACTGGCTTGCCGCTGAGTTTCCCAGGAAAAATAGAATGCATCCCGGCATTATTGGCATGGCGCATTGGCCAGCGTTCTTGCCACCGCCAGAAAAGCTTGCTCGCGCACCCTGGGCACATTCCAGCTGCCCATGACCGGCACCTCGCGTTTAAGGGCGATGACCATCCGGCGCGCCGGCGCCACCAGGATGTACTGGCCGTGCAGACCCCAGGCCATATAGGCGCCTTGCAAAGGCGAGCCGGGCGGCTCGTCGAATATCCACCACATGTAGCCGTAATCGAGACGATGCGCAACAGCGCTGGCCGGATGCATATCCGCCGAGACGGTCACCGGCGTGGTGATGCTTTCTATCCACTGCGCGGGCACCAACTGCTTGCCTTGCCAGTTCCCCTTGTGCAGCATCAGGTAGCCGATGCGCGCCATGTCCCGCGTGGACAGGAAGAAATGGTAAGGCGAGAACCGGGAGCGGGTGCTGTCGCCATCCTGCCGGTGAACGTCGGTACGGGGGTCATACCGATGAAAATCCTGCAGTTGCATCGGCTGCGCCAGTTCGTCTTCAAACACCTGGTAGATATTGCGCCTGGTGAGCATTTCAAAGGCCCCGCCTGCCGCGTTGAAATCCCAGTTGTTGTACAGGAAGTAGCTGCCGGGCGCCTGCGACCCGCGCGGCGGCGCGGCGCGGGTGTCGTCGCCGCTATTGGCGGCGGGATGATACACCCCCGATCGCGCTGCCAATACATCGCGCAGCCGCGCCTGGCGCTCAAGCGGCAGCAGCCCGCCGACGTCGTCGATGCCGATCTCGGCCAGCGTCTTATCCAGATCGACGCTGCCGTCGGCGACGTATCTTCCGTACAGCATCGCGAGTATGCTTTTCCTGACCGATTCGACGATGCTGACCCGGTCAACTGGGCCATAGCTGAACAGGATGCGGCCGTCCTGCACTGCTAGCAGGGCAGTCGCCGGCCCCGCTTGCAGCAGCTCGCGGGCTTGATTGAGCTGCTTGCGGCAGGCGGTATCGAGCGACGATGCGGGAGCGGCTTCCCACGAGGCGGCAGGAAAGACGGCAGCGCCGAGCTCAGGCGTGCCGGCATCGGCGCCCTGCACTTGCAGTAAAAATGCGGCTGCGGCTGCGCAGGCCTTCAGCGTGTGTATCGGTTTATTTTTCTTCATCGTATCAAGGCCGGCTGGAGCACAAAATGGGGCTGGCAGCTGCTCTCAGGCCAGACGGGCTAATGATACTTGAAGCTAGAGGTTATTTCTTTCGCTTCGAAGCTGACAAATACTGAGCATCAGAAAATGTTGGTTCACTCCGAAAAACCTGGGTGAAGCCGCTGGATTCGGATGAAATAAAACCGTTTGGAGGCCAATGAATATCAATTTTCCAACGGAAGGAAGAGTGGCCATTTGGATAGACGATAGCCTCTCGATGAATTTCGTGAATATTCATCGGTTGAACAGCTGCAGTAGCTACGGCATAGTCAATCGAAATGACTAGATCAGAGACATCATGAAAAGTGAGATCGGCCGGTGCTATCTTAAAGCTGATCATATTATTTGAAGGCGGCAGCCATTCAGTGATGAAGTCGATATCGAGAAGTAACTTCCCCTCGCATCCGTCTTCGCCCTCCAAAATGGAAAATCCATGCATGGCATTGTCGTGCCAATGGATTTTTTCAAAATCGTCATTCGTAAACACAGAGTGATCCTTAACTTGAATAAGCCCAGCGTGTAAGCAGTCATCAAAACAACTGCGCTGATGGAAAATTTTTGGCTTACCAGCCCAACCTACGCGCTACTGTAAGCGGCTTCCGTGGAGGCGCTCATACATCAGTTGAATATTCAATGGCATAAGGCGCATGCCTACGACATGAAGTGCCTTTGAAATTCCAATCATCAGATTCCCAACGTAAAATCCATCAATAAGTTCGAAGATGTAATTGTCTGTTGGATCGATTCGATTCTCGATAAATTCAAGATGCTGCCTCGCCGTTTTATCATCACCGTTTACAAAAGCATTGGTCGTAGCAGTCGCGAAAGCTTCCAGCATGAACGTAGGCTGAAAGCCATCTAAATCCAATTCATCGACCGTGCGCCGCATTTTTTCACCAACATCTGGAAAGGTATTTGCAATATCAGAGATAAGATGGTGTGCTCGAAGGTCGTGTTCGTCCATGAAAAAATTCTATCCGTTGCCTGAAAAATATTCTCTTAACCATGTAGCCGAGTATTCGCAATACTGCAAGATACATGATAACAGCCATAGCGTAGATTGGGCTGGTAAGTCCAACACCTTGGACATCAGGGAGATTACGTGGATGACGGCTGATGGCCGCTCGAAGAGCTTGGGCTCGGCGGCCAGCTTGGCCCGCCTGAGCCCGAGGAAGACTCAGCAATGAATGACCTTGACGCGCGGCCAGCGCTCGCTATAGCGCTTTTGCTCGATGCGCTGGCGATAGGTGTCGATGCTGACGCGCGCCGGGTTGCGTCGAACGGTGAGCGAGAACAGGTCCTCAAGGCCGTGAGGCGCAATGACTTCTATCGTGTCGTCCTGTCGCAGCGTCAGGCCTACCGCCGTTGCGTATTCGGGCCATGAGGCGATGGCCTCGTGCAGCGAAGTCAGCGGCGGGACGGCGTGCCCGAAGCTGCGCTCAAACCATAGGTGCACGGCGGCCTGATTGGTCACCTCCCAGGGCAGACCTGGAAAGGCGGCGCTCAGTCTGCGCTGGATATCGGCATCGCGCTCGGCCGACAGGTCCGCGGCGTCGAAGTAGGCCACGTCGATGTCGGGCAAGGCCGATGGCGTCGGAAATGCATGCAGCGTATCCCAGACCAGATTGCGAATGGCGCCGGCGCCTATGCACCAGGACGCTAGCCCCAGGCCACGGACGGCGGACAGGGCGGACATGAGCCAGGGCGATTCTTGCGCCATGGAGACCAGGCGCTGCTGGAGTTCGGTTGATGAGGTAGACATAAGTGGTAAAAAGTTTGCGCCGGATTGTCCGGCTGGCTTCCCGTCATTTGCTGGCCGGGTTTTGCGTCGCTCTATGCTTATTCGGGGGCCGTCGGCGAGCCGGCACGCGGGCGTACGCTGTCCTTCAGCGCTTCTGGCTGGTTGGAGCGGCGCACGGCGGCCCAGAACACGCCCGATTTGGCGATGTGCTCAAACAGCTCGCGCAATGTGTCCCTGTCCCTGCCGTTCAGCGCGGTCCTGGAGATATAGGCGCCGCTGTCTATCCACGGCAGGTCGTCCAGCACTTCATACCTGAGCTTGTTCTGGATCTCCAGCACCCGGCTATCCATCTGCACCGCGCCGGCAAAGACCAGCGAGGTCATGATGGTGGCGTCGGCGGTGCCGGCCATGATCAGCCTGGCGATAGAGATGGTGTCGGCTTCCAGTATCAGCCGGCCTTGCTTGCCCAGCTCCTTGATCAGGGCCTGGTAGTTGTCGCCGTAATTGTAGCCGCGCAGCAGTGCCAGCTTCAGCTCGCGGCGCTCCAGCACTTCCTGCAGGTTATGGATGGCGGGACGCGCCGATTCCAGCGAAATCAGGGTGGGACGGACCGAGACCAGCGACACGAAGATGCCGGCCTCGTCGCGGCTGGGGGACCTGGTGGCCGGGACCAGCAGATCGGACTGGCCGGCCTGGAACAGGGCCTCTTGCCGCGCGCGCGGCACCGCTGAAAAAACGAAGCTGCAGCCCTCCTTCTTGCCGACGCTGCGCAAGACATCGATATAGATGCCGCTGATCTTGTCTTTTTCTATAATGACGCCGGTGCCTGTCGGCGCCATGGGCGCGACAATGGGGCGCGAACAGTCGGCGTACGCCGCTAGCGGAACCCAGGGTGCGCAGGCGGCCAGGGACAGCAGCAGCTTGCGCAGCACTTGCCGCAGCCATGGCGCAGGAGTGGCCGGGACAAGACTTGCCTTGAGTGGTGCCGCAGGGTGATTTCGGTGCCGGGCCTGATCACTTTTTATTGCTATTTGTGCTATCTGCATATCCAATTTTAATTTTTTTTAACCGGCATACACAATGATCCTAGCCAAACAGCCCGCGAATAACAAGCATTTTTCGAGAATTGCGTGCACGCGGCGTGCAGCCCAGGAAATAGTGACTGAGCAGTGTCTGAGCAGCGCCCGCTATGCAGAATGCAAGCTTGTTCGATTGCTAATCGGCGCAGGCAAACAGGCGCAACAGGCGCGGCCAGGCAAAATTAAGCGGGGGCTCAAATGGAACAGCTGTTGGCGGCGCGGTAGTCGACCACCTTGATTTTTCCGGCGATGATATCTTGGCGCGCGGCATTGATGCGTTTTTCGGCCGACTCTGAAATGAGGGCGCGGTTATCCTTGTCCAGCGCCCAGTCCACGCCGCCCTCCTTCAAGCCTACGCTGCTGACGCCGGCCTGGAACTGGCCGTTCTTTAATTGCGTGAAGCTGTCGTAGACCGCATTGTCGACCCGCTTCAGCATCGAGGTCAGCATGGTGCCGGGATACAGGTAGTTCTGGTTGGAGTTGACGCCGATCGCCAGCCGGCCTTTTTCCTTGGCGGTTTGCAGGATGCCCAGGCCGGTGCCGCCGGCAGCGCCGAAGACCACGTCGACGCCGCGCTCAAACTGGGCGCGCGCCAGTTCGCCGCCTTTGGCCGGGTCATTCCAGGCGGTGGAGGTGGTGCCCACCATGTTCTGGCTCAGCTCTACCTTGGCGTCGGTCGCCTTGGCCCCTTGCGCATAGCCGCAGGCAAAGGCGCGTATCAGCGGGATATCCATGCCGCCGATGAAACCTATCTTTTTGCTCTTGCTGGCCAAGGCCGCCGCCACCCCGACCAGGTAGGAGCCCTCTTCTTCCTTGAACAGGATGGACTTGACGTTGTCGCCTTTGGCCACGCCGTCTATCAGCACGAATTTCACCTTGGGGAATTCGGCGGCCACGGTCTGCACCGCCTGGGCCTGGGAAAAGCTGATCACAGCGATCATGTCCATATTCTTGCGCGCCAGGCTGCGCAATACCTGTTCGCTCTGGGTCGTGCTATTCACTTGCGCTTCCAGTACCGGGAGCCTGGTCGCCTGCTTGAAGCGTTCCACCCCGTCCGAGGCCGATTGGCTGAACGACTTGTCAAACTTGCTGCCGTCGTAGACGATGGCCAGCTTGAGGTCGGCCGCATATGTAGCGGTCGCGGCCAGTGCGGCGAGTACACCCAGGTACATTTTTGCGAATTTCATTGCGGGTCCATTCCTCTCGTTGTATAGGCAGGCCGCGGTCATCGATCCCCGCGCCAAGGCGGCAAGGCGACACAATGAGGCGAGTAGCTGTCTATCCAGATTGACATGGAAGCATTAACAAAGCAATATCAAATTGAGCGCCGCTTGCAGGCTGCTTGCAAGCCGCCTGCGGCAGCGCCGCCCGGATAATTGGGTAGCTCGGCGCTGCACAGGTTTGTATTGGCCTCGCCAGGGAGTATACTGCTGGTTTTTTAAGGCCAAGGCCTTAGCCCACAGAATTACAGGACCACACAATGAGCGCCCTACCTCCCTGCCCAAAATGCAATTCCGAATTTACCTACGAAGATGGCGGCCAGTACATCTGCCCCGAGTGCGCCCATGAATGGAGCGCGCAGGCCGCCGCCGAACCAGCAGAAGAAGGCGCCAAGGTCTACCGCGATTCCGCCGGCACTATCCTGCAGGACGGCGATACCGTCACCGTCATCAAGGACCTGAAACTGAAGGGTTCGGGCGGCGTGGTCAAGGTCGGCACCAAGGTCAAGAACATCCGCCTGGTCGACAGCGACCACGACATAGACTGCAAGATCGACGGCTTCGGCGCGATGAGCCTGAAATCGGAGTTTGTCAAGAAGGTGTGATGCTGCCGGGCGGGGCTAAGCCCGGATGCAGTTCGCAGGTTGGGCTAAAGCTCCATCAGCCCAACATTCTTAAAACCTCACGCGGCTTATTCAACTGGTACAGGCTCATAAAAATACCCTGCACGTTCAATTATATCTACGAACACTAGTGGTCCTTAATCGAGTTTGCGCACACAACCGATTTGTGCCTCAACCTCACGTCATGCAGGCACAGGCACCGCCCGTACAAACGGCCCTGCCTTGACGTTTACGGCGTAAATGGCTGCCGATTACGTCCGGTTAATGGAAACTCCGCCATCGACCGTCAGTGTGGAACCCGTCGTGAAACTCGATGCATCGGATGCCAGGTAGAGCGCCGAGCGTGCAATCTCCTCCGGCAGCGCAAGGCGCTTTAAAGCGTGTAGTCCTTCGACAAAGGCGCGAGCTTCCGGCGTATTGGTGACGGCGCGGCCCATCGGCGTATCTGTTCCGCCCGGTAGAAGAGCATTGGCTCGGATTCCCTTCGAGCCATATTCAACAGCGATCACTTGCATGAGACCGATCAATCCGGCCTTGCTGGCCGCATAGGCACCCATCCCCGGGAAGCCAACTGTGTGGCCAACAATGGTAGATGTGAATATGATTGACCCACCGCCCCGCTTTACCATTGCCGGAATTTGATGTCTCGCGCCAAGGAATGCACTGGTCAGGTTTGTGTCGAGAACTGCATTCCAGACATCCACTGAAATATCGGAAACCGATGCACTTTCCCCTATCGAACCGGCATTATTAAAGGCAATATCGAGTCCCCCATAGTGACCGACCGCACTCTCCACCAATGCGTGGGCAAGCTTCTCGTCCCTGATGTCTCCTGCGACGGCAATCGCTTCGCCTCCGTTATTTTCAATCTCAGAAACAAGTGAGTCCAGCTCAACTTGACGGCGCGCCGTCACGATGACTTTCGCTCCCTCCTTGGCAAATAATTTCGCCGTCTCGTATCCTATGCCTGAGCTTGCGCCAGTGATAATCGCAACTTTTCCTGATAGCTGATTCATTTCCTAATCCTCATATTCGTTTGATTTCGACTTATCAGCTTAGTGAAGAAATCTCTGGCGCTCTATCCGTTTCTTGCGATCAAATTCAACGACCGTATTTACCATGCGACTAATTCGTTGAATGCTGGGCTGGCAAGGCGTCAGTCCAAGCTACCGTGCTTGATGCGAAGCATCGGCGCAGAACCGATTACCCCCTAGGACACGGCGGTCGGCGCGCACCCGAAGCGGCGTGAAAATGCGCGCCCGCCTCGCTGAACCGGTTCTCGGTTAAATTATTTCTTGCGGAAAACTTCGCCAGCATGCAGTTATTGTCATTTTTTTATTCTTGCTATTTTTGCAAAATGATCTATAAATAACATTATCGAATTAGCACGACTTGCAGCACCCCTTTACTCCATACCGACTCCCTCCACCCCTTAAGCGCCAGGCATAGCCGGTGCGTCATCCTGATCTGCCAATCTGCGAGCGCCTTGCCCAACCAAGCGCTCAAGCGAACTCGCTTCGCGGGTGCTGCACGCCCGCGCGCTTGCCGCTGATGTCCTTGTTGGGCCTGGCCGCTTTTGGGTTGCTGCGACCGGGCAGGCAAGAGACTTAGGCAACCCGGATTTTTATAGTGGAGAACACAATGGCAAATCTCATCCTGAAGGAATTCAGATGTGTTGAAGAAACCGACGAAGCTGGCGCGGACAGCCCCTATTTTGTTGTCTTTGTCGGTCATCCCGGCAAGCCAGAGAGTGCGGACGTCAAAATGATACGCAAGGGAGAGTGGGACAACGAAGTCAGCACCGGAGACTTATTGGTGGCAAATGTTCCTGTCGCCAGCGGTGTTGACACCAACACCCTGGTCCTCGTCGCTTTAATGGAAGAGGACGTCAATCCAGACATCGCCGGCACAGAATTAAGCAATGTCCGCAACTGGATGAAGGCGGTGTTCCAAGCCTTTGGTTCCATTAACGGCGCCTCGGCTGCGCAGTTGTCGCCGCTGGTCATGCCCGAGTTCATCAAGGCGCTGAATGCCAACCTGACCAATGACGATGTGGTGGGCATTAGTCGCTTGTCTATCACGACTGCGTCCGGCCTGCTTCCCTTGATCAATTTCTTTGGTGACGGCGGCCAGTACAAGGTCCGTTTTAACATGGCCTAGCCGGATGTAGGCACGCGATGCTGCGGAAACAAATGCAGCAAGCGGTGCCTAGCCGGGATTTATGGCGCGGGCCAATCCGATGACTGTTCGTATGGCCTGCATCCGGCCTTAATGGCCCACCCTGCTCCTGCAGGTCCCGCAAGCTCCACCTCAACTTAGCTGATCCAACATCAGTCTCGTCACGGCCAGCCTTCTCTCACACCCACATCATCAAGGTATTCGCGGTCGCCTGCAAAGCCGGCACACAGCGCGCCGTCGCTTCCGCGCGGGAGCTGCTGGCGATCAGCATCGACACGCTGAGGGCGCCGACCAGCACGCCGCGCCGGCTCTTGATCGGCACCGAGATGCCGCGAAAGCCTATCTCGTACTGGTTCTCGGTCACGGCGAAGCCGTCTGCGCGGATGGCCAGGATCTCGCGGAATAGCTGTTCCTTGTCCATCAGGGTCAGGTGGGTGTAGGCGATCAGCTCTACTCGCTCCAGGTAGGCGCGCAGCTCTTCGTCCGGCAGGGCCGACAGCAGTACGCGGCCGGCGGTGGAGGTGTAGGCCGGCAGGCGGGTGCCGGGTTCGAAGCCGGTGGTCAACTGGCGCGGCGCGTTGACGCGGCTGACATAGACCACGTCGTCGCCTTCCAGCACCGAGTAATTGGTGGCTTCCTGCAGCTGCAGGGTCAGCCTTTGCAGGAAGGGCACGATGGCGCGCGGCAGGCGGGCCGAATCCAGGTAGGAACGACCCAGGTTCAGCACCTTGGGCGTGAGCCAGAAGCTGCGGCCGTCGGTGGCCGCCAGGCCTATGTGCACCAGGGTCAGCAGGTAGCGCCGGGCGGCGCTGCGGCTGAGCGCGACCTTGTCGGCCAGCTCGCTGGCGGTCAGGCGGGCGCTGTCGTCGTTAAAGGCGGTGATCACGTCTATGCCCTTGATCAGGCCGTCGATCAGGTCGCGCTTGGCGACCTCCACTTCCAGCAATTCCGGTCTTTTCATCTTCAGATATCCCCGATTTTGTGCGCTAATCGCGCAATCTGAGCGATTGTCGCATTATTCGAGGTTTTGGGCACTGTTTTTCACGGGGCGGCTTTCCTACACTGGGGCCTATCGAGATGCGTAGCAAAGCGGCAAACCAGCAGCTTGCCGCTACCGCAACGAAAAAGGCCGCCGAGCCGATACTGATAAGAGACAACCACCATGACAGCGCAAGAACACAATCCTGAACCGAATAATCCGCTAGGCATAGACGGCATAGAATTTGTCGAATATGCCACCGCCCAGCCGCTGGCCCTGGGCGGCTTGCTGGAGCAGATGGGCTTCGTGGCCACCGCCCGCCACCGCTCGCGCGAAGTGACTCTGTACCGCCAGGGCAGCATGAACGTGATCGTCAACGCCGATCCGCGCGCCCTGCCGCAATCCGACACCGACCCGCAATCGACCGTGATCAGCGCGATTGCGCTGCGCGTGCGCGACGCCGACGCGGCCTACCGGCACGCGATCTCCATGGGCGCCTGGGCCATACAGACCCGCGCCGGCGTGATGGAGCTGAACATCCCCGGCGTGCATGGGGTGGGCGATTCCATCCTGTATTTCGTCGACCGCTTCCGCGATTTTTCCATCTACGACGTCGACTTCAAGCCCATCCCGCATGCACCGGCCAATCCGCCGGCGCTGGCCGGCATGCATTTCTTCGGCGTGGTGCAGGCCATAGGCCGCGACCGCTCGCCGGAGTGGATCGATTTTTACCAGCAGCTGATGGATTTCCATGCCCTGCCCGAGGGCCGCTATTTCGGCGTGGTGCCCAAGGGCACCCTGCTGGAAAGCCCCTGCCACAGCTTTTACCTGCAACTGGTGGAGCCGCCCGACGGCGCCGGCGGCCTGCAATGGGACGAGCAGCTGATACGCATAGGCATAGGCGCGCCGGACGTGCTGGCCGCGGTGCGCCAGCTGAAGCAGCGGGGCATGGTGTTCATCGACCGCGAGCCGGCGCAATCGAGCGAGAAAGGCGCGCTGACCCAATTGTACAAGGGCGGCATCAGCTTCGAGCTGGTGGTCAGCAACCTCGTCAACCACCTCAGCCACCTGGAGAACAAGCATGCTTGAGATTTCCGGCACTACCCGCATTTTTCCGGTGATAGGCTGGCCGGTCGAGCAAGTCAAGGCGCCGGCGCTGTTCAACGCCTACTTCATGCAACACAACATCGACGCCCGCGTGATCCCGCTGAAGGTCAGGCCGGAGGCCTATATCGCCGCGGTGCGCATGCTGATGTCCATGGACAATGTCGGCGGCATCCTGGTGTCCATCCCGCACAAGCCGATGAGCGTGGACGCGGTGGGCCAGCCGACTGCGCGCGCGCTGCTGGCCGGCGCCTGCAATGCCATCTATCAGGCCGCAGACGGCCACACCCTGGTCGGCGACCTGATCGACGGCGAGGGCTTCATCCGCGCCTTTGACCGCACTTGCGGCGAGCAGGCTTTTCCCTGGGACACGGCGCAGGCGCTGGTGGTTGGCAGCGGCGGCGTCGGCTGCGCGGTGGCGGCATCGCTGGCCGCACGCGGCATCCGCCAGGTGGCCATCTACGACACCCGCAGCCAGCAGGCCGAGGCCCTGCAGGCCCGGCTGCAGCAGGCCTACCCCGCTACCCGCATCGTGATCGCGCCGCCGCGCGCCGCAGGCTATGACCTGGTGGTCAATTCCACCCCGCTGGGCATGCATGCCGACGACCCCCTGCCGGTCGACCTGGACGGCGTATCGCCGTCCTGTATCGTGGTCGATTGCGGCATGAAGATAGAGATGAGCAAGCTGCTGAGCGAGGCGCAACGGCGCGGCTGCCGCATCCAGAAAGGCAAGGAGATGCTGATCGAGCAGGCCCCGCTGTACCTGGAACTATTCGGCTGGCCGGGCGTGTCATCGGACGCCTTCCGCGCGCTGGAGGCCCTATGAACCTGAGCAATTTCGGCATGGACAGCATCACCCTGGCCGGCCCGCTGGAATCCAAGCTGAGCGCATCCAAGGCGGCCGGATTTTCGCAGATCATGCTGTGGGCCAAGGACCTGGCCGGCCATCCGGGCGGGCTGGACCAGGCGGTGCGCCTGGTGCGCGCCAGCGGCATACGGGTCACCGGCATCCAGGTGATGCGTGACTACGAAGGCCTGTCCGGCGCGCTGCATGAATACAAACTCGACATCGCCAAGAACATGCTGCAGGTGTGCAAGGCGGTCGGCGCGCCGCTGCTGATGGTGTGCTCCAGCACTTCCAGCCACGCCAGCGGCGACCTGGCCCTGATCGCGCAACACCTGGCCAAGCTGGCCACGCTGGCGGTGCCGCTGGGCGTGCGGGTCGGCTACGAGGCGCTGTCCTGGGGCCGCCACGTGAACCAGTACACGCAATCCTGGGAAGCGGTGGAGCTGGCCGACCATGCCAACCTGGGCGTGGTGATCGACTCTTTCCACATGCTGGCCAACCAGGCCGACTTTGACGGCCTGCAAGACATCCCCAGCGACAAGATCGCCATGGTGCAGCTGTCCGACTATATGTGGCGCGACATCCGCAGCGCCGAAGAGCGGCTGGAAACCGCGCGCCACCTGCGCGTCTTCCCCGGCGAAGGCGCGCATTCGACCGAGCTGAGCAACCTGCTGCGCCGGCTGGACCGCGGCGGCTATCGCGGCGACTACAGCTTTGAAGTGTTCAACGACGACTACCTGCAACTGTCGCCGGAGATCGTCGCCAGCCGCGCCCACCGCGCCGCCAAGTGGGTGACCGACCAGGTATTGCGGCGCAGCCTGCAGGTGCTGCAGCCGACGGCAAGGCACGCAACGATGGCTTAGAAAGTAAGAGAGTTCGTAGGGTGGGCACGAGTGCCCACGCTGTGCCCACGCTGTGATGTGCATACCGAGTTCCGCGTGGGCACGGGTGCCCACCCTACGGAGTTTGAAGCGGTACCTGGAAATAAAAATTAGCTGCGCACCATAAAAACCAACAGGCGCAGGAGGAGACACGATGCATGCCCACCCAAAATCCGTCCTGGTATTGAACGGACCCAACCTCAATCTGCTCGGCAGCCGCGAGCCTGCGGTGTATGGCCGCCAGACCCTGACCGACGTCGAAGGCATCTGCCGCGACGCTTGCCGCGCGCAGGGCTTTGCGCTGGATTTTCGCCAATCCAACCACGAAGGCGTATTGATCGACTGGATACACGAAGCCGGCCAGGCCGAGGCCGCCGGCACGCTGGCCGGTGTGGTGCTGAACGCCGGCGGCTACACCCATACCTCAATTGCGCTGCACGATGCCATCAAGGGCGCCGCCGTGCGTGTGATCGAACTGCATATCTCCAACGTGCATGCACGCGAACCCTTCCGCCACCACTCTTGCCTGTCGCCGGTGGCGCAAGGGGTGCTGGCCGGCTTCGGCGTGCAGGGCTATGCCTTGGCGATCCATGCGCTGGCCTTGCGTAGCAGCCTCTAAGATTTTTAAACACGGAGCCCCCTCACTTCGGTAACAAATTGAGGGGAAGCGGCGCACGCCCTGCGCCGCATGACTGAGTCATTACAACAAAACCATACGGAGATATTTGTGAAAAAAACCATCATCGCAGCGTGCACCCTGTCCGCCTGTTCGGCCATGGCGCAGGCGCAGTCCAGCGTCACGCTCTACGGCGACGTCGACCAGTACCTGGGCTATATCCGCAGCAGCAGCGGCAAGAGCATCACCGGTCTGAACGACGGCGCGATACTGCGCAGCCGGCTGGGCTTGCGCGGCACGGAAGACCTGGGCGGCGGGCTGGAAGCCAAGTTCAACCTGGAGCAAGGCATCAATGCCGACAGCGGCAGCCAGGCCGACGGCGCCCGCCTGTTCGACCGCCAGGCCTGGGTCGGCATCAATACCCCGGTCGGTGAATTCCGCCTGGGGCGGCAAAACACCGCCATCTTCTTCATCGGCGGCGCGATCGACTATACCGACCGCACCACCTTCGGCTCCATCATCAATACCTTTGGCGTGCCTTCGCGCTACGACAACGACATTTCCTACAAGTCGCCGCGCATGGCCGGGCTGCAACTGGATCTGCACTACGCCTTGCCGGAAAACGGCGGCGCCACCAGCGGCAACAAGGGCATCTACCAGCTGGGCCTGGATTATCAATACGCACCGTTCCGGGTCGGCTACGCCGGCCTCTCGGCCAGCCCGAACGACCTGACCGCCACCGTGCACGACAAGATCGTCTACCACAACCTGTACGCCAACTATAAATACGACGCCGGCACCGTCTACCTGGCCTTTGTCCGCAGCAATAACTCTACCGCCAATGCCAACGGCCGCAACGCCGGCGCCATCCTGAACAATGTCAGCAGCCCGAACAACTTCTTCCCCGGCACCGACCTGAACGCCGGCCGCTATTACAACATCGTGCAGGTATCCGCCGACTACCGGCTCAGCCCGCTGCTGCGGGTGGGCGCCCTGTACGGCGTGATGCGCGACACCTCGGGCGCCGACGCCGGCGCGCGCGGCGGCAATCTGGGCGCCTATTACGACCTGTCCAAGCGCACCACGCTGTACGGCTTTGTCAACTATATGAAAAACGACGCCAATGCGGGTTTCCGCTTCAGCGGATCGGCCGGGCCCTCGGCCAACCTGGCCGGCGCCGACATCAACGGCAAGAACTTGACGGGTTTGCAAGCCGGTATCTTGCATCGCTTTTAAACCGCCGCTGATCAAGACCCAAACCAACACACTGACGTATCATGGAGAACGCTATGTCAACTACTGCAATCATGCGAGACACCCCTGCGCAAACCGCTGCGGATACCCCCAGCGGCGCCGAAGAAAAATCCACCGCGCGCTCGCCGCGCAAAGCCGCGCTGGCCAGCTGGATAGGCAGCGCGGTCGAATACTATGACTTTTTTATCTACGGCACCGCGGCGGCGCTGGTGTTCGGCAAGATCTTCTTCCCTTCTTTCGACCCGGCCGCGGCCACCGTGGCCGCCTTCGCCACCTTCGGGGTGGGTTATGTGACGCGCCCGATAGGCGCGGTGCTGCTGGGCCACGTCGGCGATAAATACGGGCGCAAGAAGGTGCTCACGTTTACCCTGCTGCTGATGGGCATCTCCACCTTCCTGGTGGGCTTGCTGCCTACCTACGGCCAGGTCGGCATCGCTGCCCCTATCATGCTGGTCGTCTTGCGCATGCTGCAGGGCTTGTCGGCCGCCGGCGAACAGGCCGGCGCCAATTCCATGACCCTGGAACACGCGCCGCCGCACCGCCGCGCCTTCTACACCAGCTTCACCCTGAGCGGCACCCAGGCCGGGCTGATCCTGGCGACCCTGGTGTTCCTGCCGATCTCGGCGCTGCCGGAAGACCAGTTGCTGGCCTGGGGCTGGCGCATCCCCTTCTTCATGAGCGCGGTGGTGGTGGCGGTCGGCATGTGGGTGCGCCGCACCTTGCCGGAAACCCCGGCCTTCAAGCAAGAAAGCGCACACAAGCCGGCCCGGCTGCCGGTCGCCACGCTGCTGCGCGAGCATAAGGCCAACCTGCTGCGGGTGATCTTTGCCGCGCTGATCTCGGTGGTCAGCACCATCTTCAGCGTATTCACGCTGTCGTACGCGGTCAACACCGTGCACATCCCGCGCGCCACCATGCTGACCGTGCTGATCCTGGCGAATGTGATCGCGCTGGGCGCGATCCCCGCCTTTGCCACCCTGTCGGACCGCATCGGCCGCAAGCCGGTGTTCATCTTCGGCGCGCTCGGTTCCGCAGTGCTGGTGTGGCCTTACCTGTGGGCGATCAGCCAGGCGAATATCGCGCTGATCTTCAGCTTCGGCCTGCTGCTGTCGGGCGTGGTGTACAGCGCCGCCAACGGCATCTGGCCTTCGCTGTACGGCGAGATGTTCGATACCCGGGTGCGCCTGTCCGGCATGGCCATCGGCACCCAGATCGGCTTCGCCCTGGGCGGCTTCGCCCCCACCATCAGCGCCGCCATCCTGAAGCCGGGGGTGGACGGCTGGATGCCGGTCGCGCTATTCACCAGCGTGACCGCCCTGATCGCGGCCATTTCGGTGGCCACCGCACGCGAGACTTACCGCACGCCCATGCAGGACCTGGGCAAGTAGGGGGCGCCTGCAAGCCGTGGCATAGCCGCAGCTTGCAGGGTGGGCACCCGTGCCCACGCCGTCTTGTTCCTGGAAATAGCTTCTTTGCCCAGGGTATCCAGGCCTTGAATCCGCGTGGGCAGGGACTGCCCACCCTACAAGGCCGGCCTCGTCGGCACACCCTCTGCTCATCTGCACATCAGCCGTGGTGAATTTTGCTATTATGTGGGGTAAAACCACACACCAATCAGCAATGTTACCTGCCGTCACCATTTCGGCTCCCACTTATTTTCCAGAGTCCACCCCATGAGCACAGCCAGCCACAGCCTCCCCAGCCTCCTCATCAAGCCTTCCGCCAACATGCTCAGCGACGCCCAGCGCGCCGAGCAGTTGAGCAGCCTCAGCTTCGGCCGCACCTTCACCGACCATATGGTGGTGATTCCCTACCGCGACGGCGCCTGGCAGCAAGGCGAGGTCAAGGCCTATGGGCCCCTGAACCTGGACCCTTCCACCTCGTCGCTGCACTACGGCCAGGCCATCTTTGAGGGCTTCAAGGCCTTCGCCCAGGCCGACGGCGGCATCAAGACCTTCCGGCCCGAGGCCAACGGCCAGCGTTTCAACCGCAGCGCGGCGCGCCTGGCCATGCCGGCCATGCCGGTCGAACTATTCCTGCATGCCGCCGACGAGCTGATACGCCTGGACCACCCCTGGGTGCCGGAAAACATCGGCGAGAGCCTGTACCTGCGCCCGCTGATGATCGCGACCGACCCCTACCTGGGCGTGCGCCCTTCCAAGGAATACCTGTTCGTGCTGATCGCCTCGCCGGCCGGCGCCTATTTCCCCAAAGGGGTGAAGCCGGTGACGGTCTGGATCAGCGAAGACTATGTCCGCGCCGCGCCCGGCGGCACCGGCGAAGCCAAGTGCGCCGGCAACTACGCCGCCAGCCTGCTGGCCCAGGAACAGGCCCAGGAAAAAGGCTGCGACCAGGTGGTCTGGCTGGACGCCGTGCACCGCGAATACATAGAAGAAATGGGCGGCATGAACCTGTTCTTCGTCTACCAGGAAAACGGCAAGACTATCGTGGTCACCCCCGAACTGAGCGGCACCCTACTGCCCGGCATCACCCGCCACAGCCTGCTGCAACTGGCCAAGGATCTCGGCTACGAAGCGCAGGAACGCAAGCTCACGGTCCAGCAATGGCGCGACGACATCGCATCCGGCCGCATGACCGAAGTGTTCGCCTGCGGTACCGCCGCCGTCATCACGCCGGTAGGCGAAGCCAAGGCCAATGGCTTTGAGATGAGCATCAACAAGGGCGAGAACGGCCCGGTCACGATGGCCCTGCGTGAGGCTTTGCTGGCGATCCAGCACGGTACCGCGCCGGATACCCATGGCTGGATGCATACGGTGCTGTAAAGGCAGGTGAAGGCTAGCCGCCGGCAATTGGCTAGCCTGGGTTGGACCTTCCCGGCCCGGCATTCCCAGCACTGCAAGAACTTTATTTGCCTGATGCGGGCCCGCTTCAACGGGCCTGCCATACCTGATTGCGACCATCCCGTCGCATAGCACTCAAAATGGTAGCTCGCTTATGTCAAAACTCGATTTGAATGCCATCCCCGCGCGCAAGGGCTCGGACTACCCGACCCCGTTTGACAAGGAAGTCGGCGAACGGATACGCCAGCGGCTGGGCGAGGCCGGCGGCCTGAGCCAGTTCGGCGTCAACCTGCTGCAGCTGCCGCCGGGTTCCTGGTCGGGCCAGCGCCACTGGCATTCGGAGGAAGACGAATTTGTCTACCTGATTTCGGGTGAGCTAGTGCTGATCACGGACCAGGGCGAAGAGCCGATGCGCGCCGGCGATTGCGCGGCGTTTCCCGCCAACAGGCCTAACGGCCACCAGCTGGTCAACCGCAGCCACTCGGTGGCGGTCTGTCTTGAGATAGGCTCCCGCGCCGCCGGCGA
This sequence comes from Pseudomonadota bacterium, assembly GCA_040390485.1. GTDB lineage: Bacteria > Pseudomonadota > Gammaproteobacteria > Burkholderiales > Burkholderiaceae_D > Undibacterium. The sequence goes on from JAZJYH010000023.1 coordinate 100,404, forward strand.
TCGTGTCGTGTATTCCGACATCGACATGGTGTTCGACCCGGCAAGCGGCTGGTATGCCCGCAAGGACGGCACGCCTTATCCGCCTGCATGAGCCGGCCGGTTAGGAACAGCTGCCGCGGATGGGGCGGCAGCCATGCGCGACGCCCTCCCAAAATCGGGTAGGTTGGGCTAAAGCTTCATCAGCCCAACATGCGTAAGGATGGCTTCAATAGGATTTCAGCTTGAAAGTTTGCGGCTGTCCTTGGGCCGGTATCAGATGCCCAAGTCTTGTGGGGATTTGAGAATGTTGGGCTGATAAGGCTTTAGCCCAACCTACCCTGCTGCATAAGCCGGCCGGCCAGGATCGGCTGCACGAATCTGCCGCCCTGCCGCACTGCCGCAATTTCACCCACGCGGTTTTCGAACCTCGTATTTTTATCAGGTTCATGCCGGCCCGCATCGAATTGATTTAAATTAAAAGCCTGGATAGATATTCATTAAACGAATAAGGATTTGTAAAAGTCGTCGCCATTTGCTAAAGTCAGAGACAGTCGATTGCATGATTTAATTGAATTCGGAAATAGCATGCGTAGTTCCACCAAGTTCTAGCGTCCCGACCGGGATGCTAGTAAAGAACTTCCGTAATATACCAAGTCAAATAATCAAAAAATGGCGACAGCTCAGGGATCCCCCTTTGGCTCACGTCATTGAGGAGATATCATGTCGAGACTGCCCCTAGCCTCAAGAGCCGCTATTCGCGTCATTTACGACCAGCATGAACATTTGGAAGCCATCCTGGATGGCATGCGCCATTTTGTAGATATCATGCAGCTGGACCCTGCGGCGATCGACCTTAAGGTGTTCCGGGCAATGCTGTTCTACATCAATGAATATCCCGAGCGCCTGCATCACCCGAATGAAGACCGCTACCTGTTTTCCAAACTGCGCAAGCGCACCAGGGAGCTGGACGTGCCGCTGGCAGAACTGGAATTCCAGCGCTGCAAGAGCGCTGGCCTGGTCCGCAATCTGGAGCACGCCCTGAACCGCTATGAGTTCGGCGGCATGCCAGCCTTCCCGGCCTTTGCCGAACTGGTGGCCGACTACATCGAATTCTACAAATCCCAGATGCGGCTGGAAGAAGACGTGATACTGCCCGAGGCAGAGCGCTTTTTGCAAGCGGAAGACTGGGACGAAATCGACCGCGTGTTTGCCAGCGAGCGCGAGCCCATGGAAGAAAAAAGCTTGAGAAGGGATTTCGAAAACATCGTCATGATGGTCGGCAATATTATCCCCACGCAACTAGGACTCTTTGCGCGCGACGTGAGCGCCCGGGCGCGTATCATTTGATGGCTTTTTGTCGGGACTAGCGCTGCAAACTTCACCGCAAAATGCAGATCACCAGTTCGGGATCTGCATTGATCCTGATCGGCATCGTGCTGCAGCCGACGCCACGGCTGACGATCAGGCTGCCGTTACCTTCGACCTCATATCTGCCGTGACAATATTCCCTGCATAGGGGGCCGTGCGGGATCAGGATTGGCGTGCCGTCGCTTAGCGCAACCTGGCCGCCATGCGTATGTCCGGCAAACCCAACATCGAATTTTTCCTCGCCAAGCAACAGCAGCCCATCCGGCGCATGCATCAACAGGATACGGGTTGCGCCCGCATCCTTGAAAGCGCTGCCGGCATCCGCCTCGCCTGTCCAGGGGTCGTCCATGCCACAGATGGATACGGCATGGAATGGAGCCGGCAAACTAATACTCCGATTGACCAGGACCTCGACCCCGGCCGTTGCCAGCTCACGCTGAAGATGCCGGTCATCCGTCCACAAGTCATGATTGCCAAAAACCGCATACTTGCCCAAGGCCGGCCGGCAGCGGGCAAGCCCGTCCGCCAGCTCTGCAATATATTCGGCCCGGCAAGAAACGAAATCCCCGCCCAGTAAAAGCACATCCGGTTGGTGTGCGGCGATCTGCTCAAACAGCTCCGAGAAAATGCCGGGATGCGTGGTCGGCCCCGCGTGGAAATCCGACGCAAAGGCAACGGTCAGCGGCTTGGGCAGGCGCCTGTCTTCGGACAAGCTTATTTCGTGGCGGGTCACGCCTAGCCGACCGTGCATACCCCACTGATAACTCAGCCTGGCCACGTGTCCCTTGAGCAGGACGGTATCCAGTGCCAGTTCGCCCAATCTTCGCAGCCGATGATTGTATTTGCCGCGGTGTCGTAAGCTCATTGAATAAAAGGGAATTTTGAAATTTCGTGGGGCGGACGCTCTGCCCGCACCGATACAGTCGCAGGTATTGCGAAGACGCGGGCGCCATCCTATTTAACTGCGCCACAATGATCAACCGCCGCAGAGTTTATTTTTATAAGACTCAAGATCCATCATCAGCCCCACTTCCCGGCGGTAAGTGTCGACCTTTGCCGGGTCTTCCAGTTTGTACACCTCACAGCTTTTGGCATCCGACTGTATTTGCGTGCCGTATTTCTGCGGCAGGCCGTCGAACATTTTTAGCCTGTCGTACATCAGGGCGTAGTGGACTCCCGGGACAGTGCCTGCCTTGTAGCCGGCTTCAATATTGGAAAAAGCCAAGTCCATCAGGGGCCGGTCGTGCGCGGCGTGCTGTGCGATTAAAAAAGCTGCAGAGCTCGCGTCCTTGCCGACCGTGGCGGTTGTCGGCCAGCCGATTTGCTTGATAATTTCTTTCAGCCTTTCGCTGGTCCGCAGGTCGATGGCGCGCATTTCTATTATATCGGCCGGCGTGAGATTGCCTTTTTGCCTGATAGCCTGGTCTTCCTTGCGCAGTTGGATAAGTTCCTCGCGCGCGGCAGCATACATATCCGCCGAAAAAACCGGGGCAGAAGCTACACACTGGACTGCTATGAACAGAAGCAGGGATTTTATGAATGAGGACTTTCCGTGAGGCTGATGACACATCAATGGGGTCTCCGCTGTTTGATTTGCACGCTACCTTCGGCTTGCTTACTATTAATATAAATGCAACTTATTATCGCATGATTATTTCGTCATGCATATAATTTCTACGCGTGGAATTCCATCCAGACGCAATCCTGCCATCGCTGGCGCGCCGATCCGACAATCCCATCCCGCTATGTACGGCAGCGTACTGTGCTGCCCTCACTGTACGCGTAGCCTCAGCGCAAACGTAGCGCGTCTGCCGGATTTGCCCGACTCATACCGTGGCAGCGCACGCGACCTTGCAGTAGCGATGGCCTGATCTGCCGACGCTGATCCATGTTGTCAGAAGCTGATCAAATCTGGGCAGCTGCTCACAATACGGTGCGTAGTTCTCGCAAGCCAAATAAAGGAATCATCATGAGGTATACGAAACTCTTAGTCGCATCATTGGCGACGCTGGCATTTAGTGGATGTTTTACGCTTCCTACCGGCCCGGCCGGACCGCAAGGGGCAACCGGTAACACTGGCGATACCGGCGCCACCGGCTACACGGGAGCAACCGGCCGCCCTGGCGGCACAGGAGCAACCGGTGCTACCGGATATACCGGTGCGCCCGGCGGCATGGGCGCCACGGGTGATACCGGTGCTACCGGCAACACCGGAGCAACTGGCAATACTGGTGCCACGGGCAGTACCGGCGCCACCGGCAATAACGGTGCCAAAGGCAATACCGGCACCAGCAAACCCGGCGACACCGTGGTGATCGTGCCGGCGCGCTAAGTAGAACAATTAGAGCAATTAGAGTAATGCGAACCCGCCGGTCTATGAGCTAGACAGGCGGGTTCGGTTTTTTTATTGGTACAGCATCTGCCGATAGACCGGCCAAACAATCCGCCCGCTCAGCGCAACGCAAACACCGCCGCCACCACTAGCATCATCACACTGCCCAGCCTTTGCAGGCGCTGCATGGCGCCCGGCGAGTCAAAAAAACGCCTGACCTGGCTCGCCAGGGCGACATAGGCGGCCAGTATCGTCCCGTACACCAGCAGCACCACGCCGGCCAGCAGCAAGCCGCCGGGCAAGTCTATGCTGCGCAATTGCAAAAGCGTCGGCAGCAGGGCCAGGTAGAACAAGGCGGTCTTGGGATTGCCCAGGCCCAGGCCCAAGCCGGCCAGCAGGTCCGCCGCATGGCTGCTGCCGGCGCCCGGCAGCGCCACCGTCGCATTGCGCGGGGTGGCAGGCGCGGCGCCGTGCGCGGCCGACAGCCACATGCCGCGCGCCAGGTAGAGCAGGTAGCCGCAACCGGCCCACTTCAGCAGTTCAAACAATACCGGCGGCAGTTCTCCCAGCGCGGCAAAACCGAAGATCGCGCACGCCAGCCACACCATGTCGCTGGCCAGCAAACCCAGGCAGAGTTGCAGGCAGCCGTGCAAGCCCTGGGTCAGCACGCGGGTCACCAGGGCCAGGATGGTGGGGCCGGGCAGCGCGATGCCGAGCGCCAGCACGATTGCAAAAGTCAGCAGGGAAGTGGCAGTCATGGGAATGCTCCTTATAGATCAGATAGGGTTATGTGGATATAATCTGGAACAGATTTTATGAGGGTAGCCATGGCCGAACAACGAAAAATCCCCCCGTCAGACATAAGCTCTATTTATGCGAAACAACCCCAGCTGCCGCCGCTGGCCGCGGTGCGCGCGTTTGAAGCAGCGGCACGCCACCTGAGCTTTACCCGCGCTGCGGAAGAGCTGAACATGAGTCAGGCCGCGGTCAGCTACCAGATCAAGCTGCTGGAAAAACGCCTGGGCCTGCCCCTGTTTGAGCGCCTGCCGCGCCAGGTGGTGCTGAGCGAGGCCGGGCAGCGGCTGGCGCCGCCATTGCTAGAGGCTTTCCAGTCCATGCGCGCCGCCTTTGCCGCGCTTAGCGCGCGCTCCGGCAGCGAACTGTCGATCACCACCCTGCCCACCATAGGCGTCTCCTGGCTGGCGCCGCGCCTGGGCGCCTTCCAGCTGGCGCAGCCCAGGCTGTCGGTCAGGCTCGATTGTTCGATACGCCTGTTCGACCTGGCGCAAGGGGAGTTCGACGTGGCCATACGCAGCGGCGATCGCCAGGATGACCATCAGGGTGATGGCGGCGGCGGAGGTAGCCACTGGCCGGGCATGGAAGCGCACCGGCTGATGAACGACAGCTACACGCCGCTGCTCAGCCCGCAATTGCTGCGCACGCTGGGCCGCGCCAGGCTGAAGCCGGCCGACCTGCTGAAGTTTCCGCTGTACGGCAGGCCCGAGGATTGGCGCCACTGGCTGGGCCAGGCCGGGGTTGCCTTTGACGAGCGGCGCATGATGAAGGGAGTCGATTCCAGCCTGCAGCACGTGGAAGTCTCGGCCGCCCTGTCCGGCCACGGCGTGGCGATGGCCAACCCGCAGTTTTATCGGCGCGAACTGGCGGCCGGCACCCTGCTGCAGCCGTTTGAACGGGTGCTGCAAAGCCAGAAAGACTATTGGCTGGTCTACCCCAGCGACCAGCGCCACACGGCCAAGCTACGCGCCTTCCGCGACTGGATCCTGGCGCAGGCGCGCGACACTGCGCAGGACTGAGGAATATTGCCCCGGCTTTGCTCCCCTGCTCAACTCCTTACCGGCCCAGCACTAAAATTCCCCCTTGAAGAACTGGCATGCTAAAGTGCCAATAAAAATCCAGGGTAACGCCCTGCCCTTACCCTTAGCTCCCCGGCATAGGGTCTGTTAACATTTAAATTGGGAGTGCGAATGGGTCCAAAACATCGCAGGGCTAGGCACGGGACGCGCCGCTTGGTTGATCCAAGCTAGCGGCACGTAACAACGCCCTGCGGTGTTTTAGACCCATTCCCTCCGGGTTCAAACCAAAACGCGCGCTGGACTGCGTTGCGCTCCTTGTTAAGGCACCAGCCTTAACTGTGTCGCACGCCTTGCCAGCACGCGTTTTGGTTTGAACGCATCTCCCAATTTAAATGTTAACAGACCCTAAAGGAAACCCAAGCAATGAGCGAACTTCGCAATGCGCTAGTGGACTGGACGGCACAGGGCCGGCTGCCGGCCGTGGCGCTGCCGGCGGCTTTGCAACTGGCCGGCATCACTCCCACGACCCGCGACTGGCGCCGTTTCTTCGACCGGCTGTGCCTGTGGCTGGGCGCGATCTTTCTGGCGGCGGCGGTGATTTTCTTCTTTGCATACAACTGGCAAGAGATGGGACGCTTCGCCAAGTTCGGCCTGGTGGAGGCCTTGATCGCCGGCGCCGCGCTGCTGGCCTGGCGGCTGGACCTGCAGCGGACGACAGGCAAGGCGGCGCTGCTGTTCATCACGCTCCTGATAGGCGCGCTGCTGGCGCTGGTAGGGCAAACCTACCAGACCGGGGCCGACACCTACGAGCTGTTCGCGGTCTGGGCGCTGGCAGCGCTGCCGCTGGTTGTGGTGGGCCAGTTCGGCGCGCTGTGGCTGTTCTGGCTGGCGTTGCTGAACCTGGCCGTGGCCCTGTATTTCCAGATATTCTGGGGCGTGTTCGGCGTATTCGGCCTGTTGTTCAGCCCGGAAAAATTGCTGTGGACCTTGTTCCTGCTGGATACCGCCGCGCTGTGCCTCTGGGAATTCTGCGCCTGGCGCGGCATAGCCTGGATGCGCGAACGCTGGTCGGCGCGCGTGCTGGCGGTTGCCAGTGGCAGCCTGGTTGCCGCGCTGGCCCTGTATGCGATCTTTGATACCGGCAGCAACGCCGCCGGCGCGCTGGCCTACCTGCTGTGGATGGCGGCGGCCTATGCCTATTACCGGCACCGGACGCGCGACATCTTTGTGCTGGCCGGCGGCGTGCTGAGCGCGATCGTGGTCATTGCCGCCTTCTTGTCCAATCTGATGCTGAGGCATGGCGACGGCGGCGCCTTCCTGCTGATAGGCATGCTGGTGATAGGCCTGTCGGCTGCCGGCGGCATGTGGCTGAAAGCCATCGCCGTGGAGGACAGACCATGAAGATCGCCAAACCGAAGGGCAAGCCTATGACCCGGGCCGAGCTATGGCGGCGCCTGCAAGGCCGGGCGCTGGTGGACGGCGAACTACCGCCGGCGTCGACGCCGACGCCGACACAAGGCCTGCCGTCGCCGTGGTATGTGCGCGTGATGCTGGGCGTGGCCGGCTGGATAGGCGCGCTGTTCCTGCTCGGCTTCGTCGGCGCGGTATTCGCCGTGGTACTGCGCAGCGCCGGCGCGTCGATACTGGTCGGCGGCCTGGCTTGCCTGGGCGCTTACCTGATCTTCCGCGCCGCGCGCGAGAATGACTTCGGCACCCAGTTCGGGCTGGCGGCCAGCCTGGCCGGGCAATCGCTGGTGATGTTCGGGCTGTTCGACTCCTTCAAGTTTGACGGCGCCAGCGCGTTTTTCATCGCCTGCTTGATAGAAATCGGCCTGGCGCTGCTGATGCCCAACTTCATCCACCGCGTACTGAGCAGCTGGGCGGCCATGGCCGCGCTGTCGTTTGGACTAAGCAAGATAGGCCTGCACGGCGTGGCGCCCGGCATCGCGGCGGCCGGGGTGGCCCTGGTCTGGCTCAATGAGCTGCGCTGGATAAGCGCCGATGCGGTATGGCGTCCGATAGGCTACGGGCTGGTGCTGGCGTTGCTGCAAATCGCCGCGATGCCGCTGGCCGGCGAGTTCGACTGGCTGTTGTCGTCGGCGGGCAGGAACGGCTGGCTGTATCCGCATGCGGCGCAGATCGGTTGCAGCCTGATCGCAGCGGTATTGCTGATGTCGGTATTGCGCCTGCTGGCGCGCGAGGGTGTAGCGCCGGCCAGCGGCATAGGCATCGCTGCCATAGGTGCAACCGTGGTGTTGGCTGCCGTGTCTTATTTTGCGCCCGGGCTGGCGGCTGCCCTGCTGGTCTTGCTGCTGGGCGTTGCCGCCGGCAACCGCGCACTGGCCGGTCTGGGCCTGCTGGCGCTGGGCGGCTTTGTATCGCACTACTATTACCAGTTGCAGCAAACCCTACTGCTCAAATCCATGGTGCTGGCGGTGTCGGGCGCCATGCTGCTGGGTGCGCGGGCGGCGCTGAACCGGTGGCTGGGGCCGGCGCAAGAGGATCACGATGGGTACGATGGGCACGACGGGCACGAGGAGCAAATCAATGCGTAAGATCATCGTGGTGGTGACGGTCTTGCTAGTGCTGGCGGCGGTCAATGTCGGCATCTACGGCCGCGAGCAATTGCTGAGCCAGGGCCGGGTGGTGCTGCTGGAACTGGCGCCGCTAGACCCGCGTTCGCTGATGCAGGGCGACTACATGGCGCTGCGCTTCAAGGTGGCCAACGACGCCTTCCGCGGCCTGCGCCCCGATGAACTGAAGGATGGGCAAATCGTGGTGACGCTGGACCAGCACGGCGTGGGCAGCTACGCCCACCTGGCCGGCAGCACGGCGCCGGCCGCCAATGAGGCACAGCTGCGCTACCGCATCCGCAACGGCCAGCCCAAGTTTGCCACCAATGCCTTCTTCTTCCAGGAAGGCCAGGCACAGGCGTATCAACATGCGCGTTATGGCGAATTCAGGGTGGCGGCAAACGGCGACATGATACTGACCACCATGCGCGGCGCGGATTTTGCACTATTGGGGACAGCAAGGACAGACAAGCGGTAGCCATACCTGCATGGGTTTCAACTGATCCAGGTCCGGAACCTGTTCAGTTCCTCCGCGCTAAGATGAGGATGCAGGCCTGCGCCGCCAAAGCTGGGCTCTGTTTTCGCATGCTCGATGACGTTCGTCCTGACATGGGCATTCTTGTCATGGGAAGAAGTATGCAGCACTCCCGCCTTGGCGAGAACTTCTGTGCATTCAGGGCAGCAGGGTTTGGAAACGCCGAAGTACCTGTCATTCGGCTTGATTTCATTCCGGATAAACCAGTCCAGCAATTGCATTTCTGCATGGTAGTTATTTAAATAGGTCGCTGTCCCTACCAGAAAATTAACCTTGCTATAGCCGAGTATGCGCCCCAGGCCGTCAGTTATTTCCTGCCTGAAATTGTGCAGATCCTGCGAATCTGCAGCAATCGCATGGCCCGCATTGATGTTTTTGACCGTCGTCCCGCTGACCGGTTTGGCGCCGTGGCCGCGCACGCTATCGCGCAACTCCTTGGTGATCGCCAATCCATTGGTGCCGACATACAGCTCACTGCCAACGACGGCCACCGCGACACAGCGATCGGTGGCCTGGTCCATCCTTGGATTATCATGTCTATCTGGAGTAGGCGCATTTAAACCTCTCAGCTGCCCCGATGCAAATGTTTCCCGGATCTTGTCGTCGGCCTCATACAGTATGGCGACGGCGACCAGGTCCAGCTGGCTGACAGCAGCGTGGTCTTCGGGTGAAAAGTAGGCCATTCTTTCCTCGCTGGTGCTGGTGGGTGATTGGTTACTGCACGCGTATCGCTGCCTGGCGCGCGGATGCCTTGAGGATGCCTTGCATTGGTGCCGCCGCCTTTCCTGGGAGCCAAGTCGGGGGCGTTTTTCATTCTAGCAGTGGCTTATCTTTTTGCAAATTTATTTTCTGGCAAGATTCCGCAAAATACTATTCAGCGAGGAAGCGATGCCAGCATGTCGGCCTGGAGCATAGGCATCGACCGGGCATTGTGGCATATTGTGAAGCATCCTACCCGCAGCAGATGACACCCGTGTTTCACTCAGCGAGGAACAGCTATGGCGTCACCGACAGCATTAATCGACCAACCCAGCCAACCCGGCCACAGCCTGTACCAGGCGCGCCTCGGCGCCGGGCAGCAGGCCGGCTATCTGGCGTTGGAGGGCGAGGCACAGACCAACACTTGCATCATAGGCGGTGGTTTTGCCGGGCTGGCGACTGCGGCCAGCCTGCTGGAAAAGGGCAGCCGCGACCTCATCCTGCTGGAAGCCGAGGGAATAGGCCACGGCGCTTCGGGCCGCAACGGCGGTTTCGTGTTCGGCGGTTTCAGCCTGGATGCGGCCCAGTTGCTGCAACAGCTGGGCCGTGCGCCGGCCAGGGAGCTGTATGCACTGACGCTGCAGGCAGTGCAAAAGATACGCGGCCGTATCAGCCAATACGGCATAGACTGCGAGCCGGTCTATGAAGGCGTGATCCTGGCCAACTGGTTCCGCGACCCGGCGCCGCTGCTGGCGCTGCAGCGCTTCATGGCGGACCAGCTGGACGTCCATTGGGAGTGGATGTCAGGCGAGCAAACCCGCGCCACGCTGCTGAGCGAGCGCTATCACTCGGCGCTGCTGGAGCGCGACGCCTTCCATTTCAATCCGCTGGCCTATGCCACTGGCCTGGCCAGGCGGCTGTCCAAAGACGGCGCCAGGATTTTTGAGCATAGCCGCGCGGAGAAGGTGGAACGGCTGGGCGGCGAATGGCAGGTCAGCTGCGCCAATGGCGGCAGCATCCGTTGCCGCCACCTGGTGGTTTGCTGCGGCGGCTACTACCGGGGCTTTTTTCCGGCGCTGGCGCGCGCCACGCTGCCGATTGCGACTTACGCCATCGCCACCGAGCCGCTGGGGCCCAGGTTGCAGGACGTGTTACGCACCCGGGCCGCCGTCTACGACACCCGCTTCGCCTTCGATTATTACCGCCCGCTGGCCGATACCCGGCTGCTGTGGGGAGGCCGCATCTCCACCGTCGACCGTTCGCCAGCCGCCGTGGCGCGGCTGCTGAAGGCCGACCTGCTGAAGGTCTATCCGCAACTGGCGGAGGTCGCCGTCAGCCATGCCTGGAGCGGCCTGATGGGCTACGCCCGCCACAAGATGCCGCAGATCGGCCGGCTGCCGTCCGGCGCCTGGTATGCGATGGGCTTCGGCGGCCACGGGGTCGCCCCCACCACCGTGGCCGGCGAAGTGCTGGCCGACTGCATCGTGCAGGGGGCCGGGATTCCCGCCGGCTTCCGGCACTTTGGCCTGCCGCCCACCTTCGGGCTGGCCGGCAAGACGGCGGCGCAGGCCAGCTACTGGTGGCTGCAGGCGCGCGATGTGCTCAGGGCGATGCGCTAGCGTCGTTGGCTCTGTTATCAATCTGTCTTGAACCATGGCCGCTTTTGACCTAGGATGGAACAGGCTTCTTTTTCCCTGTAGCTGCTGTCGCCACAAAGATCGTCAATACCTTCCCGGACGTTTTTCTTGCCTAATAAGGAGTATTGCTATGAGACTACCCCAAAGATTCGCAGCTTTTTTCTTCGCGCTGATCGTGGTTTCCCTGCTCGGATGCGCGTCGACCGCCAAGAAGGAAGGCACCGGCGAGTATTTCGACGACACTGCCATTACCACCAAGGTGAAGGCGGCGATTTTTGCCGAATCCTCGCTCAAGTCGGCCGAAATCAATGTGGAAACCTTCAAGGGCGTGGTGCAGCTGAGCGGCTTTGTCAGCTCTGAAGACCGCATCAAGAAAGCGGTCGAAGTCACACAAGCCGTCAAGGGCGTCAAATCGGTCAAGAATGACATGCGGCTGAAGTGACGCAGCACCGCCGCATATCTTGCTAGTCTGAACAAAAAACTGCGTGCCTATCCTGCTTGCTCCAGGTAGGCGCGCAGCTTGTCCCAATACATCTCCCGCCAGCCGCTGGCGAGGTGGCCGCCATGTTCCGGCGGGAAACCGGTGTGGTCGAAGACCAGCTGCGTTTCGGCCTCGCCCGAGGCCGTCAGTTCAAACCTGGCAATCGAATAGATGCCCTCTTCCCAGTTAGCAACCCGCCAGGCCTGGACGATGCGCCGCCTCGGCAGCAATTCTATGTGACGCCCGCTGATCATGCCGCCAAAACAAGAGAACGCATCCCCTGCCCCGTTACCGATCTCGGCCGGCGCGCCGCTCCACTCGGCAAAGCGGCGGCTATCGGTCAGGGCCTCATAGACGCGCTGGGCGCTGACCGGGAAGCTCACCTCCTGGTGAATTGCGCGAATGGTAATCACTGTGCTGCTCATGATAGGAACTCCTTTCATCGGCCGTGTACCTTATTGTGCTTTCAACGTCCTTTCAATTTATACCGGGCGCAGCCTTCCGGCACAAATTTTCATGTTGCACACAGGTCAACGGCGTCCGCACATTCCACATTAAGCATTGTTATCAGGAAAATATTTTTCTGCCAAACGCCGTGATTGTCGGTTTTATAAGGACCGGTTCATAAAATTATCCATACGGCAATTTTATTAGACAAGTAACAACGGCGGGGAGAACTGTAAATTATCGAATAGACAAATGTAAAATGTCGATTTTTTTTACACTTCCTTTCTCAAAATCAACTGCCTTTTTTTAAGGCATTGATTTGTATAAATAATTTTTTTCAGGCATGTTTTGTGCTGAATGGAAATTACCAAAACAAAAGATTGATAGGGAGAAAGCCATGAACAAATTCCAGAAACTAGCCTCGGTCGTAGCCGCTATGGGTATTTTGGCAATGGCTCCGGCTGCAAATGCGACTCCATTCACCGTAACGGGCGCCGGGTATACACCGGGAAGCGGTTACGGTATCGATGCCGATGAAAACAACGAAACCCTGCTGGACGTCAGGTTCACCATCAGCGGCTCCGTGGCCCAAAGCTTTACCCTGAGCGCAGTGAATCAATCCTTCACCTTCAACTTCGGTAGCGTGGATTTGGAAGAAGCGAGTGAGCACAGCGGGATAACGGCGAATGAAACCGATCATCTCGGCGTGACGGCCAACCTGGTATTTTCGAGCCCTGTAGGGGTAAGCCAAAATATCCTGGCAACCGGCACTGCCTTTACCGGCTCTGTGAACGACGCTGCTGTCGACTACACGCTGGTCTGGAACCCGGTCACGGTACTCTTCGGCACCGGCGGCAGCTTCGAAATCAAGCTGAATGACCTTTCCTTCACCACCCAGGGTTCGCAGGTACAGACTGCAACCGTCACGCTGAAGACGCTCTCCACTGAAGCAGGCGGGGGCCCTGCAGCCGCCATACCGGAGCCGACAACGCTGGCACTGTTCGGCCTGGGCCTGCTGGGTCTTGGCCTCATCCGCCGCCGCTCAAGCAAATAATAAGCGCGCCTAAGAAGCATCCATAACAGCGCGTAACAGCACCTTAGTGCCTTCAAGCCCGCCTAGCGCGGGCTTTTTGTTTGCTGGGCACCCGCGCCCACTCCTTGCCGCGGTATTGCCCCGCCTAGCCTGATACCAGCGGCAACCAAGCTTCCCTACCCTGCCTACCCTGCTTGCGCGCCAGGCAAACCATCCGCATAAAATATTCAACCAATTGGTTGACAATGCAAAACCATCACCTATAATTCAACAAAACGGTTGAATATTTCCTTATGAATAACAAAATGACGCAAGCCTCCACCTTAGACCTGGACCAGGTCTTCATGGCCCTGGCCGACCAGACCCGGCGCCAGCTGGTGCGCATGCTGGCCGAACGCGACCACAGCGTGGGTGAACTGGCAGAGCCTTTCGCCATGTCGCTGGCGGCGATCAGCAAGCATATCAAGGTGCTGGAGGCGGCCGGCATCGTGGCGCGCCGGGTTGATGGCCGCGTGCATACGCTGACCTTGCAGCCCGAAGCCTTGTCGGGCGCGCTGGACTGGATATCGATTTACCGCAACTTCTGGCAACGCCGGCTGGCGGCGCTGGATGATTTATTCATCGTGGACGAGGAAGGTCCCTCACAAGGAGATTGAGCTATGTTTGAACTAAGCCTGAACAAACTCTGCAAGGCCCCGGTGGGCCGCGTATTTGCCGCCTGGAGCACGCCCGAACAGCTGCAACGCTGGTTCGCCCCGGGCGAGCTCAGCGTGCCGCAGGCCGACGTGGATTTCCGCGTGGGCGGCGCCTACCGCATCGTGATGCGACGCCATGACGGCCAGCACCACATCATCGGCGGCGTCTATCGCGAGATCGTGCCGAATGAACGCCTGTGTTTTACCTGGTGCTGGGAAGGCAGCGAAGTCACGACCGATGTCGAAATCACTTTCCGCCCGGCCGGCGAGCAGACCGAGCTGACCGAGTTGACCCTAACCCACCGCCAATTCCCCACCGAAGAAATGCGCGACAAGCACAAAGACGGATGGGAGGGAAGCCTGGTCAAGCTGGTGCAACTGGACTGAGCGGCGACCCGGCCATTGACATTCACTGCTGTTAGATAAAGCTAGGAGAGCATCATGAAACTCTATTACAACCCGCTGTCGACCTATTCGCAAAAAACCCTGATCGCCCTGTATGAAAAACAGGTAGCGTTTGAACCCGCGCTGGTCAACCTGAACACGCCCGAAGGCCAGGCCGAATATGCCAAGGTGTATGCGATAGGAAAAGTGCCGCTGCTGCAGCTCGACGACGACTACCATATCCCGGAATCGACCATCATCATCGAATACCTGGAAGGCCACTACCAGACCGGCACCCGCCTGATCCCGGACGGCGTAGACCCGGCGCGCCAGGTGCGCTTCATGGACCGCATGTCGGACCTGTACCTGATCGACCCTTCGGCCACCCTGCTGTTTGAAAAATTCGGCTTCAGCAAGCACACCGAAGCGCAACTGGCCAAGGCCAGCAAATACCTGCACATCCTGTTCGAGCGCTTCGACAAGAAGCTGGCCAGCCAGGACTGGCTATGCGGCGAATTCTCGATGGCCGACTGCGCCGCCATCCCGCCGCTGTTCTACTGCCAGTACATCGCGCCCTTCAGCGACTACAAGAACATCGTGCGCTACTACGAGCGCGCCAAGCAGCGCCCCAGCTATGCCAAGGTGATGGCGGAATTCCTGCCCATCTGGGAAGGCGTGATGAGCAAGGCTGCGGCCAAGTAGGGCTGGCTGCGGTACGGATCAAACTGCCGGCGATGCGCATGTCGAATCGCGGTTGTTCGCGATCGACTTGCCACCGCCGGGAAGGCCAATGGCCGCTGTCGCCGAAAACGGCTATTGCTAGCCACAGTAGTGACTGAAACCTCTTATCTGAATTTGCAATTGAGTTGAATGTACATGCTCATGGTTTTAAATTTTCAGGCGAAAATCTTTTCCGAAACAAATCCGGCGATATGAATAATTTTTCAATGGATTTCCCTTCAAGCACGTAAGATTCGTCCCCGCAAGTTGAACGCCATCCAGGATCATAAGGAAAATCAATTGTTACCATTCGGCTGCTCTCCACGGTAACGAATTGCCACTCGAATGCGCGACGATTTATACAGGCATCAATGTGCTCGTCGTTCAATTGTCTTTCGCAGAGCACTGCACTATTACGTGATTTATTTTTGAGGCACAAAGCATATGCACGCTTGCCTATTTCAAACTCTTTGTGAATTGCATTCCGCAGCATAGTGGCTAGTTTTCTTTCTGCGTCGATTTTGAAAAATGATTGAAGAGATACAGGCTTTCCGGCATTGTAGTCAAACGCTATAGCCTTGACATCGTGCTGCGGACGAGTACCTCCCAACCATGCCGTATATATTCTAAAGAATAAGTAATTCCCAAAAATTCTCGTAGGAATAAGCTCCGATTGAGTGCCGACAGCTTCTCGAATCTCTTTGCTAGTGGCAATCATTGACAGAATTCCCGAATCGTCCATTGCCAGAACCTTGCTGGATTCTTCAGAGTCTGCGAGAAAAAGAGCTTCAATGGAGATTGAGCGAGCCCAGGAATTTAGCTCTCGAAGATTTTGAATGCGTGCGTCTTGAAAAATAGGATACTGCCAAGTTACCGAGTAATTTCCGTTTACCGGTGGTTGTTCTATATCTGTCACCCACTTTGGTGCTTCCCCACCTGCATATTTGAAGCTGACCGGCGCACCTCTTGCTCCATCAATCGCATGAGCGACAGAAGGCAGAAAGCAGACAACGAGAATCCCAACTACTAAGAGAGATACTTTAAAAAACAAACGATTCATCACATCCATATATATTAGTTTGGTTCGTACGCCAGGGCCGTAGGGTACGATGGGTTTCACCTATTGCACAGCTTTTTCTTCAATCGCATAAATCTGCCCCCCCTAAGTCCAGCGTCAACAATCGAAACAAGAGATTTTTACGCGACATGCGCCGCAATAAAGAGTGCGGCCTACCTGTTACGGCTTACGGTCCTGATCATCGTTCGTGCTTGGCGATGAAGGCTTCAACAGCGTCGTGCAGTAGTACGGGCTTCTCCAGGAAGATCAGGTGACCGCCGTCCAGGGTGGCAAACTCGGCTCCCGGAATCCGTTCTGCAAGCTCGGCGGAGAAGTACGGCGGCGCGCAGAAGTCGCGCTCGCCCACCAGCACCAGCGTCGGCGTCGTGACCGACGGAAGATCATCGAAGGCGTCGTGCCCTACGATCATGTCGATCCGGGCAAAGCCGATCGCCGGTTCGAAGGTGCCGGCCGATGAGGTGTTCACCCATGCCTGCACCTGCTCCGGGTGCTCGCGCATGAATTTCGGATCAAAGAGGAATAGCGCGTTTGCCTCGGTGGACGCGCGCAGGCCGGAATCGGTCAGCATGCGCCGCCGCATGTCGAACTGGCGACGGTAGAACGCGTCCGCGCGGGCAATCGAAGAGACAATGGTCGCGCTGCGTAATAGTTCGCGGTGATTGATCGCCAGCAGCTGCGCGATGGCGCCCCCGGTCGAGGAGCCGACTACGTGGACCGGCCCGCATCCAGCCGCCTCGATGACCCGCGCCATGTCCCGCGCGTGTTGCGTAATGGTCATGTCGCGCGCGGTGTGCTCGGACGCGCCGGTGCCGCGGTGATCTGGTACGATCACCTGGTGATGCTCGGCGAATAGATCGATCTGCGGGCCCCAGGATGCCCCCACTCCCGCAAGCCCCGCCAGAAGAAGCACGGGCGAACCCTGGCCCTTGACCTCGTAGTGGATCGAAACACCGTCGGACCTTACGTAGGGCATGTTGCTTCTCCGGGTTCAAGGCAGTCAGCCGCAATTTTTGGTGCGCAGAAAAATTATTTCAGCGACTCATTTAAGATCTTGGCCAATCGAATCCCCGCTTTTGACAGCTGTGTTTTAACCACGGGCAAGGCGCGGCTATCATAGGCGGCGTCAAGGTACATCGCGTCTGTCCCATGATCATCCGCTTTAGTCGTTTCGCCACTGAAGTTGTAGGCGACATCCTTGGCTAATTGAAAGGATTCTGTTGCCCAGTCCGCGACTGTTCCTTTTGACCAATCACGAATCTGGCTTTTGCTGATGGTGCTGCCCAGGGAAGTCGCCACCGTTTTAGGATCGCTTCCCAAGCGCTTTACCAATTCGGTATCCCAATAAGCATGGAGATTATCGGGGACTGTTTTGTTACGGTATAACACCGGAACGCTGTTCCCACCTCGATCCGAGTGATCTGCTGAATGCAAGGGTTGGTGGATATCACCGACGAAATGCATAATGAATTTTAGCGCGAGAATTTTTTCAGCCTTCTTCGTAGAAGGATCTTTCAATTCTGAGGTAAATTGCTCGATCTTGTCCAAGACACAGTCGTTTGGATCTCCGGCGCTAGCTACCGTGTTTGTGGGGAGGGCAGGATGATTGTTACAGGCTTTATCGATGTCCGGGCTATCGGTCTCGATATCAACGAAGTGCCACAAGTGGGTAGCGTTATAGCGTTCCTTGGTCGAACGTCTATCCGAGTCCCGGTATTTGTCAGCCCACGTGGCGCGGGCCATAAAATCAGGCGTTGTTAATGTGTCTTTATCTGACGCCAGCAAGCCGTCAATTTTCTTTCGAACCGGCCCGTCCAGATGAACGTAGGCAATTCCCGCGACTATTTTATGCCCCTCATCCCCAAATGCTAAAGCATTTGGTGAAACCAGAACGCATAACGACGCGGCCGCGATAATGACTTTGGAATAAGCATATTTCATTGTAGTTTCCCCCAATTAAAAAAAGACACGCACACCTAATCCCTGGGCCGAAGCAGCCTGGGAATATTGACGATTTTTTTAATAGTGGTGCGCTCAGGAACAGAAATACGCTGTCACTTTTTAAAGAGCCCTGAGCGGGATACTGAGATATTTTTATTGCTTATTTTGCAGTTGACGAAAATATAGCATTTGTAAACTGAAAATGTTAATTTTTTAATACTATGCTCTTACCGTAGGCATACGGCCGTAAGCCGCAAAAAACAATCGCCCCGTCGCCTAAGGTTCCGCATCATCACCGGGGGCTTTGAACAAGTCGTCAAGCGGATTGGCTTGTTTTTGGGAACGTGGCGCAACACCTCGTCGTCCTGAAAATTCCTCTTCTACGTTGTCGCGGTAATAGCTCCACGCCGAGCCCGAGGTCGACAGCCGACGCCAGACCTCGTCCCCCACCCCCGAATACTCTATCGCACTGCCATCGTCGAGTTCGACCCGTAGCGTACGCTTTCGCGGGTCATATCCGATAGCACGTAGTTTCCCGGCATTGATGCGCTTCATCTCCATGACTGCTTCCTCCTTCTACGTATTTTACGGCTTCCCGCGGAAATAGAAACGGTCACTATTGCCGTTCAAACGACTACGTCGATGACGCCAAGCCAACGACGGCTCGAAATCTTCCTGAATGTCTTCTCTTGGCTGCTACCAAGCGCCCGACCGCGTCAGCGAGCAATTACGGGAACACCAGCAGGATGATTGCCGTAAGCGAGCAGCTCCTCGCTCATGCTAAAGGTCGGCGCCCCAGCGTTGTCGGTGAAGTACCTCACTACCTTGACCATGCCCCGCACTTCGGGAGCATACCAGTAGACGGTGTGGTACTTCTTCGCGTTGTCGCCCGACCTCGAAGGCTCAATCGCGGCAGTATTGACGCCCGTGCCAACGCTGGCATCGCCCGCCGATTTGCCCGCCGATCCGCTCGCCGAAACGGGGGTGACGTAGCGCCAGCTGTCCAGCTTGATGGCTTTAAATTTGCCGGCGGGCGTTTCGACAAACTCCGGTCCGACCACGCGATACGAAAATTCCGTGTGAAGCCGGCTGTCATTGGTGGCCGTATACCAGGTCGCGCCCTCCCTGTCTGGCACATTGCAGGGACGCGTAAAGCTTAACGGGATCCCGCTCAACGCATCCATGGGACAGGCATCTGCCGGCACCTGGTAAGCGGCGTTTTGGGGCCTGAGGACCGTGCGGTTCTCAGCACCCGCCAACGGGGCGTCGGTGTCCGACGCAAACACGACAGCGACTCCGCCCGGCTTGAAATACTCAACCGTAAAGCGCACCTTGTTAATGCGATCCCCTTGGCCCGGGGCCTGGATCACTTGCCTATAGGTCCAGTAGTCCCTTGACTGGAGCGCGGGGTACTCGGCAGCGTGTGCGCTGGTCGTCGACGTCAGCGATGCAAACGCGGTGATGAGCGCCAGGCGGACGAGTTTCATAACGGCCCTTTCATTTCAAATAAATTTCGATATCCCGCTTCTGCATGATACATGTGGTAGCGGCCCGATATTTTCCTTCAATGAGGGGCGACAACGGCCAGCCGACTTGAGATAATTGCTGGAGTGTTGGCCTCTATATTACTAAGTACGACGATGTACAAATCGTCCTCTGGCCGATAAGCCAGTGACGTACGAAAGCCGTTTATACCCCCGCCGTGAAAGAACTCGCGGCTACCGTTGTATTTTTTAATAAATAGTCCAAAAGCATAATCCTCTTTATACGGCGTCGTCATTTTCTTCAAGGATTCAGCGGTCAGCAATTTCCCGTTGTATAAGCCCCTTTCCCAGCGTAGCAAGTCGACGGTGGTCGAGTAAAGCGCACCCGCAGAAAATGGTACGCCCATGTCCATGTATCTGGCATTTTCAAAATGACCGTCTTTGAATGAGTAGCCCGCGGCACGATGCGTTATGACTTCTTTTGTGGAATCGTAGCCAGAGTTAGTCATTTCCAATGGCGTAAAAATATTTTCCTGGAGGAAGCTCTCGTAACTCTGTCCGCTGATTTTTTCAATCAAAACGCCCAGTGCGACGTAGCCGGAATTGCTGTAGCGGTATTTTTCGCCAGGCTGAAAATCCAGCGGCAGGGAACGGACCAGGTCAAGAACTTCGTTCGGTTTCCTTGGGAGCGTTATTAAGGGCATAGCCTCAGGTAGTTCCGTAAAGTTTCTAATGCCTGAGGTGTGCGTTAGCAAGTGGAATATGTTGATATCGCGCCAGGCCGGAGGGGCATCTGGCAGATAGGAACTTATTTTGTCGTCTAATTTTAGTTTGCCGCGCTCCGCCAGCATCAAAATCGATACGGCAGTAAATTGTTTGGTAACTGACCCAAGGCGGAATTTTGTTTGTGGAGTATTCTCGATGTTCCACTCAATATTGGCCAATCCATAGCCCTTGTTCAGTAGAATTTTTTCACCTCTGGCTACCAATACCGAGCCGCTAAATTGGTTGTCTTTTACGTAGGACTGAACAATTTCGTCCATACGGCTAACTTCTTGAGCTACTGAGACGTGGCTCATACTCGCCGCAGCCAACGTAAGAATTAGAATTCGCAACCATCTTTTTTGTTGCCGCATCTTTTTGCTCCAGTTGATTGGATATTTTCTGATAAACGCTATAGGTTGGACTCTCCATCGTTTCGCATCGAGTACAACCATCTTCCAGAATAGACGTAACAAGCATTCCTAGATCAAGCGTACCCGGCACTACCCTAGAAGGTGTAGGTTCCGAATAATAGTCCCCTGAAACGCTTGCGAAAGATCACTGCTGTGCCGGCCAGTAGCAGCATCATCAGATTAAAGCTGCCAATTTTGCTGCCGCCACGGTCGACAAAGGGCACGGCGTTTGACTGCATGGTGGCGGCATTCAGGCCACGGTCGTAGGTTGCGCCTATCACTTGTTCTGCGTTGTTGATGGCATTGGTCAGGTAGAGGCCCTTGCCGCTGGGGTGCAGCAGCATTTTGTTATCGCGCCAGACGAAGGACAGATGCCTGTCGCCAATCTCCACGCGCCCGACAACATGGCCGGCATTATTGATGCCTGTGGCAAAGCTGTCGCCAGGGCCTATGATTAAGCCCAGGTCTTTCATGCCTGTGCCGTCGTAGACAAATGCATGCCAGCTGCGGTCTTTCATTTCCGACGTGCCGACGACCATGCCCTGGTCATTGATCGCGGTCGCCGAACTGTAGCGGCCGCCGAGGGTGCCAAGGTCGACCAGGCCACGTGCAGCATCGTAAAGGAAGGCATGGCGGGAGCCGTCTGGAGTGGTCGCCGTGCCGACCACCTGGCCCATATTATTGATGCCGCTGGCGTAGCTGACTTTGCCGCCGAAGGTGCCCAGGTCTTTGAGCGCTTCACCGGGCTGGTGCAGGAAGGCATGCCAGTCTCCATTGGCGGTGTCGGCAAAGCCCACGGCGGCGCCTGCGTCGTTGAGCGCCGCGCCATGGCTGTTGGCGCCACCCAAGGTGCCCAGCTCTTGCATGCCTTTAGCACGGCTGTAGAGGAAGGCAGTCCAGGTGCCGTCTTTTTTGTTGGACGAACCTATCAGCTCGCCTTTGTCGTTGATGCGCTTCGCTTCGCTTTCCGTTTCGCCCAGCATCCCAAGTTTGACCAGGTCTCCCTTTTCGAAAAACGCGGCGTGCCAGACGCCTTTCTCATCCTCTATCATCGCGGCGACTTGGCCCGCAGTGTTCATATCAGAGGCAATCGACCCACCGCTTAGTGGCGACAAGATGCCGAGCGAACGAGTCGTTGCGGCGGCGTCACCGCCTGCCAGGGCCAGCAGGAACAAACAGCTACGAAGCGCATCACGCATATCAGAATCCTTTCAGGTGGGATTTCGCGGTCAAAAGAGTTGTCTTTAAATATACATCATTATTGCTCGCAGCCTGTGCTAAATTGTGTCGGCCCTGGTAAAGCTCAATCCCGCCAGAAATACCAGACCTTTGCGTCAAGCAGAGATGATGCAAGCTTGGATTTGGTGCCTATTGCCATTCAAGCGGCTAAGTCAATGACGCCGAGCCAACGAAGGCAAACGGGCATATCTTCCAATATCTCTTCCCGGCCGACAGCGAACACCCCCGCACTCCAACTCATCAGACAGCCCGTTGCAGGTCACATCTGGGCTAGTTTTAATTTAGAGTTCCCGCGCCTTGAAGAGCTTGCGCACCTGTGCCGGGTCGGCGCCGAAATCCGTTGTGAGGGCAAGGAAATAGCGCAGCTGCCATTGCTGGGTCTTGATCGCCGCCGCGGCCACCGGCTTGCTCCAGGGCGGGTAGACCCGGATGGCGCGCTTGCCGCCTTTACCGCCGTGCGACATCACGCCGTGTTTAATCAGCGCCTCCCGGCTGTAGACGAATTGCCCGCGCTGCCTTGCATCGGACACACTCACCACCACGAAGTCGACGCCGTCGCCACTGTCTAGCGGTGCGATTTCGGCGCCCGGCTCGGGGCGCTTCCAGAGTGTCACGAACTGTCCGATCTTGGTCGGCGTCGTTCTTGCCGCGCGAAAGACGACTACGACGCCATTCAGGCCAAGGCGGCATGCGCCATATTCAGCGCTTTCGGCTTCGCGCCGGGCGGCGCTTGTGACCGTTATCCCGGCTGCTTGGTAGGCATGGCGAATAGCAGAAACCAGGTCGCATGGCAGTTGGCCTGAAGAGGCTGCCGTAGTATCTATATCCAAATGATGCACCGTTCCCTTGCGCGCCAGCCAAATAGCGTGGCCTGGCGCCGATTGTTTGATGAAAATTTACCGGACTACATTGTAGCCAGTGGCACTATGGTACGGCAGCGCGCCTGCATACCGCTCAATGCTGGTTCTGCGGCAGACCATCGGCGATCTCATAGTAGTCACC
Organism: Pseudomonadota bacterium; assembly: GCA_040390485.1. Classification (GTDB taxonomy): domain Bacteria; phylum Pseudomonadota; class Gammaproteobacteria; order Burkholderiales; family Burkholderiaceae_D; genus Undibacterium. The sequence continues at coordinate 123,017 of JAZJYH010000023.1, forward strand.
CTTCTCTGCCACGAAGATGTGCATCTCCAGCTGCGTGGAAGTGGGCGTGTCGAATGCGCCCATCGCGATGCCGATCCAGTCTCGCGCCAGCGGTTCAAAGAACAAGGAAGATCCGCAGTTGGAGCAGAACCCGCGTCGCACCTTCGCGGATGACTGGTACCAGCTCAAGTTCTCCTGGCCCGTGATCGCGACCGCAGCCTTGGGCACGTCGGTTGAAGCAAAGTAATGGCCTGAGTGTTTCCTGCACTGGACGCAGTGGCAGGCGTCGGGAGGTTTCAGGTCCCCCGTCACCACAAATGAAACCCGGCCGCAGAGGCATGCACCTTTGTGAATGCTCGCCATGATTCGCTTCCTCCGTGTTGATTGGTCACCCACGACAAAGTAAACCATTTTCCAAGGGCTTTCAACTCAATGCATCTCAGGCCGAATGAATCTCAGGCCGAATCTAAGGCCGAACCTAAGGTCGTCAGGCGCGCAAAAATCGTAAAGAGTCATCAGCGGAGCGCCGCGCAGATATCTCGAACCAGGCCGCGCAACCAGCGATGCGCCGGATCGGCATCCAGCCGCGGGTGCCACAGCAATGAGACCGTGATCTCCGGCATGGGAACCGGAAGGGGGAAGCTATGCATGCCGGCGCGCAGCATGCCGGTGTGTCGCTCGGGAACGCTGGCGATCAGGTCGGAAGCCCGGGCCAGCGCCAGCGCGGCCGAAAAGCCGCCGACGATCGCGACGATCTCGCGTTCCAGCCCGAGCGGACTCAAGGCTTCGTCTATCAGACCCTTGGCCACTCCCCGGCGCGAAACCAGGACGTGCCTGCCGGCCGCATAACGGGCGACTGTAATCTTGCCCTTGCAGAGCGCATGCCCCATGCGCACGACGCCGATGAAACGGTCCCGGAACAAAGCCTGCGCCCGCACTTCCGGCCCCGTCGCATCCCCCACCACGCCGGTTTCCAGGTCGACCGTGCCGTCGCGCAGCGAGGCGCTGTCTTTGTTTGGCTTAGGCACGAAGCACAGCCGCACGCCGGGAGCCTCCTCGCCGACGCGGGCAATCAGCTCAGCGCCGAAGTTTTCCACAAAGCCCTCGCTGGTGCGCAGCGTGAAGCTGCGGACCAGCTGTTTGAGGTTGGGCGTCTCGGCGGGGCGAAGCACCGCTTCAGCACCCTGCACCAGCTGGCTGACCTTTTCGCGCAGTTCCAGCGCGCGCGGCGTGGGAACCAGGCCGCGCCCAGCCCTGACCAGCAGCGGATCGCCCGTAGTTTCGCGCAAGCGCGCCAGTGCCCGGCTCATCGCCGACGGGCTCAGCCGCAAGCGCCGGGCTGCGCGCGCAACGCTGCCTTCCGCGAGCAGCACGTCCAGCGTGACAAGTAGGTTGAAGTCGGGGGTAGTCATGCGTCGACTGTAGCACAGCTTGGCCATTATATGGCGTCAAACGCAAGTATAAAGTGCAAATGCTGCGTCTTCCGCCATGCCAAACAAGAGCATATGCTTCGGATAGCTCTATGTCGAGTTGACAAAAACAGAGGTTATTTTGAAGACTATCATTCCAAAACGAGATGAGGCCGTCGCTGAAAGTACGGGCCGGACAACTGCGGTGCGCTGGGCGCTGGCCAGCCTTTCGCTCTCCATGCTGCTGTCCTCGCTCGGCACCAGCATCGCCAACGTCGGCTTGCCGACCCTGGCGCAGGCGTTCAGCGCCTCCTTCCAGCAAGTCCAGTGGGTGGTGCTCGCTTATCTGCTCGCCATCACCACCCTGATAGTCAGCGTCGGACGGCTGGGCGACCTCATCGGCCGCCGCCGGCTGCTGCTGGCCGGTATCTTCCTGTTCACGCTGGCCTCGGTCCTGTGCGGCCTCGCCCCTACACTCTGGCTGCTGATCGCCGCCCGGGCGGCGCAAGGCCTGGGCGCGGCCATCATGATGGCCCTCACCATGGCGTTTGTCGGTGAGACGGTGCCCAAAGAAAAGACCGGTAGCGCCATGGGGCTGCTCGGCACCATGTCCGCGATCGGCACCGCACTCGGGCCATCGCTCGGCGGCGCGCTGATCGCCGGGCTGGGCTGGCCGGCCATCTTCTTTGTCAACCTGCCGCTGGGCCTGCTGACATTGCTTCTCGCCTACCGCTACCTGCCCCTTGATCGCCAGGGGCCGAAGACGGATAGCGCCCGCTTCGACCATGTGGGCACGCTGCTGCTCGCCCTGACGCTGGCGGCGTATGCGCTGGCCATGACGATGGGGCGCGGCAGTTTCGGCCCGCTCAACATGGCCCTGCTGTCGGCTGCCATCTTCGGTGGCGGCCTGTTCGTGCTGGCCGAGACGAGAGCGGCATCGCCCTTGATCCGATTGTCGATGTTCCGCGATCCGGCGTTGAGCGCGAGCCTCGCCACCAGCATGCTGGTCTCGACGGTGATGATGGCGACGCTGGTGGTCGGGCCGTTCTATCTCTCGCGTGCGCTCGGGCTCGACGCGGCGCAGGTTGGGATCGTCATGTCGATTGGCCCTATCGTCTCGGCACTGAGCGGCGTCCTGGCTGGCCGTATCGTCGACCGCCTGGGCGCACCCTTCATGGTCATCGTCGGGCTCGTCGAGATGGTGGCTGGCGCATTTGCGCTATCCGTGCTGCCGGCAATGTTCGGCATTGCGGGCTACATTGCTGCCATCGTCGTCTTGACCCCCGGTTATCAGCTGTTCCAGGCGGCCAACAATACCGCTGTCATGGCGGATATCCGCCTCAACCAGCGCGGCGTCATTTCAGGCATGCTCAACCTGGCGCGCAATCTCGGGCTCGTCACCGGCGCATCGGTGATGGGCGCCGTGTTCGCTCTCGGGGCGGCGACGGCCAACATGATGACAGCGCGCCCGGAGGCAGTTGCCACCGGCATGCGGATCACGTTCGCGGTGGCGGCGGTGCTGATCATCGTCGCGCTCGCCATCGCGGCTGAAACTTACCGCCGCACACGGCGCAATCTGGCACATGAGCAGGCACATGAGCGGGCTCCTGCGCCAGAAGCATAGTGCAAGAAATAATAATATGACAGTTGACATATTAAACGCCGCCTGCTACATTGATTCCAGGACAGTGGTTTCCAGGAATTCCAGCAAAGAGCGCATTAAATGGCCAGAACAGTTGCATCAAAGAGTGACGTGACCCGCCGCCGCATTGTGGAAGAAGCGTCAGCCGCCTTTCGTGAGCACGGCATAGAACAAGTCGGTGTGCGCGATGTCATGGAGCGCGCCGGCCTGACCCGCGGGGGCTTTTATTTTCACTTTGCCGACAAAGAGGCACTGCTCAAGGCCTCGCTACAGGAGGCGGCGGCGGTGAGCGCGGAAGTCTACCTTCAGCGCGCCAGCAATGCCCCTGAGGGGAAAGAAATTCAGGCACTGATCGAAGCCTACCTAAGCGCTGAGAACAGGGACCATTGGGGCGCTGGTTGCCTGGTGGCGGCCTTGGCCGGCGAAGCCGGACGCGGCGATGCCGACCAGCGCGCAACGTTCGGCGATGCGATTGCAACGATAGTGAGTACGGTCGCAAAGTACATGCCGGAAGAAGAGCCGGGGCAGCGAATGCTGCGCGCAGGCTTGCTGATGTCTTCGATGGCGGGCGTTCTAATGGTATCCAGGGTCTTGCCAGATCCTGCGCACAGCGATGCCTTGTTGGCGGAGGCGCGCAAGTTTTATGCTGCAAATTTTGGCGCGGTATAAGGTTACCAAATGGTCACCACGTGGTCACCATTTGGTCGCCATTTTTTTGGCACAATAATATGACAGTTGTCCTATTTAAATTTCCAGGAGACTCAACATGAAAATCGCAGCCTTTCTTGTCGCGGCCATTGCGCTGGGCCTGATGCTCGCTACTGCGCCTGCAGCCAGCCTGAGCCGGTCAGCCAGCCCACCAGAACTCGAATACCTTGAAGTGGTCAACCAGCGTCCACAGCAAGACCTGCAGTTGCCCATCCTGCTGATGGGGCAGTACCTCAGCGCCAGGCAGCAGGAGCGCGGCATCGCCTTCTTCTCGGCGCGATTGAAGGAGTTCGATCATCAGTTCAGCGAGCTACAAAAAGCGGTCCATCTGAGCGCCCTTGCTGTACTGCGCGCCCAGCATGCGGCCGACGTGCCGCTCTGGCAGCGCCTCGGCTATGTCAAGGACACCATCGGGATGATTGAAGAATCGAAGCGACTCACGCATGGCGAGGTGTTCGTTGTCAATTGGATGGCCGGCATGGTCGATACCAAGCTGCCTGGATTCTTTGGTCGCCGCGACGCTGCGCGCGCCGAGCTGAACTGGTGCGTCGAGCACGCGGGCAAGGCGCCGCAGGCTGGCTGGATGCGCGAAGTCTATCGGCATCAGGCGCTGCTGGCCGAGGACGAGGGCAATACGACCGCCGCGCAGCGCCTGCTCAAGCTGAGCGGGTACCCGGACTTGCACCTGCCGATCACCTTGTTGACCCCGTTTTCAGAGGAGGCCGCAACGGGGCATCGATTTGCACCGCGGCAAATCAAGGAAGTGGTCCCGCACCGCGTCTACGCGCTCACCGGCTTTGAATTTACCGACTACTATTTTGTGGTCTCCGAAAACGGTCACGAGCTGATCGGCATCGACGCCGGCACCCGTCCCGATTCGGCCAAGCTTGCCTACGAAGCCTTGCGGGCCTACGCCCCCGGGCTGCCCTCGCTGACCACGGTGTTTGTCACCCATTCTCATTGGGACCATGTGGGCGGCCAGGCTTACTTCCGCAGCCTGCGCCCACAGCCGCGCTTCTACGCGCGCAGCAACTTCCACGCGCAACTGGACCGGGATCTCGCCGCGCCGGCGAGCTTCGACCAGAGCTTCTTTGGATCGCGCTACAAGGAGGAAGACGTACGTACTTTCAAACCCGATGTGCTGGTGGAGGGCAAGTCCGAACTGCTGATCGATGGAACGCGGATCAGTCTCATTCCAGTCCAGGGGGGCGAGACCGACGACGCCATGCTGATCCATGTTCCCGAACTGCACGTCCTGTTTGTCGGCGACATTGTGATGCCTTACATTGGCGCGCCGTTTGCGCCGGAAGGGAATCTTCCTGGAATGGCCAGCGCCATCGATGTGGTCGCCGCCCTGCCACCGGCGCTGCTCTTGCACGGGCACGCGCCGCTCACCGAGAACTTCCCGTCCGCCGCCGTTCTGTCGGAGGTCAAAGCGGATCTGATGTGGCTGCGCGAGCAGGTGCAGGCAGCCGTACGTAAGGGGACGGCGCGCGCCGCAATCCATACCGCGAACCTGATACCGCCCGCCTTACGCAACGGCGTACACCATGATTACCTGCCCTATCTGGTGTTTCGCGAGCATGTCATCGATCGCGCGTATGCGCAAAGCGCCGGGTATTGGCAGGCAGACCTGCAAGGCATGGACCACCTGGGTCCCGATGAGCTTGCCGCAATGCTTGGCCATTATCTTGAGCTGCCGGAATCGCGCATCCTCAGCGCAGCGCGCAAGATGATCGAGGACGGCAAGTACGAGCTTGCCGCCCATTTGCTTGAGATCGATGGCGAACGAGTGTCGCACAACGCCGAACTCGCGGCCCTCAAGCGGCTCGCCTACATGAAACTGATGGAGAAATACCAGAATCACGACCCATTCAAATTCATTGTGTATGCGAGCAAGGCCAGGCTGGAAGTTCCCCCGATGCCAGTGGCGCAGGATCCGGAATCAGCGAAACGGCAGCAGGCCACCCGATAGCTGTCAAATTAAAAAATATCAAGCCTTGAGCACTATGCGCAATCGGGCACTTGATCAGGCTACCTAAGCAGGCACCTGAGCGAGCACCTGCGCAGGCACCTAAACTGGCACCTGCGCCAGACATATAGTCGCAGGCAAACAAGAAAGATTAGGGATGAGTTCGCGGCGCTTTAATGCGCCCGGGCTCGATCTTCAAGATGAAGGGATCGCGCGCATAAGCCCCAACTGCAGGTCACTGGCAATATTGTTTGCTGCTGTACCCCGGCTCATTACACATGCGCGCGGCATAGCTTAAGTAGTCTCGCCGAAATCTCGGCCCGCCCGAGATGGAAAAGTTAAGCGCATCTTCGTAGGCCGAGCGCGCCTTGATATACTGCTTCTTCTCTTCCGCAACGAATCCCAGGTCGTTGAGTTTGATCGCTTTAAGCAGATCTATCCTCTCGTTCGACACGCCTTGTGTGCGGCATTCATTGATGAATCTATCCATCGCATCGTATGACCCGCCCCATCGCGGAGTCAGGTGAATCAGGTAGCGGGCGCGCACGATAAAATTGGCGGGAAGCAAGGAGTTTCCCAAGTCCAGATATTTTCTTGCGGCGAACTCATCTCCCTCGTATTGAGCAATATTCAATAGATGGAGAGCGGCAAGATAGAACCTGGGATTCAAGCGCAGGGATGTTTCCAGATCCGTCTTCGATAGGCCAAACATCTGATCCATGTAGACCAGACTTTCGCCCGATACCTTTGAAACGTAATCTGTTCCGCGCCTGTGCTCCCCAAGCTTCCGGTAATACACGCCGCGCGCAAGATAGGCCGAAGCTGATTTTGGATAAGCCTTGATCCAGTTATTCAGATGCGGTCCGGATCGGTCTTCAGCCTGGTAAAACACCTTGTAGGCGTCCAGCAACTCATATTCCGAAGCCTTGCCGCTTTCAAATTTTTCCTGGAGGGTAGAAAAATAGCGCTCCACCATTTCCACATTGCCGGCACTCAATTGCTCAACAGCCCTGGTAAATTGTGCAAAGGCCGACGAGGAAGAGCCCGCTGCCAGGCAGACCAATAAAATAAGAGCTTTCATCCTATTTCCCCATTGATCCATATGGTTTACGGGCTCGCCGGCCAGCACCCCAGCGGTAACAGGCTGGTACCGCTGGGAACTCCCGGCTATCCGGCACGGGCGCCGCATGCATGACCTAGGATAGGATGTCGTTACCAATAATACAAGCAAGGGCATGCCTATGCCCTCAATTTTCCCGGCTTGCAGCATGCCGCGTTCTGCCTTCCGTTCTTGCTCCTATCCTTGTCCTGATAGCGGCACGGTTTGTTTGATTTATCCCGGCATGAAGATTTTTGCAAGCCCGGTTCCCTGTCATTTCGGCATATTTGCAACAGGGCAAAAATATAATAAAAGCATTGCTTTCTTAACATACAATCCCTTGCCTCAATTCAACATGCAAATATAATAATACTCATGCTTGTATGCGGAGAGGCATCCAACTCACTAAAAAAAATGGACATGCAATGTTAAAAATAGCTGTTGCCTCATCCCTGGCCTTGTCGCTGGTCGGCTGTGCATCTATCATCAACGACACTACCCACCCGATGCGGGTAGAAACCAAGACCCAAAGCGGCCAAATGGTCACCGGCGCCAATTGCAAGATCTCTAATGACTACGGCAGCATCAATGTCAAATCCGGCGACACCGCCCAGGTGCGCCGCTCCAGCAAGGATATCGATTTCGTCTGCACCCATCCGGATAACCCGGATGCAGTCGCGCGCGGCATCTCGCGCGCGAACGCGGGCTTTGCCGGCAATATCCTGTTTGGCGGCGGCATAGGCGCGATCATCGACCATAACAAGGGTACCGCCTACACCTACCCTACCTGGGTCCAGCTGGTATTCGGCAAATCCCTGGTGTTCGATCGCCGCGCAGAGACCGAAGGCGCACCGGTGCAGGCCGTGGAAGCCGGGGCGACACTGGCAGCCGGCAGCGACGCCGCAACAGTTACTGCCCCTGCCGTCAAATAAACGGAAATAATCGGCCGCGCGCACTGTCTATGGCGCGCGGCTTTATTGTAATATTCTGATTCCAGATTATTCACTTAAATAGGATACCTAGATGCGCCTCATATCGACGATGCTGATGTCTGTTTCTCTGGTTGCGCTCAACAGCGCCTATGCACAAAGCGTCCAGGCTCCGGTCCCGGCTGCCGGCAACAGCTGGAGCTACAAGACCAGCGACATGTGGTCGGCCAAGCTGATTTCCGAATCGACGCTGAAAACCGTGGGCGTCTCCGGCGAGTATGTGCGCATATTCTATGAAACCAAGAGCGCATCGAAAAACGGCGAGTTCGTGATGCCGCAAACTTCGGAAAGCACCACCCGCGCCGACCTCAACTCGGTGATCATGTACAAGGGCGAACGGCAGGAAAATCCCTGGTATAAATGGCCGTTGGAAGCCGGCAAGAAATGGAGTTTCCAGATCAAGCAAGAACTGCCGCCGACAGGCAGCGCCACCATACCGCAAGTCATGACGCAAAATATTGATGCCGAGGTCAAGGGCTGGGAAACGCTGGAGCTGCCGGCCGGCAAGCTCAAGGCCATCAAGATCGTTTACAAAAGCACCTGGACCGCCGTCAACCCAGCCAGCAACGGCACCAGTGTCAGCACCACCTGGTATAGCCCGGACGTGAAGCGCTTCGTGCAATATACATCGGAAAACTTCGGGCCGGACGGCTCACCGCAAGCCAGGACCCTGCAACAGCTGGTGCACTACGAAGTCAAATAGCTTGCGCTAAACTCTGGGCATCCCCGTTTTTGCAAACCGGGGATGCCCTGCCCAGCTGCGTCCGCCAGTGTATCGCCTCAGAAGCGATAGCCGACACCCACCCCTACCATCAGCGGATCGATCTTGACCGAGCTGACCTTGGCGCCGGAGATAAATACGTCGCTGCGTATCTGCACTTTTTTCACATCAAAATTGAGCGACCAGTGCTGGTCCAGCTTGTAGTCCACGCCCGCCTGCAAGGCCAGGCCGACACTGCTGTTTTCCAGCGAGCCGGCGCCGCCCAGCAGGTTCACGCTGGAGATGCGGGTGTAATTGACGCCTGCGCCCAAATAGGGTCTGAACTGCGCCTCCGGCGCAAAATGGTATTGCAGCAGCAAGGTAGGCGGCAAATGCTTGAAGCTGCCGATATTGGCGCCGTCCAGCCTTACATCATGTTTTTGCGGATAGGTCAGCACCAGTTCTGCGGCGATGTTAGGCGTGAAAAAATAAGAGACATCCAGTTCCGGTATCGTCTTGCTGGATACGCCCAGCCGATCCGACGCGCCCGCGCCGCCTAGCGGATCGGACTTGTCCGCCGGTGAAAGGTGCTCGGCGCGCACGCGCACCAGCCAGGGGCTTTGCTGCGCCATCGCCTGCATGGAAAACAATCCCGAAGCAGCCACCGCCAATATCATCACTGTTTTTTTCATCATCCACTTTCATCGTCATTGGTATGAGTAATAGTGTAATGATGCGGTGCAATATAGTCCTTGATATATATCAAACCAAACTGAGCAAACTGAGGAAATTCGGGGCTTCACCAGTTGCGGATAAACATGCCGGCAACAATGCACGCCAGCCCCAGTATCAAAGGGGTGAAGCTGCGGACCGATACGCCCGGTTCCAGCACGGAGTGTGAAATCCTTGCGGGGTCGTAATAGACCCTGACGCGCTTATCGACGGGGTAGCGCTGCCAGTATTTTTCTGCGTATGCCTCGCTGCCGTAAAAATTCTTCATGCCGTAGGCAATCAGCTCACCGGTATGCGGACGACCATTCACCTCGTAAGAGTACTGAATTTTGGGACAATACGAGGGGTTTTCAGCTTCACTGGAGGATGTATCATCCGTCACTGCAATCCTGGATACTGTGATCACGCCGAAGGTAAACGGCCACGAGCGGCTTTGACTGGCGCGGGCCAGGATGCGTGCTCCGTAAATGCAGGCGACCAGGCCTATCGCGATAAATAGTAGTTGCAGCAGCTTGGGGAGGAAGTCGTTCACTATTTGGTAGATTCAGGGTAGATTCAGGGCAGATTCAGGGCAGATTCAGGGCAGATTCAGGGCAGGTTCAGGGCAGGTTCAGGGCAGGTTCAGGGCAGGTTCGGTGCAGGTTGCAGGAGCACCGAATTTTACTACAGCAGGCACGGCGCTCCGCTGCGTGCAGCACGAACCTGCACGCAGAAGTGACGCCCAAGCCTTTTGCGCTATCCCTGGA
>JAZJYH010000024.1:0-5833 GCA_040390485.1 Pseudomonadota bacterium
CCGGAGGGAATGGGTCTAAACAGGCGCAGGGCGTTGTTGCAGCCCGCTGGCAGTGCTCGCACTGCGGCGCGTGCTGCCCTTGCAGGGCGCACATTGGCTTGCAAGCCAATGCCGTTGCGCAGGCGAGCAGTATCCTGCTCGAAACCCCTGCTTCACCCTAGCCCTGCGCCTGTTTAGACCCATTCGCACACCCAAATTGAATGTCAACACGCCCTAGGGTAGGCTTTAGATTTTTTCTACGCCAGGCATTCCGTCAGCGCCTGCTGCCAGCTCGGCTGCTGTATGCCCAGTTGCCGGCGCAGCTTGTCGCCGGACAGAGTGGAATTGACCGGGCGCGTGGCCGGCGTAGGATACTCGCTGGCTGGGATGCCCAGCACGCTGGGAGCGGCCTTGCTCAGCAAGCCGCGGGCGCCGGCCTGCTGCATGATCTCTTGGGCGAAGCCGCACCAGCTCGTGTGGCCCTGCGGAGTCAGGTTATAGATGCCGCTGTTCTGTTGCCACCAGTCGGCCTGCCGGCCGGCTTGCTGTAGCTGCTGCACTTGCTGCACCTGCCGCACCACTTCCGTGCTCGCTTGTGCTATCCAGCCGGCCCAGGTCGGCGCCCCCCATTGGTCGTTGACGACCTTCAACTCATCGCGTTCATTGGCCAGGCGCAGCATGGTCAGCAAGAAATTCTTGCCGAAATTCGAATACACCCAGCTGGTACGGAAGATCAGGTGGTCGCAGCCGCTGGCCGCGATGGCTTGCTCGCCGGCCAGCTTGGTCCGCCCGTAGACGTTCAGCGGCTTGGTCGCATCCTGCTCGGTATACGCCAGCAAGCCGCCGTCGCCGTCGCGCTTGCTGCCGTCAAACACATAGTCGGTGGAATAGTGGATCAGCGCGGCGCCCAGTTTTTTTGCCTCTTCGGCGATCACGCCAGGGGCCTCGCCATTGATCAGCTGCGCCAGTTCGGGCTCGCTCTCGGCCTTGTCGACGGCGGTGTAGGCGGCCGGGTTGATGATCAGTTGCGGCTGGATATCCCGTATCGTGCTGCGCACCAGGTCCAGCCTGGACAAATCCATGTGCGCGCGGTCAGCGATGATCAATTCTACATCGGCCAGCTTGCCCAGGGTCGCGCTTAGCGCATGCCCGACCTGGCCGCTGCTGCCTGTTAACAATATTTTCAAGCGTATATCCTCATGCAAATGTCTCGGCCTGGGACAAGGGCAGGCCCTGCATGTCCTTGCCGGACATGATGGGCGCATCCTGCATCGGCCATTGTATGCCCAGCGCAGGATCGTTCCATAGCAGGCAGCGCTCATGCTCGGGCGCCCAGTAGTCGGTGGTCTTATATAAAAACTCTGCCTTGTCGCTGACCACCACAAAACCGTGCGCGAAACCGGCCGGCACCCACAGCTGCCGCTTGTTTTCCGCCGACAGCGTAACGCCTACCCATTTGCCGAAGCGGGGCGAGCTTTTGCGCAGGTCCACCACGACGTCGTAGACTTCGCCGGCGGTCGCCCGCACCAGCTTGCCCTGGGTTTGCTGGATCTGGTAATGCAGGCCGCGCAAGACATTCCTGGCCGACATCGAGTGGTTGTCCTGTACGAATTCAACCGTGACGCCGGTCAGTTCGCCGAATTTTTTCGCATTGAAGCTCTCATAGAAAAAGCCGCGGTCGTCGCCGAATACGCGCGGTTCCAGTATCAATACTTCAGGCAGTTCGGTAGCAATTACATTCATTTCTGGTCTCTCTGCAGTCTGTCCGCAGTTTCAGTGTATGTTTTCAGGGTAGGTTAATAGGCCTTGGAGTGCAGTAACTGCAACAAGTACATGCCGTATTCGTTTTTCTTCAAAGGCTGCGCCAGTTTTTCCAGTTGCGCATCGTTGATATAGCCGCGCCGGTAGGCAATCTCTTCCGGGCAGGCCACCTTCAGGCCCTGGCGCTTTTCTATGGTCGCGATGAACTGGCTGGCGTCCAGCAAGGATTCGTGGGTACCGGTATCGAGCCAGGCCATGCCGCGCCCCATCAGCTCCACATTCAATTGCGCCTGTTGCAGGTAGACGTTATTGACGTCGGTAATTTCCAGCTCCCCGCGCGCCGAGGGTTTGATGTGGGCCGCGATATCGCACACCTGGCTGTCATAGAAATACAGGCCGGTCACGGCATAGTTGGATTTCGGCTTGGCCGGCTTTTCCTCTATGCTGATGGCCTGGCGGTTGGCATCGAATTCGACCACGCCATAGCGTTCCGGATCATGCACGTGGTAGGCAAATACGGTGGCGCCGACCGTATGGTTATTGGCTGCCTTCAACTTGGCTTCAAACTCGTGGCCGTAGTACACGTTGTCGCCCAGGATCAGCGCTGACGGCGCATCGCCGACAAATTCGCGGCCTATGATAAAGGCCTGAGCCAGTCCGTCCGGCGACGGTTGCACCGCGTATTGCAGCTGTATGCCCCACTGCGAGCCGTCGCCCAGCAATTCCTGGAAGCGCGGCGTATCCTGCGGCGTGGAGATGATCAGGATCTCGCGCATGCCGGCCAGCATCAGCGTGGTCAGCGGGTAATAAATCATCGGTTTGTCGTAGACCGGCAGCAATTGCTTGGAAATCGCCTGCGTCACCGGATACAGCCGGGTGCCGGAGCCGCCGGCCAGGATGATGCCTTTACGGGAAGTAATGTCTTGGGTCATTGTTGCTCCTGCTTATTCTTGTCGTCGTTTGCTTGCTTGCCGGAATACTGCAAATCCACCCATTTCAGGTAGTCGCCGGACTGCACCTGGGCTACCCATGCATCATTGGCCAGGTACCAGGCGACGGTCTTGCGCAAGCCGGTTTCGAAGGTCTCGGCCGGCTTCCAGCCGAGTTCCCTTTCTATCTTGCGGGCGTCGATCGCATAGCGCCTGTCGTGGCCGGGCCGGTCGGTGACGTACTTGATCTGCTCGCGATAGCTGCCGCTGGCCTTGGGCTGCAATTGGTCCAGCAGGTCGCACAGGGTGTGCACGACGCTGAGATTGGTTTTTTCATTCCAGCCGCCGATATTATAGGTTTCCCCGGGGCGGCCGGCTTCCAGCACGCGCCGGATCGCCGTGCAGTGGTCGCTGACATACAGCCAGTCGCGTACTTGCTGGCCATCGCCGTACACCGGCAGGTCCTTGCCGGCCCTGGCGTTGGTGATCATCAGGGGGATCAGTTTTTCCGGGAAATGGTAGGGCCCGTAATTATTCGAGCAATTGGTGGTCAGCGTCGGCAAGCCGTAGGTATGGTGGTAAGAGCGCACCAGGTGGTCGGAAGCCGCCTTGGAGGCGGAATACGGGCTATTCGGCGCATATGCCGTGGTTTCACTGAACGGCGGGTCGTCCGCCGTCAAGGTGCCGTACACCTCGTCGGTGGACACGTGCAGGAAGCGGAAATTGCTGCGCTCCGGCTCGGCCAGCCCCAGCCAGTAGGCGCGCGCCGCTTCCAGCAGGCTGAAAGTGCCGTTCACATTGGTATTGACGAAGGCGGCGGGGCCATGGATGGAGCGGTCGACATGGCTCTCGGCGGCGAAATGGACGATGGCCCGGGGCTTGTGTTCAGCCAGCAATTGGGCCACTTTATCGGTGTCCAGGATGTCGCCCTGGACGAAAACGTGACGCGCGTCCTGCTTCAAGCTAGCAAGATTGTTCAAATTGCCGGCGTAAGTCAGTTTGTCATAATTGATGACTGGCTCTTCGTTTTGCGCCAGCCAATCCAGTACAAAATTGGCCCCAATGAAACCTGCTCCACCTGTGACGAAAATCATTCCGCTATCCCGTTTCGATAAACCTACCAGTAAAAGCGGCAATTTTACGCGAGAAGGTGCAGGCGTCGAAGCAAATTACTTGTTGTAACGAGAATTTTGCCGGAAGAGGATTGATGCCTGGAAGGCAATAGTTGAACAATGGTTGAGCTATGGCCGAGCAATCCCCGGCCTCAGGCTTAGATGCTATTGGTCTGCGTATAGCAAATCCAGGCCACCGTCATGATGGTATAGGCAAGGACAATCAGGGATATCAGAGAAAGTTTCATTTTTTGCTTTTCTCCACGCTACGCTACGAGTTTCAAGTCAAGATTCAGTTGGTTGGGAGCGGTTTCAAGGAAATCCGCCTACCTTTATGGTAGATTGTTTCGTTTCGTTTTCCAGCTTTGATCATGCATATTTTGTAACGAAACGTCTCAGGATGCGGCGCAACAAAATTATTTTTATTGCAATTAATCCTGGTCTGACTCGCTTTCTTTGCGAAAGTTCACAAATACCCCTTGAAATGGCATGGTTACCCCCCCATTTCAGCGGATGGTATCGTATTGATCGTTGGAGGTTATTAATGCAAGAGCAAGAAAAACAGGCAGAAACAATAAATACTGCCGAACAAATTGTTACAAATGCAAATACGGCGAAGGCAGCAGATGCTGCTGCCGACACGGCGGCGCGACCGGCGCCAGAAGCCGTGGCCGAACCAGTTGCGGCAGCGCCGGCAGTCGATGCCGTGGCTCAACTGGAAGCCAAAGTGCTGGAATTGCAGGACGCTTTTATGCGCGCCAAGGCCGAAGGTGAAAATATACGCCGTCGTGCCCAGGAAGATATTTCCAAGGCGCATAAATTTGCGATAGAAGGTTTTGCCGAGGCCATGGTGCCGGTAAAAGACAGCCTGGAAATGGCGTTGAAAGTCGAAACGCCATCGATAGAGTCCTTGAAGGAAGGTGTTGAGATGACTTTGCGTCAGCTCAGCTCTGCATTTGAAAAAAACCGCCTGATTGAGATCAATCCTCAAAAGGGCGACAAGCTGGACCCAATGAAGCACCAGGCTATTTCCATGGAGCCAGCCGAACAGGAAGCCAATACTATCGTGACCGTATTGCAAAAAGGATATTCCATCGCCGACCGCCTTTTGCGTCCGGCCCTGGTTACCGTTGCGCAAGGAAAATGATGGAAGTGATCCAAAAAGGCATAAAAACCGCTTGAAAAGCAGGGTTTTTGCCTTATATCTGGATCATTGGAGCTTTCGGGCTTACTAGTTAAAAATCGAAATTCAAAAACTTAAAAATTATTAGGGATATATCATGGGAAAAATGATCGGTATTGACTTGGGTACAACCAACTCTTGCGTCGCAGTCATGGAAGGCGGCCAGCCTAAAGTGATAGAAAACGCCGAGGGCGCGCGTACTACCCCGTCCATTATTGCGTATCAGGAAGACGGCGAGATCCTGGTCGGCGCCTCTGCCAAGCGCCAGGCTGTCACCAATCCAAAAAACACGCTGTACGCAGTAAAGCGCCTGATCGGCCGCAAGTTTGAAGAAAAAGAAGTGCAAAAAGACATCTCGCTGATGCCTTACACGATTTCCAAAGCCGACAACGGCGATGCATGGATCAGCGTGCGCGACAAGAGATTGGCGCCGCCGCAAATTTCCGCTGAAGTCCTGCGCAAGATGAAAAAGACCGCCGAAGACTACCTCGGCGAAGAAGTGACCGAAGCGGTGATCACCGTGCCGGCTTATTTTAACGACGCGCAACGTCAGGCAACCAAGGATGCCGGCCGTATCGCCGGCCTGGACGTCAAACGCATCATCAACGAGCCGACCGCGGCTGCGCTGGCGTTTGGCCTGGACAAGGCTGAAAAGGGTGACCGCAAGATCGCCGTATATGACTTGGGCGGCGGTACTTTCGACGTTTCCATCATCGAGATTGCCGACGTAGACGGCGAAAAACAATTTGAAGTGCTGTCCACCAACGGCGACACCTTCCTGGGCGGTGAAGACTTCGACCAGCGCATCATCGACTACATCATCGACGAGTTCAAGAAGATCAACGGCCTGGACCTGTCCAAGGACCCGA
>JAZJYH010000025.1:0-156660 GCA_040390485.1 Pseudomonadota bacterium
CAAATTACGCATATCTATACTCGATTAAACCTTCGGAATTCGTTTATATCGATCTAGCACAGCCACTACTGGTTAACCTATGCATTTTTCTTCTATTGCTTGTGCGAGACGTCAAAAGAAGTTTTGAAATTTAGTGAATGTATTTCACAGGCGCACTGTCGCCGCCTCGCTGAAACGCAACAAAAATACGGGAGAGTTTAAATGTCAGCACAGCTTCAATCACTGGGTGTGGGGCCCAGCCTAGTCATCGCCACACCGCGTCACCCTTGGAAAGAAATTTGCGCAGCCAGCATCGGTAATGCGCTTGAATTTTATGATCTGCTCATATACGGATACTTCGCGATTGTCATTGGTAAATTGTTTTTTCCAGCAGAAAATGAGACGACATCGTTATTGCTTAGTGTAGGCACATTCGGCATATCTTTTGTCATGCGGCCGCTGGGGGCAATCATCCTGGGTTCCTATGCTGATCGAGCCGGACGCAAGCCCTCCCTTACCTTGTCGATTTCCATCATGATGTTGGGAACAGCGATGATCGCGTTCGCACCGACCTACTCTCAAATCGGTATCGCATCCCCTATCATCATTATCGTCGCCCGAATGCTGCAGGGCTTCTCCACCGGGGGTGAATTCGGCGCAGCAACAGCGTTCATGGTCGAACACGCCGATGGAAAACGGCGAGGCTTTTTCGCGAGCTGGCAACTATCAACTCAAGGTCTGGCCACTGTGCTTGCAGCTGGAATTAGCGCTTTACTCAGTTACACGTTAACGGATGGTCAGTTAAATGACTGGGGCTGGCGGATCGCCTTCGGTTTCGGTTTGCTGGTAGGCCCTGTCGGACTGTACATACGCAATCAAATCGACGAGACACCGGAATTCAAAAAAATAAAAGCCACAAAACCAGAAAAGTCGCCACTGCATGTAGTCCTGGTAAGGGATAGCGTCAATCTTCTGTTAGGCATAGGCGTGGTCTCTGGCGCTACCGCGTTCAACTACGTACATAAATTGTACATGCCCACTTACGCCTTAAAGCAACTGCATATCCCGGCGACTTCATCCTTTTTGGGTGCGATGATGACCGGGCTCATCCTGATGTTGACCGCACCGGTCTTCGGCATGCTGTCTGATCGCTATGGCCGCTTCAAAGTATTGTCTATCGCATTATTACTCATCGGCTGCACCTCGTATCCATTGTTTCTGATACTGAATACCTGGCCTACCTTCACTACTTTGATCGTAGTTCAACTCTTGGTCGGCTTGCTCATTGCTGCTTGCCTCGGTCCGATACCGGCGATGCTGTCAGATATTTTCCCTACCAGTACTCGCGGGACAGGACTAGCGCTCAGCTATAACTTTTCAGTCACCCTGTTTGGCGGCTTTGCTCCCTTGCTGGTTACCTGGATGATTGCCGCAACGGAAAGCAAACTGGCGCCCAGTTTCTACGTGATAGGCACTTCTATCATTAGTGTTACCGCCGTATTGATCCTGGGACAGCGCATGAAGCGCAACGCACCGATCTAAGCTTTCCTTCTATTGCACCTTATTCCAGCTCCGTGGACTGGATATCTTTTGGATTAATTTTGGAGTTGTATCAATGAAAACCCTAGAGCAAATTCGCGCCGGATTGCAAGCCTATCCGATCGAAGTAATGTTCCCCGATATATCGCGATGGCAACACAGCAATACCGGTGTCGACTACATCCATTCTTTCGACAGCGGCATCGCCGGCCCTCATGTCATGGTCATGGCGCTTTCACATGGAAACGAAGTAAGCGGTGCCATTGCTGTCGATGCTCTGCTTCGCAAAAAGCTTAAGCCCTTGAAAGGCCGCATCACGCTTGGATTTTCCAACGTAGAGGCTTATCGCAGATTTGATAAAAACAATGTTGATGCGACCCGCTTTATTGACGAAGACATGAACCGCGTGTGGTCTGAGTCAAGACTAGGGGGCAAAGACGATTCGTTGGAATTACGTCGCGCACGTGAAATAAGACCCATTATCGACAGCGTCGACTATTTGCTGGACATACATTCCATGCACGAAGAGTCTCCGCCATTGATGATGTGCGGCCCTTTAGAAAAAGGGATGCGTTTCGCTGCCCAGATTGGCGTACCGGCGCATGTCATTGCTGACGCCGGCCACCCCAACGGCAAACGCATGCGCGACTATGGAGGCTTTGGAGACATTGGCAGCTCCAAAAATGCCCTGCTGGTTGAAACAGGGCAGCATTTTTCCTCTCGCAGCAGAGATGTCGCGCTAGATACCGCCTGTCGCTTCCTCGCTTCCACAGGGGCGGTCGACATAATGGGCCTATCGCATTTCCTCACACAGGCATTCCCGGTCAAGCAGCGCTTGCTTCATGTCACCCAGCCAGTCTTAGCACATACGATGAATTTTGAGTTCGCTAGAGATTTCCGCGGCCTTGAACTGATTGAAAATGCTGGCACTGTCATTGCAAAAGACGGTGATCTTGAAATTGTCACTCCCTATGACAATTGCGTCATCGTGCAACCTTCATTACGTCATCTTGGGCCGGGCGTAACAGTCATGCGTCTGGCCAAAATTCTGGATTTTCAATCTGACGGAGACACAAAAATGTCCTAGAAACCAGTTCATCTCCCTAGTCGATCCGGTCGCTACTTGGAATGTGAACTGTGGCCGTTTGTTTCACGTAACTTAGAAAAATTCTCAATCAAAATAATTAAACAAGGATCAAAGCAAATGAAAAATCGCATTTTCGCACTGGCCGTACTAAGCACCATCGCAGGTGTGGCACAAGCCCAATCCAACGTCACTATTTATGGTGTTGTCGACGCTGGAATAACGCACGAAAATAACGGCAGCACATCCATCACTAGATTGGATAGCGGTATCTTGAACAGTAGTCGATTGGGTTTTAAGGGGTCGGAAGATCTGGGCGGCGGCCTCGCTGCCATATTTCAAATAGAAAGCGGGTTCAGCGTCGACACTGGAGCACAGGCAGACGCTGCCAAATTTTTTAATCGCCAATCATTTGTCGGATTGACTAGCTCCTTTGGAACAGTGCGCATGGGACGCCAGGTGAACCCGGTTTATGCCAACAACGCTACTTTCGATCCGTTTAAAATCGGTATGGCCGGAGACTCTTCTCGTTTGATCAGCTTTAACGGCAGCCGCACCGACAACCTGTTGACTTATAGCTATGCGGCCAACGGCTTTAGAGGCGAATTGCAATATGGTTTTGGCGAAGTTGCGGGAAATACTTCTGCAAACCGGACGGTAGCAGGCTACTTTGGCTACCAGGAAGGGCCCGTCGATGTCGTTGTGACGCATCAAAATATCAGGAATCCTGGCGATACCGGCAGCACCGAGATGACTTTGCTGGGTGGGAATTATCAATTCAGCTGGGCCAAACTTTATGCGGCGTATGCGAGGGAAAAAGGGACCATACTCGGTACCGCCAACCATCTGGACCAACGTGATCTCCTCCTTGGTTTGACTGCAAAAGCCGGAGATGCGGGAACGATCGCCTTTTCATATATCCGTAAAACAGATAAGGCTTTGGCCGACGCTGATGCCAGCCAAGTTGCTATCGGCTACATATATGACCTGTCCAAGCGTACGGCTTTATATACAAGTTACGGTCAATTGCGCAACGATAGCGCGGCAAAATATAAAGTTGTAGCTGCCGGCGCGACGGACAAGTTATTCAATGTGGGCGTGCGTCACTTCTTCTAAAAGTTTAAATAAGCAAAAATCTGCATCGGCAGGTATCTAAAAGCGCCCCGCTGTCCGTAAGGTAAGCGGGTCGCTAGCAGCCGATTGAATGTAGGTAATTCTAGAGATTTTTGCTTGACGTTGATTGATGTTCATCATAAAAGAAGCAGATCATGAAATTTTTCAAATTACTGTTATTACCTTTGTGCATGAGCTTCTTTGTATCTGCCTTCGCCGCAGATAAGGCTGACGATGCGGTAGCCATCGTCGATAAAGGCCTGGCGTATTTGCAAAAAAATGGAAAAGAGGCGCTTATCAAGGAAGTCAATAACAGAAATCCGATTTTCATCAAGGGTGATGTCTACCTGGCTCTGCGTGCTCTGGATGGGACAACCCTCGCACATCCGATCAATTCGCGAGTTATTGGAAAAAACATGGTCATACTTCCTGACGCAGACGGAAAATTCTATCGAAAAGAGATTGTGGAAACAGCGAAGAGCAAGGGAAAAGGATGGGTGGACTATCGATACAACAATCCAGACTCAAAAGAACTGGAGAATAAGGCGACCTATTTTGTACGCAGCGGAGATGTGATTCTGGAGGCTGGAATCTATAAGGGTAAGTAAGGGGTACAATATTTACATAAGAATCGCCCACTCCAAATAGAGGATGTAAAAATGCAGCTGTCGTGGCTTGAGGATTTTGTGGAACTCGCTCGTACCCGCAGCTTTTCCCGTGCAGCGGAGAACCGTTTTGTGACGCACCCGGCATTCGGGCGACGCATTCGCTCACTGGAGGAATGGGTTGGTACAGCACTGATCGAACGTAAGCAGCCAGTGTCTCTAACACCTGCAGGCACTCTTTTTCTTGACGCAGCCGTGCATTCACTGGATGTTCTCAATGCGACACGATCCCAGTTGAAGGACACTTCTTATCGTCCGGATGAAACCCTCAGAATCGCTACCGGTCGTACGCTGGCAAAGACCTTCTTCCCCGACTGGTATGAATCTATTCAAAAACGATTTGGACCATTTTCAGTTTCTGTCAGCACCAGCGGGGCACAAGAGGCAATCATGCGCTTGTCGGCCGGCGATGTCGACCTGCTGGTTAGTTACTCAAGTCCCGCGACCCGATTGCTGATTGATCCGAAACATTTTGAATCCTTGATGCTTGAGCGAGAGGTACTTGTTCCTGTTAGTGCTCCCGATTCAAAAGGCCGACCAAAATTTCGCATCTCACATGCTGGTGGCACGCCGACACCCTGGCTCGCTTATTCCACATCCCTGACTTTACGCGGCGTGCTTGCCAAGCATTTGTCCGAGCTGCCCCGCAAATTATCTCTGCGTACCGTGTACCAGGCAGACTCGTATGAATCGATACTTGAAATGGCAAAGCGTGGCGTCGGTTTGGCGTGGTTGCCTCAGCGTTTGATACAGGATGAATGGAAGCAAGGCCATTTGATGATAGTTGGCGATTCCAGCTTGCGCGTGGGGTTTGATATTTCCTTATATCGCTTACGTAATAGTACGAATCCTATCGTTAACTCAATCTGGAAAGGCCTTTCGTCCGATGCCGGTCTGGGTGAGTAGTGCAGATGTTCCGTCGGGTGTTCCCCTTCTGTTTGCACTAACATTAAAGTTTTCATTCTCACCAAGGCGGCACTTCCCGCCGTCTGAAGTGGGCGGCGTTTTCTTAGTCAGATAGCGCCCAACCGAAGACTGCCGTTTACGGAGCCCGACCCCAGATGCTTAGTGCTTCTTTCCCGAACCAGACAGGCTTGAAAACGCTTAAAAAAAAGGCAATTTTATTGGTGTGCTAGTGATTGCCCCTCCGCTTCAGCGTAAACTTTTTTCAGGTCATTTTCCTCTTTACAACCAACATAATAGAGGTAGCTGGCGTTTGGCTATGCTATTTACTGCTGACCTCAACCGCCATGGTCCTTTCATCGGTACGCGGAAAATACGCGTAACCCTTGCGCGTAGCCCATACATTGACCTGATGGTGCAAGGGGATTAACCCCAGCTCCTGCAGCGCCAGCTGGCTGGCCTGCTGCCACAGCTTTTCCTGCTTTTCCAGATCCAGGGTGGCAAAAGCCTGCTCCGTCAGCGCATCCACCTTGGGATTGCTGTAGCGCCCGTAATTGCCGGTGCCCCAACCCCTGTCTGCGTTATAGGTGGTCAGCATGGATTTGACGAAGGTCGAGACATGGCCGACGCCGCCGCCCCAGCCCAGCATCATCAGGCTGAATTCCTGTTTGGACATGCGGGAGAAAAACACCGACGACGGCAAGGCCTCCACCTTGGTGACGATGCCTATCCGGGTCAGCATTTGTGCGATGGTCTGGATGATTTTTGCGTCATTCACATAGCGGTCGCTGGGACCGTGGATGGTAAGGCCGAAGCCTTCTGCATAGCCGGCCTCGGCCAGCAGCTTCTTGGCGGCGGCGATGTCGAAGGCCTCCGCTTTCAGGCTAGGCAGGGTGCCGAAGTAACCCTCCGGCAGCAGCTGGCCGGTGGCAATCGCATTACCCTCCATGACCCTGTCCACGATCGCGGCCCGATTGATGGCCTTGGAAATGGCCAGCCGCACGCGCCGGTCTTTCAGCGGATTCTTGTCCAGCGGCTTGCCGCTCTTGTCGGTGACATACGGCGACTTGTCGCGATATTGATCGGCCTCCAGGAAGATCAGGCGATTGGAGACCGTGCTGAACAGGCGGATATCAGGGTTGGCTTTCAGCTGCGCCATATCGGCCGGCGGCACGCCTTCTATCACCTGCACGTCGCCGGCCAGCAGGGCCGCGACGCGCGCCGACGGCGTAGTCAGCATGCGCAGGCTGACCTTGTCCCATAGCGGCCGCTTGCCCCAGTAGCCGTCGTTGCGCACCAGCTCTATGCGGTCGCCGCGCTTCCATTGCACGAACTTGTACGGGCCCGTGCCTACCACGCCCTTGCCGGCATTGAAGTCTTCGGTCGTCAAGCCGGCGGTGGCTTTCCTGGAGATGATGAAAATATTACTGAGATCATTGACCATCAGGGCATAGGGGCTGGCGGTTTTAAGACGTATCGTGTATTTGTCGACGATGATCTTTTCCGTGATCATCTTGGTGTACAGCGTGAACGGGCCAGGGCTGTTGGCGATGGCTGCAGGACGGTCCAGCGAATAAGCGACGTCCTCGGCGGTGAACTCGGAACCGTCGTGGAATTTCACGCCCTTGCGCAACTTGAATTCCCAGGTCAGCTCATCGACCGCTTTCCACGATTCCGCCAGGCCAGGGATCAGCCTGCCCTTTTCCCGGTCCGGCGTTACCAGCAGGTCAAACACGTGCATCGAGACGTTCACGCTGGGGCCGACTGCGTGATAGTGCGGATCCATCGAAGTCACGTCGAACGCCATGCCTATGGCCAGGTCGGCAGCCGGCGCAGGCGCGCAGAACAGCGAGGCAAAAAAAGACAAGCCTAGCGTGGCGAAGAGTTTATGCAGCATACTGTATCGTTCCTGGATGGTTGCTCAAACGAGCGTCTGAATGGAAGGTGCTTCATCAATGAAGCGGCGTATCACCGCGCGCGCTTGCTCCGGCGCATCGCGCCATACGCCATGGCCGCAATGGTCCATCTGCACATACGACACCGGCGCCCCGGTTATCGCGTCCGCCAGCTGGCGCGACAGCTCCCAGGGGATGACGGGATCCAGCGTACCCGCCAGCACCAGCGCCGGGCAACGTATATTGGCCAGCTCGGGACGCAGGTCCAGGCTCTGGAATTCCCCGCCCGGCCGCAGGTAGTGGCGCAGCACTTCCTCCTTGGTGATCACCGGTGGCCGCACGTAATTGGGATCGGCGCCGGCGGTATAAAACGGGTAGCAGGTTTCCAGGTATTCCGCCCAGTCTTCCGGCCACATGCGTGCCCACATCCGCTCGGCCACTGCCCTCACCTTTTCACCGCCGCGCTCGCCGAAACGCTGTATCGCCAGCGCCCTGTCCCATTTGGCGCAGATCGACGAAAAGATCACTTTGGACGGGTGCTCGGGATAGCGCGCCGCATAGGCTTGCGCTACATGGCCGCCGAAGGATTGTCCGAGCACGACCGGCTTTTCTATGCCGACCGCGTCGCAGAAACCCTTGACGTCTGCGGCCCACTGGGACAGGGTCCATTCTGTAGGGTCATTGCCGGAAGAGCGCCCATTGCCGCGATGGTCTATCCACACCAATTGATAGTGCTCGGCCAGCGGCAACAGCTCGGCCTTGACGCCCATATGATCGAAGCCGGGGCCGCCGTGCAATATCAGCAAAGTCGGGACCTTGACGGCCTGGCCGGCAAGCGCCCGCGTTTCCGGACCGGCGACGTCAAAGTACAGACGCGCGCCGTTGACGTTCACGTACATAAAACCCCTTCCTCATGGTTAATGCGCCAGACAATCTTGAGCGTGCTGCAGTCGGCGATGAGCTTGCAGAATAGCAGAGTTCATATTGAAACTCATTCACAAATATGCGGCAGCGCGCCGCGTGCTTCAATTGAAAAATGGAACGATTATCACTAGCGTTTTCATATAGTTTTGTCAATATATTTTCTGTAATACGTATTTTTTGAAGCGCATCTGTACTATCATGTTCACAGGCTCCCACGCGATCCATCCAGCAGCAAGCCAGAACTCGCAGACTCCGGCGCACTCTAACGCCGCCGGTTTTCATGCCGCAGTCGCCAGCTCATTTTTCAACATCCAATAAGAAAGAGGCTCCCATGAAAGGTGACGTCAAAGTTATCAAGCTGCTCAACGCCCAGCTCACCAATGAGTTGAGCGCCGTCAACCAGTATTTTTTGCATGCAAGGATGTACCGGCACTGGGGATTTGAAAAGATCGCCAAGAAAGAATACGAAGAATCGATAGGCGAGATGAAACACGCCGACAAGATTATCAACCGCATCCTGATGCTGGATGGCCTGCCCAACCTGCAGGCCTTGCACAAGCTGATGATAGGGGAAGACACTGCAGAAATGTTGCAATGCGACCTGAAGCTGGAAACCGCCGCCCACAAGACCGTGACCGAAGGCATTGCCACCTGCGAGGCCGTGGGTGACTATGTATCGCGCGAGATTTTCCGCGAAATCCTGGACGACACCGAAGAGCACATAGACTGGCTGGAAACCCAGCTGGACCTGATACAGAAAGTGGGCCTGCCGAATTACCTGCAATCGCAGATGGCGGACGAAGAGTAAGCCAGGCACAGGCAGCCGGCTGCCTACAAAGAAAAAGGGACGCCGCGGCGTCCCTTTGTTGCTCCTGTTTGCTCTGTCGCCTTATTCCGGTACAGTATCTTTAAACGACGGGCGTTCAGACAGCTTGTCGAACAGCTTCGCCAGGTTAGGATAGTCAGTACGCCAGTCGATCTCGGGAAAGCGGAACTCCAGCCATCCCAGTGCGCAAGCGACGCTGACGTCTGCCAGGGTCAGGTGGTTGCCGGTGCAAAACGGCGTCTCGCCCAGGCCTTCCGACATCGATTTCAGGCCCGCAGCGACTTTGGACATCTGGCGCGCCATCCATTTTTCGCTCTGCTGGCCCGCATCGCGCTGCGTTTTTTCCAGCCTCACCAGGATGGCGGCGTCCATGATGCCGTCCGCCAAAGCTTCCCAGCACTTGACTTCCGCCCGTTCACGTCCATTGGCGGGTATCAGCTTGCCTACCGGGGTCAGCGTATCGAGGTATTCGACGATCACTCGCGAGTCGTACATCACCAGGCCGTCTTCCATCAGCAGGCAGGGAACCTTGCCGAGGGGATTGGATTCCTGGATAGTCGTTTCAGGCACCCAGACATTTTCCAGTATCAGGGCGTAATCCAGCTTCTTTTCCGCCATGACGATGCGGACTTTTCTTACGTAGGGACTTGCGAGGGAACCAATCAGTTTCATAGGCGCTTTGAGAAAATATTAGCGCAAATTATAGCATTGCCATCCCACCGCCCCCCGTTCTGAAGATTTTTGACAATTGCCAACAACGGGTGTGGACAGGGCCGGCTAATGGTAAAATCGCATATTCAGCGTAAAAAGATCCCGAATCCTGGCAAAAAACGGAGCTTTTCTTCCCATCTCCAATTTTGCACAGATTCCAGTCTTTGTTGTTTTTTGCGCAAGGCTTTTACACCTTTTCTCCGCTATCCCTGCAAAATCATGTCACTTTCCACTCTTTCCGCCCTGTCCCCGCTCGATGGCCGCTATGCCGCCAAAGTGGATGCCCTGCGTTCTACCTTGTCTGAAGCCGGCTTCATGCATCACCGGGTCAAAGTCGAAGTCTGCTGGCTGCAAGCCCTGTCCACCGCGGGCTTTGCCGAGATCAAGCCGTTTTCCGCCGCCGCCAATGCCATGCTGGATAAATTGGTCGCCGAATTCTCGGAAGCCGACGCCGAGCGCATCAAGGCGATAGAAGCGGTCACCAACCATGACGTCAAGGCCGTCGAATACTGGCTGAAAGAGCAAGTCAAGGATGTGCCGGAACTGGTCGCCGCTTCCGAATTCATCCACTTCGCCTGCACTTCGGAAGACATCAACAATACTTCGCACGGCATGATGCTGAAAACCGCGCGCGACAATGTAATGTTGCCGGCACTGCAAAACCTGGTCAGCAAGTTGACGGAGTTGGCGCACACTAACGCCGACGTGCCCATGCTGTCTCGCACCCACGGCCAAGCTGCCAGCCCGACTACGCTGGGCAAGGAAATGGCCAATGTGGTGGCCCGCCTGCAGCGCGCACAAAAACGCATTGCCCAGGTAGAGATCCTCGGCAAGATGAATGGCGCAGTAGGCAACTACAACGCCCATTTGTCGGCCTACCCCGGCCACGACTGGGAAGCTTTTTCCAGGCAGGTGATAGAACAGCGCCTGGGCCTGGTCTACAACCCGTATACGATACAGATAGAGCCGCACGACTATATGGCGGAGCTGTTTGACGCCTTTGCCCGCGCCAATACCATCTTGCTGGATTTGAATCGCGACATCTGGGGTTATATCTCGGTCGGCTATTTCAAGCAAAGGACCAAGGCCGGCGAAATCGGCTCATCGACCATGCCGCACAAGGTCAACCCTATCGACTTTGAAAACTCCGAAGGCAATCTGGGCATGGCCAATGCCTTGCTGAAACACCTGTCCGAAAAACTGCCGGTGTCGCGCTGGCAGCGTGACCTGACCGACTCCACGGTATTGCGCAATATCGGCGTGGCGCTCGGCTACACCTTGCTGGCCTACGATAGTTGCCTGCGCGGCCTGAACAAGCTGGAAGTCAATCACGAACGCCTGGCGGCCGACCTGGACGCGACCTGGGAAGTCCTGGCCGAGCCGGTACAAACCGTGATGCGCCGCTATGGCATAGAAAACCCTTATGAGCAATTGAAGGAACTGACCCGCGGCAAGGGCATCTCCAAAGACGCCTTGCGTGAGTTCGTGCTGGGCCTGGCGATACCACAAGATGCCAAGGACCTGCTGTTGGCAATGACGCCGGCCAACTATATAGGGATCGCAGCAGAGCTGGCACGCAAGGTCTGAGCCTAGCTGTAGTTTTCTCCGGTCCGGGACGGTAGAAGGCGGCAGCCCCGAACTTCCGCCGATCTCCACTGTCAAAAATTCAAGTTTGCATGCTATTTTGTGCTGGCCTGCAAGCTTGAATTTTTTTTGTTAGAATTAGTCCTAATTCAGACTAATTTATATCGAACCAAATGGAAAGAGCAATGGCGCAAACGGCAGCACGCTATACAAATACCGCAATACTGCTGCACTGGCTGATGGCCATCCTGATCGTTAGCGCATTTTGCCTGGGCGTCACCATGGTCAATATCCCGGGCTTGAGCCCCACCAAGCTCAAGTATTTTTCGTGGCATAAATGGCTGGGCGTCACTATCCTTGGCCTGGCTTGCCTGCGCCTGCTCTGGCGCCTGACCCATACTGCGCCGCCCTATCCTGCCGGCATGTCGGATTGGCAAACAAAAGCAGCCAATGCCATGCATGTCCTATTGTACATATTAATCTTTGCGGTACCTGTCTCTGGCTATTTTTACAGTCTGGCGGCCGGGGTTCCGGTGGTCTACCTGCAACTCATTCCGCTGCCGGTCCTGATCGACCCTAACCCTGAATTGAAACCCATCCTGAAACTGGTCCATTACTCCCTGAATGTGACCTTGCTGGCAGCGTTCATCCTGCACGTGCTGGGCGCATTAAAGCATCACTTCATCGACCAGGACGGCATCTTCAAGCGCATGACCCCTGGCAACTCGACAAACCTCTCTGCATAAAGGATATTTCATGCAAACACCTTCAAGCTCCCTGAATCCCGGCAAGCGCCCATTTAACACATTAGGCACGGCCGTCATGGCCGCCGTCCTTGCTGCATCCGTGGCCCTGCCTGCCCTGGCTGCCGTGCTGAAAGTCGATGCGGCGAAAAGCAATGTGGGCATCGTCTTCAAGCAACTGAATGTGCCCGTGGATGCCAAATTCAAAAAATTCAGTGCGGTCATCGACTACGACGCCGCCAAGCCGGAAGCATCGAAAGCGACCGTCGATATCGACGTCGGCAGTTTCGACCTCGGCGACCCTGAATACAACAAGGAAGTCTTGAAGAAAGAATGGTTCAACGCCGCCCAGTTTCCCAAGGCCGGCTTCGTCTCTACCGGGATGAAGGCAGGTGCCAACGGCAAACTGGATGTCAGCGGGAAATTGACTATCAAGGGCAAGACCGTAGACGCAAGTTTTCCTTTGATGGTGAAAAAGGAAGGTTCAACCCAAGTCTTTGAAGGCAGCCTGCCTATCAAGCGCCTGGCATTCAATATCGGCGAAGGTGAATGGAAAGATACCAGCATGGTCGCCGATGAAGTCGTAATCAAGTTTCGCGTAGTTGCAGCTCAATAATTGTGTAGCACCGTTTCACAATCAACCTAAATTAAACTTAACAGCACGGAGTTTTTCAATGAAGTTACAGCAAATCATCGCAGCGGCCTTAGTCCTGAGCGCATCCCAAGCCTTTGCCCAGACTTACAACGTCGATCCTAACCATACCTACCCTAGCTTTGAAGCCGATCATATGGGCATCTCCATATGGCGCGGCAAGTTTGACAAAACCAGCGGCAAGATCACGCTGGATAAGGCAGCAAAAACCGGTAGCGTCGATATCGTTATCGACACGACCTCGCTGGATTTCGGCCACGCCAAGATGAGCGACCATGCCAAATCCAAGGATATGTTCAACGTCGAGCAATTCCCGACTGCGACCTACAAGAGCACGGCTGTGAAATTTGACGGCGACACACCGGTCGCGGTAGAAGGCAACCTGACTTTGCTGGGCGTGACCAAGCCGGTCACCCTGACCATCAACAAGTTCAAGTGCATCCCGCATCCTATGCTGAAGCGTGAAGTCTGCGGCGCGGATGCCAGCGCGCAATTCAAGCGTACTGATTTCGGCCTGAACTACGGCACGCCTTTCTTTGCTCCTGAAGTCAAACTGGCGATCCAGGTTGAAGCTCTGAAGGCTGACTAAGTTAGCCTTATAATCTGGCCGGCGCCATGCACCGGCCAGATATTTTAAAATTGGCAGACCAGGTAATCATGAAGCATCCAGCACTTTCCCATCATGGGTGAACGTTTCCTCCGCAGCGTCAGGCTATTGGCCGAATGCATGCAATCCTTCGAGAAATCTTCCGCGCAAAATGTGCGGCAACTGGGCTTTACCCATTCTCAGTTCGACATCATCGCCACGCTCGGCAACACTCCGGGCATGACATGCAAGGAACTCGGCGACAAGACCCTGATCACCAAGGGCACCCTGACCGGCGTGCTCGACAGGCTGGAACAAAAAGGCTTGATAGAAAGAGAGCGCGGCAGCGACGACAGGCGCCAATTATTCGTCAAGCTGAGCCTGCGCGGCGAAGCGGTCTTCCAGGACATCTTCCCGAAAATAGTCAGCAAGGGCAAACAGCGTTTCGAGGATTACACCGACGCCGACTTCGATGCGCTGGAATGTGCATTGCTGAAATTAAAGGACAGCCTGAACCGCGGCCCGCAATAGGCTGCACCACGCAGTACCCGTCCGGGCCGACTTCCCGCTACCCGCAACACACGCTACTTCGGCGCAGCTGCCTTATCCGGCATGCGGCGCCAGGCGCTATTGCCCGCCAACTACGCCGCCATCTCGTCTTCGTTAACCCCTAAATGACCTCGGCCGTGATCGGCCCCTTGCCACTGAAGCGATCCAGCGCCAGGTAAATGACAGGCGTGATGAACAAGGTAATCGCTTGCGAGAAGATCAGGCCGCCGACCACCGCCAGCCCCAGCGGCTGGCGCAACTCTGCCCCGGCGCCCAATCCGAATGCGATAGGCAGGGCGCCGACCAGCGCCGCCAAGGTGGTCATCATGATGGGCCGGAAGCGCTGGATACAGGCTTCGCGTATCGCATCCGCCGGCGTCATGCCTTGGTTGCGTTGGGCATCCAGCGCGAAATCGATCATCATGATCGCATTTTTTTTGACGATACCGATCAGCAGCAAGATGCCTATCATGGCAATCAAGGTCAGGTCTTCGCCGAAAATTTGCAGCGTCAACAGCGCACCCACTGCAGCCGAAGGCAAGCCGGCCAATATCGTGATCGGATGGATGTAGCTCTCATACAGGACGCCCAAGAGTACATAGATCACCAGCAAGGCTGCGACTATCAGGACCACCTGTCCCGACTGCGAACTCTTGAACACCGCCGCGTCGCCGCCGTAGGACGTGATCACGGATACCGGCAACTTGACCTCTTCGCGGTATTTGTCAATTTTGTTGGTCGCATCTCCAAGGGCATAGCCCGGGGTCAGGTTGAAAGAGATGGTGACCGCCTGCAGCTGTCCCATGTGGTTCACCGACGTCGGACCCACCGTACGCTGCACCGTGGCAAAACTGTTCAATGGAATCAGGGCGCCCGTATTGCTGCGCACATAGATATTATTCAAGGCCGACTCGTCTTTTTTGGCGTCCGGCGCCACTTCCATGATGACCTGGTAGCTGTCCACGTTGCTGTACATGGTGGAGATTTGTCTTTCGCCGAACGCGCTATACAAGGCGGAACGCACCGAGTTCATACTGACGCCCAGGGAATTCGCCTTATCCCGGTCTATTTTCATGGACGCCTGCAAACCCTTCAGCTGGGAGTCGCTGGTGACGTCCTTGAAAGCCGGGTCATTGCGCATCTTGTCCTGCAACTTGACGGCCCAGTCATTCAGCGCGCCGGCTTCCACGCTTTGCAATATATATTGATACTGGCTCTTGCTCGGCCTGCCGCCCAACTGCAGGTTCTGGGTCGGGCGCAAATATACGGCGATGCCCGGCAGGTCCCGGAATTTCCGGCGCAAGCCTTCCACCACTTGCTTCATCGGCTTGCGTTCGGCCCGCGGCTTCAGGTTGACGAACATGCGCCCGGTATTCTGGGCATTGTTTCCGCCGCCGCTAAAAGACGCTACGGACAAGACATTAGGGTCATCGCGGATAATCTTGGCAGCCTTATCCTGCAAGACGGCCATGGCCGGAAAGGAAATATCTTCCGACGCTTCGGTCTGCACGTTCAACTGGCCTATGTCCTCTTCGGGGAAGAAACCTTTGGGGATAGTCGCAAACATGTAGGCAGTGGCGACAAAGGTCAGCAGCGCCACCAGCAAAACGATCTTGCGATGGCGCAATGCCAGATCCAGCACCCGTCCATACGCACGCAACGACGCATTAAAAGTTGATTCGAAGATATGCAAGATGGCCGCGACTGTCGCCGGCGGCGCTTTCATATCGTGCTCGTTTTTCAGGAAGCGGCTGGCCAGCATGGGCACCAGCGTCAGTGACACAAAAGCCGACGCCAGGATGGCCAAACTGACGATGACGGCAAACTCGTGAAACAATTGGCCGATCACGCCTGGCATGAAAAAGATGGGGATAAAGACGG
This sequence comes from Pseudomonadota bacterium, assembly GCA_040390485.1. Classification (GTDB taxonomy): domain Bacteria; phylum Pseudomonadota; class Gammaproteobacteria; order Burkholderiales; family Burkholderiaceae_D; genus Undibacterium. The sequence goes on from JAZJYH010000025.1 coordinate 15,635, forward strand.
CGATCAGGGAACTGGAAATCGAGATGATGGTAAAGCCCACCTCGCGCGAGCCCTGCAAAGCCGCCTTGAAGGGAGGCATGCCATGCTCCACGTGACGCATGATATTCTCCAGCATCACGATCGCATCATCCACCACCAGGCCCACGGCCAGCGTCAAACCCAGCAGGGAAATATTATCCAGCGTATAGCCGAAGCCCCATAGCAAGGCGATGGCGCCTATCAGCGAAACAGGCAAGGACAAGGTAGGGATTACTGTCGCCACGAAGCGGCGCAAGAACAGGAAGATCACCACTACGACCAGGAATACCGTCAGGAGCAAGGTCAGGTTCACATCGTGCAAGGCGTCCCTGATCGATACCGAGCGGTCGTTCACCCGGTTGATTTTGACCGAGGCCGGCAATTGCGCTTCGAAACCCGGCAGGGCCGCACGTATCGCATCCACCACCTTGACGGTATTGGCATCGGTCTGCCTGAAGATACCCATGGTGATCGAGCTCTCGCCGTTGAAATTGGCCGAGGTCTTGATAATTTCAAAGCTGTCTTCTACTTTGGCAACGTCCCGCAAGCGCACTGCCAGGCCGTTCTTGTTGCTGACTATCGTATCGGCAAATTCACCGGCAGTCAGCATTTGCTTGTTGGCCAGCAGGGTCAGGGTCTGTTTATCACCGTCGAGCGTACCGACCGGGGTGTTGGCATTGGCCGAACTGATCGCCGCCGATAACTCGTCGAGAGAAATGTTCCTGATTGCCAGGGCTTCCGGGATGACCCGAACGCGCACCGCGTAACGCTTGGGACCAAAGATGCTGACCTGTGCTACGCCATCCAGGGTAGACAGAGTAGGTGAAATCAAATGCTCGGCGTAGCTGTTCAACTCGGTCAGGTCCAGCGACGGCGAAGTCAGGGACAACACCAGCACCGGCGCATCGGCCGGATTCACCTTGCGGTAGGAGGGCGGCGTCGTCATTTCCAGCGGCAAGGTGCGTTGCGCTCTTAGCAATGCAGCCTGCACATCGACCGCAGCGGCGTCGATATTGCGATTCTGGTCGAATTCCAGCGTCACCGAGGTCGAACCCAAGGTGTTGGTGGAACTGATGACGCTCAAACCGGGGATAGTCGCGAATTGCTTTTCCAACTGCAGTGCCACCGACGTGGCCATGGTTTCCGGGCTGGCGCCGGGCAAGGTGGCACTGACATTGATGACCGGCGTGTTATAGCTGGGCAGCGCCGCAATCGGGATGAAGCGATAGGCCAGCACCCCCGCGACCACAATGGACAAGTTCAGCAATACCGTCATCACCGGACGGCGGATAAACAGCTCCGACAGATTCATGATGCGCTCGCCGCCGAGGCTGGCGCAACTTTAACGTCGCTGGCAATCGCTTTCCCGTTGTCGCCGGCCTTGGCCGCCGGTTTATTATCGTTTTTTTCCGTGACCGGGGTACCGGGCCGCAAATTCTGCTTGCCCTCCAGAACCACCTTGACATCAGGCTCCACCCCCGATACCACGGCTTCATTGCCCGAGGATTGCAACACTTTGACGGAACGCAGCGCAGCTTTGCCCTCCTTGTCGACGATATACAGGGTGGTGCCCTTGGCATTGATAATCAGGGCATCCTGGGGCACAACGATGGCATCTTTAATGATCTGCACGCTCAGTTCCACATTGACGTAAGCGCCCGGCCATAATTTAAGCTCCTTGTTGTCGAATATCGCTTTCGCCCTGATCGTCCCGGAAGCCGCATCCACCGAATTATCGACAAAATTCAGGTGCCCCTTGAATTGGGCAGCATTATCCGGCAGCTGCGCGATGACATAGCTATCGGCCTTCTTCATGCTGTCCAGCGCGTCCGTCAGATTGCGTTGCGGCAGCGTGAAGGTGACCGAGATCGGGTCCATTTGGGTGATAGTCACCAGCGGCGCGTTGCTTCCCGCCGGCTGCACCAGAGAGCCCGGGTAGACGCTGATGATACCGGTACGGCCGGCGGCCTGGGCCGTGATGCGGTCATAACTCAAGGCGACCCTGGCGGCATTGACGGCTGCCCGGTCCGATGCGATCACTGCGTTTTGCGCATTGTATTGCGCCTGGCTGGTATCCACCACGCTTTGCGAGACGAATTTCCTCGACAGCAGATCCTTGCTGCGCTCAAGTTGGCGCTGATAGTCGGCCTGGGTGGCCAGGTCCTTATCCAGTTGCGCCTGGGCTTTCGCCACGTTCACTTCGTCGGCGCGGCTATCCAGCGTAAACAAGACATCCCCTGCCTGCACAAACTGGCCTTCCTTGATATGCACCTTGGCCACCGTGCTGGTCACCTGCGGGCGAACATCGACCGTACTCAGCGCGCTGACAACGCCATTGCCGCTCAGCTTGACCGGGAAATCCCGGTGCTGCACCAACACTGTGACCACGCTGACGGGCCGGTTAGCAAGCTGGGCCGCCTGTCCCGTCGCATCCTTGGTTTGCCTGGAGCTGCTCCACGCATAATACGCACCTGCGGCCGTGCCTGCCATTAGCAACACTACAACTATCGTCTTCAATCTGCTCATGCTATTTTTTGCCTCTTCGGTATGCTGCCTGTCGTCTGTCTGATGCGTATTAGAAAGAAAAGTTCGGAATCCGGCCAATTTAAATTCATGCCGAAATCCTATAGGCATTTCCGATTGCAACTGAGGTTCAGCAAGGTTTTAGTTAACTGTTAATGCTACCAAAGAAAAAGCCAGCACAGAGGCTGGCTTGATTCTTTTATACTTTCCGTTACACAGGCGACGGCATGGCTATACGACGGCGCCGTCGGTCGTGTCTTTTTCCTTGATGGGCTTGATCAGGTCTTCCCGCTTGACGCCCAGCCACATGGCGATCGCGGCAGCCACGAAGACCGAGGAATAGATGCCGAACAGGATACCAATGGTCAATGCGGTGGCAAAACCATGCAAGGTCGGGCCGCCTATCAGCAACATGGACAGCACCATCATCTGGGTGCAACCGTGCGTAATGACGGTGCGCGAGATCGTGCTGGTAATGGCATTGTCGATCACTTCGGTCACCGTGGTCTTGCGTTGCTTGCGGAAGTTTTCACGTATCCGGTCGAAAATAACCACCGATTCGTTGACCGAATACCCGAGTACCGCGAGCACGCCGGCCAGCACCGACAGGCTGAATTCCCACTGGAAGAAGGCGAAGAAGCCGAGGATGATCACCACGTCATGCAAGTTCGCAATAATTGCCGCAACCGCAAACTTCCATTCAAAGCGTATCGCCAGGTAAACCACCACGCCAACGATCACCATCGCCAACGCACGCAAGCCGTCGTGATACAGCTCATCGCCTACTTGCGCTCCCACCAGCTCTGCCCTTTGCAACTTCACTTCAGGCGTTTGCTGCTTCAGTGCAGTGAATACCTTCTCGCTTTGTTGTGCTGCGGTCATGTCCTTGGGCAGAGGCAGGCGTATCACCACATCGCTAGGCTTGCCGAAAGTCTGCACCGGGCTATCGTGGAAACCCAGGCCGATGACCGTCTTGCGGATCTGCTCCACATTGGCCGCCTGCGGATAGCTCAGCTCCATCAGCGTGCCGCCGGTGAACTCGATCGAGTAGTTCAAGCCCTTATGAAACAGGAAGAACACCGCTGCGACAAAAGTCAGAGCGGATATGACATTGAATATCAGCGCATTGCGCATGAAGGGAATGTCTTTTTTGATGCGGAATAATTCCATGATGAATCCCTAAATTCTTAGCTTCGCAATATTGATTATTCTGCCGGTTTCCAGATCTGACCGATGGAGACGGAAGCCAGTTTTTTCTTGCGGCCGTACCACAGGTTGACCACGCCGCGCGACACGAATACCGCCGAGAAAATCGAAGTCAGGATACCCAGGCAATGCACTACCGCAAAACCCTTGATCGGGCCGGAGCCGAAGATCAGCAAGGCCAGGCCAACGATCAGCGTGGTTACGTTGGAATCCAGGATGGTGGCCCAGGCGCGGTCGAAACCGGCGGCGATCGCGGCCTGCGGCGTATTGCCGGCGCGCAGCTCTTCCCGAATACGCTCGTTGATCAGGACGTTGGCGTCAATCGCCATACCCAGGGCCAGCGCAATCGCCGCCATGCCGGGCAAGGTCAGCGTGGCCTGTATCCCGGACAGCAGCGCCACCAGCAACAGCAGGTTGACCGACAGCGCCACCACGCTGAAGAAGCCGAACAGCATGTAGTACACGATCATGAAAGCCGAGATCGCCGCAAAACCGTACAGCGTGGAATTGAAGCCCTGCGTGATGTTGGCGGCGCCCAGCTGCGGCCCGATCACGCTCTCTTCGATGAACTCCATCGGTGCCGCCAGCGCGCCTGAGCGCAGCAGCAGCGCCAGGTCGGCCGAGGCCACGGCCGAACCCATGCCGGTGATCTGGAAGTTCTTGCCCAGTTCGTCATTGATGGTGGCTACCGTCAGCAATTCGCCCTTGCCTTTTTCCAGCAGCACGATGGCCATCTTCTTGCCTACCTTGCCGCGCGTGCCTTCGCGCATCTTGCGGCCGCCGTCGCTATTTAATTCTATGCTGACCGAAGGCTGCTGGTTTTGATCGAAACTGGCCTGGGCGCCGACGATGAAGTCGCCGGTAATGACCACATCCTTATACAGCACTGCCGGCGCGTCGCGCCCTACCTTGAACATTTCAGAACCAAAAGGCACGGTAGTATTTTCATCCACGGGTCGCAACACAGACTCGTCCACCAGGCGCACTTCCAGGTCCGGCGTCCTGCCTATCAATTCCTTGGCACGCGCGACGTCTTGCACGCCGGCCAGCTCTACCACGATGCGGTCCGCACCCTGCTGCTGGATCACCGGTTCAGACACGCCCAGCTCATTCACGCGCTTGGACAGCGCGGTGATATTCTGCTTGACGCCTTCGGATATCAGGCCCTTCAGGGCTTCCGGCTTCATGCTGACCTGCAGGCTGAAATCGGTGGCGTCGGAAGCCTCCACAAAATTGACGTCGTTCATCTGGCCGGACAAGACATCCTTGGCCTTGCCGCGCGTTTCTGCATCGCGGAATTTGACGCTGATCAGATCACCCTCGCGGCTGATGCCGGCATGCCGCACTTCCTTGTCGCGCAAGATGCCGCGTATGCTGGATTGCAGGTTTTGCACGCGCTTGTTCAGCATCGCCTTGGTATCCACTTGCATCAGGAAATGCACGCCGCCCTGCAAATCCAGGCCGCGATTCATGGGCAGGGCATGGATGCCTTGCAGCCATTTCGGCGAACTGGATAGCTGGTTAAACGCGATGGTATAGGTAGGATCCGCGGGATCGGTGTTCAGCGCTTTTTCCAGCACGTCCTTGGCCTTGAACAAGGCTTCCGAATCGGCCACGCGGGCGCGTACCGTGCCCTGCTGTCCATTATTTTCATAAAACACGCCGCTGTCTTGGATGCCGGCTTTTTGCAGTGCTTGCTGCACGCGATCTATCATGCCGCTATCGATTTTGACCGTGGCTTTGGCGCTGCTGACCTGTACCGCGGGTACCTTGCCAAAAAAATTCGGGGCTGTGTACAAGGCACCGAAAATCAGCGCAATGACGATCAGTATGTACTTCCAGAGAGGATAGCGATTCATATCGGTTCAGAATAAGGGGTAAAGCTGAATGCAACGCAGCCTATGCATCTTGCAATGGCATAGGCCGCCTGGATGTTCAGATCGCTTTGATCGTGCCTTTTGGCAGCAACATCGTAACTGCCGATTTTTGCACGATGACTTCTGTGCCGTTGGCAATTTCAACCGTGACGTAGGCGTCGGTCACCTTGACGACCTTGCCCAGCACGCCGCCGGCAGTCACTACTTCATCATTCTTCGCCAGCGCATCCATCATTGCCTTTTGCTCTTTCTGACGCTTCATTTGTGGACGTATCATCAGGAAATACATCAGCACAAACATGGGGATGAAGATGAACAGGCTGGAAAAATCGCCGCCCATGCCGGGAATTCCTGAGGATTGTGCGTAAGCGTTGGAAATAAACACGTTAATGCTCCAGTATTAGTATGGTGAAAATCGAGTTTTCAAAAATGAAATTAATAAATTGATCACGAAAACTCTATATGATGCCTAATTGCACCGTTTAAAGGCGTGCCCTTCAATTTTGAAAACAAAGCGCAACATTCTAGCATCGGAGTCAAGGTTTTTAAGCTTTTCTCCGATTTGCTTGCTGCGATAGGGATGCGGACTAAAGCCTGGTCCACGAAAAGCACGAAAAACACGAACGAATAAAACGGGGAAATTACCGGCATCAGTCCAGTCAAAAGCTGGTTGTAATCGAATTTTTTCGCGTTTTTCGTGCCTTTCGTGGATAAGAAAAATCTAAATGCCGCGCGCCCGATCGGCGTGGAATTGCGCGACAAACTCGGGAAAGCGCTCATCATCCAGCGACTGGCGTATGCCGCGCATCAGGTCCAGGTAGTAGTGCAGGTTGTGGATGGTATTCAGCCTGGCCCCGAGGATTTCGCCGGTGCGATGCAAATGATGCAAGTAGGCGCGCGAAAAATTCTTGCATGTATAGCAAGAACAAGTTTCATCCAGTGGCGCCTTGTCTTCCTTGTAGCGGGCATTCTTGATCTTGACGTCGCCGTAGCGGGTAAAGATCCAGCCGTTGCGTGCATTGCGTGTCGGCATCACGCAATCGAACATGTCGACACCGTTGCTGACGCCGGCCACCAGGTCTTCCGGCGTGCCGACGCCCATCAGGTAGTGCGGCTTGTTTTCCGGCAGCTTGGGACCGATGTGCTGCAAAACGCGCATCATGTCTTCCTTCGGCTCGCCGACCGACAGGCCGCCGATCGCGATACCGTGGAAATTCATTTCATTCAGGCCGGCCAGCGATTCATCGCGCAGGCTTTCAAACATGCCGCCCTGCACGATGCCGAACAGCGCGTTAGGGTTCTCGCCCCTCTGGAATTCGTCGCTGGAGCGCCTGGCCCAGCGTAAAGACATGCGCATGGACTTGGCCGCCTCTTCCAGCGTGGCCGGACGGCCGTCGATCTCGTAAGGCGTGCATTCGTCGAATTGCATCACGATGTCGGAATTCAGCGAACGCTGGATCTGCATCGAAATTTCCGGCGACAGGAACAGGCGCTCGCCGCTGATCGGCGATGCAAACTTCACGCCTTCCTCGGTGATCTTGCGCATCGCGCCCAGCGAAAACACCTGGAAGCCGCCGGAATCGGTCAGGATAGGCTTGTCCCAGCCCATGAAATCATGCAGGCCGCCAAACTTGTTGATGACCTCCATGCCGGGGCGCAGCCACAGGTGGAAGGTATTGCCGAGGATGATGTGGGCGTCGATTTCCTTCAACTCCAGCGGCGACATCGCCTTGACCGAACCATAGGTGCCTACCGGCATGAAGATAGGCGTTTCGATCACGCCGTGATTGACGGTCACGCGGCCGCGGCGGGCGGCGGTGGTCTTGTCTTTTTTGAGCAGTTTGAAGTCGAGCATAATGAGGTGTGGATCTCAGTCCGAAGAAGTATTAGGGGTGCTCAATGAGATATTCAATGAGGTATTCGACGAAGTATTCGTCAGCAGCATGGCGTCGCCATAGCTGAAAAACCGGTATTGCCGGGCAATCGCATGCGCATAGGCCCGGCGTATGCAATCGTAACCGGCAAAGGCCGAGACCAGCATCAGCAGGGTTGATTTAGGCAAATGGAAATTGGTGATAAGCCTGTCCACCGTCTTGAATATGTAGCCGGGCGTGATGAACAAACGGGTGTCGGCGCTGCCGGCCTGCAGGCTGCCGCTTTGCGACGCCGACTCCAGCGCGCGCATGCTGGTAGTGCCGACCGCGACCACTGCTTTCCCGGCCGCCTTGGTGGCGCGCACCGCCGCCACCGTCTGCTGCGGCACGGTATACCATTCGCTATGCATCGCATGCTGCGCCAGGTCTTCGGTGCGTACCGGCTGGAAGGTGCCGGCGCCCACGTGCAAGGTCACATAGGCCAGTTGTATGCCCTTGGCCTGGCAGCGGTCCAGCAAGGCCTGGTCAAAATGCAGGCCGGCGGTCGGCGCCGCGACCGCGCCCGGCACGCGCGAATACACGGTCTGGTAGCGCTGCTCGTCGAAATCGTCGGCGTCGTGCGTGATATACGGCGGCAAAGGCAGGCGTCCATGCGCCTCGATCAGTGCAAACACGTCGCCGGGAAAATGCAGTGTATAGAATTCGCCTACCCGCTCGCCGACCGTGACGTCGAAGCTGTCCGCCAGGCGTATACCGGTACCGGCCGGCGGCGACTTGGACGCCCTGACCTGCGCCAGCACGCTATGGCTGTCGGCGGTATTGGCCAGCACGCGCTCCACCAGCACCTCCACCTTGCCGCCAGTGTCCTTGACGCCGAAAAAACGCGCCTTCAAGACCCGCGTGTCATTAAACACCAGCAGGTCGCCGGCCGACAATTGCTCCACCACATCGGAAAAGTGGCGGTCTATCAGCTGCCCGCCATCCACATGCAGCAGGCGCGATGCCGTGCGATGCGGCAAGGGAGTTTGCGCAATCAGCTGTTCGGGCAGGTCAAAATCGAAATCGGATAAGGAATACATGCAAAACCGGTAAAAAGTCAGACTTTCCAGGTGCCGCCACCGCCTTCTGGACTACACAGTCGACGATGAAACGCACATGGCGTGAATTAATAATTGCATTCACTGTATAAAAAGACAGTAAAATGACGTGTGCAGTTGAATGCAAGATCAATTTACGCCAAAACCACAGCAAAATAACAGCAAAACCCTGTATTTTACACCTCATGCCAGTTGCCAACCCACTTAAACCTGCTGACCAAGCCATTACAGCTACCAAGGCCACCAAGGCCGGCAAGAACGCTGGCAAGAACACAGGTAAGCCGGCTGCGCCCAGGCTGGAAGACAAGTTCGCCCGCCTGGGTCTGCGCACCGACATGGATTTTGTGTTGCACCTGCCTATGCGCTACGAAGACGAGACCCAGGTGACCAGCATGCGCGACGCCGGGTTTCGCGGCGGCAGCATGGTGCAGGTGGAAGGCGTGGTCAGCGAATGCGATATCCAGTACCGGCCGCGTCGCCAACTGGTGGTGACGATCAGCGACGATACCGGCCAGGTCGTGCTGCGCTTCCTGAATTTTTACGGCAGCCAGACCAAGCAGCTGGCGGCCGGCACCCGGGTTCGCGCCAGGGGCGAACTCAGGCATGGCTTCTTCGGCGCCGAGATGGTGCACCCAGGCTACAAAGTCATCAATGAAGGCGCACCCTTGCCGACTTCGCTGACGCCGGTGTACCCGGCTGGAGATGGCGTCTCGCAAGTGATGCTGCGCAAGGCCATCGCCGCTGCGCTGAACAAGATCAATTGGCAAGACACCCTATCGCCGGCCTTGTTGTCTGCGCTGGGCCTGGACAATTTTGAAGCCTCGATACGGCTGCTGCACAATCCGCCGCCCGAGATTGACGAACACGCGCTGATGGAAAAAGAACACCCGGCCTGGCAGCGCATGAAGTTCGATGAATTGCTGGCGCAACAATTGTCGCTGAAGCGGGCCCAGGCTTCGCGCCGCGCCAAGGGGGCGACCGCACTGCCGCTGGTGGGCGAATTGTCGAATGCCTTCCTGCTGACCCTGCCGTTTACGCTGACCGGCGCCCAGGAAAGGGTATTGAGCGAGATCCGCAAGGACCTGAAACAGGCTTTTCCCATGCAGCGCCTGCTGCAGGGTGACGTCGGCAGCGGTAAGACCGTGGTGGCGGCATTGGCCGCGGCGCAGGCGATAGACAGCGGTTTCCAGGCGGCCCTGATGGCGCCGACCGAGATCCTGGCCGACCAGCATTTCCGCAAGATCGCCGGCTGGATGGAGCCACTGGGCGTCAAGGTCGCCTGGCTGACCGGCAGCCTGAAAAAGAAAGAAAAAGACCAGGCCAAGGCCCTGATCGAGTCCGGCCAGGCGCAACTGGTGATAGGCACGCATGCGCTGATACAGGATGGGGTGGAGTTCAGCAAGCTGGGCCTGGTGATCGTCGACGAGCAGCACCGCTTCGGCGTCGGCCAGCGCCTGACCCTGCGCAACAAGGGCAATAAGCCCGGCGACGACGGCAAGGTGCCGCACCAGTTGATGATGTCGGCCACGCCGATACCGCGCACCCTGGCCATGACTTACTATGCCGACCTGGAAGTGTCGGTCATCGACGAATTGCCGCCGGGGCGCACCCCCATCGTCACGCGCGTAGTGGACCAGAACCGGCGCGACGAGGTGATAGAGCGGGTGCACGCGGCGGCCCAGGATGGCAAGCAAATCTATTGGGTCTGCCCGCTGATAGAAGAATCCGAGGCGCTGCAATTGCAGACCGCGACCGAGACGCATGCAATGCTGAGCCTGGAGCTGCCCGACCTGCGGGTCGGCCTGGTGCACGGCAGGATGAAGCCGGCCGAAAAACAGGCGGTGATGGAGGCTTTCACCCGCAATGAAATCCAGGTACTGGTGGCCACCACCGTCATCGAAGTCGGCGTGGACGTGCCGAACGCCAGCCTGATGGTGATAGAGCACGCCGAGCGCTTCGGCTTGTCGCAGCTACACCAGCTGCGCGGCCGCGTCGGCCGCGGCGCCAACGCCAGCGTCTGCCTGCTGCTGTACCAGGGCCCGCTGGGCGGCACCGCCAAGCAAAGACTGATGACCATGCGCGAAACCACCGACGGTTTCGAGATCGCGCGCAAGGACCTGGAAATCCGCGGGCCCGGCGAGTTCCTCGGCGCCCGCCAGTCAGGCGAAGCGATGCTGCGTTTCGCCAACCTCGAAACCGATCAGTGGCTGGTGGAAAAGGCGCGCGAGCTGGCGGCGGAGTTGTTGAAAAATGATGTGCGCACCGTGGAAGCACACCTGGGGCGCTGGCTGGGTCACCGCGAAGAATTCCTGCGGGTCTAGCCTAGGGCTTGCCGTGCAGTCACTAGGTAGTAACTTCGCCGGCCAGGTATTGGTGGATCGCCTGCACTACCACCGATCCCTCGCCGACCCCGGACGCCACGCGCTTGACCGATCCCGATCTGACGTCGCCCACCGCAAAGATGCCCGGCAGGCTGGTGGCGAAATTGGAGTCGATCAATAGCGGACACACCTTGCCTCCGGTACGCACGAAGCCCTTGTCGTCCAGTTTCACGCAGCCGTTCAGCCATTGGGTATTTGGTTCTGCGCCTATCATCACAAACACGTTCTTCATGTCCTGCTGGCGCTCTATCCCGGTCTCGCCATCCAGCCAGCTGACCTTGCGCAGCATATAGTCGCCGTCCAAGCGGGTAATCGAACTGCGCGTATGCAGGCTGATCTTGGGCGATTGCCGGATGCGCTGGATCAGGTAGTCGGACATGGTGGCGGCCAGGCCGTTCGAGCGCACCAGGATGTGCACATGCGCCACCCAGCGGCTCAGGTAGACCGCAGCCTGTCCAGCGGAATTGCCGCCGCCGACCACGATCACCTCTTCGCCGGCACACAGGTTGGCCTCCATCGCGGTCGCCGCATAGTGTATGCCCTGGCCCTCGAAGCGTTCATAGTTGGGTACGTCCAGTTTCTTGTAGCGGGCGCCGGTGGCCACCACGATGGACCTGGCGTGCAGCATCTGGCCGTCTTCCATAGACAATTTATACGGCAGGCTGGAGCAGTCTATCGCCGAGGCCGAGCGCGAAACGACCAGGCTCACGCCGAACTTCTGCGCCTGCACCTGAGCCTTGGCCGCCAGGCTGGCGCCCGAGATACCGGTAGGGAAGCCGAGGTAATTTTCAATCTTGGAACTAGTGCCTGCCTGGCCGCCCGGCGCGAATTCCTCGATAACGATAGTGTCCAGGCCCTCGGACGCGGCATACACGGCGGCGGCCAATCCGGTGGGCCCGGCGCCGACCACCGCCACATCGTACACGCGGACCGGATCGACCCTGACATTCAAGCCTATCTCGTCGGCCAGTGCCGCCGTCGCCGGATTTTTCAGCACCAGGTTTTGCGAAGTCACCACGACCGGGAACTGTTTCCGGTCCAGGCCCAGGCAACTCAGCATGGGCACGGCCTCGGCATCATGCTCCACCTCCATTACCCGGTGCGGATAGCCGTTGCGCAGCAGGAAGCGGCGGATTCTCAGGGTATCGGCGCAATGGCTGGAGCCTATCACCAGCACTCCGCCCACGCCATGCTGTATCAACTGCAGGCGCCTCAGCATATAGGCCCGCATCAGGATCTCGCCGATATCGTTCTCGGCGCTCAATAATCGCTGCAAATCGTCGCGCCTGACCCTGATCACTTCGGTATCCAGGCCGGCATGGGCATCCACCAGGATCTTGTGGCCGGACAGCACGTCCAGCTCACCGGTGAACTGGTTGCGGGTGTGGCGGGTGAGAACTTCGGAATGGCCGTAATTATCGACTACCGATATTTCTATGCAGCCCGAGATCACAAAAAAGGCATCGGCATGCCTGTCGTCACGTGCAATAATTTGCTTTCCTTGCGGCACAAATTCCCGCTTGCCGTATTTTTCAACGCGCCCGGTCATTTCATCGGTCAGGCTGGGGAAAGCCCCGTCGGCCGGCACATTGAATTCGGGCGTATCCAGGTCGTTTTGAGTTTTCATGAATTTTTCTCTATAACGAAACGGCTAGTAGATCATTAAGTGAAGACAGACGGGCTATTAGCCAGGAGAAATACGCCGTTACAGTACGATAAAATATGCCTGGCCTTGCCAGTATTATATTCTTCCTGGATCTGAAAACCGATGATTAGCAAATATGGCCACAGAGTACAAACGCGGCCAGAGCTGCGGCATGCCGATCAAGCGGGGTGAAATGGGAGGCGGCAGCAATGCCGACGGCAGCCGGAACAGATACGGGCGAGGGTGAAGGACAAGCCGAGGGAATTCGGGATGCCGGGCGTCCTGAGCGGGTTCATGACCCGGGCGACACCGGAACTGGAAAGGTGGCGTAATGATTAGCGTGGCTTGGCACGCCTTGGAGCGGCTTGTTGCGGCTTGTTGCGGCTTGGCGCCGGCTAGCGCACGCTCAGGCGGAGGGCGCCAGTTGCAGCCAGTCGGCGCACTTCCACGGGTAAATCTCCAGCGACTTCCAGGTCGTGCGTAAATAGCCGCCGTCGGCATGCGGGCCGCTTGAGAACCCCAGCCTGGATAACAGGCGCAGCATAGGCGTGTTTTCTGCCAGCACATCGCCATACAGTTTTTCCAGGCCCGCGGTGCTGGCGATACAGATCAGGTTCTTGATCAGGCGGGTCGCGATGCCCTGATGCTGCCAGTCGTCGGCCACCACCACTGCATATTCCGCCTGTCCGGATTTTGCCTCCACCACATAATTCGCCATGCCGACAACGAGCTCCTTGCCATCCTGCTCCACACAGGCCAGCAAGCTGACGTCGGATTCAGGATAGGCATGCGTGAAGCGGGCCAGCATATCGTCGGACAAGCTATGCAACGGGAAAAAAAAGCGGTAATAGCGGCTTTTCAATGACAAACGGCTGACCAGCGCCTGGATCGAGGGACCATCATCTTGGCGGGCTGCGCGGATGGAAACTGCCGTACTTGCACTGGGAGCTTGCTCGCTGCCCCTGCCGACAACCGCCGCTATCGCCGGTTCGGCCGCAAGTTCGACGGCAAATAAGGATGTCTGGCGCATGATCAGTCTCCCGGTGCAGGTCTGGATAAGACTTTACAGAACGGCGGAGCAAGGCTGGGCGGCAGCTTCCCGCCTTATTTTGCTGTCTATCAGGTGCACGGCGGTAGCTTGCCCATCAGGCAGATCGGCCGGGCGCAGGCGGATATAGGCGTCGGACAGACCCGAGATGATCACGTCTTGCACTTGCTGCAGATCCACTGCCTGCCCGGCTTCCAGCACGATGTCGTCGGGATCTCCATCGCGGGTAATCCAGACCGATCCGCACAGCGCCCGTACGGTGACAAGAGGCAATTTCGGCAGCTTCGGCAGGTGGATGTTCTGGTGCTTGCCGACACGTATGGTTTCAGCCATGGAAAAGCTTGCGTCCTCAGCATGAGGATGACTGATGCTGTGTATCAATTGTTTGACTAAGCTGTGCATGATTGAACTCCTGAAATCTTCCGATGGCGGCAAGGGAAACCTCCCTTTTTGCATGACTGGATTATGGTCTTCGTACAGCAAAAGACAATCCGCCAAAACGGAATATAATTGTTTCTGCGTATGCACAATCGGAGACTATGATGGAACAACTGGCCGAAATGATGGTGTTTGCCAAGGTGGTGGAAATGAAAAGCTTTTCCGCCGCGGCCAACGCCTTGAACACGTCCAAGTCGCTGATCAGCAAGCAGGTCAGCAGCCTGGAAGGCGCGCTGGGCGTGCGCCTGCTGAACCGCACCACGCGCAGCATGAGCCTGACCGAGATAGGCAGCGCCTATTACCAGCATTGCGCGCGCATCGCGCATGAAATAGAAGCGGCACGCGAGACGGCGTCGCAGTTGCAGACCGCCCCGCGCGGAATCTTGAAAATCACCGCGCCTGTGGTATTCGCTTCGCTGCACCTGGCCGGTGCGATTGACGCCTTCCTGAAGCTATTCCCGCAAGTGGAAATAGAACTCGATACCAGCGACCGCATCGTCGATATCGTCGAAGAAGGCTATGACCTGGCCATACGCATCACCAATAGCCCCGGGCAAACCACCATTTCGCGCAAGATCATCGACCTGCATTGGGCCACTTGCGCGTCACCCGACTACCTGAAAAATCACGGCGAGCCGCAGACGCCGCAAGACCTGCTACAGCACAATTGCCTGGTGAACCATATGCTGTCCCATGTCAACAGAGGCTGGAGCTATACCGTCAACGGCAAGGATGTCACGGTCCCGGTCAATGGCAATTGCCGTGTGAACAGCACCGCGGTGATGCACCAGCTGGCACTGGCCGGCGTCGGCGTGGTGGTGTTCCCAACCTATATCGTCGGCCGGGACCTGCAGCAAGGACGCCTGAAACGGATACTGTGCGACTATCCCGCCTCGCCCGGCTTTGGGCTGTATGCGACCTATATGCCGAACCGCTATATGCAAACCAAGGTCAGGGCCTTTATCGACCACCTGATCGCGTATTTCGGCGAGGAACCGGCCTGGGACCACGATGTGATCCCGCCTTGCGCCAAAGAGAGTCCCGTCAAGAAAGGCAAAGCCGCCAAGGCCAGCCTGGCAACGGCCTGAACCGTCGCCAACGCCCTCTACGAATTGGACCCGGCCATGGGCAGCGCCGTCAAGCTGCAGAAAAAATGATAAGCAGTCTCGCATCGCAGCTGCCTGGCCTTGCCTACGACACCCATTACCTTGTCGCGCAGAAACATCTACAATAGGCGTTTGCCGGCAGCCTGGTTGGCGCTGGCAACTGACCTCCCCCTACTTGTTCCAGGAAAATTTATGAGCATCAATTTCAAAGGCCGCGTGGCCATCGTTACCGGCGCAGGCGGCGGTCTGGGCCGCGAACATGCGCTGGCGCTGGCCAAGCGCGGCGCGCGCGTGGTTGTCAATGACCTGGGCGGCGCCCGGGATGGTTCCGGCGCATCTTCCGCCGCGGCGCTGGCTGTGGTGGAAGAGATCCGCCAGGCCGGCGGCGAAGCGATCGCCAACGGCGCCTCGGTCACCGACTACGACGCGGTACAGGCCATGGTGGCCCAAGCCATGGACACCTGGGGCCGGGTCGACATCCTGGTCAACAATGCCGGCATATTGCGCGACAAATCGTTTGCCAAGATGGAGCTGGACGATTTCAAGCTGGTGATGGATGTGCACCTGATGGGTGCGGTCAACTGCTGCAAGGCGGTCTGGCCCATCATGATTACGCAAGCTTACGGCCGCATCGTGATGACGACCTCCTCTTCCGGCCTGTATGGGAATTTCGGCCAATCCAACTATGGCGCGGCGAAAATGGCGCTGGTCGGCCTGATGCAGACCTTGTCGATAGAGGGCGCAAAATACGATATCCGCGTGAATAGCCTGGCCCCCACGGCTGCGACGCGGATGACCGAGAGCCTGTTCCCGGAGGCGATGTTGCAGGCGCTGCAGCCGGCCGATGTGGTACCGGCCATGCTGGTACTGGCAGCCGAAGGCGCGCCTACACGCACCATCTTGTGTGCCGGCGCCGGCAGTTTTGAGGCCGCCCATATCACCCTGACCCCGGGGATCTGGGTGGGCCGCGGCGACGATGCCGCCGAATTGCTGGCCGAGCGCCTGTCCGAGGTCAGGAACCGCGACGGCGAAAGTGTGCCCGAGAGCGGCACCGCGCAAGGGCATAGTGAATTGACCAAGGCCATGGCCAGCCTGCCGTCCTGATAGTAACCGGCGTATTATTCGCGTCCCCATCAAAAGCCGCTGTCACAGCGGCTTTTTCTTGGCGGGCCGGACTGCAGCACCGCGATTGGCATCGCCGCCGATAGCAGGGCTACCCTCTCTCAGGGAAATATTGTCTATATTGCATAGTTGCCGGCGCGACTTGCAAGTTTTATATAATTTTACGCATTGTTTTTTGCGTGATAGCAAATAAAATATGCTGTATCTGGAGGCGCACTGTGCGAAGATAACGATATGACTCTCACAGAATTAAAATATATCGTTGCAGTCGCGCGGCAAAAACATTTCGGCCATGCTGCCGAAGCTTGCTTTGTTGCGCAGCCCACGCTTTCGGTTGCGATCAAGAAACTGGAAGATGAGCTGGGTGTCACGATTTTTGAGCGTGGCGGTCTGGAAGTGTCGATGACACCGCTGGGTGCGCAAATTGTGGCCCAGGCAGAACGCGTGCTGGAACAAACCGCAGCGATCAAGGAAATTGCCAAACAAAACAAGGATCCGCTAGCCGGCCCGTTCCGGCTCGGCGTGATTTACACCATAGGCCCCTATCTGTTGCCGACCCTGGTCAAGAGCATGATAGAACGCGTGCCGCAAATGCCGCTGGTGCTGCAAGAAAATTTCACCGTCAGGTTGATGGAATTGCTGCGCCAGGGCGAGCTGGATGCAGCGATCATGGCCCTGCCCCTGCCCGATCAGGGCATGATGGTGCAGCCCCTGTACGACGAGCCTTTCGTGGTGGCCTTGCCGAAAGACCATGCCTGGGCCAAGCGCGAGCATGTCTCCGCCGAAGAATTGAAGTCCGAAACCATGCTATTGCTGGGCAATGGCCATTGTTTCCGCGACCAGGTGCTCGAAGTCTGTCCGGAAATGTCGCGCTTTTCTACCGCTGGCGACGGCATCGCCCGCACCTTTGAGGGATCCTCGCTGGAAACCATACGCCATATGGTCGCCTCCGGCATAGGCATCACGGTCTTGCCGGTGGCCTCGGTGCCCGACATGGGCGCCAAGGACGGCATGCTGCGCTACCTGCCGTTCAGCTCACCGGCCCCGGACCGCCGCGTAGTCATTGCCTGGCGCAAGAGTTTTACCCGCCAGGCCGCGATAGAAGCAATACGCCAGGCGGTGCTGGCTTGCGACCTGCCCGGCGTCAGCATGCTGGAAGAGCCTGCCAGCGTACAATAAGCACCAGCGCCATCAACATCGAATCCGGTCGGCCAGTCGGTCATACCCGACTTCCTAGCCACTGCCAATGATGCGCAAGCCTATTTCGCATTAAATTTCCGGATCGGCTGGCTGCAGCGCTTTCTGCTTTAAACCAGCCAACCTACTTTATCACTACCACAGCATCAATTTTTACAGGAGCATTCATGGCTTGGCTAGTCTTGCTCGTCGCCGGCATACTGGAAGTGGTATGGGCGATAGGCTTGAAATATACGGATAATTTTTCGCGCCTGTGGCCGTCGATAGGTACCTTGGCAGCGATGGCAGCCAGCGTCTGGTTACTGTCGGTGGCCATGAAGACTTTACCGGTCGGTACCGCTTATGCGGTGTGGACCGGCATAGGCGCTGTCGGCACCGTCATGATGGGTATCCTGCTGTTTGGGGAAGCCGCCACCGCCACCCGCCTGGCCTGCATGGGCCTGATTATCAGCGGCATCGCCGGCTTGAAGTTCCTCTAGAAGAGCAGCATGAGCCTGTTGACCGAACCCATACTTACCGAGCGCCTGAGCTTGCGCATCCTGCTGCCGGAGGATGCAGCAATACTGCAAGCCTACCTGCTGGCGAACCGCAGCCATCTGGCGCACTGGGAACCGCTGCGCACTGAAGAGTATTTCAGCCTGGAGCAGTGCCGGCAAAGACTGGTCGGCAGTTACCTGAATATGGAAGCGGGTAGCGCGCTGCACCTGGCCGTGTTTCTCTCCGGCAGCCCGCCAATGATAGGCATCTGCCATTTCAGCAATATCGTGCGCGGCGTGTTCCAGGCCTGCCACCTGGGTTATGCGATTGCGGAAGAATACCAGGGCCGGGGGTATATGCGGGAAGCACTGCAAGCCGGCATCTCGCATATGTTCCAGCAGGTCGGCCTGCATCGCGTGATGGCGAACCATCTCCCGGACAATCTGCGCAGCGCCAAGTTGTTGCAGAGCCTGGGATTCGAGCGGGAGGGCTATGCAAAATCCTACCTGAAGATCAATGGGCGCTGGCAAGACCACGTGCTGAACGCGCTGCTCAATCCCGCCGGCTGACATGCGCACCTGGAGGACCCGGGGCCGTATCGGCCACGCATCGGCCACGCATCAGCCGCACTGCCGCAGGCGTGCATAGCCGCCGGATGAATTAGCTGATCGGCAATTGACAAAACAAACACTACGTGCCACTCTGATAGCATCCGCCCCCCGTGTCCATGCAGCAAGCCATAGCATCAAGCTATGGAATCAAGCGCTCGCTCAAGCGGGAAGCCGGGCTGAGGGCTTGACCGGGAAAATATTCGGCAGTATTGCGGACATGGTTTCGATCATTCTTCACTGCAATATGACGGAAGTTCATAAAAGGCATAGATATGGGCAGAGTGGAGTCAACGACTGCTGCATTCCTGGTCTGTCGCGATGACCGGCGATTATCTGCGTTTGCGCTGGTCGACGTCGCTGAAACCATGCGGCCTTTGCCGGTGCAAACTCTGCAAGGCATGCCGCCCTTCCTGCTCGGTGTTTGCCTGATCCGCGGCCTGATGCTGCCGGTAGTTGACCTGGGAAGGCTGATAGGCGACGGCGCATCCTCTCACGCATCCTCTCACACCTCCGCTCGCGCACCTACCCGATTCGTCACCCTCAAGCTGGGCCAGCGCCGCATTGCGGTCGCCGTGCAGGAAGTGCTGGGGGTGCGCCAGCTGGGCAGCGATACACTGGCCGGCATGCCGGCATTGCTGCAAGAAGTCGGCGCCGATACCGTCAGCGCGATCAGCACGCTGGACACCGAATTGCTGCTGGTGCTGAAGGGCGCCCACCTGGTCTCTGAAACCGTCTGGCTGGCGCTGGAGCAAGAAATGGCGCAAGCATGACGCCGCCAAACGCCGAGGATATCGCCCGCTTCCGAAGCCTGACGGCCCAGCTGCTGGGCTTGAATATTGAAGAGTTAAAATTGTCCTGGCTGGACGAATTGCTGCGGCGCCGGGCCCAAGCCAACGGCAGCCCTTGCACCCTCTATCTCAACCAGTTGGCCAGCGGCGCAATCCAGGCGGCTGAACTACCGATTCTGGCGCAAGAATTGACGGTGACCGAAACCTATTTTTTCCGCAATCCCTCCCATTTTTCCGCCTTCATCGACGTCGCGTTGCCGGCCAGGCTGGCAGCGCCATCCGGCCGCCGGCAAATCCATCTGCTGTCCGCCGGATGTGCGTCCGGCGAAGAAGCGTATTCGATGGCCATCGCGGTACGCGAGCATTTCCCGCATGCAGTCCAGGATGTGACGATTACCGCCGTCGACTTCAATCCGCTCATGCTGGAAAAGGCCTTGCATGGCCGTTACTCCGGCTGGTCGCTGCGCGATGTCAGGCCCGGCACGCAGGCCCGCTGGTTCAAACAGGAAGGCAGCAGCTTTTTGCTGGACCGGGAAGTGCGCCAGGCGGTGAAATTCGAGCAGCGCAACCTGGCCGTGGACGACACCGGCTTCTGGTGGGACGGTCGTTTCGATATCGTTTTTTGCCGCAATGTGCTGATGTACTTCACGCTGGAGCAGGCCCAGGCGGCGATGCAGCGCATCACCCAGTCCATGGCGCCGGATGCCTACCTGTTCATGGGACATGCGGAAACCCTGCGCGGCCTGTCGCACGATTTCCACCTGTGCCATACGCATGACACCTTCTACTACCAGCGCCGGGACCCCTTGCTTGCCGGCGACTCTCCAGAACTAAAGGCGGGCAGCCGCGGTCAGCGCTGGCAGGAAGTCCCGGTGGCGGGAGACACCAGCTGGATACAGACCATACGGGCTGCCAGCGAGCGCATACAGGATATCGCCCAGGTCTCGCTGCACAGACCGGCAGAGCCTGTCCCGCTGCCGGTACGCGATGCGCCCGACCTCGGCCATGCGATGGAATACCTGCACAAGGAAAGATACGACCGCGTGCTGGAACAGCTAGGTGCGCTGCCGCAAGCTCATGCGCACGACACCGACGTGCTATTACTGAAAGCGGTGTCGCTCTGCCATAGCGGCGCCTCAACGGCGGCCGAAGCGGTCTGCCATGAATTGCTGGGACATGACGAAATGAATGCCGGCGCGCACTATGTGCTGGCCTTGTGCAGGGAAAGCGCGGGGGACCTACGGAGCGCCATCGAACAAGACCAGATGGCGGCCTATCTTGATCCCGGTTTCGCGATGCCGCACCTGCATATGGGCCTGCTGACCCGCCGCCAGGGTGACAAGGCAGCGGCCGCAACGGCATTGGGGCAGGCGCTGCTGCTGCTGCAGAGGGAAGATCCGCCGCGCATCCTGCTGTTCGGTGGCGGCTTCAAGCGAGAAGCCCTGGTCGCATTGTGCCGGGCGCAACTGGATGCCGTGGAGACAGGTACATGAGCGCCATCATCAAGACCGCAGGTAAAAGCGCATCCGCAAACGAGCAGCTCCTGCATGGCTTGCGCCAGGAATTTGATACCTCGTTTACCCGCGATCCCGCTGGTGATGCCGGGCAGCCGGAAAATTTCCTGGTGCTGAAGATCGCCGGCGACGCCTATGCGCTGCGGGTCACGCAGATAAGCGGCCTGTACGCCGACAAGAAAATCACATTGCTGCCGTCGCCCTTGCCCGAGTTGAGCGGCATGGCGGGGTTTCGCGGCCAGGTAACCCCGGTGTACGACCTGGCCAGCCTGCTCGGCTATCCGCGCGCCGCTGCACCGAAATGGATTACGGTACTTCGCCACCCTGCCCCGGTGGCGGTGGCGTTCGAAGAATTTCATGCCCACCTGAGTGTGGCACCGGCGCAGATTACCGCCTCCAGCCAGGCCACGCTCCACGGTCAGCATACAGACTCGCACCTGCAGCATGCAATACAGGCGAACGGCAGCATCTTTCCCATCATTCATGTGCAATCCATACTCAAAGACATACAACAGCGGGTAACAACGACCCGCTCTATCAAGGAGCGATAGCTGATGAACATCAACTGGACATTCGGCAGGAAAATAGCGGCCGGTTTCACTGTCTCCTCGGCCTTGCTGGTGGGGATAGGCCTGGTTTCCTATTCAAGCATCAATCAACTGATCACGACCAGCGGCGCGGTATCGCACACGCACAAGGTGCTGGAAGAAATTGCCGGCCTGTTCGGCAGTTTGCAGGATGCGGAAACCGGCTTGCGCGGCTATGTAATTACCGGCGACGAAAGCTTCCTGGAACCCTACCAGGCCGCGCGCGAAGAATTCCCGAAATCGCTGAAGGACATGAAGGAGCTGACCTCGGATAATCCCGAGCAGCAAAAACTGCTGGCTCAGGTCGAGTCCCTGGCCAATGGCAAGTTCGCCAACCAGAAGCAAAATATAGAGTTACGCAGGGACGGAAAAACCGAACTCGCGATTAAAAATATCAGCCTGGGCCACGGCAAGAAATTCATGGACGAGATACGCCATTTGTTCCAGCAAATGGAAAACAATGAAACTTTCCTGCTCAAGAAGCGCATAGCCGATTCCGATGCGACGGTGAACAATGCCAAGTCCACCATCCTGTTTGGCACCCTGATCTGTCTGGCCTTCGTGATCATCGCCGGCTACCTGATCACCAGCACGCTCGGCAACCAGATCGGCGCGGCAGTCGGGCACGTGCAAAGTTCATCGGCCGAACTGCAGGCCGCGGCCAGCCAGCAAGCCTCGGGGGCCAAGGAACAGGCCACCGCAATGAGCGAGATCAGCACCACCATCAGCGAACTGGTGGCGACTTCGCGCCAGATCGCGGAAAGCGCGCAACGCGTGGCAGCCATCGCGGAGCAGAACGCCAGCGCCGCTCGCAGTGGCGATATCAAGGTAGACAGCGGGCAGGAGCTGATGTCCACCATACGGCGCCAGGTCGACCTGGTCGTGAATCACATGCTGGACCTGGGGCGTAAATCGCAGGAGATCGGGGCAGTGCTGGACATCGTGTCGGAACTGGCGGAGCAAACCAATATCCTGGCCATCAACGCCACGATAGAAGCGGTAGGCGCCGGCGACGCCGGCAAGCGCTTTGCCGTGGTCGCCGACGAGATCCGCAAGCTGGCCGACCGGGTCACCAATTCCACCAAGGAAATCCGGGGCCAGATCGACGACGTCAGGGGCGCCGTCAATACCACGGTCATGGCGACCGAGAGCAGCGCCAAGGCGGTGGATGCCGGCGCCAAGCAATTTGCCGAAATAGCGCTGGCATTCAAGCAGATCGCCAGCCTGGTGGGCACCACCACCGAAGCGGCGCGCGAAATTGAACTCTCCACCAAGCAACAGGCCACCGCTGCCGAGCAGGTGAGGATGGCGGTGACCGAGATCTCGCAGGCTACCCGCGAATCCGAGGCAAGCTCCAGCCAGACCTTGCAAACCGCGTCGCAACTGGCGGGCCTGTCCAGCGAACTACGCCGCATGGTGCAGGCGCCGGTGAGCTAAGCAAACGGCCCAGACCATGTCCAAAGACCCTTACCGCTATTTCAGGATAGAAGCCCGCGAACTGCTCGATCAATTGGGCGCGGGCGTGCTGGACCTGGAAAAATCCGGCAGCGCCGACAAAGTCTCGGCTTTGCTCCGGCTGGCGCATACCCTGAAGGGTGCGGCCCACGTAGTCAGGCAGGGCGAGATCGCCAACCTGGCGCACAGCGTGGAAGAAGCGTTTGCACCCCACAGGCAGGATGGCCAGTCCATCCCCAGGGCAGCATTTGACCACATACTGAAGAGCCTGGACCAGGTCGCGGCCCACCTCGAACAGCTGCCCGCGCCAGCCATGGCCGCCACTGCGCTCCACAATGGACACGCTCCGGCCCTGGCCAACAGCGGCCAGGAAGGCCAGCCCGGCCTGGCCGCAGGGAGTACCAACCAGGCCGGCTTGCGCATGGCGCGTGCCGATATCGGCGTCGTCGACGCCTTGCTCGAAGGCCTGGCGGAAGTAAGCGGGGAACTGGGCAACATGAAACGCCTGAACGCGTCGCTCAGCCATATCAGGGAATTATTCACCTCTTTCGCGACACAGTATGCGGCGCAGAACTGGAGAGAATCCCAGCTCGGCGCCCAGCCTGCCCCGCTTGCCAAAATCGGCGGACTGGTGGAAGGCCTGCACGGACTGATCGTTGCCGCCGAACGCGGCATCGCTGCCAGCACGGAAAGCATGGAGCGGGAACTGCGCCAGGTGCATGAGACCGCGGAGAGGCTCAGGCTGGTCCCGGTCGCCAGCATCTTCAACACGCTGGAGCGCACCACCCGGGACGCCGCCAATGGCGTAGGCAAGCAGCTCGACTTCGAGGCCGGCGGAGGGGATATCCGGCTGGACGGCCAGGTCCTCGATATCGTGCAAACCGCCTTGATACAAATCATACGCAACGCCGTGGCGCATGGAATAGAGTCCCCCAAGGAACGCACCGCCAGCCACAAGTCCGCCGCCGGGAAAATTAGCCTGGAAGTGACGCGCCGGGCCTACCATATCTCGTTCCGCTGCACCGACGACGGCCGCGGCATCGATACGGATGCGGTACGCCGCGCCATCCTGCGCAAGGAACTGGCGGCCGGAACCAT
Source organism: Pseudomonadota bacterium (assembly GCA_040390485.1). GTDB lineage: Bacteria > Pseudomonadota > Gammaproteobacteria > Burkholderiales > Burkholderiaceae_D > Undibacterium. The sequence continues at coordinate 39,697 of JAZJYH010000025.1, forward strand.
GACCGAGAGCACGGAAAAACAGATAGAGGGATACAGCACCGGGGAATTGCTGGCCATCCTGGCCAAGGGTGGCATCAGCACCGCCAAGACGGTCACGGAACTGGCCGGCCGCGGCGTCGGCCTGGACCTGGTGCGCTCCTCGGTACAGCAACTGGGCGGCGAGATGGTCGCCGCCACCGAAACCGGCCGCGGCACCACGATAGAATTGCTGGTGCCGGTATCGCTGGCGTCCCTGCAGGCGCTGATGGTGGAATCTGCCGGCCAATTGCTGGCTATTCCGCTGGATGCGGTACAGGGCACCCTGCGCGTCGCCGGCAGCGCCGTAGTGCAGGCAGAGCAAGGCCATATGATCCTGCACCAGGGAGTGTTGATACCCTTGGTCCCGCTGGCGCTGGTAGGGACGGCGCGTCCTTTCTCTGCATCCAGGATACTGTCCGTGGTAGTGCTGACGGCCGCATCGTCCACCGGCACGGTCACGGCCGCCATCGTTGTCGACAAGCTGCACGGCACCGAGTCCATCGTATTACGCAGTCTGCCGGCCCTGGCCCCGGCCCATGCGATGATCTCGGCCAGCTTCCTGGACAATGAAGGCAATCCGCAACTGGTGCTGGACCCCGAAGTGTTGGTGTCCAGCCTGCATACGGCACCGCTGCGGGCGAGCGTGGCGCCCGCCCCGACCTTACCTATCCTGATCATCGACGACTCGCTGACTACCCGCATGCTGGAGAGCAGCATCCTGGAAGCGGCCGGCTTTGCGGTGGCGCTGGCGGCATCGGCCGAAGAGGGCTTGCTGATGGCGCGCCATCACCGCTATGCCTTGTTCCTGGTGGATCTGGAAATGCCGGGCATGAACGGTTTCGAATTTATAGAGCAGGCGCAGGCCGATCCGGTATTGCGCGACATCCCCTGCATCCTGGTCACTTCGCGCGACGCCGCGGCAGACAAGCAACGCGCAGCGGAGGTCGGGGCCAGCGCGTATATCGTCAAGGGCGAGTTCAACCAGGTTGATTTCCTGAAGACCATCAAGCGGCTGGTGCAAGAATGAAAAAATTACGGGTCCTGGTCGTGGAAGATTCGCTGACGGTGCGCAGGCGCCTGGTCGAAGTGCTGGAGGCCGACCCGCATATGGAAGTTGTCGCCGAGGCGGAAGACGGCAAGCAGGCGATTGCACTGTGCCAAAGCCTGCGCCCGGACGTGATTACGCTGGACATGATGCTGCCCGTCATGAGCGGCCTGGCCGCGACCGAATACATCATGGCCCATTGCCCGACGCCTATCCTGGTGGTGTCCTCCTCCACCAACCGCGGCGAACTGTTCAAGACCTATGAAGCCTTGGCGGCCGGAGCGGTAGACGTGATGGAAAAACCGCGCGCGGACGACGTAGCCGGGGACTGGGAGCAGCGCTTCACCAGCACCGTCAAGCTGGTATCCAGGGTCAGGGTGATCACTCACCTGCGGGCACGCCTCTCCACCGGCACCGCACCGCATCTGACCACCAACAAGAGCGCAGAAAATCCTGCCGCGCCGGCCGCTAGCCATGAGCGCCCCTGCGAACTGATCGCGATAGGCGCATCCACCGGCGGCCCCAAGGCGGTAGTGCAAATACTGCAGGCGCTGCCGGCGGATTTCCCGCTGCCGGTATTGATCGTGGTGCATATAGGCGAACCCTTCGGCGCTGCTTTTGCCGACTGGCTGGATGGCCAGAGCAGGAGCAGGGTAAAGATTGCGCTCGAAGGCCAGGCCCTTGGGCGCGGCGTATTCATGGCGCCGCCGACCCGGCATATGATAGTGAGGAATAACAAAATTTACCTGGACAACGGCCCCGAACGGCATTCCTGCAAACCCTCGGTTGACGTATTATTTGAATCGCTGGCAGCCGGCTATCCCGGTGCAGTTGCCGCCTGCCTGTTGACGGGCATGGGCGGCGATGGCGCGCGCGGCCTGCTGGCCGTCCGCCAGGCCGGCGGCGTCACGATAGCCCAGGATGAAGCCAGCTCGGTCGTGTACGGCATGCCGCGCGAGGCGGTGCTGCTGGGCGCCGCCAAATACGTACTACCACTGTCCGAGATCGGGCCGTCCTTGGTCAGGCTCGCGCAGGGACAAAAAATGCCGGGAGCATCATGAGTACTACGGGTCCTACCATCCTTATCGTTGACGACAGCCTGACGGTGCGCGCCGACCTGGAAGAGGCTTTCTCGGATAAAGAATTCCAGGTAGAGCTGTGCGCCAACGCCGCCCAGGCGCGAGCCTCGCTGGCGCTGGCGATGCCCGACCTGGTGATACTGGACGTGATCCTGCCGGATGGGGACGGCACCGATTTGCTGAGGGAAATCCGGGCTACCGCCGCAGGCGCCCAAGTCCCGGTGCTGATGCTGTCCACCGAAGCCGAGGTCAAGGACAGAATACGCGGCCTGGCCCTGGGCGCCAACGATTACGTCGGCAAGCCGTATGACAGGGATTACCTGGTAGCGCGCGCCAGCGAACTGCTGGGTTCCGGCCAGCTCTCTGCAGCGGCGCAAAAAGCGCTGGTGCTGATTATCGACGACAGCATCACTTTCCGCGAAAGGCTGGCGGAAGAGCTGCGTTCGGCAGGCTATGAGGTGATCGGCGTATCGACCGGCGAAGAGGGCCTGCGCCGGGCCGCGGCCAACCGGCCTGCGGTGGTGATTACCGACGGCATACTGCCCGGCATAGACGGCCCCACCGTAGTGCGCAAGCTGAGGCTGGACGCGGCGTTGCGCCAGATCCCCTGCATCCTGCTGACCGGCTCGGACGACCGCATCGCGGAATTGCATGCGCTCGATTCCGGGGCCGACGCCTTCGTCCGCAAAAATGAAGATTTCGGCATGATGCTGGCCCGCGTCGCCGCCGTATTACGGGGCGCTGCAGGCGCCGCCTTTGAAAAGCAGACCGAGAGCCTGCTGGGCGCCAAGAAAATCCTGGCGGTAGACGACAGCCTGACCTACCTGGATGAGCTGGGTTCCACTTTGCGCGGCGAAGGCTATGACGTGATACTGGCCCGTTCCGGCGAAGAGGCGCTGGAGATGGTGGCCGTGCAGGCGATAGACTGCATCTTGCTGGACCGGCTGATGCCGGGCCTGGGCGGCACCGAAACCTGCCGGCGCATCAAGGCTTCCGCCCCCTTGTCCGACATCCCCATCATCATGCTGACCGCGACCGAAGACCAGGATTCCATGATAGAGGGCCTGAGCAGCGGCGCCGACGACTATGTATTGAAGTCGAACGAAGTCGAGGTGCTGAAAGCCAGGGTCAGGGTGCAATTGCGCCGCAAGCAGTCGGAAGACCAGAACCGGCGCATCCGCAAGGAATTGCTGAGCAAGGAGCTGGAGGCGGCCGATGCGCGGGCCTCGAAAGAGCTGGCCGACAGCCGGGCGGAATTGCTGGCGATACTGGAGCAAAAGAATATCGACCTGGCCAGGGCCAACGATGAATTACAGGGGCATCAAAGGCAAATCGCGGAAAAAAACCGGCAACTGGAATTGGCCAGCCATCTGAAATCGGAATTCCTGGCCAATATGTCGCACGAGCTGCGCACGCCGCTGAATGCGATCATCGGCTTCTCGGAACTGCTGAAAGATGGTTTGCAGGGCGCGCTGAACGAGCCGCAACGTGCCAGCATCACGGAAATTTACCAGGGCGGCACCCACCTGCTGTCGCTGATCAATGACGTGCTGGACCTGTCCAAGGTGGAAGCAGGCCAGATGACGCTCGACCTGGAACTCGTCAATATCGCGTCCATGCTGCACGCCAGCCTCAGCATCGTCAGGGAAAAGGCCCACCACCGCGGCATACAGTTAAAACTCACTATCGCCGATGAACTCGGCGCGGGAGGCCGCCGCGTGACCGCCGACATACGCAAGCTGAAACAGGTTGTCTACAATCTCTTGTCCAATGCGGTCAAATTTACCGCTGAGCGCGGTCACGTCCTGATCCTGGCGCGCATCGTGCAGCGTGAACATGTATCGCTGGCGGCTCTAGTCCGGGAAAGTAGCCCCGCTACGGCCCCGGACGCAGGCCAGGCGGCCTTGCACGCGCGGCTCTTGCCCCTGCCCGAGAACGAGCATACCGATTTCCTGGAAATCAGCGTCAGGGATAACGGCAAGGGCATCGCCGGCACAGACTTGCAGGAATTATTCCAGCCCTTCGTGCAACTGGAATCGCCGCTGACCAAGAAGCATGAAGGCACGGGTCTGGGACTGGCCCTGATCAAGCGTCTGGCGGAATTGCACGGCGGTACGGTAGGCGTGGCCAGCGCTCCGGAACAAGGCTCCTGTTTTGCCGTCTGGCTGCCCTTGCGTGAACCCGAATTGAAGGCCATCTAGACCCCGGTCGGGCCGGCGCTACAAGCGTCTGGTGCTCACCGGGTCAAACCAGTGCATGGTCTCCGGCGCAAAACCGGCGCTAGTGCGCTGGCCGGCCTCGACCGCGGTGCCGGCAGGCGTGCGTATCACGACCGAAACGTCGCCGCACAAGCCGTGTACCAACAGGTCTGCGCCCAGCGCTTCCACCATTTCCACTTCCAGCGGCAAGCCGGGCATGCCCAGGAACAGGTGCTCGGGACGTACTCCCAGTATCAGTTCGCGGCCGGCAAGCCTGTCGCTCTCCGGCGGCAGGATGGGCAGGTTCACGCTGAGCTGCCCGACCTGCATTTGCCGCCCGTCGCCGCTGATCTTGCCGGGCAGCAGGTTCATCGGCGGCGAGCCGATGAAGCTGGCGACAAAGGTGGTCGCCGGCGTGCCGTACACTTCGGCCGGCGTGCCTATCTGCTCGGCGCGGCCGCCGTTCATCACTATCATGCGCTGCCCCAAGGTCATCGCCTCTACCTGGTCATGCGTCACATACAGGCTGGTGGTGCCCAGCGTGCGATGCAGCTTCTGGATTTCCAGCCGCATCTGCACCCGCAATTTGGCATCCAGGTTGGATAACGGCTCGTCGAATAGGAACACCGCCGGTTCGCGCACTATCGCGCGCCCCATCGCCACCCGCTGGCGCTGGCCACCGGATAGCTGGCGCGGCGTGCGTTGCAGCAACTGGCCCAGTTCCAGTATCTTGGCGGCCTTTTGCACCCTGGCCTCGATATCGTCCCTGGAGAAACCGCGTATCTTCAGGCCGTAGGCCATATTCTGGTACACCGTCATATGCGGATACAGCGCATAGTTCTGGAACACCATCGCGATATCCCTGTCCTTGGGCTCCAGCTGGTTGACGACGCGGTCGCCGATCACGACATCGCCGGAAGTGATCTGCTCCAGCCCGGCCACCATGCGCAGCAGGGTGGACTTGCCGCAACCGGAAGGCCCCACCATCACGATGAATTCGCCATGCTCAATGTCTATCGAAATGCCATGGATGACGGCCACCGCCTTGTCGCCCTTGCCGTAGGTTTTCTTAACGTCTTTTAAGTGGACTTGAGCCATAAGCCTTGTTTTTCAGTATTTAATTATGTTCGAAGCTGGACGAAGGTGTGAGTAAGCGTAGCGAGCGAGTCAAGGTCAAGTCGAGAAGCGCAGCCGTACGAACGTACGGCGAGCATCGCCGGCTTGAGATTGGCTCGCGCAGTAGCTTAATCGCATCTTCGAGGTTATTTCTCGGAATCGACCAACCCCTTGACAAACCATTTTTGCATCACGAGCACCACCAGCGCCGGCGGCAGCATGGCCAGCAGCAGGGTCGCCATCACCAGGTTCCACTCGACCGCGGCGTCGCCGCCGGCAATCATGCGCTTGATGCCCACGCCTATCGGGTACATGCCCTGCTCGGTGGAGACCAGCAAGGGCCATAGATACTGGTTCCAACCGTAGATAAACATGATGACGAACAAGGCAATCACATTGGTGCTCGACAGCGGCCACAAGACGTCCTTGAAAAACCGCAGCGGGCCGGCACCGTCTATGCGGGCGGCCTCGGCCAGCTCTTCCGGCACCGTCAGGAAAAACTGGCGGAACAGGAAGGTGGCGGTGGCCGACGCAATCAGGGGTATCGTCAGGCCGGCATAGGTATTCAGCATGCCCAGGTCGGAGACCACCTTGTAGGTCGGCGTGATGCGCACTTCCACCGGCAGCATCAGCGTGACGAAGATCATCCAGAAAAACAGGCTGCGCCCGGGAAACCTGAAATACACGATCGCAAACGCCGACAGCATGGAAATCGCGATCTTGCCTATCGCAATCACCAGCGCCGACACCAGGCTGACCCACAACATCCGGGCAACCGGGCCGGCGCTCACATTGCCCGAGGCGCCGCTGCCCAGCACGGTCGATAAATTATGCGCCAGCTGGTCGCCCGGTATCAGCGACAAAGGCGCCAGCGCCGCCTGCTCTGCAGTCTGCGAACTGGCCACCAGGGCGATATAGATGGGGAAGGCGACCAGAGCCACGCCCAGTATCAACACCAGGTGGCTGATCAAATCCAGTATCGGACGCCGTTCAATCATTGCTTGCTTTCATCATCAGGAATACTGCACTTTCTTTTCCACATATTTGAACTGCACGACGGTCAACACGATCACGATACTCATCAAGATCACCGATTGGGCGGCGGCACTGCCCAGGTCGCCGCCCTTGAAACCGTCGCTGAATACCTTGAACACCAGGATCTCGGTATCCTTGCCCGGCCCGCCCTGGGTGGTCGCCTCGACGATGGCAAAGGTATCGAAGAAGGAATACACGATATTTACCACCAGCAAAAAGAAGGAGGTAGGCGACAGCAAGGGGAATACGATAGTCGCGAAGCGCCGGACCGGGCCGGCACCGTCTATCGCCGCGGCTTCGATCAGGGATTTGGGGATCGCCTGCAGGCCGGCCAGGAAGAACAGGAAGTTATAACTGATTTGCTTCCACACCGCGGCCAGCACGATCAGGATCAGGGCGTGCCGGCCGTTGATCAGGCTATTCCATTCAATCCCGAAATGACGCAGGGCATGCGCCGCTACCCCCAGGGTAGGATTCAGCAAGAACATCCACAATACCCCGACCACGACAGGAGACACCGCGTACGGCAGGATCAGGAAAGTTTTGTAGAAAGCAGAACCCCTGGCCACCCTGTCGGCAAATACCGCCAGCACCAGCGAAATGGTCAGCCCCAGGAAGGCCACCAGCACTGAAAACAGCGCCGTGGTTTTAAACGAGTCCAGGTAGCTGGGGTCGGCAAACAAGGCCTTGAAATTGTCCAGCCAGACAAACTGGGTAGACATGCCAAACGCATCCTGCAGCAACATCGACTGATACAAAGCCTGCGCCGCCGGCCAAAAGAAGAACACCAGCGTGACCACAATTTGCGGCGCCACCAGGACATATGGCAACCAGGCAGAACGAAAACGAGCGCGTTTTTCCAAGCGAAGCCCAAAATAAAAATTAGTAAAAACAGTCGGCTGGTAAGCTGCCAGAAACCGTAGCGAGCCGTTCGAGTTTGCGCCGAGAAGCACAGCCGTACGAAAGTACGGTGAGCATCACAAACGCAAAATCGGGCGGCGCTTAGGTTTATGGCAGCTTACTTGTTGGCTTTCTCGAACTTGTCCAGGAGCTCGTTACCCCGCATCACCGCCGCATCGAGCGCTTCCTTGGCGGTCTTCTTGCCGCTCCACACCGCTTCCAGCTCTTCGTCCATCACGGTGCGTATCTGCACAAAATTACCGAGGCGCACGCCGCGCGACTTGTCGGTGGTCTTGACGATCATCTGCTGTACCGCAATGCCGGGACCAGGGTTTTTTTCATAGAAGCCGGACTTCTTGGTCAGCTCATAGGCGGCAGTGGTGATAGGCAGGTAGCCGGTCTCCTGGTGCCATTTGGCCTGCACCTCGGGTTGCGACAGGAATTTGTAAAACTTCGCCACCCCTTTGTATTCTTCAATCTTCTTGCCGCTCATGGTCCATAGCGAGGCGCCGCCTATGATGGTGTTTTGCGGGGCGCCCGCCACGTCGGAATAATAGGGCAAAGGCGCGACGGCGAATTTGAACTTGGCGTTCTTGGCGACGTTGCCATAGGCCGAACTGGAGGAAGTCAGCATGCCGCATTCGCCGGAATAGAATTTGGCCTCCGGTTCATTCTTGCGGCCGGCGTAAGTGAAATAGCCCTGCTTGGCCCAATTCGCCATGTTCTCTATATGCTTCACATGCAAGGGGCTATTGAACTTCAGGCGCGCATCGAGGCCGCCGAAGCCATTGCCCTTGGATGCGAATTCCACGTTATGCCAGGCGGAAAAGCTTTCCAGGTGCACCCAGGTTTGCCAGCCGGTAGTGAAGCCGCATTTTTCGCCATTGGCTTTCAGGCGGGCAGCAGCGGCCACCACTTCCTGCCAGGTCGCGGGCGCCTTGTTGGGGTCCATGCCGGCCTTGGCGAACATGTCCTTGTTATAGTAAAACACGGTAGTGGAGCTATTGAAAGGGAAAGACACCAGTTCGCCCTTGGGCGAGGCATAGTAGCCGGCCACGGCCGGGATATACACGCTGGCGTCGAATTTTTCCCCGGCCAGCTTCATCACTTCCGACACCGGCTTGATGGCCCCCTTGGAGTACATCATGGTCGCCGTGCCCACCTCGAATACTTGCAGGATGTTTGGCGCATTGCCGGCCCGGTAGGCCGCTATCGCGCCTGCCATCGCCTCGTCATAGCTGCCCTTGTAGACCGGGGTGACCTTGTATTCCGATTGGCCTTTGTTGAATTGTTCGGCCAGGCCGTTGACGCGATCGCCCAGGGCTCCGGTCATCGAATGCCACCAGCTGATTTCCGTTACAGCATGGGCCGAGGTCGCCGTCATGGCCAGCATGGCGCTGGCGACAGCCAAAGTCCTGAGTTTGAATTTCATCGCGTATCCTTGGGAATAGTTGTGGCCGGTTGATTTTGGGTGCAGCGGCTGGGCGGACTACGGTCCGGGACAGCCCGACTCTGACAAAATACAGCCTATCTTATGTATATATTGTGACAACCGCGCTACGATAGCATTACATCAAACCAATGTGTGCAGATACCACTTATAATTCCCTTTTGCGGCGCACAATCACAACACTTGCGTATTGCCGGCAGCCTCATGTCCCCATTATGTCCACCACTTCCATGATCCCGTTTTCGACCCGCCTGTTTTATTATTACAAGCTGATACGCCTGGACAAGCCGATAGGCATACTGCTATTGCTGTGGCCTACGCTGGCGGCCCTGTGGCTGGCGTCCGGCGGCAAGCCGGACTGGCGGCTGGTAGCGATTTTTACCGTAGGAACGGCGCTGATGCGCTCGGCCGGTTGCGCCATCAATGACTATGCGGACCGCGATTTCGACAAGCACGTGAAGCGGACCGCGGAACGCCCGCTCACCAGCGGCAAGATCGCCGGCTGGGAAGCCGTCATGGTGGCCGTGGTATTGGCGCTGCTGTCCTTCTTGCTGATCCTGCCTTTAAATACCCTGACCAAGCAATTGTCGGTGCTGGCGGTGCTGATCGCCGGCAGCTATCCGTATTTCAAGCGCTTCTTCGCCATCCCGCAAGCCTACCTGGGGATTGCCTTCGGATTCGGTATTCCCATGGGTTTTGCCGCCGTACAAAACCAGGTGCCGCCTGCAGCCTGGATATTGCTGGTTGCAAATATTTTCTGGGCCGTGGCGTATGACACCGAATACGCGATGGTGGACCGCGATGACGACCTGAAGATAGGCATCCGGACCTCGGCGATCACCTTTGGCAATTACGATGTGCTGGCCGTGATGCTGTGCTATGCCACCAGCTTTGCCTTGATACTGCTGGCAGGCTGGCAATCCGGCTTGCGCTGGTGGTTTGCCGCCGGCATGGCGGTGGCAGCCGGCTGTGCGCTCTACCATTACACGCTGATACGCGAGCGCGACCGCATGCGCTGCTTTGCCGCGTTCCGCCACAATAACTGGCTGGGTGCCGCGATTTTCGCTGGTATCGCCGTCGACTATGCGCTAAAGTGATTAAATTGTAAATTTGCACATACTTGGCCACCTCCACCCCTTATTGAAAGGACGCGCTATGAGTTCCGCAGACAACGCCAAAGATAAATTGATGAGTGATCTGAACCAGATCATCAAGGACGCCGAAGTATTACTGCAAAATTCGGAACAGCAGGCCGGCGAAGGTTTCAAGTCAGCCAGGGCAAAATTTGAAGCCAGCCTGAAAAATGCCAAGGAAGAGATCGTCAAGGTGGAGCAGGCTGTGCTCGCCAAAACCAAGGATGCCGCGCTTGCGACCGATGAATACGTCAAGGAAAACCCGTGGCAATCGGCCGGCGTCGCCGCCGGCATAGGCCTGCTGATAGGTCTGCTGATAGGCCGCAAATAGACGCATGGCCATTGTCGATTCGATCGCGCGCCTGGCTTCGACCCTGCTGGATGTACTGCATACCCGGCTGGAGCTGGTGTCGGTCGAAGTGGAAGAAGAACTGGCGCGCTACGCCTCCTACCTGGTATTGGTGCTGATCGCCCTGTTCTGCGCCGGCATCGCGGTATTGCTGGGCATATTGCTGGTCATTGCGCTGTTTTGGGATAGCCACAGGCTGCAGGTCTTGCTGACGCTGATAGCGGTATTCGGCGGAGCCGCGATAGGTCTGGGACTATGGCTGCGCCAGGCCTTGCGCAGCAAGCCGCGACTGCTTGGACATACCCTGGCTGAACTCGGCAAGGACAAGTCGGCGCTGCAAGCCGAGAGCGGGGAATAAGATGCCCAAGCCCTCCCTGTCCGGCAAGCTGCAACAGCGCCGCCAGGCCCTGCTGGCAAAAAGCCAGCAGCAGCGCGATACCCTCAAGCAGGAGGCGGCACAAGTCAGGCAATCGCTGGCGCTGGCCGACATCGGCCTGCGCATCGCCGACCAGGTCAGGCAGCATCCGCTGGTCGTGGTCGGGCTGGTGGCGGCCGCGGTCGTGGTCAAACCGCGCAAGCTGTTCTCCACGCTCAACAAGGGCTTGCTGGCCTGGCGCATCTGGCAGGGCATCCGGCCTGCCCTGCAGCAAGCCTCCAAAAAAGCCGGCGACCAGTCCGGAGCCTAGAAAATCCGCGCCCGCAGAGGGAATGGCGTGCTTTTTGTTGCTTCAAAGATACACATTTCAAAAGAGATGCATTTTTATTTGAGCATCCATTCCCCAATATCCCGCCTCGACATCCCTACCTGCATTCCGTTGCCGTCCTGCCTCAGCCCTGTTGGCCGAACTCGTCACCCAGTTCTTTGCCGCGCGCCGCGGCCGCCTTCACCGCGCGCACGATCGCATCCTTGACGCCGTCTGCTTCCAGGCTGCTCAAGGCGGCATAGGTGGTCCCGCCCTTGGAGGTCACTTTTTCCCTGAGCACGGCAACTGCATCCGCCGATTGCGCCGCCAGCTCGGCGGCGCCGGTGAAAGTGGCAATCGCCAGCTGCTTGCCCTGCTCCGGATTCAAGCCCAGTTCCGCTGCCGCCTGCTGCATCGCTTCGATAAAATAAAACACATAGGCCGGCCCGCTGCCCGAGACCGCCGTCACCGAGTCGATCAGGGCCTCGTCGTCCAGCCAGACGGTGGCGCCGACCGCGCGCATGATATTGTCGGCGGCCTGGCGCTGCTCGGCGCTGACCCCGGCCATCGCCACCATGCCGGTCACGCCCTTGCTGATCAAGGCCGGCGTGTTCGGCATGCTCCTGACGATAGCGTCATAGCCGCCCAGCCAGCGCGAGATATCCCCCGCCCGGATGCCGGCGGCGATCGACAACAGCAGCTGGCCGGACAGGTGGCCCTGCAATTGCGTGACGACATCGCGCAATTGCTGCGGCTTGACCGCCAGGATGATGACGTCGCAATTGGCCAGCGCCTGGTCTATCTGCAGCGAGGTGTTGACGCCGAACTGGGTCTCCATCCTGAGCAATGAATCCTTGTTCAAATCCACCACGTGGATATTGCTGGGGCTGGTCAGCTTGACCGCCAGGCCGCCGACCAGGGCGGCAGCCATATTGCCGCCGCCGATGAAGCCTATCTTCAATTCATTTTGCATAATTCCTCTTCCCGAAAATTGCCGTCCCTATCCTGACTATGGTACTGCCTTCTGCAATCGCCGACTGCATGTCGGCGCTCATCCCCATCGACAGGCTGTCCAGCGCCACCCCGTGCGAGCGTATCAGCTGCTGCAATTCCCTTAACTGGCGGAAAGCGGCGCGCTGCTCGGCGATGTCCTCAGACGGCTCGGGCACGGCCATCAGGCCGCGCAATTGCAGTCCCGGCAAAGCCGCTATCTTGCGCGCCAGCGCCAGCGCTTCGGCCGGTGGGACGCCGCTCTTGCTGGCTTCGCCGCTGATGTTGATTTGCAAACACATATTCAACGGTGGCAGCTCGCGCGGGCGCTGCTCCGATAATCTTACTGCAATTTTTTCCCTGTCTACCGAGTGCACCCAGGCAAAATTTTCTGCGATTTGCCGGGTTTTATTGCTCTGTATAGGGCCGATGAAATGCCACTCCAGCGCCAGTTGTGGGTCCAGCGCCTGCACCGCATGCATCTTGTCGATGGCTTCCTGCACATAGTTTTCACCAAAAGCGCGCTGGCCGGCGTGTGCAGCCTGCAGCACTTGCTCGGCACTGCAGGTTTTTGATACCGCCAGCAGGGCGACTTGGCCCGGCGCGCGATCGGCCGCAAGGCAGGCCGCCAGCAAATCGGCCTGCACGGTTTGCAAGTTGTCAGAGATTGAGTTTGAGGACATAATCAGGTTACTTCTAAGGCATTATTTGCTGTGGGCTACCAGCGGCCCACTATGGGATGCAAACGGGATACGACTTGGTTCTGGTCGATTTCAGTGTGGGCTCTCGCTGTGCACCTTATTCGTCATCTTTTTTACCTATTCGACATCGGAATTATAAATGGACATTTCAGAACTACTCGCATTTTCGGTCAAGAACAACGCTTCCGATCTCCATTTATCGTCCGGCCTGCCTCCGATGATACGCGTGCACGGCGATGTACGGCGGATTAACCTGCCGCCGCTGGAACACAAGGATGTGCATTCCCTGATTTATGACATCATGAATGACTCGCAGCGCAAGGCCTATGAAGAAACCCTGGAGTGCGATTTTTCTTTTTCCATTCCCGGCCTGGCGCGTTTCCGCGTCAATGCCTTTAACCAGGAACGCGGCGCCGCCGCGGTCATGCGTACCATTCCTTCCAAGATCCTGAGCCTGGAGCAATTGAATACGCCCAAGATCTTCGCCGAACTGGCGCTCAAGCCGCGCGGCCTGGTCCTGGTGACCGGCCCTACCGGTTCCGGCAAATCGACCACGCTGGCGGCCATGGTCAACCATCTCAACGAGAACGAGTACGGCCACATCCTGACCGTGGAAGACCCGATAGAATTTGTGCACGAATCGAAAAAATGCCTGATCAACCAGCGTGAAGTCGGTCCGCATACGATGTCCTTCCAGAACGCGCTGCGCTCGGCGCTGCGCGAAGATCCGGACGCCATCCTGGTCGGCGAATTGCGCGACCTGGAAACCATACGGCTGGCGCTGACTGCGGCGGAAACCGGCCATCTGGTGTTCGGCACGCTGCATACTTCATCCGCGGCCAAGACCATAGACCGTATCGTCGACGTTTTCCCGGCGGAAGAAAAAGAGATGGTACGCTCGATGCTGTCCGAGTCTTTGCAGGCAGTCATTTCGCAAACCCTGCTGAAAACCAAGGACGGCAGCGGCCGCGTCGCCGCCCATGAAATCATGCTGGGTACGCCGGCGATCCGCAACCTGATCCGCGAAGCAAAAATTGCGCAAATGTATTCGTCGATACAAACCAGCAGCAATATGGGCATGCAGACGCTGGATCAGAACCTGACCGATCTGGTGCGCCGGAATGCGATCTCGGTAGGCACCGCCAGGGCAGCGGCAAAGATACCCGACAATTTCCCTGGCTGATCATGCAGGCATTTAATTCACCGGCTTAACCCGCTTAACCAGCTTAAAAAGAGGCTCTGAGAAATATGGAACGCGATCAGGCAACCAAATTCATGCACGACTTGCTGCGGCTGATGCTGACCAAGAACGGCTCGGACTTGTTCATTACTGCGGAATTCCCGCCCGCCTTCAAGATAGACGGCAAGGTGACCCCGGTCTCCAACCAGGCCCTGACTTCTTCGCACACGATCGACCTGGCCAGGGCGATCATGAACGACAAGCAGGCGGCAGAATTTGAAGCGACCAAGGAATGCAATTTTGCGATCAACCCGGCCGGCATGGGGCGTTTCCGGGTATCGGCCTTCATGCAGCAGGGCCGGGTCGGCCTGGTGCTGAGGACGATTACCACCACCATACCCAAGTTTGAAGACCTGGGTTTGCCGATGAACCTGAAAGAAGTCGCGATGACCAAGCGCGGCCTGGTCATCATGGTAGGCGCGACCGGCTCGGGTAAATCAACCTCGCTGGCGGCGATGGTAGGCTACCGCAATGCCAACAGCTATGGCCACATCCTGACCGTCGAAGACCCGATAGAATACGTGCATCCGCACGGCAATTGCATCGTCACCCAGCGCGAGGTCGGGATAGACACCGAGGACTGGGGCGCCGCCTTGAAAAACTCCTTGCGCCAGGCGCCGGACGTGATCCAGATCGGCGAGATACGCGACCGGGAAACCATGGATTTTGCGATCGCCTTCGCAGAAACCGGCCATTTGTGCCTGGCCACGCTGCATGCGAATAGCGCCAACCAGGCGCTGGACAGGATGATCAACTTCTTCCCGGAAGAACGGCGCGCGCAATTGCTGATGGACCTGTCGCTGAACCTGAAGGCGGTGATCTCGCAACGCCTGCTGCCTATCAAGGGCAAGAAGGGCCGCTGCGCCGCAGTCGAGATCCTGCTCAATTCCCCGTTGATTTCCGACCTGATCTTCAAGGGCCATGTGCACGAAATCAAGGAGATCATGAAAAAATCACGCGAACTGGGCATGCAGACTTTTGACCAGGCGCTGTTCGACTTGCATGAGGCCGACATGATCACTTATGAAGATGCATTGCGCAATGCAGATTCGGTCAACGAATTACGACTCGCGATCATGCTGCAAGGCAAAGACGCCAAAGACCGTGATCTGAGCGCAGGAACCCAACATTTAGGAATAGTATGAACACCCTGGACTTTACTGCCAACAGCCTGCAAGGCAAACCGGTCGACCTCAAGCAATACCAGGGCAAGGTAGTATTGATCGTCAATACCGCCAGCAATTGCGGCTTTACCCCCCAGTACAAGGGCCTGGAAGCGGTCTACCAGCAGTTCAAGGACAAGGGAATCGAAGTATTGGGCTTTCCTTGCAACCAGTTCCTTCATCAGGAACCCGGCACCGCCGATGAAATCGGCGCTTTCTGCGAAAAGAACTATGGCGTGAGCTTCCCCCTGTTTGAAAAAATCGACGTCAACGGCAGCAATGCGCATCCCTTGTACCAGCACCTGAAAGCCAAGGCCCCGGGCCTGCTCGGCAGTGAAGCGATCAAATGGAATTTCACCAAATTCCTGGTGAAGAAAGACGGCAGTGTGTATAAGCGCTATGCGCCTGCAACCACGCCCCAGGAAATGATTGCAGATATAGAAAAACTGCTGGCCGAATAACACGGCAATATAGCGAGATCCAACACTGCCCGGCTGGCCGGGCAGTGTTCATATCAGGCCCAGCAATTTCAGCGCCAACGGCAGCAGCATGGCGGTCAGCAAGCCCGATATCCCCATCGCCAGCCCGGCAAAGGCCCCCATCTCCTCACTGACCTGGAAGGCGCGCGCCGTGCCTATGCCGTGCGCACTGACGCCCAGCGCAAAGCCGCGCACGCTATGGTCCTCTATCTTGAGCAGGTTCAAAATGCTGCGC
Organism: Pseudomonadota bacterium; assembly: GCA_040390485.1. GTDB lineage: Bacteria > Pseudomonadota > Gammaproteobacteria > Burkholderiales > Burkholderiaceae_D > Undibacterium. The sequence continues at coordinate 55,511 of JAZJYH010000025.1, forward strand.
GCCATGGTGGCACCCAGGATTCCGGTCAGCATCACCAGTACGGCAGTCAGCGAGGGCAGGCCGCCTATCTTTTCGGCGACCCCCATCGCGATCGCCATCGTCACCGACTTCGGCGCTATCGACAATATCGTAGCCGGCGATGCACCCAGCAACCAGGCCATGCCCATGGCGGTCGCGATCGCCGTCGCACTGCCGACCAGCGAGCCCATCAGGAAGGCAAACCAGTCGCGCCGCAGCTTATTGACTTGCTGGTACAGCGGGATCGCCAGCGCCACCGTGGCCGGCCCCAGCAGGAAATGGACGAACTGGGCGCCGGCAAAATAGGTCTTGTAAGAGGTGCCGGTCAGGCTCAGGGCCAGCACCAGCATCGCCACCGCGATCGCCACCGGGTTGGCCAAGGCATTGAACCTGGCCTTGGCGTAGAGCGCATACGCCAATTGGTAGGCGATCAGCGTGGCGGTCAGCCCCAATAGCGGCGACGCCGCCAGGTAGACCCAGATATCGGTCAGGCGCCCGCTCATTTCTGCAGCCAGCGCACGACCAGCGCGGTAACGGTGATCGAGACCGCGGTACTGACCACCAGGGCCGCCGCCAGCGGCAGCCATTCGGCCAGCACCTGCTGCCCGAGCACCATGATGCCGACGCCGGCCGGGATGAACAGCAGCGACAAATGCTTCAAAAATTCCTGCACGGTAGGCGCCAGTCTTTGCGCGAAGTCTTTTCTCAGGACCAGGAAGCCGAACAGCAATAGCATGCCCAGCACGGGACCAGGGACAGGCAAGCCGAAAACATGGGCCAGTCCCTCGCCCAGACACTGAAAGATCAGCAGGAAGGTAAAGGTTTGTATCATTTATCCAGGTTTATGTCGTTCTCATATACGTGCGATCAAAGCCCTATATTTCGAACTAAGTTAGCTTGTTTGGTGTTGAAGTTGCTCTTGACGTTAATCCGCTGGGGACGCAGCATTTTGTGCCTCGCAAAAAATGGATCAGAAATGAACGTTGTTTGAGCGTAGCGAGTTTCGTTCATTTCCCATTTTTTGCGAGGCGCAAAATGTGATGGCGCTTCGCGCCATCACCCGTAGGGCAAGTCTGCGGTCGCCTTTTGTTTGCCTACTTTATTTTGGCGAAGCAAAATAAAGTAGGTGGCTGCCGGGCCACCCCCGGTCTGTCCCAACGAAGAGCAATTATCTACAAAAACCTTAGCAAAAATCATGGCGCCAAAGCCTGATCCACCAACTCTATCCAATGCCTGACCGGCACATCGGTCCCTGACTGCAGATGCGTCAAACAGCCTATATTCGCCGACAAGATCAGGTCAGGCTTGGTGTCCAGCAAGTTGCGCAATTTATTGTCGCGCAACTGGTAAGACAATTCAGGCTGCAGTACCGAATAGGTGCCGGCAGAGCCGCAACACAGGTGACTGTCGGCGCATAATTGCACATCCACGCCTGCGCTGCGCAATAAGCCTTCGACCTTGCCGCGGATTTGCTGCCCGTGCTGCAAGGTGCAAGGCGGATGCCAGGCGATGCGCTGGTCGATTTTCCCGGCCAGCCTATTGGCCAGTTCGCTTTCAAACTGCGGCAAGATTTCGCTCAGGTCCTGCGTCAGCGCCGAGATGCGCGCTGCCTTTTCCGCATACGCGGCATCGTGCGCCAGCAGATGTCCGTATTCCTTCACGGTCGCGCCACAGCCGGAAGCCGTCATCACGATGGCTTCCGCGCCGGCCTCCACCAAGGGCCACCAGGCGTCGATATTGCGGCGCATATCGTCCAGGCCGGCCTCATGCTGGTTCAGGTGGTAGCGTATGGCGCCGCAGCAGCCCGCTTGCGGCGCCACGATCAATTGCACGCCGAGCGCATCCAGCACCCTGGCGGTGGCCGCATTGATATTCGGCGACATCGCCGGCTGCACGCAACCGTCCAGCAACAGCATCTTGCGCGCGCGTTCGGTGCGCGGCCATGCGCCGGCCTGCTGCGCTGGCGGCACCTTGTTCTTCAGCGCTTTCGGCAACAGCGGCCTGAACATCTGGCCCGCTTTCATCGCTGGCGAAAACAGCGACTTGCGCGGCAAAAATGCCAGCAGCGCCTTACGCTTGATGCTCTGCATGAGCGGGCGCGGCACTTGCTCATCGACTATCTTGCGGCCTATGTCCACCAGGCGGCCGTACTGGACGCCGGATGGGCAAGTAGTTTCGCAATTGCGGCAGGTCAGGCAGCGGTCCAGGTGCAGTTGGGTGCTGGCGGTGGCCGGCTTGCCTTCCAGCACCTGCTTGATCAGGTAGATGCGGCCGCGCGGGCCATCCAGTTCGTCTCCCAGCAATTGGTAGGTAGGGCAGGTCGCGGTGCAAAATCCGCAGTGCACGCACTTGCGCAGGATCTGGTCCGCCTCCTGGCCTTCGCGGGTATCTTTAATGAAATCGGCGAGATTGGTTTGCATGGTCAGAAGTCTTTATACATCCGGCCCGGATTGAAGACGCCGGCCGGATCGAAGGCGCTTTTCAGCTTATGGTGGATTTTTGCAATGGCCGGCGCCAGCGGCGTGAACACGCCGAGTTGCTTGTCGCCGCCGCGAAACAGCGTGGTATGGCCGCCAGCCCTGCCGACTTCATCGCGTATCGTTTGCGGGTCCATGTCGCTATATAGCCAGCGCTGCGCCCCGCCCCACTCTATCAGGGACTTGCCTTTCAGCATCAATGGAGGTGCAGTGGATGGCAGCGACAGCCGCCACAGGCCGCGATTATCATCCTGCGTAAAAAAATCATGCGTCTGCTCCCGCAGCGAGGCCCAATAGGCATCGGCATTGGCGACCACTTCGCCGCCCAGTTTTTGCCTGGCGGCGCGCACCGCCGCTTCCGCTCCCGACAGGCGCAACATCAGGCGGCCCACCTGCCAGGCGCTGGCGGAGATAGGCAGCGGCTGCCCGCCCCACAGGTTCAGGCGCGACAAGGCATCCGCTTCCGACAAGGCGAACACTAGCGTGCTTTCGGCGAAGGGCTTGGGCAATACCTTCAGCGATACCTCAGTGATCAGGCCCAGGCTGCCCAGGGAGCCGGTCAATAGACGCGACACGTCATAGCCGGCCACGTTCTTCATCACCTGGCCGCCAAAGTGGAGCAACTCCCCGCGTCCATCCAGCAGGCTGGCGCCCAATACAAAATCGCGCACCGCCCCCACCGATGGACGGCGCGGGCCGGACAAACCGGCCGCTACCACCCCGCCTATGGTCGCCTCGCCAAAATGCGGCGGCTCGAAGGCCAGCATCTGGTTCTGCCCGGCCAGTGCCTCCTCTATCTCAGCCAGCGGCGTGCCGCAACGCGCGGTAATGACCAGCTCGGTCGGGTCGTACGCGACTATGCCGGTATAGGCGCGGGTATCCAGCAGCGTGCCGTTCGGCTCCTGCCCATACCAGCGCTTGCTGCCGCCGCCCTGCAGGCACAATGCGCTCCGGTCGGCACTGGCCGCCAGGATGCGTTGGCGGAATTGCTCGAGTATTTGATCCATGTCTTGATCTGTATGTTGTTCCATGGTTCGCCTCAAAACCGCGGCAGCTCGGCAAACTTCAAGGCGCCGCGCTTCACGTGCATGCGTCCGTATTCCGCGCAGCGGTGCAGCGTGGGGATCGCCTTGTCCGGGTTCAGCAGGAAGGCCGTATCGAAGGCGCGCTTCACCGCAAAAAATGCCTCGCGCTCAGTCTCGGAAAATTGCACGCACATGGAATTGATTTTTTCTATGCCTACGCCGTGCTCGCCGGTAATCGTGCCGCCCACGGCGACGCACAATTCCAGGATCTCGGCGCCGAATAATTCGGCCCGGTGAAACTCGCCCGGCTGGTTGGCGTCGAACAGGATCAAGGGATGCAAATTGCCGTCGCCGGCGTGGAACACATTGGCGCAGCGCAGCGCGTATTTCTTTTCCATCTCGGCGATGCCGAGCAATACCCGGGCCAGGTGCTTGCGCGGTATGGTGCCGTCCATGCAGTAATAGTCAGGCGAGATGCGGCCCGCGGCCGGGAAGGCGTTCTTGCGGCCGGACCAGAATTTCAGGCGCTCGGCCTCCGACTGCGAGACCGCAATCGCGGTCGCACCCGAGGTCTGCAATACCGCCGTCATGCGCTGTATCTCTTCTTCCACCTCATCGACGGTGCCGTCCGATTCGCACAGCAGGATAGCTTCGGCGTCGATATCGTAACCGGCCTGCACAAAGGGCTCGACCATGCGCGACGAAGTCTTGTCCATCATCTCCAGTCCGGCCGGAATGATGCCGGCGGCGATCACGTTGGCAACCGCATTGCCGCCCTTCACCACGTCGTCAAAGGACGCCATGATCACCCTGGCCGCCTGCGGCTTGGGCACCAGCTTGACCGTAACCTCGGTCACCACGCCCAACATGCCCTCAGAGCCGATGAAGACCGCCAGCAAGTCCAGGCCGGGCGCATCCAGCGCGCCACTGCCCAGCTCTACGATTTCCCCGTCTATCGTCACCACCCTGACCCGCAGCACATTGTGCACCGTCAAGCCGTATTTCAGGCAATGCACGCCGCCGGAATTTTCCGCCACATTGCCGCCTATCGTGCAGGCGATCTGCGAAGACGGATCGGGCGCATAGTACAGGCCATGCTGTGCCACCGCGTCGGAGATCGCCAGATTGCGCACGCCGGGCTGGACCACGGCGGTCCTGGCGTAGGCGTCCACCTTGACGATTTTGTTCAGTTTTGCGGTCGACAAGACCACGCCGTCGGCGATCGGCATCGCGCCGCCGGACAGGCCGGTGCCGGCGCCGCGCGGAACGATTTGCACCTGCAGCTCGCGGCAGGTGTTGAGGATGGCAATAATCTGCGCCTCACTCTCAGGCAGGGTCACGACCATGGGCAACTGGCGATACGCCGCCAGGCCGTCGCACTCGTACGGGCGGGTATCTTCTTCCTGGTACAGCACGCAGTGCGCGGGAAGGACGGCGCGCAAGGCCGCCACCACGCTGCGCTGGCGCTGCCTATGCATGTCGCTTGAACTGGTCTGCTCCATCATTAATCCTTTTGTTTCTAAGAGTTTAATGAATGTTGGCGCGGCAGTGGTGAATTGTTGTACTTACTTGCGCTGAATAAATTTCAGGCCATAAAAAAAGGACGCCTTAGCGTCCCTTTGGGTGCAAATTTGATGATCATCAGGCCGAGAACGAAGATCCGCAGCCGCAAGTAGTCGTTGCATTGGGGTTCTTGATCACGAACTGGGCGCCTTCCAGGTCGTCCTTGTAATCAATCTCTGCGCCAACCAGATATTGGTAGCTCATCGAGTCGATCAGCAATTGCACGCCGTTCTTGGTCATTGCCGTATCATCTTCGTTGGTGATTTCATCGAAAGTGAAACCATACTGGAAGCCGGAGCATCCACCGCCTTGCACGAACACACGCAGTTTCAGGTCGGGATTACCTTCCTCTTCGATCAATTGCGCAACTTTGGCAGCGGCGCTATCGGTAAAAATAATTGGTGCTGGCATTTCGGCTACGGCATTCATTTCTTGCTCCTACAGGTTCTGACAGGCCCTATTATAGACCTTAATTCGATATCGCATATTTTGCTGCCCGGAAAACAGGCAACGGGCTTCAATTTTCAAAATTCAAAAGCCCAGCTCAGTTTGACGAAGCCAACGCCAATTTCAATACAGGCTCGGAGAGTTGTTCATGTGCTAATTTTCCAGCAACCAGGGCGCCGCTCATCATTTCCAGCGCCTTGTAGTGGACATCTCCAGATATGCGGGCCTTAGGCTGTAATTCAATCAGCTCGGCGCAAAATACCGGGCCGTTAATTTCACCATTGACAACGATATGCCCGGCCCTGACTTCGCCGTCTATCCTGGCTTGCTCTGATATTACCAGCATGCTCGGCTCGCCGAGTTCGGCGATCACATTACCGTTGACACGGCCGTCAATACGCAGGCCGCCCTTGAAGACCAAATTGCCCTCGATGGTGGTGGCCACGCCTATCAAGCTATCAATCGTACTCTTGTTTTTGCGACTAAACATGGACAAGCTTCCTTATAGATTAATCGATTGTTGGGCGCGTACCTGGCCGTGATCCAGCACTTTTGCCTGCACAGTCTTGACCGTGGCGCCATCCGGTACGGCGATAAGTCCCTCCAGTCGTTGATAGTGCCTGAAAGACAACTTCAATTTGCCCGCTTCGCCTGCCTTGGGGTCGGGGAATTGCATCATAACACTTTTGCCCCCCTGCACAAGCGTCAGGCTGTATTGCAGTTCGCCAACAAAATCGCGCGCTCCCTTGCCGCCCTGCATCACCAGTATGCGATAGCGCAACTGGTTAGGCGCGCTCATCTCGGCCTTCAGGCGCTGCACGGTGATCCCTTCGGGACCGGTGGCCGAGGGCATCAGGCTCTCAAAAAAAGCCAGGTCGTCCTTCAGCTTCAAATTGTCCGCCGTCAGCGTCTTGATCTGGTCGGTCAGCTGTTTTTGCATGGAGCGGTCGATATTCATCTGGCTTTCCACCGTATTGGCGGACAGCGCCAGCTTGTCGCGCTCGGCCGTCAGTTCTTCCAGCTGCTTTTGCAGGACCTGCATTTTTTCCTTGCTGGCCTTGGGCTCAAAACCGGTAAGGCTGCGCCCCATGTCATAGGTCCACATCGCAATGGCACCGCCCAGGCCGATAATCAGGGCGATCATGGCCACCGTAATCGGCCATGGCCGCTGCTGCTTGATGGTCATTTTCGACGCTGCGATGCGCCGCTTCCAGGAAGATGTCTTAGTCATGGGCACGGTTAAGGCATCACCGGCACATGCATCAGGCCGGCTGTTTCTTCCAGGCCGAACATCAGGTTCATGCATTGCACCGCCTGGCCGGACGAACCCTTGACCAGGTTGTCCTGCACCACCAGCACCACCACCGTATTGCCGTCATTCGGCCGGTGCAGCGCCAGCCTCAGCATATTCGAGGCGCGGGTGGAGCGTGTTTCCGGATGGGAGCCGAACGGCATCACGTCGACAAAGGGTTCTCCTTTGTAGGCGTCGACGAAAAAGGCCTGCAATTCTTCGTTGCTGATCTCTTTGGTCAGGCGGCCATACAAGGTCGAATGCATGCCGCGCACCATGGGCACCAGGTGCGGCGTGAACAGCAGGCCGATCTTGGCTGAACTCATGCGCTGCAATTGCTCTACCGTCTCAGGTGTATGCCTGTGGCCGGACACGCCATAGGCCTTGAAGGTGTCGCTGGCTTCGGAAAACAGCAGGCCGATCTCCGCCTTGCGGCCGGCGCCGGAAACACCCGATTTGCAATCCGCGATCAGGTTGCCGGCATCAATCACGCCGGCTTTCAACAAAGGATAAAAACCGAGCTGCATCGTGGTCGGATAGCAGCCGGGATTACCAATCACGCGCGCCTTTTTGATCGCTTCGCGGTTCAGTTCAGGCAGGCCGTAGACGGCCTCTTCCAGCACATGGGTGCAGCTATGCGGCATGCCATACCATTTTTCAAACTGGCTGACGTCCTGCAAACGGAAGTCCGCCGCCAGGTCGATGACTTTGACGCCGGCAGCCAGCAGCTCCGGCGCCTGCGCCATTGCTACACCATGCGGCGTAGCAAAAAACACGACATCACATTCGGTCAATTTGGCTTTGTCAGGCGAGGAAAAGGCAATATTGACGCGGCCGCGCAACGATGGATACATGTCGGCGACCGGCAAGCCGTCTTCCTTGCGCGAGGTGATCGCAGTCAACTGCACCTGCGGATGCGTCGCCAAAATGCGCAGCAATTCCACGCCGGTGTAACCGGTACCGCCAACTATGCCAACCTTGATCATGATCTGTCCTTTTTACAATGAGGCGACAAGCCCATCCATCGCCAAACCCGCATCGCACTACGTTACTTGAAAGAAATTTTGTCCGTATTCTAGCAGGAGTTTATCGCGCCTCAAGCATGCAGACCATCGGATTTACAAATTGAGATATTGCGGCTCTTCGTACTTTGGCAAGAGCAAATAAGCTTTGTCCTTCCCAAGGGAGCATTAGCCGGTTCTTAGTTGGAGTGACAACAAGGCGCGCGGTCGCAGACAGTGCTTTAGCACGGCAAGAGCGCAGCAACGCGGTTATCGCTCCAAATAAGAAGCGGCAGCAGAAAGCAAAAAAGCCGCCAGGTAACCTGACGGCTTTTGATACAGATATCCGCAGATTAACGCTTGGAGAACTGTTTCGCGCGACGTGCTTTGCGCAGACCAACTTTTTTACGTTCAACTTCACGTGCATCACGAGTAACGAAACCGGCTTTTGACAGCTCTGGCTTCAATGTTGCTTCGTAATCGATCAACGCACGAGTGATACCGTGGCGAACTGCACCAGCCTGGCCGGATTCACCGCCGCCGTGCACATTGACCATGATGTCGAATGTTTCGAGGTGGTTAGTCAGTTCCAGAGGTTGACGAATAACCATCAGGCCAGTTTCACGAGAAAAATATTCGTTAGCTGGTTTGCCGTTTACAACGATCTTGCCGCTGCCGGATTTCAGGAAGACGCGAGCTACTGCACTCTTGCGACGGCCGGTTCCGTAATTGTAGTTACCGATCATGTCTTATCCTTACAGGTCGAGTACTTTAGGTTGCTGCGCAGCGTGCGGATGGGAACCATCTGCGTACACTTTGAGCTTCTTGATCATCGCGTAGCCGAGTGGGCCTTTAGGCAACATGCCTTTAACTGCCTTCTCGAGTGCGCGACCTGGAAAACGCTGTTGCATTTTCTGGAAATTGGTTTCATAGATACCGCCTGGATAACCAGTGTGACGGTAGTATGTTTTGTTCAGGGCTTTAGTGCCCGTCACGCGCAGTTTGCCTGCATTGACAACAACGATAAAATCGCCCGTGTCGACGTGAGGAGTAAATTCCGGTTTGTGTTTGCCGCGCAAACGGAGTGCCACTTCGCTGGCAACACGTCCGAGTACTTTATCTGTCGCGTCAATCACGAACCAGTCGCGCTGCACTTCATGTGCTTTAGCGGAAAAGGTTTTCATGATGAATCCTAAATTAAAAGTAAAAACGCTCTTTCGGTGGTTCCGGCACTTACCGCCTGCCGGACTCGCCCTTTTATCACTTCTCCCCTGAGCGTACAGGAGAGCCCTAAATTATAGTATTTTCAAAGACTTAGTGTCAAGGGCTGTTTAAATATTAGGCAAGGCGCGGGTTCCGGCGCTATGGAGGCGAAAAAAAACCCGAAGCTTATGGCTTCGGGTTCAATCCACCAAAGGAGGAGGTGGAGGAGACAAACTGCCTGGTTAGCCCAGAGAACTGGAAGCAACTAACCGATGAGTCAATAATAGGACATAAAATTGTGCAGTGCAAGATAAATTCAGCCAAAAGATGTGACTATAAGCAACATTTTATTAAATAAGCACTATTTCTTGCTTTTGGCCCTGCCGCTACGCATTCTGGCAGTGCGCTACAATAGGCTGATCGTTATATCATTTTTGAGGACAAGCATGGAAGCAACCGTAAGCTGGACCGGCACATCCGGCATGACATTCCTGGCCGAGACCGGTTCCGGCCATACCGTTATCATGGACGGCGCCCCCGCCGGCGGCGGCCGCGATCTGGCGCCGCGCCCCATGGAAATGGTGCTGGTCGGCACCGGCGGCTGCACCGCCTATGACGTGGTGCTGATACTGCGCAAGGGTAAGCAGGATGTGCGCGGCTGCGACGTCAAACTGACCGCCGAGCGGGCCGACACCGAACCCAAGGTATTTACCAAGATCAACTTCCACTTTACCGTGCGGGGCCGCAACTTGAAGCCCGGTGCGGTCGAACGCGCGATCAAGCTGTCCCATGAAAAATATTGCTCAGCCTCTATCATGCTGGCAAAAACCGCGGAAATGACGCACAGCTTTGAGATCATCGACGACCTGGAACTGGCGTCCGAGCATGCGCAGGCGGCGGAAACTGCCTAACTAGAGCGAACAGCTAGGGCAAGCGCTCACACGCTGTCATCCGGCCTGCCGAAGACGTCGGTGTAGGTCGGATAAAAGGAGCTGTACATGATCACGGTCAGTACGATGGTGATCGGTATCACGGTGATCACCACGACGACCGCCTGCCCGACGATGACCGCCACCAGCAGGCTGAGCAGGGTGGGCAGCACGATGCTCAACACTACCCAGGCCAGGCCGTACACGGTAAATGCACCGCCGGCCCCCTGCACCGCGAAGAAGCTGTAAAACACCGCTTTGCCTACCGACATCTTGTTCCACGCGATCAGGGGTGCGGCATACCAGAAGGCCATCATCGCCGGCAAATACGCCAATGCTGCGACCAGCATGCCGGCAAACAAGCTGGACTCGCGCATGTCTTTGCTGTCTATGGGCTTTTGCCCCATGATGAAATCCCAGAAAGCGCCGCCGTCCACCAGGCTGGAAAAGGCGATCGCCAGCACTACCGCGACGATATACAGCACACCGAGCTGCAATAGCTTCAGGAAGGCCGGCGAGCGAAAGCCGACCAGCAGCAGGTTGGGATAGACCCGCTTGCCCTGTTCTATCTGGCGGCAGGCCTGCATAAAGCTCATGGCAAACACCGGGACCAGCATCAGCGGCAAAAATTGCCCTACCACCGGCAGTATTCCTATGGCCATGCTCAAAAACATGTAGGCAAAAAACAGGGTCAATAATTCGGCCGGCTGTTTGAGGAAGAGTTTAAAGCCCTCCTTCACCCACAACCAGCCAGTCTTCGCATTCGGCTTGTTCATACAAATCAGTTCTCAGGTAAGGCGGGTGCGGGCAAGGAAACGCGCAGGCGTAGTATGCGCTCAAAATGGCCAGGGTCATGCGGGGTCAGCATCTCCGCGTCACGCGGCAGATGGTAGTCATATAGGCGCGACAGCCAGAAGCGCAAGGCCGCAGCGCGCAGCATCGCCTGCCAGCCAGCCCGCTCTTCAGCGGTAAACGGCCGCACCGCATGATAGGCCTGCAGCATGGCATTCGCCCTGGCCTGGTCGAGCGCCCCGGTCGCCAGGTCTATGCACCAGTCATTGACGGTCACGGCCACATCGAATAGCCAGGTATCGCAACCGGCGAAGTAAAAATCAAAGAAACCGGTCAGCCGGCCGCCGTCAAACATCACATTATTGCGAAACAGGTCGGCGTGCACGGGGCCATGCGGAAAGACGGCATAGGCGGCGCTCGCGGCAAATGCCTCCTGATACTGCATTTCATCCTGCAATAGCTGCCGATTGGAATCCGACAGGTAGGGCAAGACCACGGGCGTGGTGGCGCGCCACCATTCCAGCGCGCGCAAATTGGGTTGCTGGATAGGGAAATCCTGCGCCGCCAGGTGCATGCGCGCCAGCATGGCGCCGACCTCGGCGCAATGCAAAGGCAGCGGCGACAGCTGCGAATGGCCTTCCAGCTTGCTGACGATGGCCGCCGGCTTGCCGTGCAAGGCCACTACCAGCTCACCCTCTGCATTGGCGATCGGCGCCGGCACCAGCACACCGCGGTCGGCCAGGTGGCGCATTAACTTCAGGTAAAAAGGCAATTGCTCGAAACTCAGGTTTTCGAAAATGGTCAGTACGTATTCACCGGCTTCCGTGTCGATGAAGAAATTACTGTTTTCAATTCCTGAGGCGATGCCCTTGATTGCCAGCGCTTTTCCCAGGGGAAATTGCGTCATCCATGGACCCAGGTCGTCCAGGCTGACCGATGTAAATACTGCCATATCTATTGAAACGTCTTAAGCCGGTGAGATGAAATGGTATAGAGCAAGCATCTGGCAATATTCAGCCAGCAGGGCGCGCCCTGCCGGAGCCGCCCCTGCCGCCATGCCAGTCTATTTTTTTGTTGCTGCACTGGATGCCGGGGCTGGCGGCGGCGGTGCCGGCGGCAAAGCCGCTGCCGCCTCCGCTTCCTTGGCTTCCTTGGGGCCGCCGAATTCCTTGATGGTCCACATCGCGCCGCGGTTGGCGTCGCCGTTTTGCGTGCCCTTGGCGGTATTGCCTATCGCCGGGTCGGCGCGCAGCGTATAGCTGCTCTTGCCGGACTTGACCTGGACTTCGTTGACTTTGCCTTTTTCGCGTTTTTCAGTGATCTTGTTGCGCGCCTCGGGCTTGACGATGGTAATCCCGGACTCCGGCCCCTCTTCCAGCTTTTCCAGGTTGGGCGGGGTGGACGCGACCTTGGACCCAGCCTGCGCCAGCACCGATGCCGGTGCGGTCAACGATGCAAAACCTGCAAGCATCCACAGCATAAGCACTTTTTTGGATATTGTTTTCATGATAATTTACTCTAGGTTTGCTGACAGTCTTATGAGCATTGTAACAAATGCCGCAAGGACTCCCAGAAATATCATTCATCGCCAATCATCGCCAATCCCGGCCCGGTTGCGGCAGATCAGCCCACATCAGCCTGGCTGGACTCACAAATACAGCATCTTGCGCCGCTCATCCTCCGACGGTTCTATGTCCCTGGCTTCGTAAAACGCAAAAATGGCATCCACGATATTGGCCGGCTCGTCGATCAGCTGGATCAGGTTCATGTCCTGAGCGGCGATCATGCCGCTGCCGACCAGCTTCAGTTCGAACCAGTCCAGCAAGCCGCGCCAAAAGCTGCTGCCGACCAGGATCACCGGGATATGCCGCGACTTGCCGGTCTGGATCAGGGTCAGCACCTCGCTCACCTCGTCGAGCGTGCCGAAACCGCCAGGAAACACCACATAGGCGTCGGCGTATTTCACAAACGCCACCTTGCGCGCAAAAAAATGCCTGAAACTCAGGGAAATATTCTGCCAGGCATTATTGGTCTGCTCGCGCGGCAATTCTATATTCAAGCCTATCGACGGCGATTTGCCGGCGAAAGCGCCCTTGTTGGCGGCCTCCATAATACCCGGCCCGCCGCCCGAAATCACGGCAAACCCGGCGTCGGACAGGCGTTGCGCGGTATCCACGCAGGCTTCGTACCAGGGGTCGAGCGGCGTAGTCCGGGCCGAGCCGAAGATGGAAACCGCCGGCCTGGCATCGGACAAGCGTTCCGTAGACTCGATAAACTCTGCCATAATCGTGAACATATGCCATGATTCGCGCGCTTTCAGTGTGGTAGCACGCTCACGATCCACCATCTGGCGCAACCTCGTCACATTTTTCCTGTTTTCACTCATATGCAAAAAACCCTGTTATTAGTCGATGGCTCCAGCTACCTCTACCGCGCATTCCACGCACTGCCGGATTTGCGCAACCCGCAAGGCGAACCGACGGGTGCAATCTACGGCATGATTAACATGTTACGCCGTTTGCGCACCGATTACCCGGCTGCCTATATAGCTTGTGTCTTCGACGCCAAAGGCAAGACCTTCCGCGACGATTTGTATCCGGAATACAAGGCGCAGCGCGCTTCGATGCCGGAAGACCTGGCCAAGCAGGTGGAGCCGATACACCAGGCGGTGCGCCATATGGGCTGGCCCATCCTGATGGTGGAAGGCGTAGAGGCCGACGACGTGATAGGTACGCTGGCAGTGGATGCCGCCAGGCAGGGCCTGAGTACCATCGTTTCCACCGGCGACAAGGACCTGGCGCAACTGGTCAACGACAAGGTCACGCTGATCAATACGATGAGCAATGAAAAACTGGACGAGCCCGGCGTGCTGGCCAAGTTCGGCGTGCCGCCGAACCGCATCATCGATTACCTGACCCTGATCGGCGACACGGTGGACAATGTGCCAGGCGTGGCCAAGGTCGGCCCCAAGACTGCAGTCAAGTGGCTGACGCAATACGATTCGCTGGACGGCGTCATCGCCAATGCCGACAAGATCACCGGCGCGGTGGGTGAGAACCTGCGCCAGGCGCTGGACTGGCTGCCGCAAGGCCGGGTGCTGATCACGGTGAAGACCGACTGCGATCTGTCGGACCACATGAAATCCATCACCGAAACCCTGGTCTCCAACCCGGAAGACAAGCAGGGCATGATAGATTTTTATAGCCGCTACGGCTTCAAGACCTGGCTCAGGGAATTGAGCGGCAATCCTACCGCCAATGCAACCCCGCTGACGGCGCCCGCTGCGGCTGCCAGCCCGGCCCAGGGCGGCCTGTTCGGCGATGAAGCGGCCCGCGCGGGGTCGACGACCCCGGCAATCCCGGCGGCCCCGGCGGAAACCCGCTATGAAGCGATCCTGACCGAAGCGGCGCTGGACGCCTGGATACAAAAAATCTCCGATGCCACGCTGACCTCGGTCGATACCGAAACCACGTCGCTGGAGCCGATGACCGCGCAAATGGTGGGCATCTCGCTGTGCTGCGAGCCCGGCATCGCCGCCTACATTCCGGTCGCACACAGCTACCAGGATGCACCGGAACAACTGTCGCGCGAATTCGTGCTGGCAAAGCTGAAGCCCTGGCTGGAAGACCCACGCAAGGCCAAGGTCGGCCAGAACCTGAAATACGACAGCCACATCTTCCAGAACCACGGCGTGCGCCTGCAGGGCATAGTCCATGACACCCTGCTGGAATCCTATGTGTTCGAATCGCACAAGTCGCACGACATGGACAGCCTGGCGCTGCGCCACCTGGCGCACAAGACCATCAGCTTTGCCGAGGTGTGCGGCAAGGGCGCGTCGCAGATAGGCTTCGACCAGGTAGAGATAGACAAGGCCACCGCCTACGCGGCGGAAGACGCCGACATCACCTTGCAACTGCATAATGCGATGTGGCCGCAGATAGACGGCGATGAAAAGCTGATGCGCATCTACCAGCAGATAGAGCTGCCGACCTCGGTAGTGCTGCAAAAGATAGAGCGCAACGGCGTGCTGATCGACAAAGACCTGCTGGCGACCCAGTCGCACGAACTGGGTACACGGCTGCTGCAGCTGGAACAAAACGCCTATGAGCTGGCCGGCCAGCCCTTCAACCTGAATTCGCCGAAACAGCTGGGCGAGATCTTCTTTGAAAAGCTGCAATTGCCGGTCGTCAAAAAGACCCCGTCCGGCGCGCCGTCCACCGATGAAGAAGTATTGCAAAAGCTGGCCGAAGACTATCCGCTGCCCAAGGTCTTGCTGGAATACCGCGGCCTGGCCAAGCTGAAATCGACCTATACCGACAAGCTGCCGAAGATGGTGAACGCCGCCACCGGCCGCGTGCACACCAACTACGCACAGGCGGTGGCGGTGACCGGCCGCCTGGCCTCCAACGACCCCAACCTGCAAAACATTCCGGTGCGCTCGGCCGAGGGCCGCCGCATCCGCGAAGCCTTCGTCGCCGGCCCCGGCAACGTGATCATCTCGGCCGACTATTCGCAAATCGAATTGCGCATCATGGCCCATATCTCCGGCGATGCCAGCCTGCTGCGCGCCTTTGAACAGGGCGAGGACATCCACCGCGCCACCGCGGCCGAAATTTTCGGCATCGCGACCAGCGAGGTCAGCAGCGAACAGCGGCGCTACGCCAAGGTCATCAACTTCGGCCTGATCTACGGCATGAGCGCCTTCGGCCTGGCCGGCAACCTGGGCATAGAGCGTTCCGCCGCGCAAAGCTATATCGACAAATACTTCATGCGCTATCCGGGCGTGGCGCAATACATGGCCGACACCCGCACCCAGGCCAAGGCGCAAGGCTATGTGGAAACCGTGTTCGGCCGCCGCCTGTGGCTGGCCGAGATCAATTCCCCGAACGGCCCGCGCCGCCAGGGCGCAGAACGCGCGGCGATCAACGCGCCCATGCAGGGCACCGCCGCCGATCTGATCAAGCTGGCCATGATCGCCGTGCAAGGCTGGCTGGAAAGCACGCAGATGCAAACCCGCATGATCATGCAAGTGCACGATGAACTGGTGCTGGAGGTACCGCAGGCTGAGCTGGAACTGGTCAAGCAGAAATTGCCTGAGCTGATGGCCAATGTGGCGGAGCTGAAGGTGCCCTTGCTGGCCGAAGTGGGAATAGGCAAGAATTGGGAAGAGGCGCATTAAGCTGTTGCATGCACCACTTGTATCCATAATCAAGTAACCACTCAGTAATCGACGTTAAGAATATGAATGTGACGACCAGACTTGCCCGTCCCGAGGATAGAGCGGCTATTTGGACGCTCTACCAAAATGCGATGAGACAGCATATCGAATCAATTTGGGGATGGGACGAGGATTGGCAGACAGCAGATTTTGACAAAGCATTTTCGACGTCTGCGACCTATGTGGTAGAACGTGATTCTGAATTTTCTGGCTATATTCAGCTCGACATGAAAGAGGGCGAAAATTATCTAAGGATGATCGCGCTGACGCCACGGCTTAGGTCAAAGGGGATAGGCGCGAGCCTGCTGGCGGAAATTCTTCAACTTAGCCAGCAAGCTGGATGCCGCTTGCGCCTGCGGGTTTTCCGTGTAAACGGTCTGGCGAAACGCTTCTACGAACGTGAAGGCTGGCAGGTCGAAGCCGAAGATGATGCATTTTTTCTGATGACGC
Organism: Pseudomonadota bacterium; assembly: GCA_040390485.1. Taxonomy (GTDB): domain Bacteria; phylum Pseudomonadota; class Gammaproteobacteria; order Burkholderiales; family Burkholderiaceae_D; genus Undibacterium. The sequence goes on from JAZJYH010000025.1 coordinate 71,925, forward strand.
ACGCGTCGAATGAGACCAGCAAAGCAATCAAGCCATCACGGGTTTCATGTGCGAAAAATTTCGAAATGCTCGTCGATATATAGCACTCGTAGCCCGGGCTACCGGGTAGCTTGGGCAAGCGTTTTATCTGCCCAACATTATTTGAGACAGACCCGGATAGAGCATTGTGGCGGTTCGAGCTGCCTCGCTAAGGCTATGCACCCTCTCATGATGCCGCCATGATGGATAACGGCTATAGAGTAGGCTTATTGACCATCAAGAAATACACGCCCAGCATCGCCACAAAAGCCGGATAACCCAGCCGCTCCCAATACTTCGCATAGCGCCAGTACCGCTCCGGCAATTGTTCACTGCTGGCATACGCCAGTTCCGCCATCCTGCGCATGCGGATCTGCAGCCAGACTACCGGCAACCAGCAGATTCCGGCCAAGACATACAAGACTAAAGACCAGCCCAGCCAGCCGCTGCTCAGCGGCCAGCCGGCCATATGCGCCAGCAATACGCCGCTGACCGGTTGCACGATCACGGCCGGCGTCGTAAAGACCCAGTCGGCCAGCACCACCAGCCTGGCCACCACCACCTGCGCTTCCAGGCTCTTGCTGCGGTTAACAAAAAACATGTAAAACGCCGAGCCGAAGCCGGTGCCGACCAGCAGCACCGAAGACAGGATATGCAGGGTCTTGATCAGCAAATAGGTGTTCATGATGCCAACCTCACCGTGGATGCCCTAAGCTGCCTGGACGGTTTTTGTTCACTGCCATACAGCACCACCAGGATGGCCAGGATGGGGATATTTTTCAGGATGGGGCCGAAAGGATGCAGCCAGAATTGCGGCAGGTAGACCGAGACCAGGGCGGTATAGCCTAGCACTACCATGATTTGCAATAGCCACAGGGTCCGTCTTGGGAATAACAGGCAGGCCAGCCCCATCGCAATATCGAATACGGCAGCCCCGTACAGCACGCCGATGGCAGTGCTCCCATGCAAACCCAATGCTGCCAGTAATTCCAGGCTGGAGGAGACCGGATAGACGCCCAGGGACAGGACGCCGGTCGCCAGCCACAGCGCCGCCAGCGCGCAACGCAACACGGCATTATTCCAGTTGGCCATCGCCTGGGTCCGCAGGCTCTGGGCGGCCGCGACTTCAAACCAGGTATCGCTCGCTCTTGGAGATCGCTTCAGCAGGGCCGAGAAATTGCCTGCATCGGCGACGTTATTTTCCTGCAGCATCCGCAAAGTATCCGGGCTCAGTACTTTTTGCGGCAATAGGCCGGCCAGGTAAGCGCCGACCCGCATCAGGGGCATGGGGATGGAAAAATACCTGGCCGGCGGCAGGTCCATGAGCTGGCGATAGGTCTCCAGCATCGCCCGGTAGCTGAGCGCGGCCGGGCCGACCGCATTGATGACGGCGCTGTCGCCGTCGTCGGCCAGCCAGCGCAGCACCGCGTCGCACAGGTCGTCTATATGCACAGGCTGCAGCAATTGTTCCCCCTTGCCGGGCAAACCCATTGCCGGCAAGCTGGACAAGCTGCGGAACAAACGGCTGCTGGCGCCATCTACACCGACCAGCAAGGACGGGCGCAGCACCAGCCACTTGCCGGACCACGACATCAGCGCCGCGTCGGCCTCGCGCTTGCTGCGCATATACGGCGTCAGCCGGCTAAAATCCCTGCCCTCTTCGGCCCCGCCTAGTGCCGAGATCTGGATGACACGCACGCCGGCGATGGCAGCGGCAGCAAACAAGGCCTTGGGTGCATCCCTGTGGACGGCGTCAAAGCTGGCCCCTTCGCCCTCGGTCAATATGCCTACTGCGTTGATCACGACATCGACCTGGCGCAGGCGCGGCAACCAGTCTTGGGGATCAAGGTCGCGCATGTAGTCGATCGCTACCTCGGAACTTTTATTGATGACGCGCACGCCGCTGGTCACCTGATGCCCGGCCGCCGATAAGGTCTGCACCAAATGCCTGCCGATGAAGCCATTTGCGCCACATACGAGAATACGCATGATTCATCTCCTTTCTTGTTTTATCTAGCCAAGCTGGCCAAGAGTCTTTAATTTCAGAAATTTCAGTCAATACAGAAATTATCTATTTTAAAAAATGGAGGCAAATGGCAGCCTCCAGTATTGGCAGATCCTATTTTTTCTCGCCGCGCACAAACTTCTGCACGCTCGCCCCCATCTTCAGCAGCTTCATCAGGGTTGCCGGTTCCAGTCTCAGCATCTCGTCGGTCCAGGTGGTGACGGTTTTCATCAGCGCCAGGGTTTCGGCGATGCGGGCCTGGGTTTCCCTGTCTTCCTGCTTCAGTTCGGGGCTGTCCAGGCATTGCTGCAGGGTGTCGATGGTCGGCGCGAACTCCCTTTCCTTGCGCTCGCGCACCACGGTGCGGAACAGCTCCCAGACATCCAGCGAAGTTTCGAAATGCGCCCGGCGGTCGCCCATCACGTGGGCCAGCTTGACCAGCTTCCAGTTCTGCAATTCCTTCAGCGAGTTGGAAACATTGGAGCGGGCCACGCCCAGGGTGTCGGCGATTTCCTCAGCCTGCATCGGTTTGCCGACGATATACAGCAGTGCGTGGATCTGGCTGACGGTGCGGTTCACGCCCCACAGCGTGCCCATCTCGCCCCAGTGCAGGATGAATTTTTGTTTGACCGGTGTAAGTTCCATGCAGCCATCTTAGTCAATTCATTTATTTCAGTCAAGACAGAAATAAATGAATTGCTTCGCATCATAAAAGCATCCGAGCATTTCCTCTATACAAAGGCTTATCAACAGAGAAATTATTGATACTTTCATAATTGCATGGCATGATGAATGAGCAACAATAATAGAAGCCAGCACCGGCTTTAACATACCAAGTTATAGGAGAAACTCATGTCCGAGATGGTCTTTTGCCGTGGCTGTGCCAAAGAAATTCACGTAACGGCACGCGCCTGCCCGGCTTGCGGCGCACCGCAAGCCGGAACCGGAAACGGGAAGAGCAAGGTAGTGGCCGGTTTGCTGGCGATACTGCTCGGCGCCTTAGGCGTGCACCGTTTCTATCTCGGAAAATGGTGGGGGATATTTTATCTGCTGTTTTGCTGGACCGGCCTGCCCGCCCTGGTGAGCTTGATCGAAGGCATAGTATTTTTATGCACCAGCGACCAGAACTGGGATGACAAATACAATAAAGGCGTCCCCTCGAACAGCAGCGGCGGCGCCGTCGTGCTGGTCGCGGTGATTGCCTTGTTCGGTTTCCTCTTTATCCTGGGCATACTGGCGGCCATCGCGATACCGGCCTATCAGGACTATACGACGAAGGCCAAGGTCCACGCCGCGGTGAATACGGCAAATCAGGTCGCCGCCGTAGTCGGCAGCTATATTACCGACAACAAGGCTATCCCCGCCAATATCAGCGAAGCCGGTTACAACGAACCATTGGCGGCAGGTATCAGCGACATCACGATCAACCAGCAAAATGCCAACCTGACCGTACACTTGCAGGTCGGCGCCAGGGAAACCCAGGCATTCATACTCAAACCAGCACAGGACGAACAGAAAAACCTGGCCTGGCGCTGCCTGCCTGGCAATGTGCAAACCAAGTACCTGCCGCTGCAATGCAGACAGGCAGACAGCTCCCAATAAGCCTGGCCCCGGCTAAAGGCGCCTCCGCCGTACCCTGCCGCCAGCCTCGCAGCGCGCGGGGCTGGCGGCGACTGTCACAAGCTATTGTTTTCCGGTTATCCTATTGCGGTATTTTCCTGCGATGCGGCCCTGCGTCACGCAGCGCGCCCCATATGCACACATAACCACCACCAGGAGATTCGCATGCAACAGCAAGATTTCGACAGTTTGGTTGGCAAATCCAGTTTGGATGAGGGCGTGGACCGCCGCGGTTTTATCAAGGTGGCGATGGGAACCGGCTTTGCCGCTGCGGCCATGCCTATCTGCGCGCAGACCGTAGTCAAGACCGATACCAGCGGCCTGACCGCCGGCGAGGTGATGCTGAACATAGGCGGCCAAACCGTTCCCGTGTACCGGGCCCAGCCGGAAGGCAAGAGCAATCTGCCGGTGGTGCTGGTGATCTCCGAAATCTTCGGCGTGCACGAGCACATTGCCGACGTGGCGCGGCGCTTTGCCAAGCAGGGCTACCTGGCGTTGGCGCCGGAGCTGTTCGTGCGCCAGGGCGACGCCGGCAAATACGGCACGGTGGCCGAATTGGTCAAGGAAGTGGTTTCCAAGGTGCCCGATGCTCAAGTGATGGGCGACCTCGATGCGGTGGTGGCCTGGGCCAAGAATAACGGCGGCAATACCGACAAGCTGGCGATCACCGGCTTTTGCTGGGGTGGCCGGATTACCTGGATGTACGCCGCCCACAATCCCAAGGTCAAGGCCGGAGCGGCCTGGTATGGGCGCCTGGTGGGCGAGCCAAACAGCCTGTCGCCGACCAATCCTATCGACATCGCCGCCACCCTGAAAACCCCGGTGCTGGGTCTGTATGGCGGCAAGGACGGCGGCATCCCGGTGGCGACCGTGGAACAGATGAAGGCGGCGCTGGCCAAGGCCGGCAATAAATCGGAGTTCGTGGTCTATCCCAATTCCGGCCACGCCTTCCACGCCGACTACCGCCCCAGCTATGTAGAGGCAGACGCCAAGGACGGCTGGAACCGGGTGCTGGCCTGGTTCAAGGCGCACGGCGTGGCTTGATTCAAAGACCAAGCCCTGTCCACGAAAAACACTAAAAGCACGAAAGGCACGAAAAAATTCCACACCTATAAAGATTCTTCGATCATCTGCGCTTAAAAGAGATCTTTACGTTTTTTTCGTGCCTTTCGTGTTTTTCGTGGACCAGGCCTTGTTCATGCCTTCCCCGCTGGATTTGCTCAAATCGTCGCTCTGTGTTCTAATTTGCAACCGTGTTGCAATTACCGTTCAGATTTAGAGGCTTAAAATTCATTCCACGCTGCTTTCCATCCTGTTTGCCACCACTATTGCTGGCGTGCTGAGCATCACCGCTGCGGCGATTTTTTCTTTTTCCCTGTTGTCCAAGGTTGTGGAACGCATGGTCAGCCTGTCGGTCGGCATCATGCTGTCCACCTCGCTGCTGCATGCCCTGCCCGAGGCCTTTGAATCCGGGGCCGACCCGCGCACACTGTTCGCCTGCCTGATGGGCGGCTTGCTGGCCTTCTTCCTGCTGGAAAAATTCGCCATCCTGCGCCACTCGCACCACCACGAGGGCGACGGCCATCATCACGAGCACGGCCACGACGCGCATGAGGCGGGCAAGGCCGGCTGGATGATCCTGGTCGGCGACGGCCTGCATAATTTTACCGACGGCATCCTGATCGCGGCGGCCTTCCTGGCCGACCCCAAGCTGGGCCTGGTCACCGGCCTGGCCATCATCGCGCATGAGATCCCGCAAGAGATAGGCGACTTCATCGTGCTGCTGAACGCCGGCTTTTCGCGCGCGCGCGCCTACGTGTACAACCTGATCTGCAGCCTGATGGCGGTCATCGGCGGCTTGCTCGGCTACTTTACCCTGGGTAATGCCAGCAACCTGATCCCCTATGTGCTGGTGCTGGCCTCGTCCGGTTTCATCTATATCGCGGTCAGCGACCTGATGCCGCAGATGCAGCGCCGGGCCACCATGCGCGAAACCGTACCGCAAATCATCCTGATCGCCACCGGCGTAGTACTGGTGCTGTTTGTGACCAGGCACGGCCACTAGAGAGGACGCCAGATATGCAAAAGAAGATCGCCGGCTACGGCTGGGTTCCGGATCTGCCGGACCACAGGGACCACGGTTTCATCCTGCATGCCGATCCGGCCACGCTGCCAGCCCGGGCCGACCTACGCCCGTCCTGCCCGCCGGTACTGAACCAGGGGCAAAAGATAGGCAGCTGCACCTCCAACGCGGTCTGCAATGCGCACCGTTTCGACCAGATGAAACAGGGCGGCACCCATTTCCTGCCTTCGCGCCTGTTCATTCATTACAATGCACGCGCCATGATAGGCACGGAAAAACTGAACCACGGCGCCCAGATCCGCGATGCCATCAAGAGCATCGCCAAGCAGGGTGTGTGCCGTGAAAATGCCTGGCCCTATATCGCAAAAAAATACGCCATCAAGCCGCCCAAAGCCGCTTACACGGAAGCGCTGCTGCACCAGGCGGTGTCTTACCAGAGACTGAAGCAGGACATCCAGCACTTGAAGGGCTGCCTGGCGGGCGGCCATCCGTTTGTGTTCGGCCTGACCATCTATGACAGTTTTGAATCCGAGGCAGTGGCTGCCAGCGGCACGCTGAAAATGCCCGGCAAGAAAGAAGGCCTGGTAGGCGGCCATGCGGTACTGGCGGTAGGCTATGACGATAAAAGCGCACGCTTTACCGTGATGAACTCCTGGGGCGAGCAATGGGGCAAGAAAGGCTATTTCACGGTGCCCTATGACTACCTGCTGGAATCCAACCTGGCGGCGGATTTCTGGACCATACGCACGGTAGAGTTATAGCGCAAACCCTGTAATACAGCAGGGGCGCTCCCCCTGCCACTATCACCTCTAGGCTTCACTCCCCAGCGCCACCGGGCGCGCCGGTTCGGAACACCACTCGCTCCACGATCCCGGATACAGCGCAGCCCCCGGCAAGCCAGCCACTTCCAGCGCCAGCAGGTTATGGCAGGCGGTCACTCCCGAGCCGCATTGCATGATGGCCTTGCCGGCGTCGGGCAGGATGGCGCTCCATTCGGCGTGCAATTGCGCGGCCGGCTTGAAGTGGCCGTCCGCCTGCAGATTGTCCTTGAAGAAACGGTTCCTGGCACCCGGGATATGCCCGCCTACCGGGTCGATGGTCTCGTTCTCGCCGCGGAAACGGTCCGGCGCCCGCGCATCGATCAGCGTGCGCGATGCGGTAGCCAAATTGCCTAGCACGTCGGCCACGTTCACCTGCGCCACCAGGCTGGTCTTGGCGCTGATGCTGCCGCGCACAGGTCCCGCGGGCAGCTTGTCGGTCAGCGGCAAGCCCTCTGCGGTCCAGGCTGCCATGCCGCCGTCCAGCACGGCGACCGCCTTGTGCCCTACCCAGCGCAGCATCCACCACAGGCGCGCGGCATACATGCCGCCGTGCGCATCGTAGGCGACCACCTGGGAAGAGTCGTCTACCCCCCAGGCGCGCAAGGTATGGATAAATTCCTGCTTATCCGGCAGCGGGTGGCGGCCATGGAAGACGCCATTGGCCGCGGTCTTGGCCCCCGACAATTTATTGTCCAGATGGGCGAACCTGGCATTCGGCAAATGCCCGGCATCATAGGCTTTTTGCCCGGCCGTGCCATCCGCCAAGTCATGCCGGCAATCCAGTATTACCCATTGCAATTTATCAATACTCTGGGCCAGGTCTTTTGCTGAAATCAGTGTGGTATGCATCTGTTCTCCTGATACCGTCTTGGTACGGTTTTATTCCGAGCTGATGGGGTCGGAGGCTAGCACCGGCTTATTATTCCTGGAATTGTAAAATGTTGCTATCAATCCACTAGCCAAAATGACAGCGATTCCCAGCCAGCTCGACCACGTCAAGACATCATGCCATAACAAAACGTCCCAGGCACTGGAAAATACGATGCCCACATATTGCAGGTTGGCGGTCACCAGCGTATTCCCGAGGCGGTAGGCGCGGGTCATCGCAATTTGCGCCGATGCCGCGGTAAAACCTATCACCAGCAAGAGCAGGAAGCCCCTGGCGCCGTGATGCTGCCAGTCGGACGGGTTGTGGGCCGCCGCGGCGCCGCCTGTCACCAGCGCGCCCAGCAAGCCTGCGGCAAAACAGGTGGCGGAAAAGTAAAACACGACCCGGTATTCCGGTTCGCCCATCAAGCCCATCTGGCGCACCTGCATATACGCCAGCGCCGCCAGCATGCCGGACCCCAGGCCGATGATGCCGCCCAGCATCTGCTCCGCGTGCATGCTGGGGCGCAGCAGCAGCACGACGCCGGCAAAACCCATGGCAATCGCCAGCACCAGCCCCCATTCCATGCGTTTCTTGCCCAGCCACCAGGCGGTGGCGAACAGGATCACGGCGATCCAGACCGGCGACATATAGTTCAACGTGACCGCCGTCGCCAGCGGCAGTTTGGTGATCGCATAAAACCACATCCACAGCGCGACCACGCCGATGAAACCGCGCCACAGATGGTGATAAGGCATGCGGGTACGCAAGCTGCCGCCTTGCAGCTTGACCAGCAGCAGTATCATCGCCATACCTATCACGCCGCGATAGGCCACGATCTCGGCGGTGGAATACGTGTCGGACGCCAGCTTGACGCAGACCCCCATGATGGAGAATAGAAAGCTTGCTACCAGCATCCACAGCGATTGCATATTTGATCTGTCATTCCGTAAAAAGTAAGGGGAAGCCTCGGCCTCCCCTCATTTCAAAATTCGATGTTGCTTCGATACCATTCGTGAAAATGCTGCATGCCGTCTTCCATCGGCGACTGGTAGGGGCCGACTTCATTGACGCCGCGATCCAGCAGGATGCGGCGGCCGGCGTCCATCCTCTGCGCAATCTCGTCGTCCTCGATGCAGGTTTCCAGGTAGGCGGCGCGTTCGGCCTCGACGAATTCACGCTCGAACAGCACGATCTCTTCTGGATAGTAAAACTCGACCACATTCCTGGTCTTGCCCGTCTCTTGCGGCCACAGGGTGGAGACCACCAGCACGTGCGGATACCATTCGACCATGATATTCGGGTACAGGGTCAGCCAGATGGCGCCGTAAGGCGGCGCTTCGCCATTGCGGAACTTCAGCACCTGCTCTTGCCAGGCCTTGTACTTGGCCGAGCCGGACTTCAGCAAGCCGCTGTTCACCCCCACCGTTTGCACGCTGTAATCGGCGCCGAACTCCCAGCGCAAATCTTCGCAGGTGACAAAACTGCCCAGGCCGGGATGGAAGGGTTCGACGTGATAGTCTTCCAGGTAGACTTCAATGAAGGTCTTCCAGTTGTAGTCGCACTCGTGCACTTCGACGTGGTCCAGCATATAGCCGGAAAAATCCAGGTCCTTGGTGACGCTGAGCTGCGCCATTTTTTCCATCACGTTGTAGCCGTTTTGTTCAAACAGCAGGCCGTTCCAGTTTTGCAAAGGCGTGCGGGACAGGTTCAGGCAAGGCGTATCGGCAAAGTGCGGAGCGCCTATCAGTTCGCCCTTCAGGTCATAGGTCCAGCGATGCAGCGGGCAGACGATATGATTGGCATTGCCGCGGCCGTTGAACATCAGCGCCTGCCGGTGACGGCAGACGTTGGACATCAGCTCTATGCCCTCGGCGTTGCGGACCAGCATGCGGCCCTCGTTTTCGGCAGCAAGCGTGGCGAAATCGCCGACATTGGGCACCATCAGTTCATGACCGACGTAGCGCGGGCCGGACTGGAATAGCTGTTTGATCTCGCGCTGTAACAGGGCTTGATCAAAATAGACGTTTACTGGAAGTTGCGCGTTAGAGCGCGCGAGTTTGGAAAAAGAAGCCAGATCGGACATCCCCACCCCCCAAATTAATTTGCACCAACCTAAAGGAGAAAGAATCCGCAAAAACCTGTTTTCAAACGAAAATTCAAACGAAAAACGAAATGAAGAGGAAATTTTGGACAGAACGGGCGATTATACCCGAATTGGGGGAACTGGGCTAGAGAGCAATTTTGATGATCTGACAAGATACGATGCCCAGCCGGTGCGCAGGGCGGCAGGAAGATAGCCGCCCCTTACAGGCCGGCCACCTCGGCCACTGCTTCTTGTTCCGGCTCTTCCAGCGCATCCATCAGCGCCCGGTCGACCAGCTTGTCGAGGACCAGGATTTGCGCCCGCTTTTCACGGAAGGTCTGCTCCAGCTCTTCGGCCGACACCGAGAAGGATTTTTCCTTCTGGCTGGTGGTGAAAATGTACAGGCTGCGCATAGGACTGACCCAGGCCAGCTTGACCTTGCTGCTTTCGCCGTTTTTATTGGTGAATTGCAGCCAGATGCCGCGTTCCAAATTCGCGACGGCATCGGTAAATTCGTCCATCTCGGGCTCGGCCTGCTGCTCCAGCTCGGCCTTGGCACGTTTTTCCAGCCTGCGTTCGGCGGCCTTCTGGGCGACTTCCACCGCGATTTCCAGCTGCCGCTCCGGTGAGATGTCCAGCGGGGCACGCACGATGGAGGCGTGGCATTCGGCCAACTCGGCAAAAAATTGCAGGCGGTCGGCGTCTTCCCATTTAATGACATTCAGCCATTTGTTCAGCGTCACCAGTATGGCCGGCAAGCGGTTGATCAATTCCTGGCGCTGCAGCAGGGTGATCTTGGGCTTGACGCTCCAGATCAGGTCATCCATGGTCTTGAGCGCGTCTTCCACCGCTTGCGGCTTTTCTTCCTTGACGGTATACGCCAGCGTCAGCACCTTGACCCAGCGGTCTTCCAGGAAGGTCTCGACAAAGGCGACCACCTCGCCGGTGCCGACCCGCATTGCCACATCGCTATTGGCGACGATATTGGCTTGCTTGACCTTTTCCTTGCGCAAGGCGCGCACGATAGGCTCTTGCAGCACCGCTGCCGCGGCAGCCTCTTCTTTTTCGACGAAACTTTCGATATCGGAAGCGACTTCGTCAAACAATTCCAGCTTTTGGTCAAACTCCTGCTGCACACGATTAACGTTGCGCTGCAGGGTCTGGTACAAGGGGTCGTCCTGACCCTTCTTCTGGTCCCAGGCGACGCTGTGCTTGGTCAACAGGTCGATCAGGCGGCGTGCCGGATGGGCTTCCTGGAAGAAAAATTCCTTATCAATCAGCGCTGCCTTCAATACCGGTATCTGCAGCACACCGATCAATTCCTTGATCTCGTCGGGTATGGCCTGGTTGCGGAAAACGGTGTCGAAAATCTTGGACAGCAAATCCAGCGTGTTTCTCTCTACGCCCGATGTTGCCAGTTCCGGCATCTGCTCTTTCAACTGCGACAGGCGCATCACGCCTTGGGCGCCGGCCACCAGTTGGCGTATCGCCATGCCTTTTTGCAGGTCGGCCAGGTAATTGAAGAGCTGGGTTTCCACCGCGGCATTCTGGCCGAAACCGGCCGCATTGGCCTGCCCAAAGCCGAAACCGCCTTGCTGGGTGCCTTGCTGCGTGCCTTCCTGCACCGCGCGGGCCAGGTCGTTTTGCAGGCTGTCGAGCAGGTTATTGCCGGTGTTCGAAGGTGCAGGCGGGGTCGCAGCCGGGGCGGCCTGGTTCTGCGCCGCCGAAAAATAGTTCTTCAGCTTTTGTTCCAGCTCGGCCTTCACCGGCTCGGGCTTGCTCGCAGTACGCACTGCGCCGTCCACCTTTTTGACCCGGTAGGATTCGTGCAAGTCCGGCAAGATGCCGCGCTCGATCAGGGTCTGGTTCAGCGCCTCCAATATCGGCGACAAGTCAAACAGGATATCGGTGCGCAACAAGGGCAGCACCAGGTGGTGGGCTTCCTGGTCCGGATTGAACTCGCACCATGCGGCATTGAACACCTTCAGGAATACTTCCGGCCTGAACGGATTTTGCTGCACGCTGACGCTGTCATATTCCATCAGCGCCGCCAGCCGCATATTCAGCGCCGCCAATTGTTCGGCGCTGGCCAACTCCAGCGAACGGCTGACCCGGCCTATCGCCAGCTTATGGTCCATTTCCTCGTAGGTCACCAGCGTCAAGGCGACATCCTGCGCCATTGCCTCGGGTTTCAGGCCTTGCTGGAGTACCTGCAGTTCCCTGCGGAAAGCCGCCTCTACGCCACTGGAGGCCAGGTAATAGAACGCATAACCATTATTTTTTAACAACTGCGCCGCATTGAAGCTGAGATTCGCCTGTTTGGGATCAGCCTGTTGTTCCGATGCCGCAAACAAGGCGTTCGCCAGGCGTGCCGAAAATGCATCAATCTGAGCCACCGCCAGATGCGCAGCCTCTTTGCCCAGGCTGCGCAGGATCTCGCTACGCGTAGACAACGCTGGCGACTTCTGGGATACCTTATTTTCGGGCATTGGCGATGGCATGGTGCTATCAGTTTAGCGTGAATTTAGTGTAGGTTAACTTAGCATTGTGAGCGACTTTTACCTATAAGGATGCAATCCTATGAAAAAATATGCGTCCCTACAGTTTTACTGCCTGACATTGCATTTCTTTAAGATTCAACCACTTAGCTAAAGACGGTTTTTAAGCAAGTACAGCCAATATATACGAATAATTTCCACATGGAAATGTTTGAAACGCAATTTACGCCACTTTTTTGCATTATTTTTTAGCAGCCGTGTGAACGAGCGTGCTAAAACTTTCAGCAAATTTACTCAAATGCCAGTGTATTGGGGTGGTTTGCTCTAAAATACAGGGTTAGACTTTATTTTTTGCGTTGGGACTGTTAGCAGTTAAATGGGGAGATGCGTTCAAACCAAAACGCGTGCCGGCAAGGCGTGTGTCGCAGTTAAGGCTGGTTTGCCTTAACAAGACGCACAACGCAGTCCGGCGCGCGTTTTGGCTTGAACCCGGAGGGAATGGGTCTAAACAGACGTATGGCATTGTTGCACCCCGCTGACGGTGATGACACTGTGGCGTCTGGCCCTGTACCTGTTTAGACCCATTCGCACTCCCTATTTAACTGTTAACAGTCCCTAAGACCTATGCCAAAAAAATTACCAAGCACCAGTCAGCCAGAATCGTTCGAGGCCGCCATGTCGGAACTGGCAGACCTGGTCGCGCAGATGGAAGCTGGGGAGTTGCCGCTGGAAGCCTCCGTCAGCGCCTATAAACGCGGCTCGGAATTGATCAAGTACTGTGCCGGGCAACTGGACCAGGTTGAAACCCAGGTAAAAATCCTGGAAGCCGACATGTTGAAGCCATTTTCCGCCGATGCGGACAAGGACGGCAATCGCCAGCAGGATGGCGAGGTGGAGGCATGAGCGACAGCTTCCGCGAGTGGATGAAGACGACCCAGGCAAACTTCGAGCTCTCGCTGGCGGCTTTGCTGCCGGCAACCAGCGTAGTCCCTGAGCGGCTGCACCAGGCCATGCGCTATGCGGCGCTGGATGGCGGCAAACGGGTGCGCCCGCTGCTGGTCTATGCGGCCGGTAGATTGTTTGAGGCGCCGCCGGCATTGCTGGCCAGGGCCGCTGCCGCCCTGGAAATGATCCATGCGTATTCGCTGGTGCACGACGACATGCCCTGCATGGACGACGACGCGCTGCGGCGCGGCAAACCCACGGTGCACGTGCAATACGACGAAGCGACGGCCCTGCTGGTCGGCGACGCGCTGCAGGCGCAGGCTTTCCTGGTCTTGTCCGCAGGCGACGGTGACGAAAACGCGGCACGTCAACTGGCGATGGTCAGGCTACTGGCGCAGGCGGCGGGCTCGACCGGCATGTGCGGCGGCCAGGCCATCGACCTGGCCAGCGTCGGCCTGGCGCTGACGCGCGAGCAGCTGGAGCAGATGCATCAATTGAAAACCGGCGCCTTGTTGCGCGCTTCGGTGCTGATGGGGGCGATGGCCGGCAAGACCCTGTCGGCGGCGGAAGTGGAAGCGCTGGACGGCTATGCCGCCGCCATAGGCCTGGCTTTCCAGGTGGTGGACGATGTGCTGGACGCCACCGCCGATTCGGCCACGCTGGGCAAGACCGCCGGCAAGGACGCCGCCGACAACAAACCCACCTATGTGTCTATACTAGGGCTGGAGGCGTCCCGGCAACTGGCAGAAAAATTATGCAGCGACGCCCATGCAGCGTTGTTGCCGTTTGGCGAAAAAGCTCAACAACTACACGATCTTGCCGATTTGATCGTGCAGCGGAAAGCGTAATATGAATTTACTGAATAGCATCAATTTCCCCTCCGACCTGCGCAAACTGTCGCGCGCCCAGCTGGTCCCGCTGGCCGACGAACTGCGCCAGTTCGTCATCGACTCCGTGTCCAAGACCGGCGGGCACCTGTCGTCCAACCTGGGTACGGTGGAATTGACGATAGCGCTGCACTATGTGTTCAACACGCCGGAAGACAGGATAGTCTGGGATGTGGGCCATCAAACCTATCCGCACAAGATCCTGACCGGCCGTCGCGAGCAGATGCACAGCCTGCGCCAGCTGAACGGCATTTCCGGCTTCCCGCGCCGGGCTGAAAGCGAATACGACACCTTCGGCACGGCGCATTCGTCGACCTCGATTTCCGCCGCGCTGGGCATGGCGCTGGCAGCCAAGACCAAGGGCGAGGACCGGCATGCGATCGCCGTCATAGGCGATGGCTCGATGACGGCCGGCATGGCGTTTGAGGCGATGAACAATGCCGGCATCCATGAAGACATCAACCTGCTGGTGATCCTGAACGACAACGATATGTCGATCTCGCCGCCGGTGGGCGCGCTGAACCGCCACCTGGCCAAGCTGATGTCGGGCAAGTTTTACGCGGCGGCGCGCAATGTGGGCAAATCGGTCCTGCCGCCGCCGATGCTGGAACTGGCCAAACGCCTGGAAGAGCACGCCAAGGGCATGGTGGTGCCGGCCACCATGTTTGAAGAGTTCGGCTTCAACTATATCGGTCCCATCGACGGCCACGACCTGGATTCGCTGATCCCTACCCTGCAAAACCTGAAAAACCTGAAGGGCCCGCAATTCCTGCACGTGGTCACCAAGAAGGGCCAGGGCTACAAGCTGGCGGAAGCCGACCCCGTGCTCTACCACGGCCCCGGCAAGTTCAACCCAGCCGAAGGCATCAAGCCGGCCGCCACTCCCGCCAAGCTCAATTACATGCACGTGTTCGGCAACTGGCTGTGCGACATGGCCGCCGAAGACAAGCGCCTGATAGGCATCACGCCGGCCATGCGCGAGGGTTCCGGCATGGTGGAATTTGACCAGCGCTTCCCCGACCGCTACTACGATGTCGGCATCGCCGAACAGCACTCGGTGACGTTTGCCGCCGGCCTGGCCTGCGAGGGCTTGAAGCCGGTGGTGGCGATCTACTCCACCTTCCTGCAACGCGCCTACGACCAGCTGATACACGACGTGGCGCTGCAAAACCTGGACGTGACCTTCGCGCTGGACCGCGCCGGACTGGTAGGCGCCGACGGCGCCACGCATGCCGGCAATTACGACCTGGCCTATTTGCGCTGCATCCCGAATATGGTGGTGATGGCGCCGTCCGATGAAAACGAATGCCGCCAGATGCTGACTACCGGCTTCCGCTATCCGGGACCAGCGGCGATCCGCTACCCGCGCGGCGCCGGCATAGGGGCAGAGATCAAGAAAGAATTGACGGCCCTGCCTATAGGCAAGGGCGAGATCAAGCGCAGCGGCAAGGGCATCGCGATCCTGGCCTTCGGCTCCATGGTGCATACGGCGATCGCGGCCGCCGACAAGCTGGACGCCACGGTAGCCAATATGCGTTTCATCAAGCCGCTGGACGTGGAACTGGTCAAAAGCCTGGCGGCATCGCACGATGCGCTGGTGACGATAGAAGAAGGCACGGTGATGGGCGGCGCCGGCTCTGCCGTGGCCGAGGCTTTGGCCGAAGCAGGCATCAGCAAGCCCTTGCTGATCCTGGGCTTGCCGGACCAGTTTATCGACCATGGCGACCCTGCCTTACTGCTGGCGCAATGCGGCCTGGATGCAGCCGGCATAGAAGCCTCGATCAAGAAGCGCTTCATGACCGGGAAGCCGAAGCTGGCGGTGAATAATAATTAAGTAAAAAAAGGAAGCCGACAGGCTTCCTTTTTGTTTGGGCTTGCGATTACCGGCTAGGCCGGCGCCGGCACAGCCTAGCGCTGCCTTTCCTTCTCCCACAGCACGTCGCTGCCGCCGGCATAGCGGTTCAGTACGCGCGACAGCACGAACATCAGGTCGGACAGGCGGTTCATGTACTGGCGCGGATGGTCATTGATGGTCTCCGCCTTGCCCACGCTGACGATCGCGCGTTCGGCGCGGCGGCACACCGTGCGGCAGACGTGCGCGATCGCGGCCGCGCGCGAACCGCCCGGCAGGATGAAATCCTTGAGCGGCTCCAGGTCGGCATTATAGTGCGCCAGCAAAGTATCCAGCCGCGCCACCTGCGCATCGGTGATCAGGGTGTAGCCCGGTATGCATAGCTCGCCGCCCATATCGAACAGATCGTGCTGGATGGAAACAAGCTCGCGCTGCATTTGTTCCGGCAAGTCTTCGCACAGAAGCACGCCGATATGCGAGTTCAGTTCATCCACGTCCCCCATCGCATGCACGCGCAAGGCATCCTTGTCCACCCGGCTGCCGTCGCCCAGGCCGGTGGTGCCCTTGTCGCCGGTGCGCGTGGCAATTTTTGAAAGTCGATTTCCCATGACAAATAAAAATGAAATTGGTGATGGGCAGAGGATACGGCAAAACCGCTGAAAGTGCACCAGCGGGCGCCAGGGTGCATAATATGCCTGTCCACAAATATAAAAATTCCCGTCTGGAGACTGCAATGAACCATCCTGCCGCGCTGGCTGCGATCAAGAAGCCTTTGCCGGAAGAATTACTGTCCGCGCTGCAAAACCTGCTCGAGGACCGCTGCAGCACCGGCCTGGCGATGCGCGAGCACCACGGCACCGATGGCTCGTCTTACGACCCCATGCTGCCGGACGTGGTGGTCTTTGCGCAAACCACGGAAGAAGTAGCGGCCATCGTCCAGCTCTGCAACCACTACGAAGTGCCAGTCATCCCCTACGGCGCCGGCACTTCGCTGGAAGGCCACATCCTGGCCCTGCGCGGCGGCGTCACGTTGGACCTGTCGCAGATGAATAATATGGTGGCCGTGCACGCGGAAGACCTGACCGCCACGGTGCAGGCCGGCGTCACCCGCAAGCAGCTGAACCTGGAGATCAAGGATACCGGCCTGTTTTTCCCTATAGACCCGGGCGCCGACGCCTCGCTGGGCGGCATGGCCGCGACCCGCGCCTCCGGCACCAATGCGGTACGCTACGGCACCATGCGCGAAAACGTGCTGGCCCTGACCGTGGTCACGGCCGACGGCCGCGTCATCAAGACCGGCACCCGCGCCAGGAAATCTTCCGCCGGTTACGACCTGACCCGCGTCTTTGTCGGCAGCGAGGGCACGCTGGGCATCATCACCGAAGTTACCGTCAAACTGTATCCTTTGCCGGAAGCGATTTCCGCCGCCGTATGCAGCTTCCCGAGCACCATCGCTGCGGTCAATACGGTGATCCAGACCATACAGATGGGCGTGCCCATCGCCCGCGTCGAATTCCTCGATGAAAACGGCGTCAGGGCGATCAACGCCTATGACAAGATGCAGTTGCCGGAAAAATCCTTGCTGCTGTTTGAATTCCACGGCAGCCCGCACGGCGTGCAGGAGCAGGCCGAACTGGTGCAAGAGATTTCTGCCGCCAACGGCGCCGGCGATTTTGAGTGGGCCACCCGGCCGGAAGACCGCTCGCGCCTGTGGGCGGCCCGCCATAACGCCTATTTCGCCTTGCTGCAAATGCGACCTGGCGCCCGCTCCATCTCTACCGATTGCTGCGTCCCCATCTCGCAATTGGCGGAGTGCATAGGCGAGACCCAGCTCGATTGCGAACGCAATCACATCATCTATTCCATCATAGGCCACGTAGGCGACGGCAATTTCCACGTGCTGATGATGATAGACCCGGACGACGCAGAAGATATTGCCAAGGCCGAAGGCGTGAACGCGCGCATGGTAGCGCGCGCGATAGCGATGGACGGCACCTGCACCGGCGAACACGGGGTGGGCCTGCACAAGATGGATTTCCTGATCCAGGAGCACGGCGAAAACGCGATCGACATGATGCGCACCCTCAAACACGCTTTTGATCCCAAGAACATCATGAATCCAGGCAAAATCGTTTCCTGGAATTAAAATTAAATATGGCCACAAGACTCCCCCCGGTACACGCACTCTCCGCCTTTGAAGCAGCCGCCAGACATAGTTCCTTCGCCGTCGCCGCCGAAGAACTGTGCATCACCCCGTCCGCCCTGTCGCATCGCATACGCCTGCTGGAAGAACACCTGTGCGAACGGGTGTTCCTGCGTGAGGGGCGCAGCGTCACGCTGACCGAATTCGGCCGGCGCTACCTGGACGTGGTGCGGGCAGCCCTGCGCACCCTGGCGGAGTTCCCGCTACCAAACAAGGCCGCCCCCAACCAGTTGCGGGTCAAGGTGACCCTGCCGCCGACCTTCGCGCGCTACATGTTCCTGCCGCGCCTGGCCAGCTTCACCCGCCGCCATCCGGACATAGAGATAGAGGTCTTCCTGTTTGTCCCGCTGTACGACCTGAGCCTGTCCGAGAGCGACGTCGAGGTCAGGTTCGGCGGCGGCGAATACCCCAACCTGGTCACCAAAAAACTGTTTGTGGAGCCGGCCTTCGCTGTCGCCAGTCCGGCTTACCTGAAAACCATACCGCCTATCAAGACCCCGGACGACCTGCGCCACGCGGCGCTATTGCGCTCGGCACTGGAACCCTGGCAACCCTGGTTTGAAGTGGCGGGCCTGGATTGGCCCGAGCCCGGCACGGGCTTGCGGCTGGATGACCTGGGCCTGCTGCTGGAAGCCGTCAAGCACGGGCACGGCGTGGGCCTGACCCGCCGCCATTTTGCGCAAGAGATGATAGACAAGGGTGAGGTAGTGCGGTTGTTCGATATCCAGCTGGCGACGCCACCGCACGCGTATTACCTGGCGCACGAAGCCCAGCCCATCATGCGGCCGGAAGTGGCGACCTTCATCGCCTGGATGTTAGAGACCTTCCAGAACGGCGCTTAAAAACCTATTTGATATCTTACTGCGCGGGCGTGATCGGGGCTCATGTGCTGCAGAAGGTGGAAAATGCGATGCTCACGTACCTTAAGTACGTTCCGCTTTCTGTGCTGTCGCTATTTCAACAGCGACCCCGCTGAGGGAAAATACCTTCGGCTCGCTACAGATATCAAACAGGTTTTAGAGCCTTCAAGGCGCTTTTTACGCCGCCTCTCAGGCGACGTTGCGCCCGGCCGAAGCTATCCATACCGAAAACCACTGCTCTCGTGTCAGCGCAATAGTAGTTGCCGCCACCGCTTCGCGCACCGCCGCGAGGCGGCCCGAGCCGGTCAAGACCAGCGGCTTGGATGGATGCTGCAAGATCCAGGCGATCGCCACCGTGCTGACGGATACTTCCCATTCTGCGGCGATGGCGTCCAAAGCCGCGCGCACCCGCAGGCCCTGCTCGCTGGTGTCATTAAACAAGCGCCCGCCGGCCAGCGCGGACCAGATCATCGGCGAGATCGCCAGCCTCTGGCACTGGTCCAGGGTGCCGTCATGCAGCGGATCCATATGCAGCGCCGACAACTCAATCTGATTGGTCACCAGCGGGAAGCGGGAAGCCAGCAATTCAAATTGCGCAGGCGTGAAATTGGACACGCCGAAGTGCCTCACCTTGCCGCTCTGCCGCAAGCTGCCGAATGCCTCCGCAATCTCATCCGCATCCATCAGCGGATCCGGCCGGTGTATCAGCAGCAGGTCCAGATAGTCGGTGTGCAGGTTGGCCAGCGACTTTTCCGCCGAGGCGATGATATGCGCGCGGCTGGTATCGTAGTGCTGCAGCCTGTGCGATGGACGGTTCGGCGACACCAGCTTGATGCCGCACTTGCTGACGATCTCCAGCTTGCCGCGCAAGGCCGGCGCCAGCGCCAAGGCTTCGCCGAACAGAGCCTCGGCCTGGTAGTCGCCATAGATGTCGGCGTGATCGGTAGTGGTGACGCCCAGTTCCAGGCTTTGCTGCAGAAACGCCAGCCTTTGTTGCGGCGTCATATCCCACGCACCCAAACGCCATAGGCCGAGCACGATACGGGAAAACTCAGGGCCCTCAGACGATGGAGTCCGGGATAGTTGCAGGCGGGAAATTTGCATGGTGCGCTAAGCTCGTGGCGAAATGGGCGGAAAAGGCATGATACCTGAGCCGGCCGGTGTATTGCCGATACTGGCTGTCTTTTTATGTGTACTGGTTCAGACTGAGCTGACGTGCTCTGCCGGACGCGACCGGCGGCAAACGCCTGCGGATTCAACCGGCCGACGCAACAGCTTGGTGAAATCGTTGGGCGGGTGTTTCATAGTTTAGCGTCTTTCTTGGGCGCTCGTTCAATCGCCTCGCCACTGCATTGAGTTTCGCTTGCGAATAAATCGACAGATCAAGGCCCTTCGGGAAGTACTGCCGCAATAGCCCATTTGTATTTTCATTCGACCCACGTTGCCAGGGATTCTGAGGATCACAGAAATAGACCTGGATGTCGGTCGCCAACGTGAATCGTTTGTGGTCGGCCATCTCCTTACCCCGATCCCAGGTCAAAGATTTGTAGAGCTCCTGTGGCAATTTACGTGCGTTTTTGATCAGCGCATTGATGACCGTCTCGGTATCCTTGCCGGGGGCCTTCACCAGCATCACGTAACGCGTCTGGCGCTCGACGAGGGTGGCGATCTGGCTGTTATGACTGCCAAACAGCAGGTCGCCTTCCCAGTGCCCGGGTACCGCTCGATCTTCTACCGTGGCCGGGCGCTCGCTGATTGACACGGTGTCGACGATTCTGCCGTGATCGCCTGTCTTCTGTGTGTGATGGCGTGAGCGGCGCATCGCTCGGGTACGGCGTAAATGCGCCAGCAGTTCCTTCTTCAGCGCACCTCGAGCCTGGATGAAGAGGCTGCGATAGATGGTCTCGTGTGACACCTGGTAGTCCTCGTCGTCCGGGTAGGTTTGTTTGAGCCATCCGGCAATCTGCTCCGGTGACCACTGTAATCGGAGTTTGCTGGCCACGATGTGCGCCAGCACCCGGTTCTCTACCAGTTTACAGGACTTCGGGCGTCGTGCGCGATCCCAGGCGCTTTGGTCGGCCTCGCTTGCCCGATAGCCTTCGTGGCCACCATTGCGCTTGAGTTCCCTGCTGATGGTCGACGGCGCTCTCCCGAGAAACATGGCAACCGAACGGATCGACTGTCCTGCAACCACTGCGCGCGATATTTCTTCGCGCTCGGCAAGCGTTAACGCCAACCGGGAGCGGCATCGCTGTGCCGGTTGTATACCGCCCGATTCAGCGAGAATTCCTTGTATTGAAGAATGGTTTCGATCAAACAGGCCAGCGATCCTCTGAAGAGACTCACCTTGCCGCCAGCGCTCCCACATCAATGCTCTCTGGCTTTCCGTGTAATAAATTCGAGGTCTTTGTTTCATCGCAACACTCCTCCTGCTTGTGCAGTTTATAATGTGTTGCATTCACCGGTTGAATCCGCACCCCTAAGCGGACGAATTAGTGAGCGAAAAAAATGATGGCTAGCTCACTTGGTACATCGCTTCAAGTAGAAAAAAAATGCCTTGGCCTCGGCTGCAATTTCCGGATCCTCGCGTTCTGTCAGTTGCCGGATCAACTGCAATTCCTCTTTGCCACCTACAACTGCGGCGACTTGGATTGCTCGCCTAGCCAACTCAGAGAGGTCTGATGTCACGGCAATCCTAACCATCGAGCGTGCACGGGCTACAAAATCAGGTATCGATGCCGTCATCTCAGCAGCGATCTCTTCCAAATGACGGATGCCGACGTAACCAGCTGGCTCATTACGTGTGTGGCTCCAAGTAAATGAAGTACCGTGAGGTCCACGTTTTACTAACCAAATCCAAAGCTCGTCTGCTGGGTCGCCACCAATTTGCAATATCGCTTTAAGGAAACGTTGGTTCATTGGCTTTCTTAGATGTGAGAAGTGTCGTTTCGAGTCAAAACTATTAGCCCCTCAATTGGCTGCTCTTGGCCGAACACGGAAATTCGTTCGTGTAAAAAAATCTCTCCTGCTAGCCGATTCATTTTTAAGTTTTGTCGAAAATCATAAAGGCAGCAGAGACGAGAACAGGTAACGCCGGCAATACCCATATTGCTATAAGCCAGTGAGCAACCAGGCGACGCTGTAAAAACACAAGCCCGAGGAGCACAATGGCTGGAAAGAAACCGTAGACAGTCATCCAGAACCATCCAATAAGATAGTCGCTACGATGCACCGCGTGTGTATCGAATAAATAGTACGCACTCGGCAGCTTTGCGGTGAAGAAGCCAAAGAAAGCACAAACTACGAAGACCGTCCAGGTGGTTATGCGAAGAGTCATTGGGCCTAGGTTATATGAATCAGCCATGAAAAAGTCGACGCCACATCTTGACATGGAAAAATTGCAAATACAATATCAAATTACTCGAACGCGCGAACGTCCGCAGCCGGTTGCTGCCAATGCTCTGGCGGCTTCAACTGGCGAATATACCCGCTTGCTCGCCGAATTCGCTTTCAGCAGCATTCCTGACCAACCCCACATAAGAAAACCATCGCTGCTTACGCAGGCTCTCTAAAGTTTCTTTCTTGCCGAACCATTCACAGTAGTATCGGATTTCCATCTCAGACAAACGACTTTTGTCGTCCTCCAAAAGGGCTCTGCGATGAGTTTTCATGAGTCTTTTGAATTTACCGACAGTATCGATGTCAAATCTCTTTAGTTCAGGTACAAGCTCTTCAAATAATTCTGGGGCTGAGATGTAGTCGTTTCGCTTGGGATACAACTTCCTCATTACATCATGGATTTTCTTACCGCTCAGAGCTTGCTGCCCTTTAATTTTTCGCGCTGGTGCATGAAAGACCATGAGGAATTACCTAAATAAATTCTATAAAAAAAGAAACGAATCATCGACTCGAATGACCGGAGTTGGCCGGCTCCGGTCGAACAAGCTACGACCTCTGCAAATGCTTATTTTCAAAAGTGTCTAGGAGCCCTCGTAAGGTCGCCCGCTCTTCATCCGAAATTTGACTGCAATAGTCTACTGCGACGCCATTTACAAGATAGTATTCTGATTCATTCTTGATTTGGCCGCGCTTAACTATGCGTTTGTAAGCAGAGGCATAGCGACGCGCAATTTCTGTAGTGGGAGTAATGCCGGCGGCAATGAGCGCATCGTCAACAATGCTTCTAGCCTCTGCGCTCCAATCGCTTATGTCTTCTACAGTATCGTTGACGGCTTGGCGGAGCCCCACTAGTGCCTTTGATTTTCCGAATTCACCCGCAATTTTTACACTGGTTTGGGCCGGGTGCATACTCGAAGTCGGACTTATTTTCCATACAGCGGTAGCAAAAAAACTCAAATAGGCCAGTAACTCGTCATATTCTCTCTCACGTTCGGGTGTCATCGGCTCTCTTTCTGAATATTGAAATCAGCTCGCGAAACGAGCGCTTGCAGCAAGCATCGTAGCACTAAGATGAATGTCGGCTGTTGGCCGACTAGCGCCAATCGCTATGGCGACTGTGAAAGCAAGTCATCGCTTATCTCAGTCCACCTCGGACCTTCCTCAAATACATATTTCAGAAAATCGATTATGGAGGTATTCGATAACAATCGATTTATTGCCGCCTCAACTGGAGCCGCCAAATCTTCCGTCCGGTCATTTGGATAATGAATTCCAATGGCAGGATACGCCCCTAGATATTCCACTCTTACAACTGCTATCGAGACTCCCGGAAATTGCATTTCAAAATCAGCTTGGAGCTTCTTAACAATCCAAGACAAAAGCGCGACCAAAATTTCTTGGTTCCGAGCCACCGGAAGCCATTGTTCAAGTATCTCCGGCTCGACTATCTGATAATCCTTTTTGTTCATGTTGTTATGTCGCCCTCGAACGTCCCGTTTTGGCCGCTTCGTGTCGGCTGCTAGGCTGAAAAAGCTGCTTCGGCAAAGACCTCGTGGCAACCAGTTTCATCCAAGAAGATTCGAAAATGATGAAGCTCTTTATATGCTTTCTGGTGCGACCGGTCGGATTGAACGAAGTCGTTAAGCAGCTCTGCTTGGTTAACCTCAATTAGTCGGAAATATGCGTCACGCACCCAAGTCTCGTCGCAGCTATAAAGCTGTGTGTACCGATGCCAGCGCACCCTTTGAAACCGAATTTTGAATTGTGGCAGTCCTGCTAGATGGAGCACTAACAAAGCATTCCCTTCGCTCATATGGAACTCGCAGCCTTCGTATTGGCCCGTGTCAAATTCTGGCAATTTAATCGCTACTCTCGGGATAGTATTCATAAAATTCCAAAATGTGGCGAAATATTGAAGGTCAGCTCGCGGCCGCAAGCGGCATAACATCAGTCAACTCTAGAATTAAGTCCATAGCGCCCAACGTACATTCACGAGGCGCATTAGCATCGCAGTATCCTCAACATAAGCCGATGTCTCCAACGGTTCATCTATCACCATTACACTTCTCACTTTCCACCATTCGTAAAGGGCCAGCAACTCTGCTTTCGCTGCGACGGTTTCATCAGTCGCTGCCCAATCGACATGGCCGTCGAACAAGGCCTCTTTCTCGACACAATCTTTTAGCAATTGAAAGGACGCATGGAGCATCACTTCGTCCTTGTCACACCAGCCGTCACCTAGGCTGTCGATTCGCAAGATATTAGAGGGCACCACTATTACTCAACTTTCTTATTTTTGGCCAACTATCGCACAAGAATCATTATCACGTGCTGGCAAATGAAGATTTCCCATTCAGCTTCAATTAGGAGGTCGGACTGAAAGACCGCTCTTGGCTGCCTGCTGCCTTTTAACCCACAGACTCAAGGTAAAACACGCTCAAATCGTTGCGCTTCTCGGCGAATAGTTGCAGTTGGCGCTAGCGCGAGAATCCCTTGCAACCATGCGATGAGCTCGGGGACGACGGATTCCTCAATGAAGAGGCGAGCCTCGCGAGTTTTATTACTTGGTACTGCTGATGTACGGATATATAAGCGTTCGTGGGTCACATTGGCGTTAGGTGGCCAGAAAAAACATTCGAAAAGAGTGCTAGTACCTCCTTGCCTTAGATGCGCATCGAGAGAAATGCCTTGGGCACTAAAGGCCGTCTCCAGAAACGATGATTTGAGCGGATAGCTCATACCCTTGGATAACTTTGCTTTCTCAATCAACACGTTTTGCACTTCCATTTCTAATTATTGGGGATAACATTGAATGGCCGCTCCTGGCCGACCGGAGCCTGTCATGCACGAACTCTGCGCATATACGCTGTTAGTTAGCAATAGGTCTTACGGCCACATCCAAAGAGGAATCCCATTCCAATAAACGCCATAAAAAACCAGATAAATGCTGCTGCCATGAATTGCTCACGCCAAGTAAATTCGGTACGACTAGCAGCATACTTTCGTAACGATTCTGGTTGCCGATAACGCAGCAACACCAAATACAGACGAACCGGCCAGATTGGCGAATCTATTCTGCCGAGCATTGCGTGAATTGCACCAACGAAAATGCCCACAATGGCGGCAGCAAGCAACAGCTGCACATCTCTCGGTATCAGGTTAATATCCATGCCATCCTATATTCATTAGGTTTAACTTCGACCGTCCGCTCTTGGCCGACTTGCGCCAACTGCGAAAGCTGTCACCGCAATTATTAAACCTCGTTCGACTCTTGCAACGATATTTATTTGCTAGGATTCCGGATTAAACTCCCGCCACGAAGGCAGTTGGTGTTTATGCTTCCCATACGCGAAATACCCACCCATGACGATGCCATAGAAAAATCCTGCGCCGGCCGTGGCAATCAAAGCACTCATGGGGGACTTCCCCTGATGTGACCAAACGGAGACCCACATTATGACTCCCCAGACCGCTGAAAAGAACATGCCCATGCGAAACGCGTTGCCAAGAAAGCTGCCGAAATACGGGGGAGGTATATCAAATCCCATGCGCCACAGAAGACGCACGAGCAGCGGAGCAAAGTTGCCCCGTCCTGCGCCACTCGACTCAAGAAGTTTTAACGCCGCGTCCCGTTTTTGGTTGATGTCCATCTGCGATTCCTAAAATCATATTGAACGACAGTTGCGGCAAAAATTGGAGCTATCCTGCCACACAAAAATTGGCAAAGCAATATCAAATAGAAGGCACGCATGGATGGCCGCAGTTGGCCGTTTGTTGCCGAAAAGCGCCGTTCAAAAATAAATTGGAGAGCCATATAAAAACTTGCCATCTCATGAAATTAATTTTTCATTTTCCCAAAGCACAATAACTGCATCCTCAGCTAAGGCATTTTTTATGATATCTACTACTTGCGGAACCTCTCCCGCAGCACTTTTTTCATTAACACGAATCAAGAACTTCGAATGCGCATTTAATCCATATTCCAATGCCGTTTCTTGGTCATTCGAGTTTCCCTCCCTAACTCTTGATATGAGAAATTTTACAGAAAACGTATCTTCATTTTCAGAGGATAGTTTTTTAATTTTCTCTTCCAACTCATCCTTGAAATATGACGTATAGCAAAATAAATGCATAGCCACGTTATTTTCCTAACTGTTAGGTTTCCATATAGGTAGTAGTAGCTGACTATCCGCTGCGGGCCGTTTAAGGCCCTGGAGCAGCGTTGTTTTTCTCTTTTGTTTTGACTTGCTCCGGCTGTGTACGCAATTTCTTTAGCAGAAAATGCCTAAACAAAAGAGATGGCATGCCGAACGCAATTTCCTGTTCGATCTCCTGCTCAGTTTCCTATTTTCTTGTAGCCCGAATAGCTGAGTTCGTATTCGGTATCGGTTTTCACCAGCAGTTTGCGCGCCAGTATCCTGCGTTTTTCGGCTACGGCAATGCGCACTTCGTTATTGACCAGGGTCGTGTCTATCAGCAGTGCCGAGCCTACCCCGAGCTCGCCGGCGAAGCCGCCCAGCACTTTCAGCGAGGACGCTACCCTGGCGTCGAAATGCATCATGTCGCCGCTCTCTTCGTCCACGATCATGGTGCCCGACAGGTGGGAAAACAGTTGCTCCGCCCTGTCTTTCGGTGCATAGCCATCGCGCGGCTCGAACTCGAGCGACAGCGCCTTGACGTTTTTGTAGGTCAGCCGCTGAACGCCGGTGACCCTGGTCGCGTTCAGCACGTTTTCCACCGTGCTGGCCGGCACCGCTGTGCGGCCGGCATCATCGATGAGTTTTTGCACGCGCGTGTCTTCGCTGGCCTGCTCATCGGGACTGAGTGGCATATCGTTCTTTTTCAGGATGCGATTGATGGTGTGGTCTTTGATATACCTGATTTCATAGTCGAATTTATCTTCGCGGGTTATTTTCCCGTCGGCATTACGCTCGCGCTGAATCTCTTGCTCCATATAGGTGTATTTATGCCTGAGCGCGCTCAGGTTTTTTTGCTTCTCCAGCAAGGATTTGCTCAGCACCTCGATGGCAGGCAGCGCGGAAGTTGCAGAGGCAGCAGAGGCCGGCGCATCGGCGGCCAAGGCAGGAGATGCGAATGGGGTGAGCGTCATCGCTGCAAACATGCAGGGCAGGAACAATTTTTTCATCGCGGAATGAAGTATCTGGGTTGCCGGTTGACCGGGATTGCGCCAATTTCTTGTTAGCCGAAAGCTAATATTACCTTGAAATCCGCAAGCGTGATTTCTGCAGCGCGGCACATCGGACGATTCCTACACAAGAAAGCGAAAATTTCCTGTTTCGGAACGATAGTGGCAAAACTATGATGAAGCTCTTATCACGCGAAATGGCCGGACCTTGATCATGAAGAATTTGTTGCGCCAAAGACTGGACAGCGATGCCGCTGGATTTACTACGGGCTATGTGCCCATCAGGAAACAGCACGCCGGTAGTCAGGATGCAGATGGGAGTTTCTACGGCGATGACGGCAAAGCCAGGGCCGTGCGCAAGCCCGGCAAGAGCAGCAAGGCCAGGAGCCATGGTGGCACCGGCGCCTACGCCAGATAGTCCCGCCGCACTGCGAAGAAGGAATCATCCAGGCCCCGGTATTACCGGGGCCTGGAGCAAGTTGAGTGCCGACAGCGCTACTTGATCAGCTGGTCTTCCTTGAACATGCTCTTGATGCCCCGCAGCGCCTGGCGTATGCGCGCTTCGTTTTCTATCAGGGCGAAACGCACATACTCATCGCCGTATTCGCCGAAGCCTATGCCCGGAGAGACGCACAGCCTGGCCTTTTCCAGCACCTGCTTGGCAAATTCCAGCGAACCCAGGTGGCGGTAGGCTTCAGGTATATGGGCCCAGATATACATCGAGGCTTTCGGGTTGTCCACCATCCAGCCCAGTTCGTGCAGACCCTTGACCAGCACGTCGCGGCGGCGCTGGTATTTGTCGCGGATTTCATTGACGCAGCTTTGGTCACCTTCCAGCGCGGCGATCGCGGCGACTTGCACCGGCGTGAAGCTGCCGTAGTCGTGATAGCTCTTGATGCGTGCCAGCGCCGCTACCAGGTCCTTGTTGCCGACCATGAAGCCTATCCGCCAGCCGGCCATGTTATAGCTCTTGGACAGCGTAAAAAATTCCACTGCCACATCGCGCGCGCCGGGCACCTGCATGATGGACGGTGCCTTCCAGCCGTCGAACACGATGTCGGCATAGGCCAGGTCATGCACGACCAGGATATTGTATTCCTTGGCCAGCTTCACCACGCGCTCGAAAAAATCCAGCTCCACGCATTGCGCGGTCGGATTGGACGGAAAGCCGAAGATCATCATCTTCGGCTTGGGATAGCTTTCGCGTATCGCACGCTCCAGTTCGGCAAAGAAATCGACGCCGGGGCTCATGCGTATCGAGCGTATGTCGGCGCCGGCGATCACCGCGCCGTAGATGTGGATGGGGTAGCTGGGATTGGGCACCAGCACCGTGTCGCCCTTGTCCAGCGTCGCCAGCATCAGGTGCGCCAGCCCTTCCTTGGAACCTATCGTCACGATCGCTTCGGAATCGGGATCGAAATCAACGTCGTAGCGCGACTTGTACCAGTGCGCAATCGCGCGCCGCAGGCGCGGTATGCCCTTGGAAGCAGAATAGCCGTGCGTATCGGGACGCTTCGCGACTTCCACCAGCTTGTCGACGATATGCGCCGGCGTGGCGCCGTCCGGATTACCCATCGACATGTCGATGATGTCTTCGCCGCGACGGCGTGCCGCCATCTTCAGCTCAGCGGTGATATTGAAAACGTAGGGAGGGAGGCGGTTGATACGCGAGAAGGTATAACCCCGGCCCGGCGGAGTAGATGAGTTTGTCATGATCAATTGTACGTAAGCGCCCGGAACCGTCCGAGCGACGTTGAAGCTGATGCTTCGTCATTGATTGTATAGGAGCGTATCCGTCCTGGCAACTAGCTTGCCGAAGCTCGCAGGCGACAATATGGGCCGATGAGTCTGTCCACGAAAAGCACGAAATGAAAAAGGGGAGTTTTCGTGTTTTTCGTGTTTTTCGTGGACCAGAGCTTTCATGCTTTTCGTCGACCAGGGCTTTGCACTTACTCTGCGGCGTCCAGCCTGGCAACTAGCTTGCCGAAGCCGCAGGCGACAATATGGGCCGATGATTCTGTCCACGAAAAACACGAAAAGCACGAATTGAAAAAGGGAAGTTTTCGTGTTTTTCGCGGACAAGAGCTTTCGTGTTTTTCGTCGACCAGGGCTTTGCACTTACCCTGCGGCATCCAGCCTGGCAAGCATCTAAGCTTGTTGCAGCTGTCGCAAAGATTCCAGCATCTCCGCCGTCCTGGTGTAGCCGGAGGCGATCACGTGCAGCGCGCCCTCATGCACTAGCAATAGCGCAGGAAAACCGCGTATGCCCCAGCGCTGGGTCTGTTCAAACTCTTCGCGGGTTTCTGCCGATGTCGCATGCGCCGCCATCGTCTCCATGAAGCTGTCTATATCATAGCCGCCGCCATCAACAAGGTTCAAGGTATGAACGCAGACCTCAGACAATACATCGACCTTGGTGACATCCTTGCCCTCGGCGTAAAACGCATGCTGGATCGCGCGAAATACTGTCAGCTTGGCGCGCGGAGACAGCTCATCGGCCACTGTACGCGCAGCGACCACGGCACGGCAGGCCGGTTCGGTGTCGTACACAAATCCAGGCCGCGCCATGCCGGCATCAGAGAACGGCAAGCCGCTGGCATCGGCGACCTGCTGCCAGTGCCCGAGTATGCTCGCCTTTTTCGCCTCATCCATGACTTCGGTATTGTAGGCGCGCAATCCGCCGACGATGATGTCCATTTGCGCCTCTGGCACAGCGGCCAGCAAGGCGTCCAGCTCGGGGCCGAAGCCGTAGCACCAGGAACACATGGGGTCGGCGATATAGATGAGTTGGGTCATGCGGGAGCCTGGCAAGGAATCAAAACTCCATTGTATAGAACTCAGGCCGGATACAGCGCGCCCAGTATCCGCAAGCCCCTGGCGCCTGTGACCTCGGGCAGGTTGCCGGCCAGCCTCAGGCTAAATCTTTGCGCCAGCCAGGCAAACGCCAGCGCCTCCACGTGGCTGGGCGAAACGCCGAGCTCATCGGTGGTCGTGACTCTTGCATGGCAGCCGCGCTGCTTCAAAGCCTGATCCAGCATCTCAAGCAAACAGGCATTGTAGGCGCCGCCGCCGCACACATATACGCTGCCGGCGTCCGGCGCGTGCTGCGCAATGTCCGCGGCTATCGTCGCGGCGGTGAAGGCGCACAGCGTGGCTTGCACGTCGACCGGCGCGGCAGCGCCGAAGGCCTGCAATTTGGCCGCCAGCCAGTCGGGGCGGAACAGGTCGCGGCCGGTACTCTTGGGCGGCGTTTGCCGCAAGTAGGCTTCGTCGCACAAGGCGGCCAGCAAGGCGGCGCTCACCTGCCCCTGGCTGGCCCAGCTGCCATTGTCATCGTAGGCCAGTCCCTGGTGCTGCGCGATCCAGGCGTCCATCAAGACATTGCCGGGCCCGGTGTCGAAGCCCGTGGTGGTGCCGTCGGCGCGCAAGACGCTGATATTGCCGATGCCGCCTATATTCGCCACCACCCGGCAAGCGCCGGCGACGCCGAATATCGCGCGATGGAAAGCCGGCACCAGCGGTGCGCCCTGGCCGCCGGCGGCGATATCGCGGCTGCGCAGGTCGGCCACCACGTCTATGCCGCTCAGCTCGGCCAGCAGCGCCGGGTTATTGGTCTGGCGGGTATAGCCCAGCTCGGGCCGGTGCCGTATGGTCTGGCCGTGCACGCCTATCGCCCGGACAGCGGAGGCCGGCGCCTGTTCCAGCAAAGCGGCCACGCAGGCGGCGTAGTTGTGCACCAGCGCATTGGCGGCCAGCGCTTCCAGGTGGATTTCATTTTCGCCGGGCTGCTGCAAGGCCATCAGCTGCGCCCGCAATTCTGCGGAAAACGGCACATAGGCGCTGGCCAGCATCTGCATGCCGGCCGCAGCGTCGGCGCCAGCGCCAGCACCGCCACCGGCCTCAGGCAGCGCCACCAGCACGCCATCCACGCCGTCCAGGCTGGTGCCGGACATCAGGCCTATGTACAGATTGCTCGTTGAAGTAGTCATAAGGAGATCAGCAAGGGACAGATAAAAAAAAGGCCGAACATTTGTTCGGCCTATTCTATACGTTTTTACCTGGACGCCAGCCTGGCGCTGGAATTCAGCAGCGGGTCGGGCCGCAGCAGGGCGAAGCGGTGCATCATGTCGCCAGCCACGCTCTTGAAGCGGTTCATGTCGGCGGCGGCCAGCGGCGCGGCATTCGGCACGCTGATCGACATCGGATCGCGCGGCTCGTTATTGACGCGGAACTCGTAGTGCAGGTGCGGCCCGGTAGCCCAGCCGGTGGAGCCGACATAGCCGATCACCTCACCCTGGTTGACCTTGCTGCCTTTGTGGATGCCGGCGGCGAAGCGGCTCATGTGCGCATACGCGGTGCTGTAGTTATTCCAGTGCTTGATCACGACCACATTGCCATAGCCGTTCTGGGTGCCGGAAAAATCCACGACGCCGTCGCCGGAAGCGCGGATAGGCGTGCCGGTCACGGCGGCAAAGTCCACGCCCTTGTGCGCCTTCCACTGGCCCGAGATAGGATGGACCCGCATCGAGAAACCGGAAGAGATACGGGTGAATTCTATCGGCGATTTCAGGAAGGCTTTTTTCAGCGATTTGCCGTCAAAGGTATAGTAGCCGCCGTGGTCGTTGGCCGATTCGTCAAACCAGACCGACTGGTACAGCTTGCCGGCATTGCTGAATTCGCCGGCCAGCACGCGGCCGGTCTTGACCATTTCACCATCCTGGTAAAAAGTTTCATAAACGACATTGAAATGGTCGCCCTTGCGCAGATCGGAGGCAAAATCGATATTCGTCGAAAACATGTCGACGATCTGGGTAGACACATTGTCAGGAATATTGGCGGCATCGGTGGCGGCAAACAGCGACGAAGAGATGATCCCGGACGCCATTTCGACCCGTCTTTCCAATTTTACAATGGAATCGGTCGCTACCAGCTTGCCGTCCTTGTCCCGGTTGATCAGGATGTTCCTGGCGGGCTTGTCGTTGTTCGCCATCAGGGTCGCTTGCAGCCACTCCAGTTCGCCTTCTTCATTGGTCTGGGCGCGCACGGACTTGCCGGCCTTGACCTGCATGACATTGCGAGCGATAGGGTCGGACTTGATGAAATTGGTGGCATCGTTGTCGTCCACGCCCAGGCGTATCAACAAGGCGCCCAGGCTGTCGCCGCGCAAAACCTTCTCTTGGCTGACGAAATGCTGTTCGCTATTTTCCAATGCTGCGACCTGCTCTTCCAGCTTGGGCAGGTCCAATTGTTGGGTGATTCTCTTGACAGGCAGGTCGGATGCATCGGGCGCCATAGGGGCGACTGCGACTGCACCAAATGCACAAATTGCAAGAAACAGCGCAGAAAGCGATACCAGGCGCGAGGTGCGGGTTGTTCCGAACAACAGTCTGCTGCCAGAAGCTAAATGAATGAATTTATCTGATAGACGCATGCAATAAGTTAAAATTGACTGTTTTTATCGATTTATTTCGCTAGCCCGGACCAGTCCGGCTGCCAAAATAAGCGGCAAGTTTATTACAAACACGAGCTAACGCAAAGCGCTGATTATGGATTCCTGACCGGGATTCGACCAGCGGTGTTACAAAATAAGTTTTAGATGATTATGACGACTGAACAGACCACTCCGCAGACCATTACAAAAACCCTAGACAACAAGCCATCCCTCCCTCTGTCCGACGCTGTGCAGCACGCTTTGGCGGTCGCAAAGCGCGGTGTGGACGAGCTGTTAATAGAGTCCGAATTTGCGCAAAAACTGGCGCGCAGTGAAGCCAGCGGCAAACCCCTGCGCATCAAGCTGGGCCTGGATCCGACCGCACCGGATTTGCACCTGGGGCATACCGTAGTACTGAACAAGATGCGTCAGTTGCAAGATCTGGGCCACACCGTGATCTTCCTGATCGGCGATTTCACCTCGATGATAGGCGACCCGTCCGGCCGCAACGCCACCCGGCCACCGCTGACCAGGGAGCAGATCGAAGCCAATGCGATGACCTACTTCAAGCAGGCCAGCCTGGTGCTGGATGCGGCCAAGACGGAGATCCGTTACAACTCCGAATGGTCGGACCCGCTGGGCGCGCGCGGCATGATACAGCTGGCTTCCAAGTACACGGTCGCCAGGATGATGGAGCGTGACGATTTTACCAAGCGCTTCAAGGCCGGCACGCCCATTTCAGTGCATGAATTCCTGTACCCGCTGATGCAAGGTTACGACTCGGTCGCTCTGCAATCCGACCTGGAGCTGGGCGGCACTGATCAAAAATTCAACCTGCTGGTCGGCCGTGAATTGCAAAAAGATTACGGCCAGGAGCCGCAGTGCATCCTGACCATGCCCTTGCTGGAAGGCCTGGACGGCGTGGAAAAGATGTCCAAGTCCAAGAACAACTATATAGGCATCACCGAGCCGGGCAATATCATGTTCGCCAAGATCATGAGCATCTCCGACACGATGATGTGGCGCTACTATGAATTGCTGTCGTTCTGCTCCCTGGAGCAGATTGCGCAATACAGGCAGGCCGTGGCGGCAGGACAGAACCCGCGCGACATCAAGGTGGCGCTGGCGCAAGAGATCGTGACCCGCTTCCATAGCAAGCAGGCGGCCGAAGATGCGCTGGCGGATTTCGTCAACCGCTCCAAGGGCGGTATCCCGGACGACGTGCCGGAATTCAGTCTGGCCGGCGCCCCGATCGGTGTCGCACAATTGCTGAAACAGGCCAACCTGTGCGCTTCCACATCGGAAGCGATGCGCATGGTGGACCAGGGCGGCGTGCGGATAGACAGCGCCGTGGTCAGCGACAAGAACCTGCAACTGCAAGCGGGAAGCTTTGTGGTGCAGGTTGGCAAGCGCAAATTTGCCAAGATCACGCTGAGCGCATGATTGCGCTGATCCAAAGGGTCAGCCAGGCCGGGGTGGTAGTAGATGGCGCGACGATAGGCGCCATCGGCCAGGGCTTGCTGGCCCTGGTCTGCGCGGAGCGCGGCGATACCGAGAAACAGGCCGATGCGCTATTGAGCAAATTGCTGGCCTACCGGGTATTTTCCGACGAAGCCGGCAAGATGAACCGCAGCGTGGCCGACATCGGCGGCGGCTTGCTGCTGGTGCCGCAATTCACCTTGGCGGCCGATACCAATTCCGGCACCCGCCCTTCCTTCACGCCGGCCGCTGCGCCAGAACTGGGCAAGCGGCTGTTCGACTATTTCGTGGCGCAGGCGCGCCGCAAGCATACCGAGGTACAAACCGGCCAGTTCGGCGCCGACATGCAAGTGTCGCTGACCAATGACGGCCCGGTCACCTTTTGGCTGCAAGTAAAACCGGAAACCAAGACACCATGACAGAAATCCTGCTGATCAGGCATGGCGAGACCGCCTGGAATGCCGTACGGCGCCTGCAAGGGCATTTGGACATTCCCTTGAATGCGGAAGGCACGCGCCAGGCCAAGGCGCTGGCCTGGGCTCTGCAAAATGAAAAACTGGACGCCATCGTCTCCAGCGACCTGCAGCGC
Organism: Pseudomonadota bacterium; assembly: GCA_040390485.1. Taxonomy (GTDB): domain Bacteria; phylum Pseudomonadota; class Gammaproteobacteria; order Burkholderiales; family Burkholderiaceae_D; genus Undibacterium. The sequence continues at coordinate 106,715 of JAZJYH010000025.1, forward strand.
GCGATGCAGACCGCCGGCGAAATCGCCCGCCTGCAAGGCTTGAGCACACAACTGGACCCGGCCTTGCGCGAACGCTGCTTCGGCGGCTTTGAAGGCGTGCTGTATACCGAGATACCGCATCAGTTCCCGGAGGCCTATGCAGTCTGGCAAGCGCGCGATCCGGATGCGCTATTCCCACCCGGCGAACGGCTGGGCGAAAGCATACGCCAGTTCCATACTCGCACCATGGACGCCATCCTGCATCACGCCAAACGCCATGCCGGCAAGAAGCTGGCACTGGTGGCGCACGGCGGGGTGCTGGAGTGCGCCTACCGTGCCGCCAAATCCCTGCCGCTCAACGCGCCGCGCGACGTGACCATCTATAACGCCAGCATCAACCGCTTTGCCTTTGACGGCGCATCCTTGCAGCTGGTGCAGTGGGGCGATATCGCCCACCTGGATGCGGATGCGATGGACGAGATCAACCAGAGCACGGCCAAGCCCTAAGCAGCTGGCTTGGCGCCCTGGCCGCGCGCCTAGTGCAGCTTGATGCGCGGATTCCTGACCCGGGCGATCAGCTCGGCCCAGGTGGTCAGCCAGGTGTGGAACATGCCGTTGACCGCGATCTGGTGGTGCTTGTGCAGCCACCAGTACATCCATTTCGCCACCATGCCCTCGATGAATAAAGAGCCGCTGCTGAGTGAACCCATCAGGCTGCCCACGGTACTGTAGTCGCCCAGCGATACCAGCGAGCCGTAGTCGCGGTAAGTGAATTCCAGCAAGGGCTTGCCGTCCAGCAGACGCGCCAGCGAGTCGGCCAGGGTGCTGGCCTGCTGGTGCGCCGACTGCGCCCGCGGCGGCACGCTGGCCTGGCCTTCGCCCTGCGGGCAGGCGGCACAATCCCCAATCGCAAAAATCGCCGGGTCGCGCGTGGTTTGCATGGTCCTATGGACGACCAGCTGGTTGATGCGATTGCTTTCCAGGCCGTCTATCTCTTTCAGGAAATCCGGTGCCTTGATACCGGCCGCCCATACCACGATGCCGCTGGGGATGAACTTGCCGCTGGCCATTTGCACGCCTTCTTTGGACACTTCCACCACTTTTTCATTGGTATGGATTTCCACCGCGATCTGGCGCAGCTCGCGCGCAACCGCGTCGGACAGACGTTCCGGCAGGGCTTGCAGCAAGCGGGTGGCGGCGTCGACGATGACAATCTTCAAATCCTTTTCCGGATGGAAGTTGACCAGGCCGTAACTGGACAATATCTTGGTCGTCATATGCAGTTCGGCCGCCAGTTCCACCCCGGTGGCGCCGCCGCCTATGATGGTGACAGTGAACCGCCCCTCGCCCTTGGCCCGGGATTCGGCCTGCGCCTTCAGGCAGAAATTGATCAGGCGCTGGTGGAAGCGCTCGGCCGCCGCCGGCGTATCCAGCATGATGCTGTTTTCGCGTGCGCCCGGCGTGGCGAAATCATTGGTCTGGCTACCCAGCGCCATCACCAGCGTGTCGTATTCTATGGTTTGCCGCGGCAGGAATTCGCTGCCGTCGCCGTCATAGGCCGGGGCCAGATAGATTTCCTTTTTGGCGCGATCCAGCCCATCCATGCGGCCCAGGCGGAAACTGAAATGATTGGCGCGGCCCAGCGCAAAATATTCGCGCTCGTCGGCATGGCTGTCCAGGGTGCCTGCGGCCACCTGGTGCAGCAGCGGCTTCCACAAATGCGTGCGGCTGGCGTCCACCAGCGTAATCACAGCCTTGTGTTTCTTACCCAATTTCTTGCCCAGCCGAACCGCCAGTTCCAGGCCGCCGGCGCCGCCGCCGACTATCGTAATCTTATGCAGTTTCTCTCCAGTTTGCTGGCTCAATTATTACTCCCGATAATAAGAAAATCTTTTGGTCGGCGCGAGCAGGAAATTGCATGACAAAGCGCATACTGGCCCGACTATAGTGTGAGCAGATTACCATTGAACTGGCAAAAGTATCAGGCTATTGCCTCTAATCGTTTCATAGGCCGTCATTTTTTGTATTGAAAACTCCGCTCATTTTGCTTATTAATTAGGCAGGTTTTCAGGTAGAATAGCGCTTCCCCGAAACTTCCCCCCTGCTCATCGTGCAAATCGGCCCCCATGTGCTGCGTAATAATATTTTTGTCGCCCCTATGGCAGGGGTGACGGATAGGCCATTTCGCCAGCTATGCAAGGAGTTGGGCGCCGGCTATGCGGTGTCGGAAATGGCGGCCTCCAATCCGCGCCTGTGGGATACCGAGAAATCCACGCGCCGCACCAATCACGAAGGCGAGATGGAACCCAAGGCGGTGCAGATCGCCGGCGCCGATCCGCTCATGCTGGCCGAGTGCGCCAAGCATAATGTGGACCGCGGCGCGCAGATCATCGACATCAATATGGGCTGCCCGGTCAAAAAGGTATGTAACGCCTGGTGCGGTTCGGCCCTGCTGCAGCATGAAAGCCTGGTCGGCCAGATCCTGGACGCGGTGGTGGCGGCGGTCGACGTGCCGGTCACGCTGAAATTCCGTACCGGCTGGGACCGGGCCAACAAGAATGCGCTGAACATCGCCAGAATGGCAGAGGCGGCCGGCATCGCGATGCTGACCCTGCACGGCCGCACCCGGGCCGACGGCTATAAGGGCGATGCCGAATATGAAACCATCGCCGCAGTCAAGGCCGCGGTCTCGATCCCGGTCGTGGCCAACGGCGACATCACCACCCCCGAGAAGGCCCGCCATGTGCTGCAGGTGACCGGGGCCGATGCGATCATGATAGGCCGTGCCGCCCAGGGGCGGCCGTGGATATTCCGTGAAATCGATCACTTCCTGCGCACCGGCAGCTATTTGCCGGCGCCGCTGATCTCCGAGGTCAGCCGCCTGATGGACGAGCACTTGCGAGCGCACTATGCGTTCTACGGCGAATTCCTCGGCGTACGAACGGCACGCAAGCACATAGGCTGGTATGTACAGGATTTGGTGGGCGGCGAAACTTTCAGGCAACAGATGAATACCCTGACTTCATGCGAAGAACAACTGGATGCGGTAAAAATGTTTTTTGATTCGCAAGTCGGTGAGCGGTTACAATACCGCCCCGCTGAAGAAAAAATGGCAGCATAAGGTTGGACACAAGGTTAGGCATAAGTTATACCTGAGGTTACACCTGAGCTGAACATTGTATTTTCGCCAAAAACTAAAATAAATCATGGATGCCGCACTCACCTAGTACTGATTGCAGTCTCGCATCCACAAGCAAAAATCAAACAATAGAAAAAAGCATGAGCAAAGATAGTATCCAAGAAGCCGTCCACAAGAACCTGGAAAAATATTTCCGCGACCTGGGCGAACAGCCGGCCTCCAACATCTACGACATGGTCGTGCTGGCGGTAGAAAAGCCGATGCTGGAAATGGTCATGGCGCGCGCCGAGAGCAACCAGTCGCAGGCGGCGGACATGCTGGGCATCAATCGCAATACCTTGCGCAAGAAATTGCAGCAGCACGGCTTGTTGTAGGCGTATCGGATAGCGAGGCCAAGGCCGGGGCAGTAGATACAGCACTACCGAAGCAAGACGTAAATAACGCATACCATCGCACAGAATCCCTCACTCTCGTTATTCACCACCATGATCAAACAAGCCCTCATATCAGTATCCGACAAGACCGGCGTCCTGGAATTCGCCCGCGCGCTTTCCGCCATGGGAGTCAAGCTGCTGTCTACCGGCGGCACGGCCAAATTATTGGCCGACAACGGCCTAGCCGTGACCGAAGTCGCCGACTACACCGGTTTTCCGGAAATGCTGGACGGCCGGGTCAAGACCCTGCATCCCAAGGTGCACGGCGGCATCCTGGCGCGCCGCGATTTCCCCGAGCATGTCGCGGCTTTGGAAAAGCACGGCATCCCTACCATAGACATGGTGGTGGTGAACCTCTACCCTTTCCAGCAAACCGTGGCCAAGGCGGAATGTTCGCTGGAAGACGCGATAGAAAATATCGACATCGGCGGCCCGACCATGCTGCGCTCATCGGCCAAGAACCATAAGGATGTGGCGGTGATCTGCGATCCCGTCGATTACCAGTTGGTGCTGGACGAGATGAAGGCCAACCAGGGCGTGGTCAGCTACGACACCAAATTTACGCTGGCCAAGAAAGTGTTTGCCCATACCGCGCAATACGACGGCGCCATCACCAATTACCTGAGCAGCCTGGGCGCAGACAAAGCGCACGCGACCCGCAGCAGCTATCCGCAAACCCTGAACCTGCACTTTGAAAAAGTGCAGGAAATGCGCTACGGCGAAAACCCGCACCAATCGGCGTCGTTCTACCGCGAGCTGAATCCGGTACAGGGCGCGCTGGCCAACTACACCCAGTTGCAGGGCAAGGAACTGTCCTACAACAATATCGCCGACGCCGACGCCGCCTGGGAATGCGTGAAGTCTTTCGAGGTCTCCGCCTGCGTCATCGTCAAGCATGCCAACCCTTGCGGCGTGGCCTTGGGCGACACTCCGTTTGCGGCGTATACCAAGGCCCTGCAAACCGATCCGACTTCCGCCTTTGGCGGCATCATCGCCTTCAACCGCGAACTGGACGGCAAGGCGGCAGAAGTCGTCGCCAAGCAATTCGTTGAAGTCTTGATCGCGCCCTCATTCACTGCAGAAGCCAGGCAGATTTTTGCGGCCAAACAAAACGTGCGCCTGCTGGAAATCAGCCTCGGCGATGCGGTCAATGCCTACGACTTCAAGCGTGTAGGCGGCGGCTTGCTGGTACAGGCGCCGGACGCAAAAAATGTCGCAGTGGAAGAATTAAAAGTCGTGTCCAAACTGCAGCCTAGCCCGCAACAATTGCAGGACCTGATGTTTGCCTGGCGCGTCGCCAAATTCGTCAAGTCGAATGCCATCGTCTTCTGCGGCAACGGCATGACCCTGGGCGTAGGCGCCGGCCAGATGAGCCGCATCGACTCCGCCCGCATCGCCTCGATCAAGGCGCAGAATGCCGGCTTGAGCCTGGCCGGTTCTGCGGTGGCCTCCGATGCTTTCTTCCCGTTCCGTGACGGCCTGGACGTGGTGGTCGATGCCGGCGCTACTTGCGTCATCCATCCGGGCGGTTCGATGCGCGACCAGGAAGTCATCGACGCTGCCGACGAACGCGGCGTGGTGATGGTGTACACTGGCACGCGTCACTTCAGGCATTAAACTCCTTCATCGCCCCGCTCTTGCCAAGACGGGGCGATGGATAAAACCATTCATACATGATAATTCTAGGCATCGATCCCGGTCTGCGCACCACAGGTTTTGGTGTCATCCACAAGCAGGGTAGCAAGCTCGCCTACATCGCCTCCGGCACCATCAAGACCCAGGATGCCTCGTTGCCGGAACGCCTGAAAACCATCTTGGCCAGCGTCTCTGAAGTCATCCGCACCTATAAGCCCGATTGCGCCGCGATAGAAAAAGTCTTCGTCAACGTCAATCCACAATCCACATTACTACTAGGACAAGCCCGCGGCGCAGCCATTTGCGCGCTAGTGAGCGCTGACCTCGCCGTAGCGGAATACACTGCACTGCAGGTCAAGCAAGGTGTGGTCGGGCATGGCAAGGCCAAGAAGGAACAAGTGCAGGACATGGTGCAACGCCTGCTGTCTTTGCCCGGCCTGCCAGGGCCCGATGCCGCCGACGCGCTCGGCGTAGCGATCTGCCACGCCCATAGCGGCGATACCCTGGCCACTCTGGGCGCGCTTGCCCCGGCATTGGCCAAACGCGGCTTGCGCGTACGCGCGGGACGTTTGATAGGCTAACATCGGGCGTTTTTCCCAGCATCGCCAGGGCGCAAAGCCTGATTAAATTTACAGTAATTTCCCCAATTTACAGCACTATCCTGCTATCATAACTTTGATAATTCTTAGGATAACAATACGATGATAGGTCGCATCTCCGGTCTGTTGCTGGAAAAAAATCCCCCTCAGCTGGTGGTCGATTGCCAGGGCGTAGGGTATGAAATCGACGTACCCATGAGCACCTTTTACAACCTGCCCGGCCTCGGTGAAAAGGTCATGCTGCTGACCCACCTGACCATACGCGAAGATGCGCACATCCTGTTCGGCTTCGGCACGGCGGAAGAGCGCAGCGTATTTCGCCAACTGATCAAGATCAGCGGCGTCGGCGCGCGCACTGCGCTGTCCATCCTGTCCGGCATGTCGGTGGCCGACCTGGCCCAGGCGATTACCATGCAGGAAGCCGGGCGCCTGACCAAGATACCGGGCATAGGCAAGAAGACCGCAGAGCGCCTTTTGCTCGAGCTGAAAGGCAAGCTGGGGGCCGACCTCGGTGTCGTCAGCGGCGGCGCGGCGGCGCATGACCATAGCTCGGACGTCTTGAACGCCTTGCTGTCGCTCGGTTATTCGGACAAGGAAGCGCTGATGGCCGTGAAGCAAATCCCGGCCGGCAGCGGCGTGTCCGAGGGGATCAAACTGGCCCTGAAGTCTCTTTCAAAAGGCTAACATTTTATGGCGATCCAGACCGACAATTTTAGCGAGCAGCGCATCATTGCCGCCACGCCGAGCTCGCCGCAGGAAGAGGCGATAGAACGCGCGCTGCGCCCCAAGCAGCTGGAAGAATACGTAGGCCAGGAAAAAATCCGCGGCCAGCTGGAAATCTTTATTGCAGCGGCACGCAACCGCGGCGAAGCGCTCGACCATACCCTATTGTTCGGCCCCCCGGGGCTGGGCAAGACCACGCTGGCGCATATCATCGCGCGCGAGATGGGGGTCAACCTGCGCCAGACCTCCGGCCCGGTACTGGAACGGGCCGGCGACCTGGCGGCGCTGCTGACCAACCTGGAAGCCAATGACGTCTTGTTCATCGACGAGATACACAGGCTGTCGCCGGTGGTCGAAGAAATCCTGTATCCGGCGCTGGAAGACTACCAGATCGACATCATGATAGGCGAGGGTCCGGCGGCGCGCTCGGTCAAGCTGGATCTGCAGCCGTTTACCCTGGTCGGTGCTACCACCCGGGCCGGCATGCTGACCAATCCGCTGCGCGACCGCTTCGGCATCGTGGCCAGGCTGGAATTTTATACCGCAGCCGAGCTGACCAAGATCGTGACCCGCTCGGCATCCTTGCTGCATGCGCCGATACAACCGGACGGGGCACGCGAAATCGCGCAAAGGGCACGCGGCACGCCGCGTATTGCCAATCGCCTGCTGCGCCGGGTCAGGGATTATGCCGAAGTCAAAGGCAATGGCGAAATCACCAAGGCGATTGCCGACGCCGCGCTGATCATGCTGGACGTGGACCCGGTGGGCTTTGACCTGATGGACAGGAAATTGCTGGAGGCCGTGCTGTTCAAGTTCGGCGGCGGCCCGGTCGGCCTGGACAACCTGGCGGCCGCGATAGGCGAAGAGCGCGATACGATAGAAGACGTGCTGGAGCCCTACCTGATCCAGCAAGGCTATCTGCAACGCACGCCGCGCGGACGCATCGCGACACCGAGCGCCTACCAGCATTTCGGCGTCACGGCGCCGAAGACCGGCGCCAATGGCGAACTATGGAACGGCAATTAGGATTGACCGTCGTCGTGCAATGACATATGGAGCTAGCAATGGAAGAAAAGAATGGCTTTTTCCAGCAAGTGCGGCGCAATCACCTGGCGCTGCTGAGCTTATTGGTTGCGCTGTCGGCATTGTTCTATAACACCTGGCGCAATGAATCGACCGAGGCCAATCGCAATGTGCGGGCGGCCGAATTTGAAATGCTGAAGAGCCTGGCCGAGCTGCAGCAAGTCATAGACTACGCCCATTTTCGCATGGACAAACAGCGCGGCGATCCCACCCGGGCATTGACGCTGGTGCTGCAAATCAATGATCTCGGCAGCCTGGCTCCGCTACCGGTGAAGAACGCCAGCGAAAGCCTGCTGGCGGCCTGGCGCAAGCATGGAGACAGGCTGGCAGACAACCTCGATGCCGCCAGCGCGCTGTCCGAAGAAGTGCTGACCACCCGCCGTACCGTTTTAGAATCCCTGCGCAGCCTGAAGTGACAGAAGATACATTCAAGCCTATGAAACCAGGCGGCCTGCAAATCTGGGTTGACGCCGACGCCTGCCCGAACGTGATCAAGCAAATCCTGTTTCATGCGGCCGAACGCTGGCAGGTGACTATCACCCTGGTGGCAAACCGCATGCTGAACACGCCGCCTTCCCGCTTCATCAAGGCGATACAAGTACCGGCGGGTTTTGATGTTGCCGACAATGAGATTGTGCGCAGGATGCAAGCAGGCGACCTGGTGATTACCGGCGACATACCGCTGGCGGCCGACGTGCTGCAGGCGGGCGGGCAAGCACTGAACCCCAGGGGCTCTTGGTATACCAATGACAATATCCGGGAATACCTCAGCATGCGGCAATTCATGGATGAACTGCGCAGCGGCGGCGTGGAAACCGGTGGTCCCGCCGCCTTCAACAATGCCGACAGGCAGGCTTTCGCCAATCAGCTTGATAAATTTTTAACGAAATCCATATGAAAATAATGCAGATCAAAAAATGGTTTTTTACGGATAGGCTTGCACATTATGCATGCGTCGAAGACAATGGCAATTCACTCAAAATCCTAAGCTAAGCGTTTCGCCATGCTCATGTCCACCCTCGCCGACCGCTATGCCTACCAGTTTCTGGAGGCAAGGGCACATTCGCGGTCGCTCAATCCCATCACCTCAGAAACCAATCTGAGCATTGCCGACGCTTACGATATCGCCAAGAGCCTGGATACCATACGCACCGCTGAGGGCGAAACCCCGGTGGGTCGCAAACTGGCTTTCACCAACCGTACCTTGTGGCCAAAGTACGGCGAAAAGGAAGCCATCAAGGCGCCCATGTGGGGCACACTGTTCGATAGCACGGTGCGCTACCTGGACCAGACGTATACGATACAAAGCCTGGCCGGCGCCATGCGCCCGCGGATAGAACCTGAAGTCGTGGTGAAGCTGGGCCACACACCGGGCGCCGACGCCAGCATAGAAGAACTAGCCGATTGCCTGGAATGGATGGCGCATGGCCTGGAAATCGTGGTCTGCCCGTATCCGGACTGGAAATTCGAAGCGGCCGATGCAATCGCCGCACTCGGCCTGCACGGCACCCTATTGATAGGCGAGCCGCGCATGCTATCCAGCGCCACCCGCCAGCATCTGGCCGACGTCATCGCCAATGCCAGCGTGTCGCTCTCCTGCGACGGCTTGCTGCTGAGTGCCGGCTATGGCAGCAACGTGATGGACAGTCCCTTGCACGCAGTCTGGCACTTGCATCAACTCTTGAAAACCCAGCCGCAATTCCCCGGATTGCAGGCCGGGGAAATTATCACCACCGGCAGCTGGACCGATGCCTATCCGGTGGCGCCGGGCCAAACCTGGTCTACCGCATTCTCCGGCGTTACCTTGCCCGGGTTGTCGGTCTCATTCGTTTAAGGAACTACATGATCGTTGTCCATCACCTCAATAACTCTCGATCGCAGCGCGTACTGTGGCTGCTGGAAGAACTGGGCGTAGAGTATCAAATCAAGTTTTACGAACGCGATCCCAACACCATGCTGGCCCCCGCCGCGCTGCGGGAAGTGCATCCGCTGGGGAAATCGCCGGTGATTAGCGACGGCGATCTGGTGATTGCCGAGTCCGGTGCCATCATCGAGTACCTGCTCGAGCGTTACGGCCAGGGCCGCTTGATCCCGGCGGCCGGCACCGCGGAAAAGCTGAAATATACCTACTGGCTGCACTTTGCCGAGGGGTCGGCCATGTCGCCACTGCTATTGAAATTGATCTTTGACCGCATAGAGACGGGCCCCATGCCCTTCTTTGTCCGCCCGATTGCGCGCGGCATAGCGAAAAAGGTGAAGGATTCATTTATCCAGCCGCAAATCACCCGCCATCTCGATTATCTGGAGGCTGAAATAGCCAGGACCGGCTGGTTTGCCGGCAGCCAGTTCTCGGCCGCCGACATACAAATGAGTTTTCCGGTGGAAGCCTCGGCTGCGCGCGGCGGGCTGGACTCTGGCCGGCCTCATTTAATGGGCTGGCTGCAGCGCATCCATGCACTGCCCGCTTACCAGCGCGCCCTGGAAAAAGGCGGCAAGTATGAATTGTTGAGCTGAGCGCAAAATTCAGCCGGCGTCTTTGTTTTCAGCGAAGCAAAAAAAAAGCACCCGAAGGTGCTTTTTTTATGTCCGCTACCAACAGGCCTAAGCCTGTCGATGATTAGAACTTGTGACGGATACCAACGTTGAACAGACGGTCTGTTGCGCCGTTAGCTGCTGCCAGGCCGCCAGCATTAACGTTTGCATCGTTCGAAGTGCGGGAGAACGATGTGTACAGGTTAGTGCGCTTGGACAGGGAGTATGTACCGCCGATAGCAACTTGGTTACTCTTATTAGCAGTTACCAATTCATTGGTAATGCGTGTGTAAGTAGCCAGGAAAGCAGCTGCGCCGAATGGTACTGTTGTACCGATCATCCATTGCTTGTTGTCAGCAGTGTTCAGATCAGTTGTTGTCTTGCCGTAGGCAGCGTGCAGTTTAGCAACGCCGAAGTCATAGATACCGCCCAAGAAAACGATCTTGGTTGCGTTGTTACCTGTGACGTCATTTGCTTTGTGGTAAGCCAAAGTTGCAGTCACTGGACCTGCAGCGTAAGTACCGGACAAACCGATTTGACGGGATGCGGATGTATTACCAGCAACTTCGCCGAAAGAGTAAGCAGCGGAACCTGTGAAGCCACCCAGATTGTTTGTGGAGTAGTTTACAGTGTTGTTGGAACGGAATGGTGTACCGAACACGCCCAGGATACCGGCGCTGGATGTACCTTGACCAGCTGCGCCGCTAGTGAAACCAGCGTCGAATGGGTCGATAGTGTCAACAGCGATAAAGATTGGTGTGTATTGACGGCCCATGTTCACGGAACCGAAATCACCGGACAAACCTACCCATGCTTGACGACCGAATGCCAGGCCACCTTGGGAAGAAGTACCGTTGTCAGCGTTGACGCCCATTTCCAATTGGAAATTAGCTTTCAGACCGCCGCCCAGATCTTCAGTACCTTTGAAACCTACGCGCGAACCGGATTGGATACCGCTGTCCAGGCCAGTGATTGTGCCAGTGCCAGGACCAGTGCCGCCGCGGTTTTCATTCTGAATAGCCATATCCACAACACCGTAGATAGTTACGGACGATTGTGCGTGAGCAACGCCTGCGAATGCAGCCAGTACTGACAGAGCTAGTAGTGATTTTTTCATTGATATTTCTCCAAAGGTTTTCATGTTGACATGAACTACAGTAAGCGAGGGCGCTGCGAGAAGCTTTTTGTTTAGTACGTTGCAGTGCCCAGCTCATACTTCAAAACGAACAAGACTGCTAAATAGAAGTTAACGTATTTGACCAAAGATACGGTTTGGCGGCAAAGCTAATTTGGCTTTTGCGGGGTTTGGAGGGAGGGTATGTCTCTAAATTGCAACGAAAACATGCCGATATGGCAATTTTACGACCACTTTATTGCTGCATCGCAATAGGCCGCTACGCATAAAAAATCACCAGATTTGCGCAAAATCCAGGGAAATTTGATGTATTTTTATCAATATTTGATCGTGTTTTTTTGACTGCGCGAGCCAGGCTGGTGAAAATTCCACCCGCTTGCTGAGTCAGGCAATGAAGAAGCCCCGCTTGTTGCGAGGCTTCTTGTGGCACAGCGGGTGCTCGCACCCCACAGGGTACAAGCGCACTGACCAGCTTAGAACAGGTGAGTAATACCTACGGAGAAACCAGTCTGCCTGGTTTGTACAGGACCAGGAGCGGCGCCGATCTGGAATAATGGGCCTTCGATTTTGCGGTTATCCGCTTCTACGTAGAAGTTGGTGCGCTTGGACAAGGCATAGGTTCCGGCGATGACCAGGTTCTTACGCTTGCTATCCATCACCTTGCCTGCCGCTGCCACGAACGCGGATGCGTCGGTCACGTAGTAAGCGCCGGTCAATTCGATTTGCGGAGTCACTACATAGCTGACGCCAGCCCAGTAGGATTTTTGCTCTGCATCGATATTGATGACAGTTTCTTGTTTTTCTTTTACGTAGCCAGCGGAGACACGGAATGCATCCATCTTGTAGGCGCCACCGACTGTCCAGTATTTATTCTTGAAGCCGGCAATATCGGTAGACATGTAGTTACCGCCGAAATTCACAGGGCCAGTTACATAAGTGGCCGAAATCGCTTTTACCGAGTTCCTGCTGGTGTCGCCGGCAACTTCGCCCAGCGCATACTCAAGGGATGTCCTCAGGCCGCCGAATTGCGCCGTGTACTGGATATCATTGTTGAAACGTGTTGCACCGCCGCCGCTGAATGTCGCAGGGTAGAACAATGCCACGCCGGCCACTGGAGAAGTGATCGATGGGAATTTGTAGTTGAATGGCTCGTAAGTACCGATAGTCTTAAACGCCAGGGAATATTGACGACCGAGGTCGACGTTACCGAAATCGCCAGTCACACCGACAAATGCAGAACGGTTGAACGCTACTGCAGGATTGTCGTAGGAGCCAGTCGCTGTATTAAAACCGGATTCCAGGACAAAGTGAGCATTCATGCCGCTACCCAGATCTTCTACACCCTTGAAACCGAGACGGTTGGAGTTGTAGGTACCATTCGAGCCCATCGTCAGCTTGCTGTTACCGGCGGCATCGGTATTCGTCACATTGCGAATGCCGGCGTCGATAGAGCCGTAAATGGTCACGGAGGATTGTGCGGATGCTGTTGCTGCAAAGGCGCTGAGAATTGCGAATGCCAGTAGCGATTTCTTCATTGAAAATGTCTCCAAAATTATAATATTGTTAATTGATTGCATTTCAAGCTAATACATCAATTTTATGTAGCATTCAGTCTTGCCAGGACTCCGGTACCGGCTGATCAAGAAGCTGATTCCATTGAAACAAATTAAGTGCATTAGGGCAAAGAGAATTTGTCCTCATTCCGGATGGGGCGAATTTTATGTGGCGTTATCACAACAAATCATGCTTTTAGCATTATCTAATATGCAATTTTTAGGGTAAAAATCGGTTTTTTTTATTATTCCTCGGACAATTTAAAGCACATTTGTGCGATTTTTATTTTGCGCTGCCGCGCGACGCTTTTTCGTCAGTAAGCAGAAGGTAGATGAGGTTCTTTAGCGACTCGCGGCCGGCTTAATTTACAATACGGGTTTTGCAACAAGACAGCTAACACACCATGCGTCCATTCAAGCTAGATCAACTGGTACTGGGTTTTGACCGCGCCTTGCGCGTGGTATCCGGCCAGGCCAGAGCCAGCCGGGCCAATCCGGCCCAGGACCTTGAACAGGGTCATTTATCCGACCAGGACCGGCGACTTAGCGCCGGATTAATGCGAGTGAACCACGTCGGTGAAGTCTGTGCACAAGCCCTGTATGACGCCCAGGGCCTGTTTTCCGGTTCGGAAGAAGTAAAACGCCAGTTCGCCGACTCCGGCATGGAAGAAGAAGACCACCTGGCCTGGACCGCCCAGCGCCTGCAGGAACTCGGTTCGCGCCCCAGCCTGTTGAATCCGCTGTGGTATGCCGGCGCTTTTGCCTGCGGCGCCATCGCCGCACGCTGCGGCGACAAGCTCAGCCTGGGCTTTGTAGTGGAAACCGAGCGCCAGGTAGAGGCCCACCTGGCCAGCCATCTTGAACAACTGCCGGCAAGCGATGCCAAGTCCCGCGCCATCGTGGAAAAAATGCGCAGCGACGAAGTGGCGCACGGCGCTGCTGCTGCCGCCCTGGGCGCCGCCAACTTGCCGCCGCCGGTGCAATCGGTGATGCAGGCCATGGCCAAGCTGATGACCAGCACCGCGTATTACGTCTAATCTGTGCCTACAATAGCAGGAAGCACAGCGCCGCCACCGCGCTAGGCAACAAGGCCGCGACGAACAGGCCCAGCGGACTGATCCCCTGCTCATCGAAGCAATCCTTCAAGATGGCGAAGCCGGCCGGATTCGGCGCATTCGCAATTACCGTCAGGCCGCCGCCGGCCACCGCGCCGGCGACCAGCGCATACTTGGCGATATCGGACATGCCTTCGACCAGCGAGCCCAGATAGGTCAGCGCAGCATTATCGGTGATCGCGGTCAGGCCCATGGAACCAAAGAAAAGTAGCGTCGAATCCATGCCGGCCAGGATAGGCTGCAGCCACCATTGCTGCTTGCCGCCCAGGACCACCAGGCCGGCCAGGAAAAAAGCCACCAATAAACCCTCGCGCAGCATCAGCTTATCCTGATAACGTTTATACGCTTCCGTGAAACCCAGGAAAAACAGGAACAAGCCCATGAACACCACCGGGTAGTGGGCGAACACCACGGTCGCCGCCAGGAACAGGTAGTGGATCGCAATCACCGACAGCGGCATCGCTTCCTCTTGCCCGGTTGCCGGCGCAACGGCAACGCCTGCCAGCTCCTTGCGAAACAGCAGGCTGGCAGCGACCGCATTGATCACCACCGCAATGGCGGCCTTCCAGCCGAACATGCTGGACATGAAGGCGATATCCCAGCCCCACTTCTCCGCCACCATCAATACCGGCGGCGCCGCAAACGGCGTCAGCACGCCGCCTATCGAGATATTCACAAACAGCACGCCCAAGGTCACATACTTCAGCCGCTGCGAAATACCGCGGGTATAAAAACGCTCGCGCAGCATCAAAGCCGCCAAGGTCATCGCCGCCGGCTCGGTAATGAAGGAGCCCAGCAAGGGCACTAGCGACAGGCACAGGAAATAGGAGGCTAGCGCCTGGCCCAGCGGCAGCGCAGCCGCTATCCGGCTGACCAGCCATTGCACCGAATGCAGGATGGGCCGGGTGCCGGCGATGGTCAGGATCACGAACACGAACAAGGGTTCGGTAAAATTCTGCGCCTCCAGATAGGTGATCGCCGCCTTCGGAGTCGCAGTCAGCGCGATGAAGCCGACCAGGATGAAAGCCCAGAAGCCGAACACCACCTCCACCTCGCCCAGCAAATGCCACAGGCCGGCGTGATTTTCGCTGGTATGCGCCAGGTGCAGGAATTTTTTGGTGGAAAAGGTATGCAATACCGCCAGCGCAAAAATGGCGGCGCCCGCGTAGTCGATCAGTTGGGAACTATTCATTATTCTCCTTATAGTGCCGATAGTGCCGATTCAAGTTAACTGGCGGCCAGACAGTGCCGCGTCGGTTTTCCGTTTGTTTGCAGCAGGACTGGGCGATCCCCAACAAAGAGACATGCCAGGCCAAGTCGGCAATAGCTTGCCCGCATCCATGGGAACACAATGACAGCATCGGCAAGCGCGCGCCTGGCGGTTAGCCCGGGATTTTATCCAGTTTCGCAATACTCAGGTCCAGCAACTTCATCCCGTGCCGGCCGAAATTGATATGCGCCCGTGAATTGGCGCCGCTGCCTTCGATATTCACGATCACGCCCTCGCCGAATTTGGCATGGAACACCGACTCGCCTATGCGCCAGGCATTTTTATTAAAGCTTTGCGCGATGGTGTTGGCGCCGGTGCTGGGCGACTCATCCCAGGCCGACTTGGGATTGGCGAACCAGTGCGGCTGTATCTTGGGTGACAGCCATTTCAGCGTTTCTTCCGGCAATTCGTCAAAGAAGCGCGAGCGCATGTTATAGCGTGTCTGGCCATGCAGCATGCGGGTTTGCGAAAAGCTCATATACAGGCGTTTCCTGGCCCTGGTGATCGCCACATACATCAGGCGCCGCTCTTCTTCCGCGCCGCCCTCTTCCTTGGCGCTATTCTCATGCGGGAACAACCCCTCTTCCAGGCCGCTGATGAATACTGCATCAAATTCCAGCCCCTTGGCCGAGTGCACGGTCATCAGTTGCAAGGCGTCCTGCCCGGCCTGCGCCTGGTTGTCGCCGGCCTCCAGCGAGGCGTGCGACAGGAAGGCGGACAGCGGCGACATCACGGTAGGCAGGGCCGCATCGGCATCGATAATCTCGATGCCGCCGGCCAGCGTAGTGATATTCGGCGTCGCCTGCGAAGCCGGCCCGGCCAGCGCCGGTGCGTCCAGCCCGAAACCCTCTTCCGACACGAACAGCGTGGCCGCATTGATCAGCTGCTCCAGGTTTTCTATCCGGTCCGCGCCCTCTTTCTCGTTTTGATAGTGCTCGATCAGGCTGCTGACCTCCAGCACGATCTGCACCATCTCGGGCAAAGGCAGTTGCTGGGTTTCAAAGCGCGCGCCCTCTATCAGCTTGACGAAAGACGACAGCGAAGACCCGGCCTTGCCCGCCACATACGGCACCGCCGCATACAGCGAGATGCCATACTGCTTGGCCGCATCCTGCAATTGCTCCAGCGAGCGAGCGCCTATGCCGCGCGCTGGGAAATTCACTACTCGCAGGAAGGCCGAATCATTGTGAGGATTGTCCATCAACTGCAGGTAGGCGATCGCATGCTTGATCTCGGCGCGCTCAAAATAACGCTGGCCGCCATACACGCGATACGGAATACCGGAAGTGAACAGCGAGTGCTCTATCACCCGCGACTGCGCATTGGAGCGGTACAGTATCGCGATTTCGCTGCGCAGCGAGCCTTCGCGTATCAGGTTCTTGGCTTCCTCGACTATCCATTGCGCTTCCTGGATATCGCTGGTGGCTTCATACACCCTGACCTGCTCGCCATGGCCGGCGTCGGTGCGCAGGTTCTTGCCCAGGCGCTTGCTATTGTTCGCAATCAGCGTATTGGCGGCATCCAGGATATGGCCGTGGGAGCGGTAGTTTTGTTCCAGCTTGATCAGGTTTTGCACGCGGAATTCGCGCTCGAAGGCCGACATATTGCCGACGTTGGCGCCGCGAAAGGCATAGATGCTTTGGTCGTCATCACCGACCGCGAACACCGCGCCGTGCTGGCCGGCCAGCAGCTTCAGCCATTTATACTGCAAGTCATTGGTATCCTGGAATTCGTCCACCAGGATATGCTTGAAACGCGACTGGTAATGCTCGCGCAAGGGCTGGTGGCGGCTGAGCAGCTCATAGCTGCGCAGCAAGAGTTCGGCAAAGTCGACCACGCCTTCACGCTGGCATTGCTGGTCGTACAGGTCATACAGCGCCACCATCTTGCGCTCTATCTCGTCATAAGCCTCGACCTCGCTGGCCCTCAGCCCCTGGTCCTTGGCGCCGTTAATGAAGTACATCAGCGTGCGCGGCGGATATTTTTCATCGTCGACATTATTCGCCTTCAGCAGGCGCTTGATGAAGGACAACTGGTCGGCCGAATCGAGGATCTGGAAAGTTTGCGGCAAACCCGCATCGCGATGATGGGCTCGCAACAGCCGGTTGCACAGGCCGTGGAAGGTGCCTATCCACAAGCCGCGCGTATTGATAGGCAGCATAGCCGACAGGCGCATCAGCATTTCCTTGGCCGCCTTATTGGTAAAGGTCACCGCCAGGATGCCGTTGGCCGAGATCTGCCCGGTCTGGATCAGCCAGGCGATGCGCGTAGTCAATACCCGGGTCTTGCCGGAGCCGGCGCCAGCCAGGATCAAGGCGGACTGGGGCGGCAGGGTGACAGCGGCGAGCTGTTCCGGATTCAGGTTATGGAGGAGATTTTGCATTCCCAGATTATACGGGACTGCGGCAGGGACGGCAGCTTATGTACGTGAACTCGCGAACGGCGCAAACCGCACGGCTGTATACTCCTGCCATTCCTTAGCGACAGGTCCTCACCATGCTTTCCTTCCATCAATACACCAAAACGATCTTGCTGGCGCTGCTCATGCTCTTGCTGGGCGCCTGCAAGACGGCATCCCCCGTCCAGGCTGCAAGCGGGCAGGCAAGCTCAGCCAGGCACATGGTGGCATTAATCGATGCCAGGCTGGCCGTGGCGCCGCTGGTAGCAAAAAGCAAATGGAATTCCGGCGCCGCCATCGACGACCCGCTACGGGAGCAACAGATACTCGGCGACATTGCCGTGCGTGCACAGTGGGAAGGCCTTGATCCCGCCTTGGCCAGGGATTTTTTCCAGTCCCAGTTCAATGCTGGGAAAATCGTGCAAAGCCGCTTGCACGCCGAATGGCGACAGCAACAGCTGGGGCCGTTCGAGCGCGCCCCAGACCTGGCAAGCGAGGTGCGTCCGGTGCTGGACCGGCTGACCCCGGAACTGATCTCCGCCCTGAAAAACCTGCAGCCGCATCTATGCGACGCCGATGTAAGGGATGTACTGGACAGACAGGCATCCCCGCTCAACCAGAGATGGGACCAGGCAACACGCGACCAGGCTCTGGCCCCTTTGCGCTGCCGTTGATATCCGCATTGATGAGCGCATTGGTGTACGCGTTGGTGTACGCGTTGGTGTACGCTTAAGGCCAGGCTTGACCTTGCCATCACCAGCCCGCATAATCAGTCCCAAACCGCTTTCACTTAAACATCCATGAATTTCCTCGCCAAAAATGATGTCGCCAACTTGGGCCCGTATGCCCCGGCGCCGGCATGCGCCTTTGGCAAGGCCAAGAAACAGACGCTCATCTGACCGGGGCGTGCTGTCCTGTCAGATGAGCTGACAGGACACGCAAGGAACGGTACTCCCTACGCAAAAATCTTGTCAGCCGCCACTGCAGTGTACAGTCGGTCAACTTGTAGTTAACGGAGAATACGATGACAAGTTTTACAGGTATCTGGGTGCCGCTGGTCACCCCCTTCACGACGGCCGCAGAAATAGACATCGCAGCCCTGCAGTCGATGTGCCGCCAGTTGATGGCCGCCGGCGTTTCAGGCCTGGTGGTCTGCGGCTCCACCGGGGAAGCGGCGGCACTCGGCGTGGAAGAACAGTTACAGGTGCTGGACGCCGTCCTGGCGACAGTCCCGGCGAGCAAGGTCGTGATGGGCCTGGCCGGCAACAACCTGCCCCAGGTGTTGGGCCGCCTGCAGCAAATACAGCTGCGCCCGGTCGCCGGCGTGCTGGTCACTCCCCCCTACTACATCCGCCCCTCGCAGGCCGGCATCGTCGACTATTTCCACGCCATTGCCGACGCCTCTTCACTCCCCGTCATCCTGTACAACATCCCCTACCGCACCGGCGTCGACATGGAACTGGCAACCATACGCTCGCTGGCCCAGCACCAGCGCATCGTCGCGATCAAAGACTGCGGCGGCAATCAGCATGCGACGATGCAACTGATCGCAGACCGACAACTGCAGGTGCTGACGGGCGAGGACCACCAGTTGTTCAGCCATCTGAGCCTGGGCGGCGCCGGCGCTATCATCGCAGCGGCGCATATCCGCCCGGAACTATTCGTGCGCATGGCCGCGCTGATGGACGAGGGCGACCTCCGGCAAGCCAGGGAAATTTTTTATCGCCTGCTGCCTATGATACGCACCCTGTTTGAAGAGCCAAATCCCGCACCCCTGAAGGCAGCGCTATCCATGCTGGGATGGACAAGCGACGTGCTGCGCGCTCCCATGCAGGCAGCGACGCCGGCAATGAAGGACAAGGTAGAAAATTTGCTGGCGGCGCTGCAGGCTTCCTAACCCAGGCGGGCGGCAAACAGGCCGGCAAAATCGCGTGCGGCCGATTGCGGGTCGTCCGCCAGGTATACGCTGCTGATCGCGGCGACCATGTCAGCGCCGGCCGCCACCAGCGGCCGCGCATTCTCTACCGTCATGCCGCCTATCACCACATTCGGCAGCGGGATTGCAGCCCTGGCCTGCGCGACGATGCTGACCGGCGTGGTCACCGGGTATTTCTTGACCCTGGACGGATAGAAGCCGCCAAAGGCGACGTAACTGGCCCCGCTGTCATGGGCCAGTTGTGCCAGCTGCATATCGCCATAACAGGATGCGCCGACGATCTTGTGCTGGCCGACGCGCTGGCGCACTTCAGCCACCGAAGCATCGGTGCCGCCCACATGGACGCCGTCCGCATCCAGCTCCAGGCACAGGTCGACGTGGTCGTTGATGACGAAAGTACGCGCATAACGGCGACACAATGCCTGCAAGGCCTGGGCTTGTTGCCGCCGCAATTCCGGGTCCGCGAATTTGTGCCGGTACTGCAGCACGGCAGCGCCGCCCAGCAAGGCTTGCTCTGTGAGCTCGATCAATTTTTGCGTGTCATCCCAGTCAGGGGTCACGAGGTATAAACCGTTTAATGCCTGTGCCATATCTTTTCCCATTTATGTTCTTGCCGGTATCAACTGGCCGGCGGCAATAGCGTATGCATTCGCCAGCGCCTGCCCACAATACGCTTGCGCCATATCCAAGGCATGCTCCATGCTGCGCCCCAGCGCCAGTTGCCCGGCAATGGCCGACGCCAGCGTGCAACCGCTGCCGTGAAACTCGCCCGGCAAGCGCGGCCATTGCCATTCCTGGCGCCAGCGATCGGTTTGCAGCCTGTTCAGCCAGAGATTGCTGACCAGCGCGCCGCTGCCATGCCCGCCCTTGAGCAAGACGTCGGTACACGTCTGTCGCAACAATTGCTGTGCCTGCTGCAGCGGCGTAGCGGCGTCCGGGCACAGCAAGCCGGCTTCCGGCAGGTTAGGCGTGATCAGCGTGGCCACCTCCAGCAAGGGGGCGATAACCCGCACCGCGTTTTCCACCGCCAGTGCGTCGCCATGCCCGCTGCCCAGTACCGTATCCAGCACCACCGGCAGCTGCGGCTGCCTTTGTTTTAGCTCGCGTATCACGCCGGCGATAGCCTGGGCATTGGCAAGACTGCCGACGATGCCGAGCTTGATCGCCGCAACCGGTATCTTGTCGATCAAAGCCTGCGCTTGCCGGACGATGACGTCAGGCGCCACCGGATATACCGCATGCACCCTGTCGTTATCCTGCACCGTCATTGCAGTGATCACGGTCAGCGCATGCGCGCCCTGGGCGGCGATCGCCTGCAGGTCGGCCTGGATGCCGGCGCCGCCGCTGGGGTCGCTGCCGGCAAATACCAATACGCAAGCGCGCTGCGGGCTAATCGACATGGCTCGGCATCACACTATGCGGCCGGCCATAGGCGAGGAAGGCGAGGCGCTGAAGCGCTTCGCAATCCGCCCGGCCAGCCAGGCTTCGCGCCCGGCCTCTACCGCCAGGCCCATCGCCCGCGCCATGCGCACCGGGTCTTGCGCGCCAGCGATGGCGGTATTCATCAGTACGCCGTCGCACCCGAGTTCCATCGCAATCGCCGCATCCGACGCCGTGCCGACGCCGGCATCGACCAGCACCGGCACCCTGGCCTGCTGGATGATCAGCGACAGATTCCACGGGTTCAGGATGCCCATCCCCGAGCCTATCAGCGAAGCGAGCGGCATTACCGCGACGCAGCCTATCTCTTCCAGCATTTTGGCCTGGATAGGGTCGTCGCTGCAGTACACCATCACGTCAAAGCCATCCCTGACCAGGGTTTCGGCAGCCTTCAGGGTTTCCGGCATATTCGGGAACAGGGTCTTTTCATCGCCGAGTACTTCCAGCTTGCACAGCTTGTGCCCGCCCAGCAGTTCCCGCCCCAGTTGCAAGGTATACACCGCGTCGGCCGCGGTATAACAGCCGGCGGAATTGGGCAA
The DNA here is from genome assembly GCA_040390485.1 of Pseudomonadota bacterium. Taxonomy (GTDB): domain Bacteria; phylum Pseudomonadota; class Gammaproteobacteria; order Burkholderiales; family Burkholderiaceae_D; genus Undibacterium. The sequence continues at coordinate 128,225 of JAZJYH010000025.1, forward strand.
GATCGTGTATTTGCTGGGCGGCACCGCATCCAGCAGGCTGGGCGCATTCGGGTCCTGGCCGATATTCACGCGGCGGATCGCCACCGTGATGATCTGGGCGCCGCTAGCCTCGGTCGCCAGCCTGGTCTGTTCCAGGTCCTTGTATTTGCCGCTGCCGACCAGCAGGCGGGACTTGTAGGTTCTTCCGGCGATGGTCAGGCCGGATGCTTGTGTATCATTTGGCATAATTTTTCCTGTTGATCCCCGCCTTTTTACCAGCGGGGAATATCGAGCATCAAATTTTCCGTGCGGGTCAACCGCCGCCGATTGCCCGCACCACGTCCACCTTGTCGTGCGCCTGCAGCCTGTGCGCCGACCACGACGAACGGGCGACGATCTGGCGATTGACCGCCACCGCGATGGCCTGGTTGGAGAGACTCAGCGCGGCGACCAGCTCGGACAGCTTCTGCCCTTCTACTACCTGGTGCGCCGCGCCGTTCAATTCAATTTCCATGGCGTCGTCCCTACTGCTTCCGGTACAGCTCGGCGCCGGATTTGACAAACTCCACTGCCTTGACTTCCATGCCCTGCTTCAACGCCGCAATCTCCGAGATGCCCTGGCTGGCCGCGTATTCGCGCACTTCCTGGGTGATCTTCATCGAGCAGAAATGCGGTCCGCACATGGAGCAGAAATGCGCCACCTTGGCGGAATCCTTGGGCAAGGTCTCGTCATGGAATTCCCTGGCCTTGTCCGGGTCCAGGCCGATGTTGAACTGGTCTTCCCAGCGGAATTCAAACCTGGCCTTGGACAGGGCATTGTCGCGGATCTGCGCGCCGGGATGGCCCTTGGCCAGGTCGGCCGCATGGGCGGCGATCTTGTAGGTAATGATGCCGTCCTTGACGTCCACCTTGTTCGGCAAACCCAGGTGCTCCTTCGGCGTTACATAGCACAGCATCGCGGTGCCGTACCAGCCGATTTGGGCCGCGCCTATGCCGGAAGTGATGTGGTCATAGCCGGGCGCGATGTCGGTGGTCAAAGGGCCCAGCGTGTAGAACGGCGCTTCGTGGCAGGCTTCCAGCTGCAAGTCCATGTTTTCCTTGATCAGGTGCATCGGCACGTGGCCGGGGCCCTCTATCATCACCTGTACGTCATGCTTCCAGGCGATCTGGGTCAGTTCGCCCAGGGTTTTCAGCTCGCCCAGTTGCGCCTCGTCGTTTGCATCGTAGATGGAACCGGGACGCAGGCCGTCGCCCAGGCTGAACGACACGTCATAGGCCTTCATGATGGCGCAGATGTCTTCAAAGTGCTCGTACAGGAAACTTTCCTTGTGGTGCGCCAGGCACCATTTGGCCATGATGGAACCGCCGCGCGAAACGATGCCCGTCATGCGCTTGGCGGTCAGCGGCACGTATTGCAGGCGCACGCCGGCGTGGATGGTGAAGTAGTCGACGCCCTGTTCGGCTTGCTCTATCAGCGTGTCGCGGTAGATTTCCCAGGTCAGGTCCTCGGCCTTGCCGTTGACCTTTTCCAGCGCCTGGTAGATCGGCACGGTGCCGATAGGCACCGGCGAATTGCGCACTATCCATTCGCGGGTTTCGTGGATGTGCTTGCCGGTGGACAGATCCATCACATTGTCGCCGCCCCAGCGTATGGCCCAGGTCATTTTTTCTACTTCTTCACCGATCGACGAAGTCACCGCAGAATTGCCGATATTGGCATTGATCTTGACCAGGAAGTTGCGGCCTATGATCATAGGCTCCACTTCGGGATGGTTGATATTGGCCGGGATGATGGCGCGGCCGCGGGCGATTTCGTCGCGCACGAATTCCGGGCTGATCTCGGCCGGGATTGCCGCGCCAAAAGACTGGCCCGGATGCTGGCGGCCCATCATTTCGGCCAGCTTGTGTCCCATGGGGCCGGAGGCCTTCAGGCTATCCAGGTATTCCTTGCGGCGCATATTTTCGCGTATCGCCACGTATTCCATTTCCGGCGTGACGATGCCCTGCCTGGCGTAGTGCATCTGGCTGACATTTTTGCCAGCCAGCGCGCGGCGCGGCTTACGCTTCAGGTTGAAGCGCAGCTCTTCTAGCTTGGGATCGTTCAGCCTTTCCATGCCGTATGCTGAACTCGGGCCGGGCAGTTCTTCGGTATCGCTGCGCTCCGCGATCCAGGCGCCGCGCACAGAGGCCAGGCCCGAGCGTATGTCTATCTGGGCGTCCGGATCGGTGTAGGGGCCGGAAGTATCGTACACATAGATGGGCGGATTTTTTTCGGCGCCGAAAGAGGCCGGAGTATCGGCCTGGCTGATCTCGCGCATCGGCACCCGGATATCGGCGCGGCTGCCTGTGACATAGATCTTGCGCGAGTTCGGTAGCGGCTGGACGGCAGCGGCGTCGACGGTGGCGGTGGCGGACAGGAATTTTGGATTGGCGTTCATGGTGCTCCCAGTGTTGTAAATCTTCAGCTGGGGAGGCCAAGAAGTGCCGGATGGAATGAGACCATGCACTGGTTTGCTTCCCTTCGCTGGCATTATCCAGATCAGGTTCAAGGGTATTTCTCACCCGGCCGAACACTGTGTGCTCGCCAGGACCCCTAGCATTTTTCCCGCGATGTGAAATATCCACATCGGCAGGAATGTCGAATTATAAGGTCTTTTGGGAATGCGTCATTACAAAATTATGGATAGCAGTTATACCCGGACGCACATACTGCAAAAAATTTCCTTTAGAACAAGGCAAACAGGGCTTTTACCGGCCATTTAATGCGAATTGGGCATATGCAGCTACATAGTCTCATTTATAATCAACGGTTTAGCACATATCACCACTATCACCACTGACACATTATGGAATTAGCCAAGTCTTTTGAGCCTGCCGATATAGAACAATACTGGCGCAGTGAATGGGAACAGCGCGGATATTTCACCGCCTCCATGGATGCCTCCAAACCCGCATTCAGCATCCAGCTGCCGCCGCCGAACGTGACCGGCACGCTGCACATGGGCCACGCCTTCAACCAGACCATCATGGATGGCCTGACCCGCTACTACCGCATGCGCGGCCACAATACAGCATGGATACCGGGCACCGACCACGCCGGCATCGCCACCCAGATCGTGGTGGAACGCCAACTGGATGCGCAAAAAATTTCCCGGCATGACCTCGGCCGTGAAAAATTCCTGGAAAAAGTCTGGGAGTGGAAAGAACAATCCGGCTCCACCATCACCGGCCAGATGCGCCGCCTGGGCGCTTCGGCCGACTGGCAGCGCGAATACTTCACGATGGATGCGCCGCGCTCCAAGGTCGTCACCGAAGTCTTCGTGCGCCTGGCGGAGCAAGGCCTGATCTATCGCGGCAAGCGCCTGGTGAACTGGGATCCGGTGCTGGGCACCGCAGTGTCCGACCTGGAAGTGCAGTCGGAAGAAGAAGACGGCTTCATGTGGTATATCCACTACCCGTTGACGGATGGCAGCGGCCATGTCACCGTCGCCACGACCCGCCCTGAAACCATGCTGGGCGACGTCGCCGTCGCCGTTGATCCGACCGACGAGCGTTATGCGCACCTGGTCGGCAAGACCCTGAAACTGCCCTTGACCGACAGGGAAATCCCCATCATCAAGGATGAGTACGTCGACAAGGAATTCGGCACCGGCTGCGTCAAGATCACGCCTGCGCATGACTTTAACGACTATGCAATCGGCCAGCGTCATAACCTGGAAAAAATCAGCATCCTGACGCTGGAGGCCAAGATCAGCGACCAGGCTCCGGCCAAATACCAGGGCCTGGACCGTTTCGTCGCCCGCAAGCAGATCGTGGCTGACCTGGAGGCGCTCGGCCTGCTGGAACAGGTCAAGCCGCACAAGCTGCAAGTGCCGCGCGGCGACCGTACCGGCGTCGTGCTGGAACCGATGCTGACCGACCAGTGGTTCATGGCGATGAGCAAGCCGGCGCCGGAGGGCACGCACTTCCCCGGCAAATCCATCGCCGAAGTGGCACTGGAAAAGGTCGCCAACGGCGAAATCAAGTTCGTCCCGGAAAACTGGAGCACTACCTATAACCAGTGGCTCAACAATATCCAGGACTGGTGTGTCTCGCGTCAGCTGTGGTGGGGCCACCAGATCCCGGCCTGGTACGGCGACGACGGCCAGGTGTTTGTGGCCCGTGATGCAGAGGAAGCCAAGGCCAAAGCCGCAGCGCAGGGCTACAGCGGCGAGCTGAAGCGTGACGACGACGTGCTGGATACCTGGTTCTCGTCGGCGCTGGTGCCGTTTTCCACCCTGGGCTGGCCGGAACAGACGCCGGACCTGGACATGTTCATGCCGTCCTCGGTCTTGGTGACCGGCTTCGACATCATCTTCTTCTGGGTCGCGCGCATGGTCATGATGACCACGCACTTCACCGGCAAGGTGCCGTTTGATACGGTGTACGTACACGGCTTGGTGCGCGACTCCAGCGGCCAGAAAATGTCCAAGTCCAAGGGCAATACGCTGGACCCTATCGACCTGATCGACGGCATCAGCGTGGATGCGCTGGTGGCCAAGCGCACTACCGGCCTGATGAACCCGAAAGATGCGGCCAAGATAGAAAAAGCCACGCGCAAGGAATTCAGCGAGGGCATTACCGCCTATGGCACCGATGCGCTGCGCTTTACGATGGCCAGCTATGCGTCGCTGGGCCGCAACATCAACTTCGACCTCGGCCGCTGCGAGGGTTATCGCAATTTCTGCAACAAGTTGTGGAACGCCACCCGCTTCGTCTTGATGAATACCGAGGGCAAGGATTGCGGCCTGGAAGAGCATAGCGCAGAAGTCTGTGCGGCCGGCACCTACCTGGACTTTTCGCAGGCAGACCGCTGGATAGTCTCGACCCTGCAGCGTACCGAAGCCGATATCGCAAAAGGTTTTGCCGACTACCGCTTCGACAATATCGCGTCCAGCATCTACAAGTTTGTCTGGGATGAATACTGCGACTGGTACCTGGAAGTGGCCAAGGTGCAAATCCAGCACGGCAGCGAAGCCCAGCAGCGCGCGACCCGTCGCACCCTGTTGCGCGTGCTGGAAACCACCTTGCGCCTGGCGCATCCGGTAATCCCTTTCATCACCGAAGCCCTGTGGCAAACCGTCGCGCCTTTGGCCGGCCGCCAGCTGGATGCAGCGGGCGATTCCATCATGCGCCAGGCCTATCCCATTTCCCAGCCGGAAAAGATAGACGAACAGGCCGAAGGCTGGATGTCGGCCTTGAAAGCGATGACCGACGCCTGCCGCAACTTGCGCGGAGAGATGCAATTGTCACCGGCAGTGCGCGTACCACTGCTGCTGCAAGCCGCCAATGCAGAAGACAAGCTCAGGCTGCAAGCCTTTGCTCCCTACCTGCAAGCGCTGGCAAAGCTGTCCGAAGTGCAGGTATTGGATGCCTTGCCGGAATCCCCGGCGCCGGTCTCTGTGGTAGGCGACGCCAAGCTGATGCTGAAGGTGGAAATTGATGTGGCCGCCGAACGCGAACGCCTGAGCAAGGAAATCGCCCGCCTGGACGCGGAAATTGCCAAGGCGCAAGCCAAGCTGGGCAATGAAAGCTTTGTCGCCCGCGCACCTGAGCAAGTGGTTGCGCAGGAGAAAGAGCGCATGGCCAGCTTCACGGCCACCCTGGAGAAGTTGCGCGAGCAATTCGGCAAATTGCCGGCGGCTTAAATCTTCCTCCTCTGTATTAAAGCAGGTACTCTAAAAAAATTGTACGCGGCATAAGTTTCTGCCGCGTACAATCATTTTTGGAATTAATACAAGATGGAGACACCATGAAAAAATTCGTTTTACTCGCCCTGATGCTGTGCGCCTATGTTAGCCATGCCGAAGATGTCGCATCTTCGCCGGTGGGCCTGTGGAAAAGCATCGATGACAAGACCAACAAGCCCAAGGCCCTGATACGCATTACCGAAACCGGCGGCGAATTGCAGGGCAGGATAGAAAAGCTGTTCAATGAGGCTGACGCCGACAAGAATCCCAAGTGCGACCAGTGCACCGGCGCCAACAAGGACCAGCCCATCATAGGCATGACGATCTTGTCCGGCCTGAAAAAAGACGGCGATGAATATACCGGCGGCAAAATCCTCGATCCCGCCAATGGCAAGCTGTACAACAGCAAGTTGAGCCTGATCGATAACAATAAAAAACTGAATGTACGCGGCTATATCGGTGCGCCGCTGTTCGGCCGCACCCAGACCTGGGTGCGCGAACAGTAATCAAGCTTGGCACAAGGAGCCTAGGCTCCTTTTTTTATGCCTGACTGACGGACACCAAAACGCATCAGGCCCGCGCCGGCCGCTTGCAGCGGAATACCTGCGTGTCGGCATAAAAATCTTCGTCCTGCTGCGGCCACCAGCCCGGCACCCCGAGCACCGGCAAGGGCGTGTAGTCGGCGGTGCTCAGTGCATGCGTCGCCAATTGCTGCGCCACCTGCCTATCCAGCCACGCGCGCCTGGCGTCGGCGTCCAGCTCAAAGTAGTCAGCGCCTACCCGGACCACCCAGGCATGGGCAGTAATCGCCTTGTAGGGCTGCACCAATTTTTCCATCAAGGCGTGTCCGAACGACCAGACCTCGCACTGCGTGCCGAACAAGGCCCGCTGCTCGACAAAGGCTAGCCGCCATTGATGATTGCGCAAGGCCGCGATCAATCGCTCGCCCGGCTCACCCTCCTGCACCACCAGCAAGGCGGCGTTCTCGTCAAAGATCGTGGCCGCATCGCGCGCCGCGCCGCGCGACTTGCCTATGCCCAGGCTGGCAATCTGCGCCGCCTGCAGCGCATTGAGCCGGATCTTGATCAGGGGGAAACTCAGCCAGACCAGCGCATTGAAAAAATCATGCAGGTTTTCGCGCGTAGGCACCTTGCCGGTCTCGCTGATAAAGCTTTCATAAGCCCTGCCCTCAGGCAGCTCTTGCTGCGCGACGAAGCCCAGCGCCTGTTGCCTATGATTAAGGATATGCAGGGCGCCGGCTGTGGCATTGACATGGCTGCGCCAGTCGGCGGCCGCCGTCACGCCGGATGCCAGCGGCAGCACCGACGCATACCAGGCTCGCGACCAGTCGATATGATCAAAAAACATGTCTGCCCGCCCGCCAGGATGCAGGCATCAAAGCTGGGTGGAGACCAGTTTCCAGTGCATCTCTTCCCCGCCGTTGAGCGGCACGATGGTCGCATCTGCCAGCGGCAGCTCGGCCGGCAGGGTCCAGGTCTGGCGTTTCAGCGTGACGGTGCCGGCATTGCGCGGCAGATTGTAGAAGGCCGGGCCGTTCAGGCTGGCAAAGGCTTCCAGCTTGTGCAGCGCGCCGGCCTGGTCGAAGGCCTGCGCATACAATTCCATCGCGTGCAGCGCGGTATAGCAGCCGGCGCAGCCGCAGGCGTGCTCTTTCAGCCCCTTGGGATGCGGCGCGGAATCGGTGCCGAGGAAGAAACGCGGGCTGTCCGAGATCGCGGCCTTGACCAGAGCCTGCCTATGGGTCTCGCGCTTCAGCACCGGCAGGCAGTAGTAGTGCGGCCGTATGCCGCCCTTGAAGATCTCATTGCGGTTGTACAGCAGGTGGTGCGCGGTAATCGTCGCCGCGATCGGGCCTTCGGCTTCTGCCACATAGTGCGCCGCGTCGCTGGTGGTGATGTGCTCAAACACCACCTTCAGTTCCGGCATGGCGCGCCGCAAAGGCAGCATCACCTGGTCGATAAACACGGCTTCGCGGTCGAAGATATCAATCGCGGCATCGGTCACTTCCCCGTGCACCAGGAAGGGCATGCCGACTTCCTGCATCGCTTCCAGGGTCTTGTAGCACTTGCTAAGGTCGGTGACGCCGGCATCCGAATTGGTGGTGGCGCCGGCCGGGTACAATTTGACGGCATGCACAAAGCCGCTGGCCTTGGCCCGGCGGATTTCTTCCGGCGGGGTATTGTCGGTCAGGTACAGGGTCATCAGCGGTTCGAAGCTTGATCCCGGCGGCAAGGCTGCCAGGATGCGCTGGCGGTAAGCTGCGGCCTGCTCGGTGGTCGTGACCGGCGGCTTCAGGTTAGGCATGATGATCGCGCGTGCAAACTGGCTGGCGGTATGCGGCAAGACACTGGCCAAGGCCGCGCCGTCGCGTACGTGCAGGTGCCAGTCGTCGGGACGGGTAATGGTGAGTTCTTGGATAGCTGTATTGGTAGTCATGGCGGCTCTTCATTCTTTACGAAAGCGTATAGCCGACATTTTACCTTTACTGGCGCGGAAGTCGCATATCTTGATGAATCGGTAAAAGCGCATTAAGCGTTTGCCAATAGTATTTCCAGGCTTGCGGACAAAAAAATGGCCGCGCAGTGCGCGGCCATTTTTTGCAAAAACACAACTAGTGGATGATCTTGGCCAGGAAGTCTTTGGCACGCTCGGAACGCGTGGCATTGAAGAACTCATCCTTGGCGCAATCTTCTACGACCAGGCCCTTGTCCATGAATACGATGCGGTTGGCCACTTTCTTGGCGAAGCCCATTTCGTGCGTCACCACCATCATGGTCATGCCTTCTTGCGCCAGGCCGACCATTACATCCAGCACTTCATTGATCATTTCCGGATCCAGCGCCGAAGTCGGTTCATCGAACAGCATCGCGATCGGGTCCATCGACAGGGCGCGGGCGATCGCCACACGCTGCTGCTGGCCACCGGACAACTGGCCCGGGAACTTGTCTTTTTGCGCCATCAGGCCGACGCGGTCCAGGTACTTCAAGCCCCTCTCGGTCGCCTCTTCTTCGCTGCGACCCAATACCTTGACCTGGCCTATGGTCAGGTTCTGGCGTATCGACATGTGTGGAAACAGCTCGAAGTTCTGGAACACCATGCCTATGCGCGCACGCAGTTTGGACAAATTGGTTTTCGGGTCGCCGACAGAGATGCCGTCTACCGTGATGTCGCCCTTCTGAAAGGGCTCCAGGCCGTTGACCGTTTTGATCAGCGTCGATTTGCCGGAACCGGAAGGGCCGCACACCACCACGACTTCACCCTTGGAAACCTGGGTGCTGCAATCCGTCAAAACCTGAAACTGGCCGTACCATTTGCTGACATTATTAAGTTTGATCATGTAATTCTCCAGAATACTTTTTGTATGCATGCACGCTTGCAGGCGCAGATCCAGGCCGCAAGCTTCGTGGATTCATCAGCGAATAATCGCCACTCTTTGCTGTAATTTTTTCACCAGGGCAGACAGGCTGAAGCACAGGATGAAATACACCACCGCGACAAATAGATACATTTCCACCAGGCGGTTATCGCGCTGTGCGATCTTGACTGCCGCGCCGAAGAAATCGGTAATCGACAGTACCGATACCAGCGAGACGTCCTGGAACAGCACGATGGTCTGCGTCAGCAGCACCGGTATCATGTTGCGGAAAGCCTGCGGCAATACCACATTGCCCATGGTTTGCCAGTAATTCATGCCCAGCGCATAGCCTGCCGAAACCTGGCCGCGCGGAATGGACTGGATGCCTGAGCGCATGATCTCGCAATAGTAGGCAGCCTCGAACATGATGAAGGTGATCAGCGAGGATGCCAGTGCACCGACCTGTATCGGCTCGTTCGCGCCTATCACCCAGGCGCCGATATACGGCACCAGGAAATAGAACCAGAAAATCACCAGCAGCAGCGGCACCGAGCGCATCATGTTGACATACGCGGTCGCAATGAAGGAAATGTACTTGTGGCTGGACAGACGCATCATCGCCAGCAGCGTGCCCAGCACGATGCCACCGGTCATGGAGGCCAGCGTCAGCTTGACGGTAAAAGCCAGGCCGGTGGTAAACAGGTAATACCAGGTCCGCTGGATGACGTCGAAATCGAAATTCGTAAACATGATCAATGTCCTCCCGTATTGGCAGTGCCGGAGGTGATAAATCCGGGAACGGCGGTCTTCTTTTCAAGCAGGTTGGACATCAGGATGGCAAACGCAGAAACCAGCAGGTAGATCAGCGTCGCGGCGGAAAATGCCTCAAACACCTGAAAGGAGAATTCCTGCATGGAACGCGCACGTGCCATCAACTCCAGCAAGCCTATGCTCAAAGCCACCGAGCTATTTTTGATGATGGCCGCGACTTCATTGGTCAGGGATGGGATGATGATGCGAAATGCCATCGGCAGCAATACGTAGCGATAAGTTTGCGGCAAGGTCAAGCCCAGGGCAGTTCCCGCATACTTTTGGCCGCGCGGTATGGCGTTGATGCCGGTCGATACCTGTACCGCCACCCGGGCAGAGGTAAAAAATCCCAGGCTCAGCACTGCAGTGATAAACGAAATATTGGGTGCCGACTTCAGCCAGTCTCCCATGGACTTGGGAAGGACTTCAGGCAGCACGTAGTACCACAAGAACATCTGCACGATCAGCGGTATGTTGCGGAACAATTCAATATAAGCATTGCTCAGGCGTACGCCCCATTTGTTAGGCGCGGTACGCACGGTGCCGATGACGGCGCCGAGAACCAGGGCCATGATCCATGCCAGTATCGCGGTTGCCAGCGTCCACTCTATCCCCGAGATCAGGGTATCCATATAAGTGCCGCCGCCATCGGGCGCACTCTCCCAAAAAATTTGCCAATTCCAGTGGTAATTCATAGCTTCCCTCTCCAAAACCAGTCCATCAGCAGCAAATTTACCGTCAGGCTGGTTTTTTTTATCTGGCCGCGCTGAACCTGTTCAGCTCATCCAGCAAGCTCAGCCACTAGTGTGATGGACATGGTGCCCGAAAACACAGCAGATTGATTGTGCGGCGCAGCAAATTTAAGTCTATAAAACAAAACGGGAGGCCAGGAGCCCCCCGTTTCATCATCGCTCAATCATTTATTTCTTTTTCTTCAACACCGCTTTTTGCGCTTCAGGAACTGCCGCATAAGCGGAAGGCTCACCGGAATCGGTAGGCTTGGCGATCACGGCCTTGAGCTGGTCGGAGATAGGCCAGTTCAGCGAGATGCCTTTTGGCGGGATCGGCTGCAGGAACCATTTGTGGTAGATGCGGTTGATGTCGCCGGAGGTCAGTACATTGCTGATCGCAGTATCAACCGCTTTCTTGAATGCAGCGTCGTCCTTGCGCAGCATGATGCCGTACGGCTCTACAGACAGCGCTTCCTTGCTGATTTCGTATTCAGCGGGATTTTTGGAATTTGCGGCCAGCGACGCCAGCAATATATCGTCCATCACAAAGGCCACTGCGCGACCGGTTTCCACCATCAGGAAGGCTTCAGCGTGGTCTTTGGCCGGCATGATGTTGATGCCCAGGTTTTGATCGGCGTTCAGGGTTGTCAATTGCTTCAGGTTGGACGTGCCCGAAGTGGAAACAACGGTCTTGCCTTTCAGGTCGGCCAGCGTCTTGATGTTGGAAGATTTCTTCGCCAGGATACGGTTCGCGGTAACGAAGGTAGTCGGGGCAAATGCCACCTGCTTTTGACGTTCCACGTTATTGGTAGTGGAACCGCACTCCAGATCCACGGTGCCGTTCGCCATCAGCGGGATACGGGTGGCGGACGTGACCGGGTTCATCACCACTTTCAGGCTGCTCAGGCCCAATTGCTTTTGTACTGCTGTAACGATCTTCAGGCACAGATCGATGGAGTAGCCTTGATAGGATTGCTTATCATCGAGATAAGAAAAAGGGATGGAGGAATCGCGCACACCCAGTGTGATCGTACCTGTGTCCTTGATCTTTTTCAGCGTGCCGGTTTCTTGCGCCTGAGCGGCGCCTGCGATCACGCCAGCGGCGACCAGAACGGCCAATACTTTCGATAATTTCATACAGTCTCCAAAAATTAATCCAAAAAGGGAATTTCCCAAGTTTACCAAAACATCAACGCTACGACCGGTTTTTTTTGCTTATATGATACGTATTACTACGTACAAATCCGTCTAACATCCTGGATTTTACTGCCAAAATTACTACAAATTATCAATTCAGCGCCAATCAGTCCGCCAATCAGTCCGCCAATCAGTCCGCCACTTTGTCCGACGGGAAGCGCAAGGTGTCGCGCAACAGAAAGCCCATGGGCATATTCAGGTTGGCGCCCTTGGGCGGCACCGGGCTCCTGAACCATTTGTCGTACAGCTTGATGAAATCGCCATCGCTCATCATCCTGGCAATCTCCTTGTCGGCCACCGCCTTGAATCCCGGGTCATCCTTGCGCACTATCATCGCGTAAGGCTCGGTAGACAAGCCGTCGCCGACTATCGCAAATTTGGCCGGATCCTTGGAATTGGCGCGCAAGCCGTACAACAGCACGTCATCCATGGAGAAGGCATCGGCCGCGAAACTCTCCACCATATTGAAGGAGTCATTGTGGTCATTGCCCTCCACCAGTTTCAGCCCCAGCGCCCTGACCTTGTCGCGGTCGGTCAGCAGCTTCACGCTGGTCGTGCCCTTGGTGGTCACCACTTTCTTGTCTTTCAGGTCGGTCCAGTTCTTGATGCCGGAGTCGGCCCGCACCAGCATGCGCGCGGTGGCAAAAAAATGCGGGATGGTAAACGCAACCTGCTTGCGCCGGTCGGCATTATTGGTGGTCGATCCGCACTCTATGTCAGCCTTGCCTTCGATGATTGCCGGCATGCGGGTAGAAGGATTGACCAGCACGTAGTTGATCGTCAGTTGCGGCAGTTTTAATTCTTTTTTCACCGCCTCGGCTATCTTCAGGCAGATGTCGACTGCATAGCCTATCGGCTTCTTATTTTCCGACAAATAGGAAAACGGGAAGGAGGCCTCCCTGTGGGCAATCGTGATGGTCTGGGTTTCCTTGATATGCGCCAGGGTATCCGCGGCATACGCCAAAGCGGAGCCCATGCCTAGCAGGCACAGTACACCTGTCTTGAGCATCCATTGCATTTTCTTCATATAATCTCCTTGGTCTACCGATCAGCCAGCAGCAGTATCATACTAGCGATCAAACATTCCATCATTAGAACTCATTTATTGCTCCAACGAGTGCTAAAAATGCGCACATTTACCAGAGATTCTTCGGCTGTCATCCGGATTTTTCCTGCATTCGCCCAGTATGCTTGCAAGAACCAAGCCACCATCGAAAACAACCACCAGGCGCAAAAGCACCGGGTGGTTCAAGCACATCACTCATCTCCTGCCGGCCGGGGATAATTGCAAACCCGGCCGGCAGTATCCTTATCAAGGATAATTAAGGATACAAACCGCGCACTTCACGCGCCTGCAATACGCGCGAGCAGCCTACGATAAACGCCGCCGTCCGCAATGAGACTTTCTTCTCTTCGGTGATATGCCATACCGAGTTGAAGGCTTCTTTCATGATGCGGGTCAGGCGCAGGTTGATTTCATCCTCGCTCCAGAAATAGCTGGAGAAATCCTGCACCCACTCAAAATAACTGACCGTCACGCCGCCCGCATTGGCGATCACGTCCGGCACCACCAAGACGCCGCGATCGCGCAAGATATCATCGGCTTCCGGCGTAGTCGGGCCGTTTGCACCTTCCAGGATGATGCTTGCACGAATTTTGTGCGCATTTTTCTGCGTGATCTGTTGTTCCAGCGCCGCCGGGATCAGGATATCGCAATCCACGCCCCAAAAATCGTCGCCGACCAGGCTCGCTTCCGAACCGGGGAAACCGGCCACGCTGCCGGTTTCCGCCACGTGCGCCAGCAATTGCGGCACGTCCAGGCCATTCGGATGATACACGCTGGACTGGTGGTCCTGCACTGCCACCACTTTGGCGCCGGCCTCGGTAAACAGGCGCGCCGCGATGCCGCCCACATTACCAAAACCCTGTACCGCAATCCGGGCGCCCTCTATTTGCAAGCCGCGCTTGGCGGCGGCTTCGCAACCGACCACATACACGCCGCGGCCGGTCGCTTCGCGACGGCCCAGGCTGCCGCCCAGCGAGATCGGCTTGCCGGTCACGACGCCGGTGGCGGTGCGGCCTTCATTCATCGAGTAGGTGTCCATCATCCAGGCCATGGTCTGCTCGTTGGTGTTGACGTCGGGCGCGGGAATATCCTTGTCCGGTCCGATGATGATGCCGATCTCGCTGGTATACCGGCGCGTCATGCGCATCAGTTCGCCGCGCGACAGGGTCTTGGGATCGACCCGGATGCCGCCTTTGGCGCCGCCGTAAGGAACATTGACCGCCGAATTCTTGATCGTCATCCAGGCAGACAGGGCCATCACTTCCGACAGCGTCACATCCTGGTGGAAACGCACACCGCCCTTGCCGGGGCCGCGCGAAGTATTGTGTTGCACGCGATAGCCCTCGAAATGGGCAATGCTGCCGTCATCGCGCTCGATCGGCACATCGACCACCAGGATGCGCTTGGGGCGCTTCAGGGTTTCGACCCAGCGCGACAAGGATCCCAGGTAGGGAGTAACGCGATCGATCTGCTCTAGATAAACTGCCCAAGGACCGACCTCATGCGGGGTAAGATAAGACGGTATCTGGTGTTGGGTGGACAAGGTATGGCCTCCTTCATGTGTCAGTTGGCGGAGTCCCGATGCCAGGCAGCGGGGACCAGGCTAGCGGGCCGCGAACCAATAAAAGCGATCTGGCGCGCATCCCCGTCACAGCCATTCCACTCACTGCTGCCTGGCTCAATACTCCATGCAAAAATGCGAATTACCGGTTAGGTGACGCATAGTAGGCCAACTGCGAAGCGCTTCGCCAATGCTTTGTTTGCATGTAACTATGCAATAAAAACATAACCCATGAAAACTTCTTTTCCCTATCAAGAGCGACAGGAAAACTATTTTTCAGGCGTCTTTCAGGCGTCTTTCAGGCGTCTTTCAAGCGTCTTTCAAGCGTCTTTATTGCGCCGTCCCTTGCGCGGCGGGGCCACCTGCGCTGTCGCTATTCCATGCCTTTGCTGCAGGTACTCCCATAGCCGCGACACGATCAGCTTGCCGGGTCTTTGCACCGACGGCCGTTCGCGATACAGCCGTATTTCCATCTCGACTTCCCACTCCTTGACGCCGCCGTCGGCGCGCGCCAGTTGTTTCTGCTTGAGTTCGCGGCTGACCGAGGATTCCGGCAGGAACACCACCCCTCGGCCCTCCAGCGCCATCATCTTCAAGCCTTCCGCCATATCGGTTTCATAGCATTTATCAAAGTGCAGCGGAATGCGCGCGTCGTTCAGGATCAGGTCCACCAACCGCCCCAGGTAGGCATTATTGGCGTAGCTCAGGAAAGGCAGCGGTTTTTTTTCGGTGCCGGGCAAGACGAAATCCGGCACGCCGGCCTTGTCGCAACGCGCATACGCCCGCAGCGCTTCATGGCCCATCGTGATCATGTCGTACTGACTGGGGTCGAGCAGCAAGGGCTGGCGCGGATGGTGGTAGCACAACAGCAAATCGCAGCCGCCCTCCACCAGCGTCATCACCGCGTCGTGCACATTCAGCGCCAGCAAGCGGCTATTGATTTCGCCGAAAGCGCCCTCCAGCTCGGTCAGCCATTTGGGCACATAAGTCAGCGACAGGGTGTGCGGCACCGCGAAATCCACCGTGGTCTGGGTGGCAGTGCGCTTGCCGCGCAATAGCGCGCGAGCATTGTTGATTTGCCCCAGCATCACGATCGCCTGCTCGTAAAATACTTCGCCGGCGTGGGTCAGGCGCGTGGGATAGGAAGTCCGGTCTATCAGGTCGGTGCCCAGCCATGCCTCCAGCGACTGTATCCTGCGCGAGAAAGCCGGCTGCGTCACATGACGCATCTCGGCAGAGCGGCTGAAACTATTGGTTTCCGCCAGGGAGACAAAGTCTTCCAGCCATTTGGTTTCCATAGTGCTGTCGTATTGTTTGTTGGTTTGTTGTTATGCGTGCCCGTCGGGCCTTGAATTTATCCGACCAACTCGCCGGTCCGGTCCAGCAGATCTTCGCTATCGGCTCCCGGCGAACCCGATTGCTGTTGCCGGCTTTGCTGCCTCTCCCACATCTGCGCATAGGAGCCGGTCTGGGCCAGCAGTTGCAGGTGCGTGCCGCGCTCGATGATGCGGCCCTTATCCAGCACCAGGATTTGCTGCGCATCGACTATGGTCGACAGTCTGTGCGCGATGACCAGCGTGGTCCGGCTCTTGGCAATTTCCTTCAGCTGGGCCTGTATCACCTGCTCAGCCTTGGAATCGAGCGCCGAGGTGGCTTCGTCGAAAATCAATATCGCCGGATTCTTCAGCAAGGTGCGGGCGATGGCGACCCTCTGCTTTTCACCGCCGGACAATTTCAGGCCGCGCTCGCCGACCATGGTCGCATAGCCATCCGGCAGGGTCTCGATGAAATCGTGGATGTAAGCCGCCCTCGCTGCCGCCACCACCTCCTGCTTGCTGGCGCCCGGCTTGCCGTAGGCGATATTGTATTCAATCGTATCGTTGAACAGCACGGTATCCTGCGGCACTATGCCTATCGCGCGGCGCAGCGAGTGCTGGGTGATGTCGCGCAGGTCCTGGTTGTCGATCGTGATCTTGCCGCCCTGGATATCATAGAAGCGAAACAGCAGCCGCGACAGCGTGGATTTGCCTGATCCGCTGTGGCCGACCACGGCGGTGGTGGTGCCGGCAGGTATCGTGAAGTCGACGTCAAACAGGATTTGCCGCTTGCTCTCGTAACTGAAATTCACGTGCCGGAATTCCACTTCGCCGCCCTCTTGGTGGTCGATGTGCAAATCGCGCGCGGTATCGCTGTCGGCGATTTCGCGGTTCTGGTCCAGCAGGGAAAACAGCCGCTCCATGTCGGCCAGGCTTTGCTTGATTTCGCGATACAGGACGCCGAGGAAATTCAACGGAATATACAGCTGTATCATGAAGGCATTCACCAGGACCAGGTCACCCAGGCTCATCTTGCCGTCGATCACGCCCTGTGTCGCGCGCCACAAGATCAGGGTCACCGCGGTGGCAATGATCATCGACTGTCCGGTGTTCAGCAGGGATAGCGAAGTTTGCGACTTGACCGCCGCCAACTCATAGCTGCGCAAGCCCTCGTCATAGCGGCGCGCCTCATAATCTTCGTTGCCGAAATATTTCACCGTCTCATAATTGATCAACGAATCGATGGCCTTGGTGTTGGCCTTGGAGTCCAGCTCGTTCATGGTACGGCGGAAGTGCGTGCGCCATTCGGTCACGCTGATGGTGAAAATAATGTAGGTGACCAGCGCGCCGGCAGTAATGACCGAGAACCAGATATCGTAGTGCGTGCTCAGGTAGATCAGCACCATGGAAATTTCTATCAGGGTCGGCAAGATGCTGAACAAGGCATACGATATCAACGACGAGATGCCGCGCGTGCCGCGCTCTATGTCGCGCGTCATGCCGCCGGTTTGCCGGTTCAGGTGAAAGCGCAGCGACAATGCGTGCAAGTGGCGGAATACTTTCAGCGCGATGGTGCGCACCGCGCGCTGGGTCACCTTGGCAAACACGAATTCCCGCAATTCGGTAAACATCGTGGTCGACAGGCGCAGCGCACCGTAGGCGACCAGCAGACCGAGCGGCAGCACCATCAGCGCCGCCGGGTGCGCCGGCGAGATGCTCATGCGGTCAACTAATTGTTTTAATATCAAGGGCACGCCGACATTGGCCATCTTGGCGCCGACCAGGAAGCACAGCGCCAGTAATACCCGCCATTTGTAAGCCCATAGATAGGGCAGCAAGGTTTTCAGTGTGGCCCAGTCATCGCGCGATTTGGTGGCGACAGGCGGCTCGGGTAACTTGGAGAATTTGCTGCTCATGTGCAAGGATTCTGGAAATAATGGTTTATGCTTATGGAAAGCACGTAATACATGGCAGCAAAACGAAGCCGACAACAATACGGAGACAATCGCGACTGGCCGTGCAAGCATCCACAAGGATGGACCAGGCCTGCTTCGCAATAAATTTTAATTCTAATTAATGATTGTAACTGTTTAGGAGTAAACCATGTCTGAACCGGTCAAAACCTCGCTGCCATCCGGCATGCCGCAACTCCGAGTCATGCCCATGCCGGCCGACGCCAATGTGCACGGCGACGTGTTTGGCGGCTGGATCATGTCCCAGGTCGATATCGCCGGCGCAATTCCAGCTGCCAGGCGGGCCAATGGCCGCGTCGCCACCATCGCCGTGAATTCCTTCCTGTTCAAGCAGCCGGTATTTGTTGGCGATTTGCTATCGTTTTATGCGGAAGTGATCAAGGTCGGCAATACCTCGATCACCGTATCGGTAGAAGTCTATGCAGAGCGCAACCGGCTGCAGGCCAGCACCGTCAAGGTGACCGAAGCGACGCTGACCTATGTCGCCACCGGTGACGACAGGAAACCGCGCGCCATCCCGCCGCTGGAAAGCATCACCAATTACAACCTTGACTCAGGCAAGTGCTGACATGCAGGCAGAACGGCGCCATTTCTTGCAACAGGCTGCCCGGCTAGCCAGCCTGGCAGCCTGTGCCGGCGCCTTTCCGGGAACCGCCCTCGGCAAGGCCGCCGGCTACCCTTTCAGCCTCGGCGTGGCTTCCGGCTCGCCCCGGCATGATAGCGTCGTCTTGTGGACGCGCCTGCTGCCCGATCCCCTGAATGCCGCGCTGCTGCCGGCAATGGCCTTTAGCGTCAAGTGGGAAATGGCAGGCGATGAAGGCTTCCGGCACATCGCGGCAAAAGGCGAGGCTACAGCCTTGCCGGAACTGGCGCACAGCGTGCATGTGGACGTGACGGGCTTGCAGCCTGGCAAATGGTACTGGTATCGTTTCATGCTGGGCGACGCCGTCAGCCCTGTGGGCCGCACCCGCACCGCGCCGCCCACGGACAGCATGCCGAGCAGCCTGCGGCTGGCCGTCGCCTCCTGCCAGCATTGGGAATTCGGCGAATACGCCGCCCACAGGCATATCGCCGCATCGGCGCCCGACCTGGTGGCTTTTCTCGGCGACTATATCTATGAATGGGGGCCGTTCGACTTGGCGCACCCGCTCAAGTCCAGGCGCAAAACGGAATGCACCAACCTGGCCGCCTATCGCAGCCGCTATGCGCAATACAAGAGCGACCTCAACTTGCAGGCAGCACACCATGCCGCACCGTGGATAGTGACCTGGGACGACCATGAAGTCTGCAATGACTACGGCAATGACAGGGACGAGCGGCTGGACCCCAATTTCCTGCAAAGGCGAGCCGCTGCCTACCAGGCGTTCTATGAGCATATGCCGGTACGCCTGCCGCCCTTGTCCCCGCAGCCGCTGCAATTTGCCAACTTGCGCATCTACGAACGGTATGACTGGGGCAGGCTGGGACGCCTGCACGTGCTGGACGACCGGCAGTACCGCTCCTATCAGGTTTGCCCGAAAGGCGGCGGAGGCGGCTCGACCTCGGTCACCAACGCCGAGTGCAGCGAGCGCCTGGACCCGTCCCGCACCATGCTGGGCCAAGACCAGGAAAAATGGCTGGCCCAGGGTTTGGCTGGCTCTGGCGCCAAATGGAACATACTCACCCAACAAACCCTGATGGCGCAATCGAGCCAGGTCGCCGTGCTGAACGAGGCTGAAGGCAAGTTCTGGACCGACGGCTGGGATGGCTATCCCATCGCCCGGCAACGCCTGTTTGATGACTTGCAAAAGTACCGGCCGGCCAATCCCGTGGTCCTCTCCGGCGACGTGCATACCTTTTATGCGGCCAACCTGAAACGGGATTTTTACAACAAGGCTTCCGCTGCCAATCCCATCCTGGCGACAGAGTTTTGCGGCACCTCGATCACCTCCAGCTCACGTCCGCAAGAACGCACCGATCAGTATGTGGAACAGAATCCGCATATCAAATTCGGCCGCAGCGACAGGCGCGGTTTCATGCTGCTGGATATTTCGCCGCGGCAAATGAATACCCACTTCATGGCGCTGGACGATGTGAGCCGGGCCGACTCGGGCCTCTCCACCCTGGCCAGTTTTGTGGTGGAAGACGGCAGGCCCGGCGTAGTGATGCGGGGCTGAAGCTTGCACGCTGCGGCCAATAAAAAAAGGAAGGCTTCACACATCGCCTTCCTTTGTTTACTTGATGCGCCGCCGCGTGCGCTAAATTATGCGGCCTTCTTTTCATCGCGCAATTCGCGACGCAAGATCTTGCCTACATTGGTTTTAGGCAGTTCCAGGCGGAACTCTATGTATTTCGGTTTTTTATACGCGGTAAACTGTTCCTTGCAGTAGGCCATCAAGGCTTCTGCCGTCAGCGTAGGATCCTTGCGCACGACGAACAGCTTGACCGCTTCTCCCGAATTGGCATCCGGCACGCCTATGCAGGCACACTCCAGCACGCCGGGATGCATCGCTACTACGCCTTCTATCTCGTTAGGATAGACATTGAAGCCCGATACCAGGATCATGTCTTTCTTGCGATCCACGATCGTCGTATAACCGCGCGCATCCATGATGCCGACGTCGCCGGTTTTGAAGAAACCGTCCTCTGTCATGACCTTGGCGGTTTCGTCGGGACGGTTCCAGTAGCCGGCCATTACTTGCGGGCCGCGTATTGCGATCTCGCCCGGCTGCCCCAAGGGCACAGGCTGGCCGTCGTCGTCCAGGATCAGGATTTCGGTCGAGGGGATAGGCAAGCCTATGGTGCCGGAAAATTCCTTGGTCGTGACCGGGTTGCCGGTGGCAACCGGCGAAGTTTCAGACAAGCCGTAGCCTTCGGCGATCGGGCAGCCGGTGACTTGCAGCCATTTGTCCGCGACCGCCTTTTGCACGGCCATGCCGCCGCCGCTGCAAATCCGGTAGCCGGAAAAATCCAGCTTGGCAAAGTCAGCATTATTCAACAGACCGTTATACAGGGTATTCACCGCTGGGAAGATATTGACCTTGTATTTGGATAATTCCTTGACGAAACCGGGCATGTCGCGCGGATTCGGGATCAGGATATTCAGGGAGCCCTTGCGAGTGCCCAGCAGGCTGCACACGGTCAGCGCAAAGATGTGATAGAGCGGCAAGGCGCAGACTATCGTCATCTGTTCTTTTTCCATCTCGGGCGTGATCGCCGGTTGCAACCAGGCTTCGTTTTGCAGGACATTCGCCAGCACGTTGCGCTGCGACAGGGTGGCGCCCTTGGAAACGCCGGTAGTACCGCCCGTGTATTGCAGGAAGGCGACATCGTCGTAACCGACGGCGACCGGCTGGAATGTCAGGCGGGCCGCCTCGGACAGCATTTGCTTGAAGCGCACCGCGTTCGGCAGCGAGAAAGCGGGCACCATCTTCTTGAGGTTGCGCACCACGAAATTGACGATATTGCCTTTCAAGCCACCCAGCATATCACCCATGCTGGCAACCACGACGTGCTTGACGGCGGTCTTGTCTATGATCTGCGCCAGCGTATGGGCAAAATTTTCCAGGATGAAAATGGCTTCGGCGCCGGAGTCCTTCAGCTGGTGTTCCAGTTCGCGCGGCGTATACAGGGGGTTGACGTTGACCACGGTATAACCGGCACGCAAGATGGCGGCCATCGCCACCGGATATTGCAATACATTCGGCATCATGATCGCGATCCTGGCGCCTTTGCTCAAGCCCTTGCTCTGCAGCCATGCGCCGACTTTCTTGGACATGTCATCCAGCTCGCCGTAGGTCAGGAATTTGTCCATGCAAACATAGGCATTGCGTGCCGCATATTCGCGGAAAGCCTGTTCCATTAACTGCACCAGCGATTGATACTGGGTAATGTCGATTTCTGCGGGCACGCCTGGCGGATAAGACTGTAGCCAAAATTTGTCCATATTTTCTCCTCGTCTCTGATTGTTATTCTTTAGCTGCTCCGCGCCAAGGGTGCTGACTTCTGCGGGAACAATTTATATTGATTGGTCATTGCCTTCCAAGGTCATCGCACAGGATAACAGGACAAACACTATGGCCGATAGCGAATGCTATCGACTGGAGTGCACTTCGGCAAGTCTTTTGCACTTAACCTGAACATATCCTCTAGCAAAATGCTGCAACGCACCATTTCAAGACCCGCGCACTTCGCCGCTCTTGACAGGTACCTTGCTATTTTTGCTGCTGTGCCAAAAGCCGTAATTGCGCCGTCCTGCTCGCTTTTTCCTGGGCTGAAAGCCGCTTGACGCTGCGATAAAATTCCTGGAAATTGGCGCTGTCGGCGAGCATGGCCTGGAATCCGGGAACCAGGTCGTGGTAGGTCGCTATCGATACAAAATGGGCGTTGCTCAAGGGTTCGGCGAACCAGCGGTCATAATTGGGATAGCCGCCCCAAGACGCTTTCAAGGCCTGGTAGTCCTGCTTCAATGCCTGGAAGATACCCTGCTTGGCCTGCAAGGTTAGCGACGCATCGACGCCGCTCTTATACAGCGCCTCCAGCTGGGCGCGGTATTCCTGCAGCAGCACCAGGAATTCCCGGCGCCGCCTGTCGTCCTGCTCGTAATTCCGGCGCATGCTGTCGTCGCCGAACTTGTCCAGCCAGCGCTGCACGCCGGCTTGCTCTACGGTGGTGGCGAAAGACTCGTTGAAGGCGGAATCATCCTTGACGTAGACCACCTGGTGCGCCAGTTCATGGAAAATCAGGCGCGCCAGCGATGCGTCGGGTGCATTGATAAAGGTCGACAGCAGCGGATCGTTGAACCAGCCCAGCGTGGAATAGGCGGGCACGCCCTCGACCCTGACGTCATAGCCTTCGCTACGCAGTTGCTGCGCGAATTGTTGTGCCGCATCGTATTTGTAATAGCCGCGATAGCTGACGCAGCCGGCCACCGGAAAACACCATTTGAGCGGCGTCAGCGACAGCGCCGGCGTGGCGACCACATTCCATAACGCATAGGCTTGCCCCAGCTGGGCGTAACTGCGGTAACTGGGATTGTCCGGCAGCGCCAATTCATCCACGGCAAATTGCCGTATCTGTTTGGCGGCCAGCAGCCTGGCCTTCAGCTGCGGCGTGGTATCGGTATTGTCGAGCAAGCTATCCAATGGACGGGAAGCCTGCATCAGCGCCAGGTGACCCTGCACCGCCTGACCGTAGTATTCCAGTTGCGCGCAGCCTGTGATTGCACTGAGCATCAATGGCAGGCACAGCAGCACGCCGCATTTCGGTAAGAGGGCTTTCACTGCGCCAGTTTTTCCACCTGCACCAGCACATCATAGAAGGTGGGTGCGCCGCCCATATCGGTCAGGCGCTGGCTGGTGAGTTCATTGACGTTCTTGTTATCGGACGCGAATTTCTTCCACCAGATCGACAGGCCGACCACCAGGCCGGCGCGCGCCTTGTCCGTGACCCTGGCCAGCGCGACAAAGGAACCGCGGGCGTTAAAGATGCGCACCCGGTCACCCTGGCTGATGCCGCGCCGGGCGGCGTCGGCCGGATGGATGTCCAGGTGCGGCTCGCCTTCAGTATCGCGCAGGCTCTGGACATTGACGAAGGAGGAATTCAGGAAATTCCTGGCCGGCGGCGAGATCATCGCCAAAGGATAGTCCTTTGCCAGGGCCGGATTGCTGGCCGCCGATTCATACGGCGGGATATACGCGGGCAAAGGATCCAGCCCGTCGCTTTGCATGCTGGCGCTGAAAAACTCGCACTTACCGGAGGGCGTAGGGAATCCTCCGTGGGCGAACGGCGCATCGGCCAGATTCAGCTTGGCCCAGCCGCTCTTCTTCAACGAGGACCAGTCGAAGTGCACGGCGCGCGCGTCGCTTTGCTTAAAGGCGCGGGCAGCAATCTCGTCGTCGGTTTCCAAAAAACAGGGATCGGTAAATCCCATCCTGTGCGCCAGCAGGCGGAAGATTTCAGTGTTCGGCTTGGCCTCGCCCAAAGGGGCTATCGCCGGATTGTTCGCCATCATGTACAGATGGCCGTAGGCACTGTGGATATCGGTGTGTTCGAGCTGCGTGGTCGCCGGCAGCAGTATGTCGGCATAGTCGGCGGTATCGGTCTGAAAATGCTCGAGCACCACCGTAAACAAATCCTCGCGGGCAAAACCCCGCGCCACCACGCCGGATTCCGGCGCCACCGCCACCGGGTTGGAGTTATACACCAGCAGCGCCTCTATCCTGGGGCCAAACTCGGGCGAAGCATCGCGCAACAGGTCGTCGCCTATCGTGCTCATATTGATGGTGCGCGGATAGCTGCCGGCCGGGATCAGGTCCGGCCTTTGCAGCGTCGCATAATCCTTGGGGAAGGAATCCGATACCGACAATTGCACGCCGCCGGCGGCGTGCCGCCAGGCGCCGACCAGCGCCGGCAGGCAAGCGATATTGCGTACCGCCATGCCGCCGCCGCGCACCCTCTGCAAACCGTAGTTGACGCGTATCATGCTGGGCTCGCCATGCTGCGCGGCATGGCCGTAGTCGCGCGCCAGCCCCAGCACTTCCGCTGCCGAGATACCGCAAGTGGCCGCGGTTTTTTCCGGGGTCCATTCCTGCACCCTTTGCCTTAACTGTTCAAAACCCAGCGTATATTGGGCAATATAGTCATGGTCCAGCAAATCTTCCGTGACCAGCACGTGCATGATGCCCAGCGCCAGCGCGGCATCGGTGCCGGGCAGCAGCGCGATATGCTGGTGGCACTTCTCAGCGGTCAGCGAGCGGTACGGGTCGATCGCAATCAGTTTCGCGCCCTTGCGCTTGGCCTCCTGTACCCGCATCCACAGGTGCAGGTTGGAGGCGATCGGGTTACCGCCCCAGATGATGATCAGCCTGGCGTTTTGTACCTGCTCGGTATCGGTGCCTATCCTGGCGCCTATCGTATATTTATAACCGGTGCCGCCGGCGGTGGCGCAGATGGTGCGGTCCAGCAGGGAGGCGCCGAGCTTGTGGAAAAAGCGATGCGACATGGAATCGCCTTGCACCAGGCCCATGGTGCCGGCATAGCTGTAAGGGAGTATCGCTTGCGGATTGTGCTGGGCAAGTGCGCCTAATTTGACGGCGATGGTATCCAGCGCCTCGTCCCAGCTGATGCGCTCGAACTTGCCCTCGCCCTTTTTCCCTATCCGCTTTTGCGGATACAGCAACCTGTCCTTGTGATAAGTGCGCTCGGTGTAGCGGGCGACCTTGGTGCACAAGACGCCTGCGGTGGTAGGATGATCCGGGTCGCCGCGCACTTCGGTGGCGACGCCGTCAGTCACTGTCACATGCAGCGCACAGGTATCGGGGCAATCATGCGGACATACTGCACGGACGATGGTACTGGTCATATCTGTATCCTAAAATTCATTTGAAGACCTGGGCGCGCAATCGACCCGGGCCGGGCTGCTCATTTACCTGTTGCTGATCAGGCGCTGCATGAATATTTCGCATTGCGCCAGTTGATCCAAGCTCACGTATTCGTTCGGCGTGTGCGCCTGCTCTATGCTGCCGGGGCCGCAGATCACAGTAGGGATGCCCGCCTGCTGGAACAGGCCGGCTTCGGTGCCGTAGGATACGGCGCCGTTCGGCGCGTTGCCGGCCAGCAGCGCCGCCAGTTTGACTATCTCATGATCTTCCTGCATCTGCAGACCGGGGGCAGAGGCCAGCCATTCGAAATCAATCGCCGCCAAAGGCTCCACCTTCTGCATCTCGGGCAGCAGGCTGGCGGCGAATTCCCTGATTTCCTGGTACAAAATTGCGGCGTCCGTATCCGGCAAAGTGCGCGCCTCAAACTGGAACTCGCAATCCTTGGGCACGATATTGGTGGCCAGGCCGCCGCGGATCAGTCCGGTCTGCATCGTCGAATACGGCACCGTGTAGGAAGCGTCGCGCTGCTCGATGCGCGCCAGCCGGTCAGCGATCTCGCGGATATACACGACGATGCGCGCCGCGTATTCAATCGCATTGACCCCGTGCGTGGTATAGCTGGAATGCGCCTCGCGGCCCCTGATGCAGCAGCGGAAGCGGTGGGTGCCCTTGTGCGCGATAATCGGCTGCATCAGCGTCGGTTCGCCGACGATGCAGCCGGCCGGTTTCAGCCCGATTTCCTGCAAATCCTGGATCAGGCCGCGCACCCCTATGCAGCCGATCTCTTCGTCGTATGACAGCGCCAGGTGCAAGGCGGCGTCCTGGTCCGCCGCCAGGAATGCCGGCACGCTGGCCAGCGCCGTCGCGATATAGCCCTTCATGTCGGCCGCGCCGCGCGCAAACAAGCGATCGCCGGCGATAGTCATCTTGAACGGGTCGGTATCCCATTGCTGACCCTCGACCGGCACCACATCGGTATGGCCGGACAGGATGATGCCGGGCTTCCTGCCCTCTCCCAGAGTGGCAAACAAGTTGGCTTTCTTGCCCGTGCTGTCATAGGTCAGGCGCGAGCCCACGCCATAGCCGGCCAGGTAGGCCTGCACCCAATGTATCAACTCCAGGTTGGAGTCACGGGATACGGTCTGGAAGGCAATCAATTGCTCCAGTATTTCCAGCACTTTGACGGAAGGTCGCGACATAAATTTGCTTTTGGTAAATGATATCGGCGGCCTGATCGTGCAGCAATCAAGCCCGGCAAGCGGTCGGACCTGGATGATTTACCGAGTCCAATGACCGCCTAGGACTCTACTATAACTGTGCCGGCGCCAGTCTGCTTGGCGAGATACACGACGCCCCGGCCAAGGCCAGAACCTGTAGCGCCACACCAGTTGCGCTCAAAGCGGCAGCTGGTCTGCCGCCGTGCCCAGCCGGATACCGGGATTCAGGCGCTCCAGGCCCAGCAGCGCTGCCGACTGGTCGGCATTGGGCACGTTAGCCAGCAACTCCCGGTAGGCCTGGGTCACCAATGCCGCCACCGGCAAGTTCAGGCCTGCGTCGCCGGCGGCGATCAGCACATTTTCCATGTCCTTGGCCTGGCTCTTCACTTGCCCGCCGGGCAGGAAATTCCTGTCCAGCATGCGCTGCCCGTGCACTTCCAGTATCCTGCTCTCGGCAAAGCCGCCGCGCAATGCTGCCCGCACCGCAACCGGGTCGGCGCCGCCGGCTTGCGCCAAAAGTAGGGCTTCTGCAATGATGCTCAGCGTGCCGCCAACGATCAACTGGTTACATAGCTTGGCCAGTTGGCCCGATCCCGGATCGCCGACACGGGTCGGCCTGCCTAAGGCGCTCAGCACGGCTTCCACTTTTTGATAATTGTCGGCGCTGGCGCCGGCCATGATGGCCAGGGTTCCGGCTTCCGCCCCTAGCACGCCACCGGATACCGGGGCGTCGACAAAGGCGATTCCATGACTGGCAAGCAAGGCGTGGAAGCCCAGCGCTTCCGATTGCCTGGTGGAACTCATGTCAATGAAGATGCTATTGGCGGCGATGGCCGGCAGCGCCGCCAGCATGACTTGCTCAACGATGTGACCGGCCTCCAGCATGGTGATGATGAAGTCTGCCGCTTGGCCCTGGTGCCTGACCGCCGCCGCCGGCGTCTCCGCCAGCCGGGCTCCCAAAGGGAGCAGTTCTTGCGCCTTGGCGATGCTGCGATTCCAGACGACGACTTCGTGGCCGGCCTGCAGTAAGCGGCCGGCCATAGGCTTACCCATTAAGCCTATGCCGAGAAATGCGATGCGCTTTGATGTTCCCATCTTGATTTGTCCCTATGAGTGATACTACGGCCGTCGCTCGGCCCTGTCCTATAAGGACACCGGCTGCGACCCGCGTGGATTGATCTTAGCATTTCAGGCCGCCGGGTGAATACTCGGCTGACGGCATTCTGAAGTTCAATTTTGTCACTAAGCTTTTCACCGGGAAAGATGCATAAACCACATTTGCGATATCATGTCAGGCTTGTTGCTCTTTTTTTCTAACAGTGGATAGGTTTTCGACTATGTTGAACAAAAAAATTGTTGCCGCCGGAGTTGCTCTGCTACTGGCCCAGGCTAGCTCATTTGCCGCAGATTCCGTTTTTGGCGCTGATTCCGTTTCCGGCGAATTCGCTACCGGGAACAAGACCAAGATGGCCAGGGCCGGCTTGCAATGGAACTGGGACAAGCAATGGTTCAAATCAAATGGCACGCATCTGGGCGGTTATTGGGATGCGACAGTGGCGCAATGGCAGGGCGATGCCTATCAGGGCGTGAGCGGCTCCAAGCAAAATATTACCGACCTGGGCTTTACTCCTGTATTTCGTTTTGAAGCGGATAACAAAAAGGGCTTTTATTCAGAAGCTGCAATAGGTTTCCATTTGTTCTCGCAAGTGTATGACAATAATGGACGCAAGTTCTCCACCGCCTTCCAGTTCGGCGACCACATAGGCGTAGGCTACGTATTCGATGGTGGTTGGGATCTGGGCTTTAAGGTCCAGCATTTCTCCAACGGCGCCATCAAGAAGCCGAATCCAGGCGTTAATTTCGCGGTGTTAAAGCTGGCGCATAGTTTCTAAGCCAGGTCAGCAAGCAAGATGCATAAGGGGCGCTGTGGCGCCCTTTTTCACGCCTGCAAGGGGCGGCTGGCGATGGCCGGGCAAGATGGGTGAAGCGAAGCAGGAAATGGCGCAGGAGCAGAGCAGGAAGCGACGCCGGCAAGGGATGGCACTAAAGATTGCACGCACAAAGTGATACCGTAAAGTGAGCGCCCAAAGCAAAAACCCCTCACTCTTTCGAGCAAGGGG